>NZ_QJJS01000007.1 GCF_003201595.1 Sphaerotilus hippei | reverse complement strand
CGAGGACTGCAGGAAAGAAGACTTCTTCGGCAACCCCGACGCCCGTTCCCCTCGCGCCAAGGACTTCCTCTCCAAGATCCTCCAGCATTGAGCGCCTCCGCACGCGCGGCATGCGGATCGGAGCTGGCCACAGAATACGGGGTGAGCAGCGATCCGACCCCGTCCCAGACCATGCAGCGCCATGCACCGATGTGGCGGCGCGGCGCGGCCGCGCTGCTGGCGGTGCTGGTCGTGCTCGGCAGTGGCTGGGCCGGCTACGCGCTGAGCCTGAAGCAGGGCCTGCAGGCGCTGCGCCTGGAGTCCAGCCACCGGCTCGACCTGTTCGCCTCGGCGGTCGAGGGGGTGGTCAAGCGCCTGGAGCATGTGCCGGCCACCATCCAGCTCAACCCGGAGGTGCTGGCGCTGCTGCGCTCGCCGTCGCGCCAGGACCGGGTGGACGCGGTCAACATCTACCTGCGCCGGCTCAACGCCCACCTGGGCAGCCTGGCGGTGTTCGTGCTCGACGAGCGTGGCGTGGTGCTGTCCTCGAGCAACGCCGACAAGGGCGACGACAGCCTGGTCGGCGAGGACCTGGCCTTCCGGCCCTATTTCCTCGAGGCGCTGTCGGGCCGGGTCGGACGCCATTTCGCGATCGGTGCCAAGAGCCGCGAGCCGGGCTACTTCGTCTCGCACCCGATCCGCGACGGCGCGCGGGTGGTCGGGGTGGCCACGATCAAGATCAGCCTGGAGCCGATCGAGGCGACTTGGGACATGCTGGGCGCGCCGGCGCTGCTGGCCGACCTCAACCAGGTGGTGATCCTGTCGTCGCAGCCGGAGTGGCGCTACACCGCGCTGACGGCGCTGACGGTCGACCAGCGGGTCGACCTGCAGATGAGCCGGCTGTTCGACAACCTGCGCATCGAGCGTTTCCCGCTGCAGGTGCAGCTGTCGATCGACACCGACAGCCAGGTGCTCGAGGGGGTGCTGCCGGGCGGGCAGTCCGGGCGGCCGCGCGCGGGCAGCGGCGGCAGCTCCGACATGCTGGTGCTCGGCCGGGCGCTCGACGGCATGGACTGGCGGCTGCTGATCTTCTCGAGCCTGCGCGGGGTGCAGAACCAGGCGCTGCTCCATGCGATGCTGCTGGCCATCGCGGCGGGCTTCGTGCTGCTGCTGGCGCTCTACCTGAACCAGCGCCGCCGCATCCTGCGGCAGAAGCTCGACACCCAGCGCATGCTGCGCCAGGCCAACGTCGACCTGGAGCAGAAGGTCAACCGGCGCACGCGCGCGCTCAGCGAGACCAACACCCGCCTGCGCCACGAGGTGGCCGAGCGCCAGCAGGCCGAGCAGACGCTGCGGGCCGCGCAGGACGAGCTGGTCCATGCCGGCAAGATGGCCGTGCTGGGCCAGCTGGCCACCGGCATCACCCACGAGCTGACCCAGCCGCTGGGGGCGATCCGCACGCTGTCGGGCAACGCCAGCGAGTTCCTGCGCCGCGGCGACCTGAAGGCGGTCGCGGGCAACCTGGGCATCGTCGCGCGGCTGGCCGACCAGATGGGCAGCATCATCGAGCCGCTGAAGGGTTTCGCGCGCAAGTCGGCCGCCGTGCCGGCGGCCACCGACGTGGCCCATGCGCTGGGCAACGCCCTCTTCCTCTACGACCAGCGCCTGCGCAAGGAGCAGGTCGAGGTGCGCCGGCACTGCCGGCCCGGCCAGGCGATCGCCTGGTGCGATCCGAACCGGCTCGAGCAGGTGCTGATCAACCTGGTCGGCAACGCGATCGACGCGATGGCCGACGCCCCGGTGAAGGTGCTGACGCTCGACATCGCCGAGGCCCCGCCCGGCGAGCCGGCGCTGGCCCGGGCGCCGCACGGCGAGCTGCGGCTGCAGGTGCGCGACAGCGGCGCGGGGTTCACCGAGGCGCAGCGCCTGCGCCTGTTCGAGCCTTTTTTCACCACCAAGGACGCCGGGGTCGGGCTCGGGCTGGGACTGGCGATCTCCCGCGATATCGTGCGGGAGTTCGGCGGCGAGATCGAGGCCGAGCGCCCGGCCGAAGGGGGCGCGCTGTTCACGGTGCGCCTGCCGTGCGCCCCCGGCTCGCCCGCCGCTTCCCCGGCCACAGGAACAGATGATGCAGATTGAACTGACGGTGCTGATCGTCGAGGACGACATCCACGTGCAGCTGGGCTGCGTGCAGGCGCTGCAGCTCGCGGGCCTGCCGGTGGAGGCGGTCGACTCGGCCGAGGCCGCCCGGCAGCACCTCGCGCCGGGCTACGCGGGCGTGGTCGTGACCGACATGCGCCTGCCGGGCGCCGACGGGCTGAGCCTGGTGCGCCACTGCCGCACGCTGGACGCCGACCTGCCGGTCATCATGATCACCGGCCACGGCGACGTCAGCCTGGCGGTGGAGGCGATGCGCAGCGGCGCCTACGACTTCCTGCCCAAGCCGTTTTCGCCCGAGGTGCTGGTCGAGGTGGTGCGGCGGGCGCTGGAGAAGCGCCGCCTGACGCTGGAGGTGGCCACGCTGCGCCGGGCGCTGTCCACGCGCGAGGGGCTGGCCGGCCGGCTGGTGGGGCGCTCGCCGCAGATCGAGCGGGTGCGCCGCCTGGTGACGGACGTGGCGGACTCGCCGGTGGACGTGCTGATCCGCGGCGAGACCGGCTCGGGCAAGGAGGTGGTGGCGCGGGCGCTGCACGACCTGTCGCGGCGCCAGGGCGCACCCTTCGTCGCGCTGAACTGCGGCGGCGTGCCCGACAACCTGCTCGACAGCGAGCTCTTCGGCCACGAGGCGGGCGCCTTCACCGGCGCGCAGAAGCGCCGCATCGGCAAGATCGAGTACGCCCACGGCGGCACGCTCTTCCTCGACGAGCTCGAGAGCATGCCCATGGGCATGCAGGTCAAGCTGCTGCGGGTGCTGCAGGAGCGGGTGGTCGAGCGGCTGGGCTCCAACCAGGGCCAGCCGGTGGACGTGCGGGTGGTGGCCGCGACCAAGGACGACCTGCTGCAGCGCTCGCGCGAGCAGACCTTCCGCGCCGATCTCTACTACCGGCTCAACGTCGTCACCATCGACCTGCCGCCGCTGCGCGAGCGGCGCGAGGACATCCCGCTGCTGATGGAGCATTTCATGCTGCTGGCGGCCAGCCGCTTCCAGCGCCCCCAGCCCGCGCTGGACACCGAGCAGCTGCACCGGCTGATGGCCCACGCCTGGCCGGGCAATGTGCGCGAGCTGCGCAACGTGGCCGACTGCCTGGTGCTGGGCGTGCGCCAGGACCTGCTCGGCGACGTCGACGCCGCCGGGGCGGCGGGCGACCGGCTGGCCGGGCTGTCGCTGGCCGAGACGGTCGACGGCTTCGAGCGCAGCCTGATCGCCGAGGAGCTGCGCCGCCAGCAGGGCCACGTCGCCCGCACGGCCAAGGCGCTGAACATCGCCAAGACCACGCTGGCCGACAAGATCCGCAAGCACGGGCTGGCCGGCAACGACCCGGGCTGAGGCGCAGGCAGGTCGCCGCCGGCGCGGCATACTGCACGGATGATCCATCGCCCTCCTCCGGCCGCTGCGACACCATGCTGATCGACTTCTTCCAGACGCTGCGCGCGGCCCGGCTGCCGGTGTCGATCCGGGAATTCCTGGTCCTGCTCGAAGGCCTGCAGGCCGGGGTCCTCGACGACGATGGCGGCCCGACGGTGGACAAGTTCTACCACCTGGCGCGCACCACGCTGGTCAAGGACGAGGTGCACTTCGACAAGTTCGACCGGGCCTTCGGCGCCTACTTCAAGGGCGTGCAGGCGCTGACCGACTTCACCGGCGACATTCCGCTGGACTGGCTGCGCCAGGTGCTCGAGAAGGAGCTCAGCGCCGCCGAGAAGGCCGCCGTCGGCAAGATGGGCTGGGACGAACTGATGGCCACGCTCAGGAAACGCCTCGAGGAGCAGCAGGAACGCCACGAGGGCGGCAGCAAGTGGATCGGCACCGGGGGCACCAGCCCCTTCGGCCACGGCGGCCACAACCCGCAGGGCATCCGCATCGGCGGGCCGGGCAGGAACCGCAGCGCGGTCAAGGTCTGGGAGCAGCGGGCCTTCCGCGACTACGACGACACGCTCGAGCTGGGCACGCGCAACATCAAGGTCGCGCTGCGCCGGCTGCGCCGCTTCGCCCGCGAAGGGGCACAGAGCGAGCTCGACCTGGACGGCACCATCCACCACACCGCCGCCAACGCCGGCCTGCTCGACATCCGCATGCAGGCCGAGCGGCACAACCGGATCAAGGTGCTGCTGCTGATGGACGTGGGCGGCACGATGGACGAGCACGTCCACCGCGTCGAGGAGCTGTTCTCGGCCGCGCGCAGCGAGTTCAAGCACCTGGAGTTCTACTACTTCCACAACTGCGTCTACGACTTCATGTGGAAGGACAACCGGCGCCGCTACGGCGAGAGGACGCCGACCTGGGAGATCATCCGCAAGTACAACAAGGACTGGAAGCTGATCTTCATCGGCGACGCGACGATGAGCCCCTACGAGATCACCCAGACCGGCGGCAGCGTCGAGTACGGCAACGAGGAGCCGGGGGCGGACTGGCTGCAGCGCCTCACCCACGCCTTCCCGGCGTTCGCATGGATCAACCCCGAGCCGCCCGGCGTGTGGGACTACCGCCAGAGCATCGCGATGATCCAGCAGCTGATGAGCCAGCGCATGTTCCCGCTCAGCCTGCAGGGGCTGGAGCAGGCGATGCGCCTGCTCTCCCGATGAAGGGCCGGGGCCTGACGGCGATGGCACGCTGGCTGCTGATCCTGCTGGTCTGGGCCGCGACCGGGAGTGTGCGGGCGCAGGACGCGGCCCCGGCCCCGGCCGCCCCCGCCAGCGCCGTGCCGATGCCCTCGGGCCCGGCGGCGGACCTGCCGCCCGAGGACCGCAGCCTGCGCTGGGTGCTGCAGGTCGAGGCCCCCGAGGAGCTGCGCCTGCTGCTGGAGCGCCACCTCGACCTGGCCCGCTTCCAGCGCACCGCGCAGGACGAACTGATCACCCGCTCCGAGCTGCTGCGCCTGCTCGAGGCCACGCCGGCCGAGGCGCGCGCGCTGCTGGAGACCCAGGGGCATTTCGAGGCCGAGGTGCAGGCCAGCCTGATTGACCCGCAGCGCCCCGACGACCGCTCGGTGACGGTGGGCAGCACGGCCGGCAGCGGCCCGGGCGGCCTGGCCACGCGGCTGCTGGGCGACGTCGACGCGCTGCTGCAGAACATCCCCGGGGTGCGGCAGATCACCGGCAGCGGCAGCGGCGCCAGCACGCAGGAAGTGGCCAGCGTCACGGTGCGGGTGACCGTCACGCCCGGCCCGCGCACCCGGGTGCGCCAGGTGCGCATCGAGTTCGAGGGCGCGCTCTCGGTCGAGGCCGATGCGGGCGACCCGCGGGCGCTGGCGCTGGTCGAGCAGGTGCGCCAGCAGTGGTCGCTGCCCGTCGGTCGGGCGCACACCCAGGAGGCCTGGAGCGGCGCCAAGACCGCGGTGCTGGCCCTGCTGCGGGCCGAGGGTTACCCGCGCGCCACCTGGAGCGGCACGGTCGCCCAGGTCGACGCCGCGCAGCAGCAGTCCTCGCTGTTCCTGGTGGCCGACAGCGGGCCGCTGCACCGCTTCGGCGAACCGGTGTTCACCGGGCTGGCGCAGGTGCAGGCCGGCTCGCTGCGGGCGCTGATGAACTTCACGCCCGGCGATCCGCTGCGTGAGCAGGACCTGCTCGACTTCCAGGACCGGCTGATCAAGACCAACCTGTTCGACAGCGTCTCGGTGATGGTCGACCCCGACGTGCAGCGCACCGAGGCCGTGCCGGTGCAGGTCACGCTGCGCGAGAAGGCCCGGCTGCAGACCACGCTGGGCGTGGGCTACTCCGACACCACCGGCCCCCGCCTGACCGTCGAGCACACCGACCAGAGCCTGATGGGCCTGCCCTGGCTGGCCAAGACCAAGCTGCAGCTGGGCCGGCTCAACGGCAGTGCCTCGATCGACCTGACCTCGCACCCGCTGGGCAACGCCCACCGCAACCTGATGTCGGGTGCGCTGACCTATGCCCGCGAGAGCGATCTGGACGTGCGCAGCATGCGCGCCCGGGTCGGCCGCACGCAGGACAACGACCGCATCGAGCGCCTCTACTACCTCGAATGGCTGCGCGCGGCCACCAGCGAGCTCGACGGCACCACGGTCGACGACACCTCGGCGGTGACGGTCAACTACCAGTGGGTCTGGCGCCAGCTCGACCACCCGATCGTGCCCACCACCGGCTTCAGCGTCTCGGCCTCGATCGGCAGCGGGCGCTCCTATGCCGCCTACCCGCGCGACAACGGCTGGTTCACCCGTGCCACCGGCCGTTACACCGGCTACTGGATGATGGGCGAGCTGTGGCATGGCCAGGTGCGGCTGGAGCTGGCCGAGGTGTTCGCGCGCGACTCGGTCGCCGTGCCCTACACGCTGCTGTTCCGCGCCGGCGGCGACGATTCGGTGCGTGGCTACAGCTACCAGGGCCTGGGGCCGAGCAACGCCTCGGGCACGGCCGTCGGCGGCAAGGTGATGGGCACGACCAGCCTGGAGCTGGCCCGCCCCTTCGTGCGGCGCCAGCCGTCGCTGCTGGGGGCCGTGTTCGTCGACGCGGGCAACGCCGCCAGCAGCTGGAAGGAGTTCGGCCTGGTCAAGGGTTATGGCGTGGGCGTGCGCTGGCGCAGCCCGGTCGGGCCGCTGCGGCTGGACCTGGCCTATGGCGAGAAGGTCCGGCGGGTGCGCATGCACATCAGCGTCGGGCTGACGTTCTGAACCGGTGGCCACCGCCATGACCCCTGACGACACGAACCCGCCCGCCCCCGCGCCGACCGCAGCGGATGGGCCCCGGCCTCGGCGGCGCCGCTGGCCCTGGGCGCTGGCGGTGGTCGGCCTGCTCGGGGCGGCGCTGGGCGGGCTGGCCAGCCTGCCGTTCTCGGCCACCGGATCGCGCTGGCTGCTGGAGCAGGTGCCGGGACTGGCCGTGACGGCGCCCCGGGGCGCGCTGGCGGGTGACTTCCAGGCCGCCCGGCTGAGCTATCGGCTCGGTCCGGGCCGCACGCTGCTCATCGACGACCTGGCCTGGCAAGGCTGGCAGCGGGTGCCCGGCGGCCTGCGGCTGGCGACGCTGAAGGCCGGGCGCATCGACCTGCAGGGCAGCGCGCCCCCCGACGACCGCCCCACGGTGCTGCCCACCCGGCTGCAGCTGCCGTTCGGGCTCGAGGTGCAGCAGCTGCAGGTCGGCCAGCTGGTGGTCGACGCGATCCGGGACCGGCCGGTCGAGGCGCTGCAGGCCCGGGTGGCGCTGCGGGGTGGTGACGCGGCGACCCACGAGCTGCAGCTGCAGCACCTGGCCTGGGACCGGCTGGACCTGGCCGGCCGCGCGTCGATCGGGGCCGCGGCACCGCTGAACCTGGCCGCACGGCTGCAGCTCGGCACCCGTCGCGACCCCGGCGCACCGGCCGATGCGGCGGCGCCGGCCCTGCCGGCCGACACCTCGCTGCAGCTGCAGGCCGATGGCCCGCTGGCGCGTTTCCAGCTGCAGGCCGACCTGCAGGCCAGCGGCCAGTCGCTGCAGGCCCGGGCCGAAGTGCAGCCGGCGCAGCCCCTGCCGGTGAGCGCGCTGCAGGCCCGCCTGAAGGACCTCGATCTCGCCCCGCTGGCCACCGGCCTGCCGCAGACCGCGCTGAGCGGCCTCGTCGACCTGCGGCTGCAGCCCGGCGCCGGCACGGCGCCGGGCTCGGCACCGCTGCGCATCGACCTGCAGCTCGACAACCCCGCAGCCGGCCCGTGGGAGGCGCAGCGGCTGCCGGTGCGCCGGCTGCACGTGAGCGCCAGCAGCCGGGCCGACCACCCGCAGGCGGGTGAGCTCGGCACGCTGCTGGCCGAACTGGGCAGCACGCGCCAGCCCGCGGGCACGCTGCGGGGCAGCGGCCAGTGGCGCTTCGACGGCGGTCAGCCGCAGACCGCCCGGCTCGAGCTGCAGCTCGAGCAGATCCAGCCCATGAACCTGAGCGCGGCCGCCCCGTCGATGCGCATCAGCGGCCCGCTGTCGCTGGCGCTGCGCCGGACGGCGCCCCCCGTGGCGACCGGGGCGGCCGCCTCCAGCCCGGCCGACCGCCCGGCGCTGCTGCCCGCCGGCCTGTCGCTGACGCTGGACGGTGACCTGCAAGGCCAGCTGCTGTCGGCCGCCGGTCTGCCCCCCGCCGCACGCCAGGCGGTGCGGGTGCAGCTGGACACGACGCTCGAGGGGCAGCGCATCGAGGTCCGGCGTTTCATCGCCGAAGCCGGTGCGGCCCGGGCCCAGGCCCGCGGGGACCTGAGCCTCGAGGCCACCGGCGACACGGCCCGCTGGCAGCTGCGGGGCGACGCCGGGCTGACCCGATTCGATCCGGCACCGTGGTGGCCCGCCGCTGCCGCCTGGGGTGCCAGCCGGCTCGACGGCCGGCTCGAGGCCGACCTGAAGCTGCCGGCCCGCTCCGCTGCGGCGCCCGCGCCCGCCGCCCGCACCACGGCGGCGGACACGGCCCCCATCGAGCGGCTGCTGGCGTCGCTCGGCGGCTTGACGGGCCAGGCCCGGCTGCTGCTGTCGCCCAGCATGCTGGCGGGCGTGCCGGTGCAGGGCGACCTGCAGATCCGGCGCAGCGGCACCCAGACCGCGCCCCAGGCCCTGCTGCAGTTCGAGGCCGATGGCAGCCGGCTGGACGCCGAGGTGCAGCTCGACCGTGACGGCACCCGGGACCGGGGCCACCTGAGCCTGCAGAGCCCGGCGCTCGAACGGCTCGCCCCCTGGTGGCGCCTGGTCGGTGCCGACCTGCGGGCCAGCGGCGACCTCCAGGGCCGGCTCGACTGGCAGGGCCGCTGGCCGCAGCTGCGCAGCACCGGCCGCCTCGACAGCCAGCGCGTGCTGCTGCAGGGCCCGGCCGGCGCCGCCACCGCACCGGTCAAGAACGCCGCCGGCGGGCCGGCCGCCCCGGCGCTGACGACGCTCGCCAGCCTGCAGGCACTGCAGGCGCAGTGGGACCTGGGCAGCGCCGACGACGCCCCCTGGAGCCTCGAGCTGCGCGCCAGCCAGCTGACCCAGGGCGCCAACCGGCTCCAGGACGTGCAGGGCCAGCTGACCGGCACCCTCGGCCAGCATCGGCTGGAGCTGCGCTCGGGCCTGGACCGCGCGGCCGCCACCCCGCCCCCCGCGGGCACCCTCCCGATGCGGCCGCTGCAGGCCCGGCTGCAGGTCGACGGCGGCCTGCAGCGCAGCGCCCGGGCCTGGCGCTGGAACGGCCGCCTGCAGCAGCTGCTGGTGCAGGAAAGCGCCCCTGCCCGGCCCGCCACCGGGGTGGCGCTCGCGCCCCTGGCGGCCGCCAGCCCGCGCCACCTCGAGCTCGCCGACGTGCCGCTGCAGATCAGCGGGCAGCGGGACGCCGACGGCCACGCCAGCCTCGAGGCGCAGGTCGGCCCGGGCGTGCTGAACCTGTCGCTGGCGCGGCTGCAGCTCCAGCAGCTGCGCTGGCGCTCCGAGCAGACCGGCAGCGAGGCCGCGCGGCAGAGCCTGCGGGTGCTGGCGCAGCTGGAACCGCTGGCGGTGGCACCGCTGCTGGCCCGCTGGCAGCCCGATTTCGGCTGGGGGGGCGACCTGCTGGTGGGCGGGCGCATCGACATCGATGCCACCCCCGAGCAGATGCGCGCGGCCGTCGAGCTGCGGCGCGAGCGTGGCGACCTCGTCGTGCTCGACAGCGGCCGGCCGCTGCAGGTGCTCGGCCTGAGCGAGCTGCAGCTGGGCCTGACGGTGCAGGACGGCCTGTGGCGCCTGAGCCAGCGCATCGCCGGCCAGCGGCTGGGCAGCGTCACCGGCGACCAGAGCCTGCGCACCCGGGCCGGCGCCTGGGCGCCGCCGGCCGACGCGGCGCTGCAGGGCCAGTTGCGGCTGCAGGTGGCCGAGCTCGGCAACTGGGGCCGCTGGCTGCCCGCCGGCTGGCGCCTGACCGGCCAGCTCGCCGGCCAGGCCGACGTGGCCGGCACGCTCGGCGCGCCCGCCCTCGGCGGCGAGCTGAACGGCCAGCAGATCGCGGTGCGCAACCCGCTGCAGGGGGTGGACTGGCGCGACGCCCGGCTGAAGGTCGTCATGCAGGGCGAGACCGCCCGCCTCGAGCAGTTCCAGGTCCGCGGGGGCGACGGCCAGCTCGTCGCCAGCGGCGATCTGCTGCTGGGCGCCAGCCCGTCGGCGCGGCTCGACGTCAGGGCAGAGCGTTTTGCCGCGCTGCAGCGCATCGACCGCAAGCTGGTCGTCAGCGGCAGCACCCGACTCACCGTCGACGCCACCAGCACCCGCATCAGCGGCCAGCTGCGCGCCGACGAAGGCCGCATCGACTTCAGCCAGAGCGACGCTCCGTCGCTGTCCGACGACGTCGACGTGCAGCGCGGCGACACGGCCGGGGCGCCCCGGCCCGCCACCGGCGGCACCGAAGGCGACGCCACCAGCGTGCCACGCAGCCTGGTGCTCGACCTGCGGGCCCAGCTGGGCGAGAACTTCCGCCTCGTCGGCCGTGGCCTCGCCACGCGGCTCACCGGCGAGCTGCACGTCACCAGCCCGGCCAACCGCCTGGCGGTCTCCGGCGACATCCGCTCGGTGGACGGCACCTACGCCGCCTACGCGCAGAAGCTCACCGTCGACCGCGGCGTGATCACCTTCACCGGCACGCCCGACAACCCGCGCCTCGACATCCGCGCCGTGCGTCCCGACCTCGAGGACCGCATCGTCGGCGTCGCCATCACCGGCACCGCGCAGAACCCGCGCATCCGCCTGTTCAGCGAACCCGAGCTCACCGACACCGAGAAGCTCTCGTGGCTCGTGCTCGGCCGCGCCCCCGACGGCCTGGGCCGCACCGACCTGGCCGTGCTGCAGCGTGCCGCCTTCGCGCTGCTGACCGGCGAGGACAGCAGCCCGTCGCTGGTCGAGCGCCTCGGCCTGGACCAGCTCTCCGTGCGCCAGACCGACGGCGACACCAAGGAGACCGTGCTCTCGCTGGGCAAGCAGCTCTCGCGACGCTGGTACGTCGGCTACGAGCGCAGCCTCAACGCCGCCACCGGCACCTGGCAGCTCATCTACCGCCTCGGCCAGCGCTACACCCTGCGCGCCCAGACCGGATCGGACAACGCCCTCGACCTGATCTGGAGCTGGAAGTGGGGAACCGGCGACAACCGCACCCCCTGAAGCGATCCACCCCCCGCGACCGCGCTTAGAATGCCGGCTCCGCGCCTCGCCGTAGTTCAATGGATAGAACGAGTGCCTCCTAAGCGCTAGATACAGGTTCGATTCCTGTCGGCGGGACCAACCAAGGGTCCCAGAAGGTCCGAGGAAATTCACAAAGCCCTAGAGAATCAACGCTCTAGGGCTTTTTTGTGTCCGCCGAGGGCCGGGGGCAAGCGCAGGGATCAGTCGATCGTGGCGCCGCTCTGTTTCACGATGCGATCCCACTTCGCGGCTTCGGTCTTCACGAACTGCGCGAAGTGCGCGGGGGTGTCTCCCACGTATTCGGAGCCCGTTTCGGCCAGCACGCGCTGGAACTCGGGCGACTTCATCACCTGCAGCGCGGTGGCGTTGAGCTTGTCGACCACAGGCTGGGGTGTGCCCGCCTTGGCAAAGAAGCCGTACCAGGCGTACGACTCCACGCCCTGCACACCGGCTTCGGCCATGGTCGGCACGTTGGGCAGCAGCGGCGAGCGCTTGGCACCGGTGACGGCCAGCGGCTTGACCTTGCCCGACTTGATGTGCGGCATGATGGCCGCGAGGCTGTCGAACATCATCGGCACATGGCCCGCCAGCACGTCGGCGATGGCCGGTGCCGAGCCCTTGTAGGGCACGTGGTCGAGCTTGAGCTTGGCGGCGTCACGGAACAGCTCGGCCGTCAGGTGCTGCGGCGTGCCGTTGCCGGAGTTGGCGATCACCATGCCTTCGGGCTTGCTGCGCACCTGGGCCAGCAAGCCGGCCAGATCGTTGACGCCCGAGCCAGGGTGAGTGACCAGCACCAAGGGCATGCGCAGCACATTGGTGAGGGGCTGCAGATCCTTGGCCGCGTCGAACGGCATCTTCTTGTAGAGGCTGGCGTTGATGGCCACCGGCGCACTGGACGTGACCAGCAAGGTGTAGCCGTCGGCCGGCGCCTGCACCACGGCGGCGGTGCCCACATTGCCACCCGCACCGGCCTTGTTCTCGATCACGACGGGCTGGCCCAGCAGGTCTTGCAGGCCTTTGGCCAGGGGACGCGCGGCGATGTCGGACGGGCCGGCCGGCGGCCAGGGCACCACCACCGTGATCGCCTTGGTCGGCCAGGCAGGCGCTTGCGCTTGCACCGCCGGGGCCAGACACAGCAAGGCCCCCCAAGCCAGCAGGGTGCGACGGGGCAGTGCGGCGGTGCGCCTGGATGTGATCATGCTTGTCTCCTCATGGGGTGATGATGGGGCGCCTGCACGGCGCCTCTGCGGCCCGCAACCGGGCTGCGGCAGTGTGCGCCACCGGGGCGCATGGAGCATCCGCAAGGCTCCCACCACGGGCCTGCGTAGTTCTACGCAGGGAGGCCCGCCGGCCCGCGTCTTCATGCCAACATGAGCGCCCGTGACCGCGCCCGAGACCCCCACTGCTGCCCCGCCTCCCCCGCCTGCGCACGGCTGGCGCTGGGGCCGCGTGTGGCTGGGCGTGTGGCTGTTGGCGCTGGCCGTGTGGATGGTGGGCTCGGCGGGCGCCTGGGCCGAGCGCCGCGACATCGACGCACGCCGCGCCGCGCTGCAATCGGCGCTGGAGATGCACGCCCAGTGGCTGCGCGGCGTCACCGGCCAGTACGCCGCGCTGCCCACCGTGGTGGGCCAACAGGACGAGGTGCTGCACCTGCTGAGCCAGCCCGGCGACAGTGACCAGCGTGACCGCATCAACCGCTACCTGGAGGCGATCGGCCAGAAGGCGGGCGCCACCGCGCTCTACCTGATGGACGGCCAGGGGCTGACCCTGGCCGCCAGCAACTGGCGCACGGCGGACAGCTTCGTCGGCCAGCGCTATGGCCGACGGCCCTACTTCGTGCAGGCGATGGCGGGCGGCACCGGCTTGTTCTACGGGGTGGGCATCACCACCAGCAAACCGGGCCTGTTCATCGCCGAGCCGATCCGGCAGGACGGCCGCGTGATCGGGGTGGTGGCCGTGAAGGTGGCGCTCGATTCGCTGGCCGACAGCTGGGCGCGATCGCCCGAGCCCGTGCTGCTGCGCGACGAGCGCGGCGTGAGCATTCTGGCCACCCACGCGGCGTGGCGCTTTCGGCCCACCCGCGTGCTCAGCGCTGCCGAACAGCGCTGGCTGCGCGACAGCCAGGCCTACGGCCCTGTCGCCCCACTGGTGGCACTGCCCTGGGCGGCCTCGCCAGGCCCGCAACCCGGCGACCTGTGGGTGCGCACCGAGCTGGGTGGCCAGCCGCGCAGCTTTCTGGCGCGCGAGTCGCGCATGCCCGAGTTCGGCTGGACGCTCACGGCCCTGAGCAGCCGCGACGACATCCTGCAAACCCGCCACGCGGCCTGGGCCATGGCCACGCTGGCGCTGGCGGTGCTGGGCCTGGGCGCGCTGCACTGGCGGCTGCGTGCCCGGCGCGATGCCGAGCAGCGCGAGGCGCGTGCGGCCCTGGAGCAGCGCGTGCAAGACCGCACCCGCGAGCTGCGGGACGCGCACGCGTTTCGCCACGCGATGGAAGAGTCGCTGCTGGTGGGCATGCGCGCGCGCGACCTGCAGGGCCGCATCATCTACGTGAACCGCGCGCTGTGCGAGATGGTGGGCTTCGAGGCCCACGAGCTGCTCGGCCGCCAGCCGCCCTACCCCTATTGGCACCCGGACGATCTGGAGCGGCACTGGAGCGAAAGCAACGCCGGGCTCCAGGGCCAGGCGGAGCCCACGGGGTATGAGTCACGCGTGCGCCACCGCGACGGGCACGACGTGATCACCATGGTCTACACCGCGGCGCTGATCGACGCCGAGGGCGTGCAACGCGGCTGGATGAGCTCGGTGGTGGACATCACCGAACAACGCCGCACCGACGACCGCCAGCGCGCGCAAGAAGCGCAGCTGCAACGCAGCGCCCGGCTGGCCGGCCTGGGCGAGATGGCCTCGACGCTGGCGCACGAGCTCAACCAGCCGCTGATGGCACTCTCCAACTACGCGGCGGCGGCCAACGCGCTGGTGCACGTCGGCCCGCAGCAGCTGCTGGTGGAGAGCCTGGTCGACATCCAGGCCCAGGCGCAACGTGCGTCGGAGATCGTGCGCCGCATCCGCGGCCTGGTGCGCCCGGGCCGCCACCCCGAGGAGCGCTTTGCCGTGGCCGACCTGCTGGCCAGCGTGCTGCGCTGGCTGCAACCCGAACTGCAGGCCCGCCGGGCCCGGGTCCACAGCCACCTGCCGGCCGACCTGCCCCTGCTCCACGCCGACCGCGTGCTGCTGGAGCAGGTGCTGCTCAACCTGCTGCTCAATGCGCTGCAAAGCATCGACGACCAGCCGGCACCGCGGCGCCTGATCGACGTGACGGCGCGCGTGGGCGATGACGGACACCTGCACCTGGGCGTGGCCGACCGCGGCCCGGGCGTGGCCCCCGAGCACGCGGCACACCTGTTCGATGCCTTTTTCACCACCAAGGCCGAGGGTCTGGGCCTGGGCCTGAAAATCTGCCGCTCCGCCATCGAGAGCCAAGGCGGCGCGCTGCACTGGCATCCGCGCCCGGGTGGCGGTGCGGTGTTCGAGTTCAACCTGCCTCTGCAACGATGACTGCCCTGCCCCAGCCCCCCGTCTACGTGGTGGACGACGACGAAGCCGTGCGCCGCTCACTGCTGATGCTGCTGTTTCCGCAAGGCCTGGCGGTGCAGGGCTTCGCCTCGGGCGAGGACTTCCTCGCCGGGGTCGACCTGCAGCAGCCGGCTTGCGTGGTGCTCGATCTGCGCATGGGCGGCCTCAGCGGCCTGCAGGTGCTGGAGCGCCTGCGGGCGGCGCACAGCCCACAGGTCGTGCTCTTTCTCAGCGGGCATGGCGACATTCCGATGGCGCTCGACGCCGTGCGCCAGGGCGCGTTCGACTGGGTCGTCAAACCCGACACCGCGGTGCTGCTGGCCAAGCTGCCGCTGGCGCTGGCCGAAGCCGCCGAGCGCGGCCAGGCGCAAGCGCTGTGGGCACAGCTGACGCCGCGCGAGCGCGAGGTGGCGCGCTGGGTGGCCCTGGGCGAATCGAACAAGGCCATCGCCCGTGCCCTGGTGCCCGAGTGCAGCCCGCGCTCGGTGGAAACCCACCGCGCCAACCTGTTCGCCAAGCTCGGCCTCGCCAACGACAACACGCTGGGACGCTGGATGGCGCGCCATGCCGCGCTGCTGCATTGATCGGACCCGCCATGGTGGCGCAGGGCTCAGCGACCGAGCCATGGACCGGGACGGCCAGATTCGTTCCAGCCCGTCAGGCGACGGACGCAGGCAAGCGGAAGCGCTCGACGACATCGGCCAGGCGACGGGCATCATCACGCAGCATCGCAGCCAGACCGGCGGTCTGAGTCACCAGGGCCACGTTGGATTCAGCACTGCTGGACAGCACCGCCATGCTCTCGGACGCCATGTTGATGCCGGAAATCTGGGCGAAGGTGGATTCCCAGATGCTGCCGATCCGCTGGCTCATCTGGTCCACCTGACGGACCATGTCATCGAAGGCGACGCTGGCCTCGCGTGCCATCTCGTTGCCCCGCCCGACATCGGACGTGCTGGCGGCCGCCAGGTCACGGATCTCGCGAGCCGCTTCAGACGAGCGTTTGGCCAGTTGGCGAACCTCGCCGGCCACCACGGCAAAACCACGTCCCTGCTCACCTGCCCGAGCGGCTTCCACCGCTGCATTCAGCGCCAGCAGGTTGGTCTGGAAGGCAATGCCCTCGATGACGCCGACGATGCTGCCGACCCGCTGTGACGACGTGGAAATCCCGTCCATCGTCGAGGACAAGGCCCCCACGGCAGAGCTGCCCTGGAGAGCCGCGGCCGAGATGGCCTGCACCAGCGTCCTGGCATCCTCGGCACTGACGGCGTTTTCCTGCACGGATTCGAGGCCGGCACGCATGCTGGCCGCGGTCAGATCCAGCTCGGACTGGTGGACGACCGTGCGGGACTTGAGGTCATCGTTGCCTGCCGCCAGCTGATGCACCGCCGCCGCCAGGTTCAGACTGCTGGAACGAGCTTGTCCGACCGTATCCGCCAGGGAAGCGCACATGCGATTGAGCGACTGCAACAGACGGGCAGGCTCATCCCGGCCGTCCACCTGGATCTGGCGGGTCAGATCGCCGCGTGCCACGGCCTGCGCCACCTCGACGGCATGGCGCAGCGGCTGCACGACCGAGCGGGCGATGAGCCAGCTCAACAGGCCCAGGCCGATCAGCCCGGTCACCAGCACCAGGGACTGCACACGCCAACCCTGTTCAGCCGTGCGGTCGAAGGCCGCCATCGCGAGATCCGCGTGATCCAGCCCGAGCTTGACGGTCACGTCCACCGCCGCACGATGCGCCCGATAGAGTTGATCCACCTGCGGCAACAGCGCACGGGCCGCGTCCTGACCCTGATCACGCAGGGTCTCGGTGAGCGTCTGTGCCAGCACCATCAGACGCTGGCCATCGGCATGCTGGCGACCGAGCAGGTCGGATGCCAGCGCCGCTGGCGGATGAGCGCTCCACCAGGCCACGCGCTCTTCATACTCCTTGCGCAGACGCTGGACTTCAGCGATCGCCTGTTCAGGCTCGAGCGTGCCTTCGATGCCCTGGGACAGCACCAGGCGCAGTTCGATCAGGTACATGGGTGGAGGCAGGATGTCGGCGACCACGTCCTTGGCGACGAAGGCCTCCTGGCTGCTTTGTCCCAGACGCTCGATGGCGAACAATCCCACGGCGACGCAGACGCTGACCACCACCGCACTGATCGTCAACAAGGCCCATTGACGCGTGGCAACGGAAAACTGGTTCAGGAACTTCATCATCGCGGTACAGCCTTCATGATTTGCTCATCCACGGAGCATAGAAATGTCAGTTATTGTCAGCAGGCATCAGGCGGTGAACGATTCAAGAAGACCCGAATTTTCGTGCTTGATCAGATCTAGCACTCATCGTCCTGCGTGGTGGTCGACACCCCCATCGAGCGCTCACCAGCGCCCGGACGGCCGATGGCGGTTCACCCCCCGGGGCGGACGGCCATGCTGAGCCGACTGCTGAAGGCGCTCGAGCTCAAGGTGCCGCCACCGGTGGTGGGGCTGCTGATGGCGCTGGGCATGAAGCTGCTCGCCGCGCAGGGGCCGGCGTGGGCGCTGCCGGAGCCGGTGCGCACGGGTGGAGCGCTGGTGCTGGTGCTGATCGGGCTGGGGCTGGATCTGGCGGGGCTGCTGTCGTTCCGGCGGGCGCGCACGACGGTGCATCCGCTCAAGCCGGGCAACACCTCGACGCTGGTCTGCACGGGGGTCTACCGGCTGACCCGCAACCCGATGTATGCGGGCATGCTGTCGATGCTGCTGGGCTGGGCGCTGTACCTGTCGACGCCCTGGGCGCTGCTGGGGCCGATGGGCTTCGTGCTGTTCATCCAGCGCTTCCAGATCCGGCCCGAGGAGCGGGTGCTGGCGCGGCGGTTCGGCCGGGCGTATGCCGAGTACCGCTCGACGGTGCGCCGCTGGCTGTGAGCCCTGGCGAGGCACCGGCTCAGCCGGCCAGCAGCTCGTCGGCGCGCCGGCCGTCGTCGAGCGTGGCGGGGCTGCGGCAGGCGAACAGGGCCTGCAGGTCGACGGTGCCCAGCTGCCCGACACGGCAGCCTTCGTGCGCCAGCCAGGCCCGCGTGCGGGCGCGGCCCTGCTCGAACAGCCACTGCAGGAAGGGCCGGTGCGGCAACATCCGGGTGTGGGCCGACAGGTGGCCGAGCGCGTCGCTGGCGTCGATGAGGTGGAAACGCAGGCGGACCAGGCGCCGCTCCTGCGCGCCGATGACGAAGGTCGGATGGCGGGCCTGGGCACAGGCCTCGCCCAGCGCGACGGCCTCGCGCAGGAAGGCGGCGTTGAAGCCGATCTCCAGCGCGCGCAGCCGGATGTCGGCGACGGAGGTCGGCGTGGCGGTGTGCTGCGGGTTGCTCAGCAGCACGATCAGCAGGTCCGGCGCCCGGGCGTGCTGCACCAGCGGGAACAGCGCGGGATTGGCGCTGTAGCCACCGTCCCAGTAGGGCTCGCCGTCGATCAGCACCGCCGGGTGCAGCGTGGGCAGGCAGGCGGAGGCCAGCGCGACGTCGACGCTCATCTCGGCGTTGCGGAACAGCCGCAGCCGGCCGGTGTTGGCCTGCGTGGCGGCGATGAACAGGCGCACCGGGCTGTCGCGGCGCAGGCGCTCGAAGTCGACATGGCGCTCCAGCACGTCACGCAGCGGGTTGAGCTGCAGCGGGTTGAGCTGGTGCGGTGCCAGCACCTGGCTCCACTGCATCAGGATGCGCGCGGCCGGCGACAGCGTCGGGTTGCTCACGTCCCCGCCGGTGAGCCAGTCGAAGGGCAGCTGGGTGGCCAGGGCCTCCCAGAACGAGGCCAGCGCCTCGCGGGCGGCCTCGGCCGCCCGCGGCCTTGACGCACCGGCGGCGACGCTGGCCAGGCCGTGGGCCATGACGATGGCGTTCATCGCCCCGGCACTGGTGCCGCTGATGCCGTCGAAGTCGAAGCGGCCGCTTTCCAGCAGCGCATCGAGCACCCCCCAGGTGTAGGCACCGTGGGCGCCACCCCCCTGGAGCGCCAGGCTCAGGGGGCGCGGGCGAGGAAGCGCATTCCATCCCAGCATGGGTTGCTCCTTCCCGGTGGACCGGGAGCCATGTTGCAGTGCAGCATAACAGCACCAACCCTCGGGCGGGGAGTCCTTAAAATCCCCCCATGCCCTTGCCCTCCTCCCCCAGCCTGCCGCCCGCCGACCTGTTCGATGCCCCGGCCGAACCCCCGAGCCCGCCATCGCACGGCCCCGCCGGCAGCAGCCGCCTGCTGCAGGGCCTGAATCCGGAACAGCTCGCCGCGGTGACGCTGCCGGGCGAGCCGGCGCTGATCCTGGCCGGCGCCGGCTCGGGCAAGACCCGGGTGCTGACCACCCGCATCGCCTGGCTGATGCAGACCGGCCAGATCACGCCCGGCGGCGTGATGGCGGTGACCTTCACCAACAAGGCGGCCAAGGAGATGCTGACCCGCCTGTCGGCCATGCTGCCGGTGAACGTGCGCGGCATGTGGATCGGCACCTTCCACGGCCTGTGCAACCGCTTCCTGCGTGCGCACTGGAAGCTGGCCGCGCTGCCGCAGAGCTTCCAGATCCTCGACACCGGCGACTCGCTCAGCGCGGTCAAGCGCATCATCAAGGCGATGAAGCTCGACGAGGAGCGCTTCGTGCCCAAGCAGGTGAGCTGGTTCATCGCGGGCAGCAAGGAAGACGGGCTGCGCCCGCAGGACGTGGTGATCCACGACGCGCAGTCGCAGAAGATGGTCGAGATCTACCAGGCCTACGAAGACCAGTGCCAGCGCGAGGGCGTGGTCGACTTCGCCGAGCTGATGCTGCGCACCTACGAGCTGATGCGCGACCACGCCTCGCTGCGCGAGCACTACCGCCACCGTTTCCAGCACATCCTGGTCGACGAGTTCCAGGACACCAACAAGCTGCAGTACGCCTGGCTGAAGATGTTCGCCGGCGACCCGGCCGACGGGCGCACCGCCGCGGTGCTGGCCGTCGGCGACGACGACCAGAGCATCTACGCCTTCCGCGGCGCGCAGGTCGGCAACATGAGCGACTTCGAGCGGGAGTACCACGTCCGGCAGGTCATCAAGCTCGAGCGCAACTACCGCAGCTACGGCAACATCCTCGACTCGGCCAACGCGCTGATCAGCCACAACACCCGGCGCCTGGGCAAGAACCTGCGCACCGAGGCCGGCCCGGGCGAGCCGGTGCGGGTCTACGAGGCCACCAGCGACTACGCCGAGGCGCAGTGGCTGCTCGAGGAGGCGCAGCAGCTGCACCGCGCCGGCACGCCGCGGGTGGAGATCGCCATCCTCTACCGCAGCAACGCGCAGTCGCGGGTGCTGGAGTCGGCGCTGTTCAACGCCGGCGTGCCCTACCGGGTCTACGGTGGCCAGCGCTTCTTCGAGCGGGCGGAAATCAAGCACGCGCTGGCCTACCTGCGCCTGACCGAGAACCCCAACGACGACACCAGCTTCCTGCGGGTGGTGAACTTCCCGACCCGCGGCATCGGCGCGCGCACGGTCGAGCAGCTGCAGGACGCGGCCCGCGCCAGCGGGCGCAGCCTCTACCAGAGCGTGGGCTCGGTCGGCGGTGCGGCCGGCAGCAAGCTGGCCGGCTTCACGACGCTGATCGACCGCCTGCGCGAGGACACGCGCGGGCTGACGCTGCGCGAGATCATCGAGCGCATGCTCGAGGCCAGCGGCCTGATCACCTTCTACCGCACGGAGAAGGAAGGCCAGGACCGCATCGAGAACCTGGAGGAGCTGGTCACCGCCGCCGAGGCCTTCGTCACCATCGAGGGCTTCGGCAAGGACGCGGTGGCGCTGCCGGTGGACGAGACCTCGCCGGGCACCATCGCCGCGCCGCTGCCCGGCCAGCCCGAGGCGCTGGCCGCGGTCGACCTGCTGCCCGACGCGGAGACCGGCGAGATCCTCTCGCCGCTGGCCGCCTTCCTGACCCACGCGGCGCTGGAGGC
Source organism: Sphaerotilus hippei (assembly GCF_003201595.1). Lineage (GTDB taxonomy): Bacteria > Pseudomonadota > Gammaproteobacteria > Burkholderiales > Burkholderiaceae_C > Sphaerotilus > Sphaerotilus hippei. Next base: position 192,088 of record NZ_QJJS01000007.1, on the reverse strand, counting down.
GGGCGACAACCAGGCCCAGGCCGGCCAGGACGCGATCCAGCTGATGACGGTGCACGCGGCCAAGGGCCTGGAGTTCGACTGCGTCTTCATCACCGGCCTGGAAGAAGGCCTGTGCCCGCACGAGAACGCGATGACCGAGGCCGACGGCCTGGAGGAGGAGCGCCGGCTGATGTACGTGGCCATCACGCGGGCGCGCCAGCGGCTCTACATGAGCTTCAGCCAGACGCGCATGCTGCACGGCCAGACCCGCTACAACGTCAAGAGCCGCTTCCTCGAGGAGCTGCCCGAGTCGGCGCTGAAGTGGATCACGCCCAAGCAGCAGGGTTTCGGCTCGGGCCACGCACAGCAGTACCAGCAGGCCTGGCAGCGTGGAAGCGGCCCGGGCGGCATCGTCGGCGCGGGGCGCAACGGCGGCTGGCAGCCGGCGGCCGCGCCGCCCCCCGCCTGGGCCGCACCGGTGCCCACGGCCATGGCGCAGAGCGCGGCCAAGGCCTCGGGCCACGGGCTGCGCCAGGGCCAGAGCGTGTTCCACAACAAGTTCGGCGAAGGCGTGATCCTGACGCTCGAGGGCAAGGGCGACGACGCCCGGGCGCAGATCAACTTCGGCCGCCACGGCACCAAGTGGCTGGCGCTGAGCGTGGCCAAGCTGACGCCGATCGAGTGAACGCCAGCGGCCCCCGCCGCGCCTGAAGGCTCAGCGCGGCGCCGAGGCCGCCTCGTCGCCGGAGACGGCATCGACCGCCGCCCCGACCACGGCGGTGGTCGCCTTCACGCCGGTGCTCACCACGGTGGTGGTCACGCTCACGGCCGCGCCGACCACGGTGGCGCCGACGGCCACCACCGCGCACGACGACAGCAGGCAGGCTGCACCACAGGCCACCAGGCCTCGACCGATCAGGGTGGACACGTTCATCCGGAGCTTCCATGGAGCACGCCCGGCATCGTGCCGGACCGACGGGCCGCGCCGCCGTGGCGCGCGCCGCCGGCAGTGTGCCCCATCACGCCCGGGCACCGGCCGGACCGCAGTGGTACTGCACCGTGTCACGGAACGGACTTCATTTGTTCACGGGCGCTTCACGATCAGCAACGAGCATCCGTGCGTTCTTCCCCCAACCGGATCGCACCCTCCATGAACAAGCCCGTCGACCAGAGCCTCCTGGCTTTCCGCGAAGAAGACCACAGCAACACCAGCGACAACCCGACGTTCGAGTCGGTGCTGAATGCGCGCCTGAGCCGCCGCGGCGTGCTGCGTGGCAGCGTGGGCACGGCCGCCACCGCCGTGATGGGCAGCCTGAGCCTGAGCGCCTGTGGTGGCGGCGACGACGACACGCCGGCCGCGGGCAGCACCGGCGCGATCACCAGCCTGGGCTTCACCGCCGTGGCCAAGACCCTGGCCGACACCATCACCGTGCCCGCCGGCTACACCGCCACCGTGCTCTACCGCACCGGTGACCCGATCGCCTCGGGCATCGCCGCGGCGAAGAACGACGGCACCGACGGCGACTTCGACAAGCGCTCGGGCGACTGCCACGACGGCATCGAGTACTTCGGCCTGAACGCCGCCGGCACCGGACCGGACGCCTCCAACAGCGAGCGCGGCCTGCTGGGCATGAACCACGAGTACCAGAACAACCTGTTCCTGCACGCCAACGGCCCGACCGCCAACCCGCGCCCGGCCGCCGAGGTGGACAAGGAAGTGGCGGTGCACGGCCTGTCGATCGTCGAGGTCAAGCGCAGCGGCGGAGTCATCAGCTACGTGCAGGACTCGAGCTTCAACCGCCGCATCACCGCCGCGACGACGATGGTGCTGTCCGGCGCGGCCGCCGGGGACGCGCTGATGAAGACGAAGTACTCCATCGACGGCTCGACCACGCGCGGCACGCAGAACAACTGCGGCACCGGCACGACGCCCTGGGGCACGCTGATCACCTGCGAAGAGAACTGGATCGGCTACTTCACCCGCTCGTCGACCGACGACACCACCCGCGGCGGCAGCACCGCGCGCAGCGTGGTCTCGCTCAAGCGCTACGGCCTGGCCGCCGGCGCCGCCAGCCGCTACGGCTGGGAGACCGGCGGCAGCGCCGACCTGTACGCACGCTGGAACGCCAGCCAGATCGGCACGTCGACCGACGGCACCGACGACTACCGCAACATCACCAACAACTTCGGCTGGAACGTCGAGATCGACCCGTACAACAGGTCGGCCGCGATCAGGAAGCGCACGTCGATGGGCCGTTTCGCCCACGAAGCCGCCGCCTACCTGACCCCGGTGGCCGGCAAGCCGCTGGCCTTCTACATGGGTGACGACTCGCGCGGCGAGTACATCTACAAGTTCGTCTCCACCGCGAACTGGGCCGCCGCCGACGCCACCCCGGCCGACCGCATCGCCACCGGCGACAAGTACCTGGACTCGGGCAAGCTCTACGTCGCCAAGTTCAACGCCGACGGCACCGGCCAGTGGCTGCTGCTGGACATCGGCGTGGCCGCCATCGCCGGCTACGCCACCTACACCTTCGCCAACCAGGCCGACGTGCTGATCAACGCCCGCCTGGCCGCCGACGCGGTGGGCGCGACGAAGATGGACCGTCCGGAGTGGAGCACCGTCAACCCGGCCACCGACGACATCTACTTCACGCTGACGAACAACACGAACCGCGTGCTGACCGGCACGGCGTATCCGCTGGTCGACGCCGCCAACCCGCGTGCCTACAACGACACCAAGGGCACGGCCACGGCGCAGAAGGGCAACGTCAACGGCCACATCATCCGCATCTCGGAAACCGGCCGTGACCCGGCGGCCACGGCGTTCAGCTGGGACGTCTACCTGTTCGGTGCCGAGTCGACCGCGGCGGAAGCCATCAACCTGTCGGGCCTGACCGCCGACCAGGACTTCTCCAGCCCGGACGGCATGCGCTTTGCCAACAGCACCGGCCTGGCCTGGATCGAGACCGACGACGGCGCCTACACCGACGTGACCAACTGCATGCTGCTGGCCGCGGTGGCGGGCACGCGTGGCGACGGGGGCAAGGTGACGGTCAACAACACGCGCGACACCGTCACGCTGGCCGTGGACACCTACATGGGCAAGAAGCCCACGGCGACCACGCTCAAGCGTTTCCTGGTCGGCCCGGCGCAGGCCGAGGTCACCGGCATCTGCGAGACGCCGGACGGCAAGGCGATCTTCATCAACATCCAGCACCCGGGTGAAGACACCACGGCCGCGACGCTGGCGACGCCGTCGGCCTACGGCAGCCACTGGCCCGATGGCGGCACGGCCCGTCCGCGCTCGGCCACGGTCGTGATCACGAAGAACGACGGCGGCCGCATCGGCAGCTGACGCGTGTCACGCCGCCCCTCGCGGGGCGGCGATGAGCCCACCCGAACGCCAGTCCCCGGACTGGCGTTTTTCATTCAGAAGCGGATGCGCGGCCCGGACGCCGCCGGCTCGACCGGCACGCTGACCGTGGTGTCGCGGCGGACCGCCTCGCGCCCGGGCTCGGCCGCAGCGGCCGGCACGGCCGGGGCCAGCGACTGCGCCGCGGGCATCGCATAGGACGCGGGCAGGCGGCTGGTGGACGGATAACCGGCCGCGTCGAGCGTCAGCCCCCATTCACGCTCCTGCCAGCCGACGAGGCGCTGCGAGCCCACCCGCAGCACGGGCAGCTCGGCCACGCCTTCCTGGCGCTGCAGCACGGCGCGGTCGGCATCGGTGGTGACGGTCGACTCGGTGAACGGGATGCCACGCTGCTGCAGGCTCTGGCGGGCCTGGTCGCAGGGCCCGCAGGACGGCGTGCTGTAGAGGCGCACCGGGTAGCGGGCCACGACCTGCCTGAGCTCGTAGGGCAGCGTCGACGCGGGCGCCGCGGCGGAGGCCGCCCGGGCGGCGCGCGGGGCCGTGTCGAGCGCACCGGCCGGTGGCATGTCGGTGTAGGTCACGCGGCCATCCGGCCCGACGATCTTGTACTGGGCCCAGGCCGGAGCGGCCAGCAGCACGAGCACCGCCACGCCGCGCCGGGCGCCGGCACGCCAGCGCCCGCAACAGGCCACGCCGGACGGTGGCCAGGCCCCGGCGGGCGCGGTGGTGAGATCGGGCATGGGATCCTCCATTCAGGGTATGGTCAGAATCTTAACGATGCTGTTACCACCCCCAGCATTGAAAGAACGGCATCGGTGCGTGTTAGTCTCGACGAACAGGAGCCAGGGTTGACCGCGGTCGTAAAATCATGTAACCAGGGCTGAAATCTCGTCACATCTCGGGTGTTTGATCCGGGAACAACTGGTGAATAGTCGCGTGGTCATGGCGTGCACCGCTCCCTTCTTTCCCCGGACGCCGGCCACGGCGTCCACCGTGCGCAGCGCCCAGGGCGGCTTCACCCTGCTGGAGCTGATGATCGCCGTGGTGATCGTCGCGATCCTGGCGGTGGTGGCCAACGCGACCTACCGCGAGCAGGTCGTGCGGGCCCATGCGGCCGATGCCACGGCGGCGCTGTCGGACGGGCGCCACCGCATGGAGCAGTACATCCTGGGCCAGCGGACCTATGTCGGCGGCCCCTGCACGACCAGCCGGACGGTCGGCTCCTTCGCGGTGGTCTGCGCCACGCCGACCGCCTCGGCCTACACCATCACCGCCACCGGCAGCGGCGCGACCAGCGGCCTGGTCTATTCGATCGACCAGAACGCCCGCCAGCGCACGACCGCCGTGCCGACCGGCTGGCCGGCCCTGCCCACGGGCGGCGCGGCCTGCTGGCTGTTCCGCAAGGGGGACACATGCTGAGCCGGACCCGCGGCTTCTCGCTGATCGAGCTGCTGGTGACGCTGTCGGTGGCCGCGCTGATCCTGGTGGCCGCGGCGCCGCAGATGACCGCCTGGATGGCCAACGCGCGCGTGCGCAACATGGCCGAGCAGCTGATCAACGGCATCCGGCTGGCGCAGTCGGTCGCGATGCAGCGGGGCCGGCAGGCCGCCTTCGTGCTGACCAGCGCCGCCCCGGCGGTGTCGGCCACGCCGGTGGCCAACGGCCCGAACTGGTACGTGCAGACCCTGCCCCTGCTCACCGGCGAGACCGTCAGCGACGCCACGGCCTTCGTCCAGGGCAGCACGATCTCGACCGGATCGCGGGCCAGCCTGACCGGGCCGGCCGTGGTCTGCTTCAACAGCATCGGCCGCCAGGTGAGCAACACCAGCACCGGGCTGGGCAGCAACTGCAGCGCCGCCGCCCAGACCTACGACGTGACCGCCACCGGCGGCACGCTGAGGCTGCGCATCACCATCACCACCGGCGGCCAGGTGCGTCTGTGCAACCGGGACAAGACCCTGTCGAGCACCGTCCCGGACGGCTGCTGAAGGAAAACGGGAATGACCCTGGCTCCCCCGCCATCACGCCGGCCGGCCGGCGCGCGCCGCCACCAGCGGGGCGTCTCGCTGATCGAGGCGCTGATCGCCTTCCTGCTGCTGTCCATCGGCGTGCTGGGCATGGCCGCGCTGCACGCCCGGGCCATCCAGTACGCGGTCGATGGCGAGGACCGCAACCGCGCCGCGCTGCTGGCCTCCGAGCTGAGCAGCCAGATGTGGACCGCGCGCACCACCTCGCTGCCGGCGGCCACCATCACGGCCTGGACCACCCGCGTGCAGACCCCCACGGCCTCCGGCCTGCCCAACGCGACCGCGACGGTGGGCACCCCCGACGCCAACGGCGTGGTGAGCATCACCATCACCTGGCGCCCGCCCGCCCGCCCGAGCAACGAGGGCAGTTTCCGCTACATCACCAAGGTCGCGCTGTGAACACCGGACCCACCCGCCTGCGGCCCCCGCGCACGGCCTCCCGGGGCATGACCCTGATCGAGCTGATGGTGGGCCTGCTGATCGGTCTGATCATCAGTGCCGCCGTGATCAGCGTGCTGGGCCTGGCCGATGCCAGCCGCCGCCGCACGATGGCCAGTGGCGACACCACCCAGCTGAGCGCCTACACGCAGATGCTGCTCGACCGCTGGGTGCGCAGCGCCGGCTCGGGCTTCATGCAGGGCAGCTTCGCGCTGGGCTGCGCGCTGCACGTGTCCCGGTCGAGCACGCAGATCCTGCCGGTGACCGGCACGCTGCCGGCACCCTTCGCCAGCGTGAACCCGGGCACCGCCGGGGTGTTCCGGCTCGCGCCGGTGCTGATCGCCTCGGGACAGACGACCCCGGGCGTGTCCGGCCAGGCCTCCGACGTGCTGATCGTCACGGCCGGCACCGGCGGCCGCTCGGAGATGCCGATCAACCTGAGCGCCATCACCACCAGCACCACGCTGTCGCTGACCAGCGGCGTGGGCCTGCGGGCCAACGACCTGCTGCTGCTGGCCGATCGCCAGACCAGCAACACCGGCGCCACCCTGCCCTGCACGCTGACGCAGGTCAGCAGCACCTACGCCACGGGCGACGACGGCAACGTCGCGCTGGCCGGCACCTTCCACGCCAGCACGATCAACTCGCGCGCGCTGACCGACTACTCGACCGAAGCGGCCATCTTCAGCCTGGGCAACGCGAGCGACAACCCGCCCAGCGTGCTGCTGATCGGCGTGGGCAACGACAACACGCTGTTCAGCTACGACCTGCTGCAAGGCTCGGGCACGACGGCGCAGGCCGTCGCCGACGGCGTCTTCGAGCTGCAGGCGCTCTACGGCGTGGACACCAGCGGGGACGGCCGGGTCGACAGCTGGCAGGCGCCCACCGGCACCTACGCGATCGCCTCGCTGAGCGACGGCTCGGCGGCGGCCAGCGCCAACCTGCAGCGCATCGTCGCGCTGCGGGTCGGGCTGATCCTGCGGGCCAGCAGCAAGGAGGCCGCGGCGGTGGCCCCGGCCTCGCTGACGCTGTTCTCCGACCTGGGCAGCACGCTGACCCACACCCGCACGCTGAGCAGCACCGAGCAGCAGTACCGCTACCAGACCGTGGACCTGACGATCCCGCTCGTCAACACCATCCTGCCGAACTGGAGCACACCATGACGCCGCGGCACCGGCTCCAGCACCAGCGGGGCTCCGCCCTGATCCTGACCCTGATCGCGCTGGCCGCGATGCTGCTGGCGGGCGCCGCGCTGATCCGCGCGATGGACAACTCGCTGCTGCAGGTGGGCAACATCGCCTACCGCCGGGATCTGGTGCACCAGGCCCAGAGGGCGGTGGGCGTGGTCAGCACCGCCATGACCTCGGGCGCGCTGGCGACCGAAGCGGCCCGCGAGGCCGATCTGGCCAGCGCCAACTACTACGCCAGCCTGCAGGCCAGCAATGCGCAGGGCATCCCGACCGTGCTGACCAGCGACGCCGCCTTCACCGCCGCCGGCCTGACCGGCGCCGACCTCACCGACAGCGACACCGGCGTGACGCTGCGCTACGTGGTCGATCGCCAGTGCGCCAGCGCCGGGGACTACAGCACCCGCAGCTGCGTGCTGGCCTACAGCACCACGGACAACTCGGCCGACGCGATCTACCGCAAGGTCAATGCCGAGGGCCGCGCGGTCTACCGCATCACCGTGCGCGCCACCGGTCCGCGCAACACCCAGGCGTTCTTCCAGGCGACGATCGCGCGCTGAATCCGGCCCCAGAGACACCATGACGCAGCCCACACCGACCCTGCCCACCCGCCTCAGCCGGCGCCTGCGCCAGGCCGCGTCACGCGGCCTGCTGCTGTCGCTGGCCGCGGCACTGGCCTGCGCGGCCCAGACCACCGAGCTGGCCGACCGGCCGCTGTTCGCCACCGTCAGCGTGCCGGGCAACCTGCTGCTGTCGCTGTCGGTCGAGTACCCGACCGCCAGCACCCCCGCCTACCTGTCGACCAGCGCCTACGACGTCAGCCGCATCTACTACGGCTACTTCGACCCGGCCAAGTGCTACCGCTACAACCACGTCAACACCGGCACGAGCTTCGCACCCAACTATTCGACCAGCTACTTCGAGCCCAAGGAGATCACCAGCACCCGCACCTGCGTGAGCAACGCCTCGCAGTCACGCTGGAGCGGCAACTACCTGAACTGGGCGACGACGCAGACCATCGACGCCTTCCGGTGGGCGATGACCGGGGGACACCGCAGCGTGGACACCACGTCGTCGACCATCATCGACAAGACCTACCACGCCGGTTATGCCAGCCATGCGTGGGACTATCCGGACAAGGCCCTGACCTCGGGCACCAGCGGGGCGACCCCCTTCAACTGGGCCAACGTGACCACCCGGGTCTGGGCCGGCGGCCTGAAGATGTGGGTCACCGGCACCAACGCCAACATCAGCACCGACGTGACGCCGCCCTCGGGCGCCGAGCCCTACCAGGGGCACAACTCCTACCAGTCGCTGTTCTCCAGCCTGCTGGCGCGACAGGGCGACATCTACGAGCTCTACGTGCGCATCAAGGTCTGCGACAGCACCGTCGGGCTGGAGTCGAACTGCGTGCAGTACGGCAGCACGGCGGCCAAGCCCGAGGGGCTGATCCAGAAGTACGCGAGCAAGCTGCGCTACTCGGCCTTCGGCTACCTGACCGACGACAGCAACCTGCGTGACGGCGGCGTGATGCGCGCGCGCATGAAGTACGTCGGTCCGACCCAGCCGGTGCCGGGCTCGTCGGCCATCACCAACAGCGCCACGGAATGGAATGCCACGACCGGCATCCTGGTCGGCAACCCCGACAGCGCCGACGTGACCAGCACCAACAGCGCCGCCGTCAGCCAGTCGGGCTACAACCCGGGCATCAGCAGGAGCGGGGTGATCAACTACCTGAACCAGTTCGGCCTGGCCACCTACCAGCTCAAGAGCCTCGACCCGGTCAGCGAGCTCTACTACGCCGGCCTGCGCTACTTCAGCAACCTCGGCAACGTGCCCGAATACTCGTCGCTGGCGGGTGCCGGCAACCTCGCCACGATGCAGCGCTGGGTCGACGGCTTCCCGGTGATCCAGACCTGGGACGACCCGATCGTCTACAGCTGCCAGAAGAACTTCGTGCTGGGCATCGGCGACGTCAACAGCTGGCAGGACGCCAACCTGCCCGGCAGCACGATCCGCACCTCAGAGCCGACCACCCCGTCGGCCGTGAGCACGGACAGCAGCGTCAACGTCAAGACGGCCACCGACATGGTCGGGCAGCTCGAGGGCATCAGCGACCTGGGCAGCTACTCCTCGGGGCGATACAACAGCTTCTTCATCGCCGGGCTGGCCTACGACGCCCACACCCGCGACCTGCGCTCCGACCTGACGGGCAAGCAGACGGTGTCCACCTACTGGGTCGACGTGCTCGAAGGCCAGTACTACCAGCCGAAGAACCAGTACTGGCTGGCCGCCAAGTACGGCGGCTTCGAGGTGCCGTCCAGCTTCGAACCCTACGCCACCACCAACGGCAGCAGCACGCTGTCGCTGTCGAGCTGGTACAACTCGTCGGACCTGGTGGGCACCGACCGCCGGCCGGACAACTACTTCACCGGCGCCCAGGCCGACACGATGCTCAACGGCCTGACCTCGGCCTTCGAGAAGATCGTCGGCGAGACCGAGCGGGCGACCACGACGGCCTTCTCCAGCACCTCGCCCAACGAGACCAGCACCGGCTCGACCAGCTACCAGACCAGCTACGACCCGGCCACCTGGAGCGCCAACCTGCAGGCGGTCTCGACCAGCTACTCCACCACCGGCACCATCACGGCCACGCCGCTGTGGGAGGCCTCGGCCGTGCTGGACGCGATGGCCACGAGCGACCGCAAGATCGTCACGCACAACGGCACGACCGCGCTGGAATTCACCCATGCGGCGATGACCACCAGCGCCTCGACGCAGCTGGCCACGTTCGGCGCCGTCACCGGCGCCACCTCGCAGAGCACGGCCAACTTCCTCAACTACCTGCGGGGTGACCGCAGCCAGGAGCGGGCCAACGGCGGCCCCTACCGCAGCCGGGCCAGCCGGCTGGGCGACATCGTCAACAGCAAGCTGACAGCCGTCGGGGCGCCGGACGCGTCCTACTACGACAACACCAACCCGGGCTACTCGGCGTTCAAGCGCGCCCGTGCCAGCCGCCAGGTCGTCGTCTACGCCGGATCCAACGACGGCATGATGCACGCCTTCGACGGCCGGGCCAGCGGCAGCAACGCCGGCAAGGAGCTGTTCGCCTTCATCCCCAGCTACGTCTACGGCAGCAGCACCACCGCGCCCACCACCGGCCTGGCCGCGCTGGGCAACCCCAACTACACCCACCGCTACTACGTCGACGCGACCCCGCAGGTCTACGACGTCGACTTCAACCGCTCGGGCACGGCCACCGCGGCGAGCACGTCGGACTGGCGCTCGATGCTGATCGGCGGCCTGGGCAAGGGGGGCAAGGGCTACTACGCGATCGACGTGAGCAACCCCACCGACTGGACCACGCAGACCGCGATGGTCAGCAAGGTGAAGTGGCAGTTCACCGACTCGGACATGGGCTACTCCTATGGCGACGCCCGGGTGGTCAAGACCGCCAAGTACGGCTGGGTCGCGGTGCTGACCTCGGGCTACGGCAACGGCACGGGCCGGGGCTACATCTACTTCGTCAACCCCAGCACCGGCGCGCTGCTGGAGAAGGTGGTCACGCCCACCGGCTACGGCAGCAGCACCGCCCCGCTGGACCTGGCCCACGTGAACGCCTTCATCCCCGACATCACCGACTACACCGCCACCGCGCTGTACGCCGGGGACATGCGCGGCAACCTGTGGCGCTACGACCTCACCGGCACCACCGGCGACTACCCGCAGCCGATCCGGCTGGCCACGCTGGCCAACGCCAGCGGCAGCGCGCAGCCGGTCACCACGCCGCCGCGCATCATGGTCGACCCGACCACCGGCAAGCGCTACGTCATGGTCGGCACCGGCCGCCTGCTGGCCGACAGCGACATCAAGAGCACGCAGGCTCAGTCCTTCTACGCCATCATCGACGGTGACGTCGACAACTTCTACACGACGTCCACGCTGCCCACCGGCGCCAGCTTTCCGGTCACCCGGTCCCAGCTGAGCGCCAACACCGACCTGCTGACCGGCATCGGCAGCTCGCCGAGCGGGCCGATGGGCTGGTACCTCGACCTGGCGGTGAACACCACCTCCGGCATCGCCGAGCGCATCAACGTGGCCCCGACGGTCAACAACGGCGTGGTCGGCGTGGCCGTGAACCTGCCCAACGGGGATGTCTGCACGCCGACCGGCTCGAGCTACATCTTCGCCGTCAGCTTCGCCACCGGCCGGTCGGTGCTGACCAACAGCACGGGCACGCTGATCGCGACCACCTCGTCGGCCTCGGGCATCGTGACCGACCTCGCCTTCAAGAGCAGCGGCGGCAAGGTGCGCCTGGTGGGCGGACGCAGCGACGGCACGGTGACCAGCCTGCCCGGCACCTACTCCAGCTCGGACGGCGTGCGCCGCCTGAACTGGCGTGAAGTGCCGACGCTGAACTGAGCCATGGGCCGCACCGGATCCGGCACCGGGCTGGCATGACTCGGCAGCGCCCCCCCCGGTCCGGTCCTCGGGCCGGCCTGCTGACCGGCCTGGTCGCCGTGGTCGCGGGCGCACACGCGGCGGTGATCGCGCTCGCCACCGGCGCCCTCGGCCCGCCACCCGGCTCGTCGGTGCAGGGCCGGATGGCGCTGCCGGCCACCACCGAGGCCCTGGCCCCGCGGCCGGTCACGCTGGCCACGCCGCGGCGACCGGTGCCTGAGCCCGAGGCCCCCGCCGGCGACCCGGCCTTCTCCGCTGCGGCCCGCGCCACGCCGGCCACGAGCCATGCGCCCGCCCCGGCCGCGTACGCCGACGAGGCCGTCACCACCGAGCCCAGCGCACGCGATCCGGCCGCAGCCTTCATGCCGACGGCCCTGCTCGACCGGGGTGCGGTGCCGGTCTCGGCCCCCGAGGCCGACGGTCTGACCGGCAGCTTCGCCACCGGCCTGCCGCTGACCGTGCGGCTGCTGATCGATGCGCATGGCACGGTGGTGGCCGTGCTGCCGCAGCAGGTCAACGAGGACGACCGGGAGCTGTTCGAGCGCATCCGGCAGATGTTCCTGGCCACCCGTTTCCTGCCCGGTCGCCTGGGCGGCCGCGACGTGGCCTCGCGGCTGGACATCGAGCTGCAGAGCCAGCGGGTCGAGCCGGAATCGGCGCCTGAGGCATCCCCCGGTGCCGCCGTCCATCCGTGACTGCACCGACCCGGCCGTCAGGCTGCGGCAGGCCTGCGGTGGATACGATCAGGGACATGAACTCAGCCCCCCTGCCCCCGTGGCTCCATCCGCTCGGCCCCGGCCTCTGGTGCATCGACACCGGACTGGAACGTGATCATTTCGACGCCTGCTACCTGATGGTCGACGAGGGCCGCGCGGCCTTCCTCGACACCGGCCACAACGCCGCCGTGCCGCGCCTGCTCGGCGCGCTGGACCACCTCGGACTGGGACCGGACTCGGTCGACTGGGTCATCCCGACCCATGTGCACCTCGACCATGCCGGCGGCGCCGGCCTGCTGATGCAGCAGCTGCCACACGCCCGGGCGCTGATCCACCCGAAGGGCGCCCGCCACCTGATCCAGCCGATCGCGCTGATCGAAGGGGCCAAGGCGGTCTACGGGGCCGAGGTCATGGCGCGCACCTACGGCGAGATCCAGCCGATCGACGAGCAGCGGGTGGTGCGCAGCCACGACGAGCAGCGCATCCAGGTCGGCCAGCGTGAGCTGAGGCTGATCGACGCGCCCGGCCACGCCAACCACCACCATGCGATCTGGGACGAACGCAGCCGCGGCTGGTTCACCGGCGACACCTACGGCATCAGCTACCGGGAGCTCGACGGCGCCGCGGGCATCTTCCTGTTCCCGACCACCACGCCGGTGCAGTTCGACCCGGCCGCGCTGCGGCAGACCACCGCCCGCATGGCCGCCGCCCATCCGCAGTGGCTCTACCTGACCCACTACGGCGCCGTGCCGCACGACGAGCGGGTGGCCCGGCAGTTCCAGGACCTGCTGACGGTCTTCGAGACCCGCACGCTGGCCCTGGCGGACGAGCCGGTCGCCGGGCGCGAGGCCGCGCTGCGCCACATGGTCGGCCAGGCGCTGCTCGAGGCCCTGCGGGAGTCGGGCTCGACCGTCAGCGACGAACGGGCGCACGACGTGCTCGACTTCGACATCCAGCTCAATGCCCAGGGGCTCCAGGTGTGGCTGAATCGACGCTCAAGCGTACGGTGACACCATCGATCGTGGCGGGCTGAAGCGTACCGCTCAAGTCACCTGGCCGGTGGCCGAAACGAAGGAGGTCCCGACCCCCATCATCCCATGCGCCTCGAAGCCCACGACCCGCCGAACGCCGTCGCCCTGCAGCGGGAGATCGCCCGCCAGTTCGGACAGCGCGAGTTCGGCGCGGCGATGACCTCGTGGCTGGGCTTCTGCCTGCTGGCCTACACGATGCGTGATGTCGCACCGGCCCGTCACATCGCGCTGTGGCTGGGCCTGTGCGCGCTGTGGGAAAGCTGCAACCTGGTCCAGAGCCGGCTGCTGTCTCAGGCCCGGGTGTCCGACACCCGGCGGCCGCGGCTGTTGCGCGGCCTGACGGTCACCATCGGCCTCGACGGCCTGACCTGGGGACTCGCGCCGTTCCTGATGGCCGTGCCCGGCAACCCGCCCTACCTGATGCTGCAGACGCTCTACCTGGCCTGCGTCTGCGCGCTGTCCATCCAGGGCGTGTGCATGCACCGCCCGGCGATGCTGGGCTTCATGGTGCCGCTGATGCTGCCGCTGGGCATCGCCCATCTGCTCGCCGACGAGCCGCTGCGCCACATCATGGGCCTGGGCTGCCTGATCATCCTGGCGCTGAGCCTGTTCTACGGGATCATCTCGCGCCGGCTCAACGTGTCGGCCATCACCGCGATGGTCGACAACCGCGAGATGGCCGCCACGCTGCAGCGCCGCAACGGCGAACTGCGCACCGCGCTGGACACCATCCAGGAACTCGCCCAGCGTGACCCGCTGACCAATGCACTGAACCGCCGGGCGCTGCTCGAGCGCCTGCAGGCCGAATTCGCCCGCCAGGACCGCCTGGGCACGCCGGTCGGGCTGCTGCTGATCGACCTGGACCACTTCAAGCGGGTCAACGATCAACATGGCCACCTGGCCGGCGACGACGTGCTGCGGGCGACGGCACGCCGGCTGGAGGAGACGATGCGGGCCAGCGACCTGGTCGCGCGCTTCGGTGGCGAGGAGTTCGCCTGCGTGCTCGCGGTGCGCGACGCCGACGAGCTGCGCGAAGCCGCGCGCCGGGTGCACGCAGCGCTGGGTGGCACGCCCTTCGTGCTGCCCTCGGCCGCCCAGGCACCGATCACCGTCACCGCGTCCGTCGGCGCCGCGCTGCGGCAGCGCAACGAATCGATCAATGCGCTGATCGGCCGGGTCGACCGGGCGCTCTACCAGGCCAAGGCACAGGGCCGCGACCAGGTGGTCGAGGCGCCATGAAAAAGCCCGGCCGGGTCGAGACCGGGCCGGGCGGGATGGATCACGGGCCGCGCAGGCCCGTCCGGGGTCAGCGCTTGGCGGGCGGCAGGTCGGTGCAGCTGCCGTGCGCCACTTCCGCGGCCATGCCGATGCTTTCGCCCAGCGTCGGGTGCGGGTGGATGGTCTTGCCGATGTCCACCGCGTCGGCGCCCATCTCGATGGCCAGCGCGATCTCGCCGATCATGTCGCCCGCATGCGTGCCGACCATGCCGCCGCCGAGGATCTTGCCGTGGCCGTGGGCCTCGGGCGAGTCATCGAACAGCAGCTTGGTCACGCCTTCGTCGCGGCCGTTGGCGATGGCGCGGCCCGAGGCCGTCCACGGGAACAGGCCCTTCCTGACCTTGATGCCCTGCGCCTTGGCCTGGTCCTCGGTCAGGCCAACCCACGCCACTTCGGGATCGGTGTAGGCCACGCTCGGGATCACGCGGGCGTTGAAGGCGGCCGAGGCCAGTTCCTTGTTGCCCTGCAGCGTGCCGGCGATGACTTCCGCCGCCACGTGCGCCTCGTGCACCGCCTTGTGGGCGAGCATCGGCTGGCCGACGATGTCGCCGATCGCGAAGATGTGCGCGACGTTCGTGCGCATCTGGATGTCGACGTTGATGAAGCCGCGATCCGTCACCGCCACGCCGGCCTTGTCGGCGGCGATCTTCTTGCCGTTGGGCGTGCGGCCCACGGCCTGCAGCACCAGGTCGTAGACGCCTTCGGACTTCGTGCCGTCCAGGCCCTCGAACTGCACCTTGATGCCTTCGGGGGTGGCAACGGCGCCGACCGTCTTCGTCTTCAACATGATGTTGTCGAAGCGCTTGGCGTTCATCTTCTGCCAGATCTTGACCAGGTCACGGTCGGCGCCCTGCATCAGGCCGTCGAGCATCTCGACCACGTCCAGGCGCGCGCCCAGCGTCGAATACACCGTGCCCATTTCCAGGCCGATGATGCCGCCGCCGACGATCAGCATCTTCTTGGGCACTTCCTTCAAGGCCAGTGCGCCGGTGCTGTCGACGATGCGGTCGTCCTGCGGGAAGAACGGCAGCTTCACCGACTGCGAACCCGCGGCGATGATGGCGTGCTTGAACTTCACGACCTTGCTGGCGCCCGCGCGCTCGGTGCCCGTGCCGGTGGTCTCTTCCACCTGCACGTGGTACGGGTCGAGGAACTGGCCCACGCCACGCACGGTCGTGACCTTGCGCATCTTGGCCATCGCCGCCAGGCCGCCGGTCAGCTTGCCGATGACCTTTTCCTTGTGGCCACGCAGCTTGTCGACGTTGACCACCGGGGCGCCGAACTCCACGCCCAGGTCACCCAGGTGCGACACCTCGTCCATCACGGCGGCCACGTGCAGCAGCGCCTTGGACGGGATGCAGCCCACGTTCAGGCAGACCCCGCCCAGCGTCGCGTAACGCTCGACGATGACGACCTTCAGGCCCAGGTCGGCCGCACGGAAGGCGGCCGAATAACCGCCGGGGCCGGCGCCGAGCACGAGCAGGTCGCACTCGACGTCGGCCGCGCCGGCGTAGCTGCCGGCCGGACCGGCGGCCACGGCCACCGGGGCCGGTGCGGGCGCCGCGGCGGTGGGGGCCGGCGCGGCCGCCGGAGCCGGTGCCGCGGCACCTTCGGCTTCCAGCGTCAGCAGCACCGTGCCCTGGTTGATCTTGTCGCCCAGCTTGACCTTGAGCTCCTTGACCACGCCCGCGTGCGAGCAGGGAATCTCCATCGAGGCCTTGTCGGACTCGACGGTGATCAGGCTCTGCTCGGCCTTGACGGTGTCACCGGGCTGCACCAGCAGCTCGATGATCGCCACGTCCTTGAAGTCGCCGATGTCCGGCACTTGCACTTCGATCAATGCCATTTCTTGTCTGCTCCACATGTCTGGTTGGCGCGCTCGGTCAGCGCCGGGCTGGACCCGGGGCGGACCGAGAACCCGCTTGGCGGGTGGCGGCGAACGCCGCCACCGGATGCCGACTTACAACACGATGCGGCGGAAATCCGCCAGCAGGCTCGCGAAGTAGACGTTGAAGCGGGCCGCGGCCGCTCCGTCGATGACGCGGTGGTCCCACGACAGCGACAGCGGCAGCATCAGGCGCGGCTGGAAGGCCTTGCCGTCCCACTTGGGCTCGATGGCGCTCTTGCACACACCCATGATCGCGACCTCGGGGGCGTTGATGATGGGGGTGAAATAACGCCCGCCGATGCCGCCCAGCGAGCTGATGCTGAAGCAGCCACCGCTCATGTCGGCCGGTCCGAGCTTGCCGTCGCGGGCCTTCTTGGCCAGCTCGCCCATTTCCTGGCTGATCTGGAAGATGCCCTTCTTGTCGGCATCCTTGATGACCGGGACCACCAGGCCGTTGGGCGTGTCCGCCGCGAAGCCGATGTGGAAGTAGTTCTTGAAGACGATCTGGTCGCCATCGAGCGAGGCATTGAACTCCGGGAACTTCTTGAGCGCCGCGACCGCCGCCTTGATCATGAAGGCCAGCATCGTGACCTTGATGCCGGACTTCTCGTTTTCCTTGTTCGTCTGGACGCGGAAGGCCTCGAGCTCGGTGATGTCCGCGTCGTCATGGTTGGTGACGTGCGGGATGACCACCCAGTTGCGGTGCAGGTTCGCGCCCGAGATCTTCTTGATGCGCGAGAGGTCGCGGCGCTCGACCGGGCCGAACTTGGCGAAGTCCACCTTGGGCCAGGGCAGCAGGCCCGGGAAGGCCTCGCCACCACCGGCGGGCGCCGGTGCCGGCGCCTTGGCCTTCTGGGCGACGGTCTGCACCGCGCCGGCCATCACGCCCTTGACGAAGCCCTGCACGTCGGCCTCGGTGATGCGGCCCTTCAGGCCCGAACCCTTGACCTCGGCCAGCGGCACGCCCAGCTCGCGGGCGAACTTGCGGATCGACGGCGAGGCGTGCGGCAGGCTCAGGTTCAGCACGGTCGGCTCGTGGGCCGGCTGCGCCACGGGCGCCGCCGCTGCAGCCACCACCGGTGCCGCCGCCACGGCGACCGCCGCAGCCGGCGCGGCAGCAGCCGCCACCGCGGGAGCCGCCGCCACCGCGCCAGCCACCCCTTCGAGCACCAGCACCAGCGAGCCCTTGGCCACCTTGTCGCCGAGCTTGACCTTCAGCTCCTTGACGACACCGGCGTGCGAGCTCGGGATCTCCATCGAGGCCTTGTCGGACTCGACGGTGATCAGGCTCTGCTCGGCCGCGACGGTGTCACCCGGCTTGACCAGCAGCTCGATGACCGCCACCTCGGCGAAGTCGCCGATGTCGGGCACGAACACCTCGATCGGACCGGCTGCCGCCGGGGCGGCGGCCACCACCGCCGCAGCGGCAGGCGCGGCCACGGGAGCCGCCACCGGGGCGGCCGGGGCCGCGGCGGGCGCCGGTGCCGGCGCGGCCGCACCGGCGACTTCCAGCGTCAGCACCAGCGAGCCTTCCTTGATCTTGTCGCCGAGCTTGACCTTGAGCTCCTTGACCACGCCCGCGTGCGAGCTGGGGATCTCCATCGAGGCCTTGTCGGACTCGACGGTGATCAGGCTCTGCTCGGCCTTGATGGTGTCGCCTTCCTTGACGAGCACTTCGATGATCGCGACTTCGCTGAAGTCCCCGATGTCGGGGACCTTCACTTCTATCAATGCCATGTCTTGTCTCCGGATGCTGGACTTCAGGCGTAAAGCGGGTTGATCTTGTCGACCTTGATGCCGTACTTGGCGATGGCCTCGGCGACCTTGGCCACCGGCACCGTGCCTTCGTCGGCCAGGGCCCTGAGCGCGGCGACGACGATGTAGTGGCGGTTGATCTCGAAGTGCTCGCGCAGCTTGCCGCGGAAGTCGCTGCGACCGAAGCCGTCGGTGCCCAGCACCTTGTAGACACGGCCCTTGGGGATGAAGGCGCGGATCTGCTCGGCGTAGCTCTTCATGTAGTCGGTCGACGCGATGACCGGGCCCACGTGCGGCTGCAACTGCGAGGTGACGAAGGCCACTTTCTGCTCGTCCGTCGGGTGCAGCAGGTTGTGGCGCTCGACGTTCTGGCCGTCACGGGCCAGCTCGTTGAAGCTCGGGCAGCTCCAGACGTTGGCCGCCACGCCCCACTCCTCTTCCAGCAGCTTCCTGGCGGCGATCGACTCGCGCAGGATGGTGCCCGAACCCAGCAGGTTGACGCGCGGGGTGATCTTGGCGCCTTCCTCCAGCAGGTACATGCCCTTGATGATCTGCTCTTCGGTGCCGGCCTTCAGGCCCGGCATCGGGTAGTTCTCGTTGAGCAGCGTCAGGTAGTAGAAGACGTTTTCCTGCTTCTCGACCATGCGCTTCAGGCCGTCCTGCATGATGACCGCGACCTCGTGGGCGAAGGTCGGGTCGTAGCTGATGCAGTTGGGGATCGTGCCGGCCAGGATGTGGCTGTGGCCGTCCTCGTGCTGCAGGCCTTCGCCGTTGAGCGTGGTGCGACCCGACGTGCCGCCCAGCAGGAAGCCGCGCGCCTGCATGTCACCGGCCGCCCAGGCCAGGTCACCGATGCGCTGGAAGCCGAACATCGAGTAGTACACGTAGAACGGCACCATGATGCGGTTGCTGGTGCTGTAGGACGTGGCCGCCGCGATCCAGCTGCTCATGCCGCCGGCCTCGTTGATGCCTTCCTGCAGGATCTGGCCGGCCTTGTCTTCCTTGTAGTACATGACCTGGTCCTTGTCGACCGGCGTGTACTGCTGACCCAGCGGGTTGTAGATGCCGACCTGGCGGAACAGGCCTTCCATGCCGAAGGTGCGGGCCTCGTCGACCAGGATGGGCACCACGCGCGGGCCCAGGGCCTGGTCGCGCAGCAGCTGCGTCAGGAAGCGCACGTAGGCCTGGGTGGTGCTGATCTCGCGGCCTTCGGCCGTCGGCTCCAGCACGGCCTTGAAGGTCTCCAGCGCGGGCACGGTGAAGCTCTCGTCGGCCTTGACGCGGCGCTTGGGCAGGTAGCCGCCCAGCGCCTTGCGGCGCTCGTGCAGGTACTGCATTTCCGGGGTGTCGTCGGCGGGCTTGTAGAACGGGATGTTCGCCAGCTCGCTGTCGGGCACGGGGATGTTGAAGCGGTCGCGGAAGGCCTTGATGTCCTCGTCGATCAGCTTCTTGGTCTGGTGCACGGTGTTCTTGCCTTCACCGACCTTGCCCATGCCGAAGCCCTTGACGGTCTTGATCAGCAGCACCGTCGGCTGGCCCTTGGTGTTGACCGCCTTGTGGAAGGCGGCATACACCTTCTGCGGGTCGTGGCCGCCACGCTTGAGGTTCCAGATGTCGTCGTCGCTCATCTTGGCGACCATCTCCAGCGTGCGCGGGTCACGACCGAAGAAATGCTTGCGCACGTAGGCGCCGTCGTTGGCCTTGAAGGCCTGGTAGTCGCCGTCCAGCGTCTCCATCATCAGCTTGCGCAGCGCGCCGTCCTTGTCGCGGGCCAGCAGCGAGTCCCAGCCATTGCCCCACAGCAGCTTGATGACGTTCCAGCCGGCGCCGCGGAACTCGCCTTCGAGCTCCTGCACGATCTTGCCGTTGCCGCGCACCGGGCCGTCCAGGCGCTGCAGGTTGCAGTTGATGACGAAGACGAGGTTGTCGAGGTTCTCGCGCGCGGCCAGGCCGATGGCGCCCAGCGATTCGGGCTCGTCCATCTCGCCGTCGCCGCAGAAGACCCAGACCTTGCGGTTGCTGGTGTCGGCAATGCCGCGGGCGTGCAGGTACTTCAGGAAGCGGGCCTGGTAGATCGCCATCAAGGGGCCCAGGCCCATCGAGACGGTCGGGAACTGCCAGAACTCGGGCATCAGCTTCGGATGCGGGTAGCTCGACAGGCCCTTGCCGTCGACTTCCTGGCGGAAGTTCAGCAGCTGCTCTTCGGTCAGGCGGCCTTCCAGGTAGGCGCGGGCGTAGACGCCGGGCGACACGTGACCCTGGATGTAGAGGCAGTCGCCGCCGTGGTTCTCGCTCTCGGCATGCCAGAAGTGGTTGAAGCCGGCGCCGAACATGTGGGCCAGCGAGGCGAAGGAGCCGATGTGGCCACCCAGGTCGCCGCCGTCTTCGGGGTTGTGGCGGTTGGCCTTGACGACCATCGCCATCGCGTTCCAGCGCATGTAGGCGCGCAGACGCTCTTCGATTTCAATGTTGCCGGGGCAACGCTCTTCCTGGTCGGCAGGAATGGTGTTGACGTAGGCGGTGTTGGCCGAGAACGGCACGTCGATGCCGGCCTGGCGGGCCTGGTCGATCAGATGCTCCAGCAGGAAGTGGGCGCGCTCGCCGCCTTCGGCGCCGATCACGGCCGCCAGGGCATCCTGCCACTCGCGCGTTTCCTGCGCATCGATGTCGTTGGCCGCCGCTTGGGGCAGGCTCTCGGGCAATGCAGACATTGTTGTCTCCTCGTGCTGCTGCAGTGATCTGTCCCGCCACCGCGGGTGGGCCGGCCCTCGTCAGAGGCCAGGGGTCCATTGCGCGCGCGGCCACCGGCCGGCGCGGCACGAAGTCTCGCACAGAGGCGAAGACATTTCAAATGGTGCGTAACGATTTCATATAGTGATATTCATCGCCGATTCCACCGATTTCAGACCCTTCCGGCAGCGCCGATAATCCCGGGATGTTGTGGAGCCCCCAGGATCGACCGGTGCAGTCCGGCACGTACGCTCGCCAACGGCCGCTGTGGTCGTGGTGGCGCCGGCTGTCGCCCTCACGCCAGGACCGCTTCGCGGCCCTGGCCCCGCTGCTGTCCGTGCTGCTGTTCCTCGCCGCCATCGTGGCGGCGTTCTGGTACCTGCGCAATGAGGAAGTCGAGAGGGAGGTCGAGTCGGTCAAGCGGGATGCGGAACTGGTGCAGCAGCAGATCCGACTGCGCCTGATCGAGAACCAGGAGCAGCTGGTGCGCATCGCGCGTGAGGTCGGCACCCGCACGATCAACCGCGAGCAGTTCATCGGCCAGGCGGAGACCCTGGTGCGCAGCCGCCCGGAGATCGTCGGCCTGACCTGGCTGACCTCCAGCCGGCAGGTCGTGGCCCGCCACACGCCACCGGACATGCTCACCGCGATGCCGCGCCTGGCCCTGCCCAGCGGCAGCGACGATCCACGCACCACCGAAGGCCGCGCGGTCTTCAACGATGCCCGCGACCTGCGGGCACCGGTCTACGGCCGCCCGGTGCGGCTGGACGACCACCTGGTGGTGTTCCAGGTGCATGTGCCGGTGATCGACCAGGGCGCGTTCGCCGGCACGCTGGTGGCCGAGTATTCGGTCGAGTCGATGCTGCGCTACTTCGTGCCGGCCGAGGTGTCGCGCCGCCGAGTGATCAGCCTGGTCGATGGCGACGACACCGTGCTCGCCAGCACGGTGGCCGGTGCCGCCCCCCGGGCCAGCACCCCGCTGGTCTACAGCGTCGCCTTCGCCCCGGTCGGCAACGGCGTGACCTTGCGGGGCGAAGGCTACCGGACCTCGGTCGGGCTGATCGGCAACACGCTGTTCTGGATGGTGCTGGCGCTGTCGATGCTGACGCTGTGGATGCTGCTGGGCACCTGGCGCCACATGCGCCGGCGCCTGCAGATCCAGGGCGCGCTGGTGCAGGAGACCAACTTCCGCCGCGCGATGGAGAACTCCATGCTGACCGGCATGCGGGCGATGGACCTGGAAGGCCGCATCACCTACGTGAACCCGGCCTTCTGCGCGATGACCGGTTTTTCGGAGGCCGAGCTGATCGGCCACCTGCCGCCCTTCCCGCACTGGCCGCACGACCGGCTCGAGGAGAACAACCGCCTGCTCGCCCAGGAGCTGTCGGGCCGCAGTCCGGCCGGTGGCATCGAGGTCAAGGTCATGCGCAAGGACGGCTCGCAGTTCGACGCGCGCATGTACGTCTCGCCGCTGATCGACGCGCGCGGCCAGCAGACCGGCTGGATGACCTCGATGACCAACATCACCGAGGCCAAGCGCATCCGCGACCAGCTCAGCGCGTCGCACGAACGCTTCACCACCGTGCTCGAGGGGCTGGACGCCGCGGTCTCGGTGATGTCGGTGTCGGCCGCGCAGGGCACCGAGCTGCTGTTCGCCAACCGGTCCTACCGGCTGTGGTTCGGCGCCGATTCGCACTGGCACGCCCGGCTGGTGGGCAGCGGCGACGCCGACGGACAGGACGCCGAGGACGCGATCGACGGCCTGTCGGGCCTGCCCACGGCCGAGATCACCGACGTGGGCTCGGACTCGCGCGAGGTCTATGTCGGCGAGACGCAGAAGTGGTACGAGGTGCGCACCCGCTACCTGCAGTGGACCGACGGCCGGCTCGCGCAGATGCTGATCGCCACCGACATCACCAGCCGCCGCCACATGGAGGAGGCCGCCGCGCTGCAGGCCGACCGTGCCCAGGAGACCAGCCGGCTGATCACCATGGGCGAGATGGCCTCCTCGGTGGCTCACGAGCTGAACCAGCCGCTGGCCGCGATCACCAACTACTGCAACGGCATGCTGACCCGCCAGCGCAACGGCACGCTCAGCGGCGAGGACCTGATCGGCGCGCTGGAGAAGACCTCGCGCCAGGCCCAGCGCGCCGGGCAGATCATCCACCGCATCCGCGCCTTCGTGAAGCGCAGCGAGCCCCAGCGCCAGCCGACCAAGATCACCGAGATCGTCGAGGACACGCTGGAGCTGGCCGGCATCGAGCTGCGCCGGCGCAACGTCGCGATCCAGAGCTACGTCGCCCAGCGCATGCCGCTGATCTCGGTCGATCCGATCCTGATCGAGCAGGTGCTGCTGAACCTGCTGAAGAACGCGGCCGAGGCGATCGACAACGCCAGCCTGCCGCCCGGGCGGCGCAAGATCGAGCTGCGCGTCACGCCGCGCCACGACTCGGAGATCGGCGGGGCGATCGAGTTCAGCGTGCGCGACAGCGGACCGGGCATGCCCGAGGACGTGATCAAGCGCATCTACGAGGCCTTCTTCTCGACCAAGTCCGACGGCATGGGCATCGGGCTGTCGCTGTGCCGCTCGATCATCGAGTCGCACCGCGGCCGGATCCGGGCGGAGAACCTCTACAATCAGGACTCCGTGGTGGGGTGTTGTTTCACCTTCGTTCTCCCGGTGGGCCACTTCGCCGAAACCACCAAGCACATAGAGCAGTCATGAGCCTGATTCCGAAAAAAGGGACGGTCTACGTCGTCGATGACGACGAGGCGGTGAGAGATTCTCTGCAATGGTTGCTCGAGGGCAAGGACTACCGGGTGAAGTGCTTCGACTCCGCCGAAGCCTTCCTGTCGCGCTTCGATCCCCGTGAAGTGGCCTGCCTGGTCGCCGACATCCGCATGGAAGGCATGACCGGCCTGGAGCTGCAGGACCGCCTGCTCGAACGCAAGAGCCCCCTGCCGATCGTCTTCATCACCGGCCACGGCGACGTGCCGATGGCGGTGACGACGATGAAGAAGGGGGCCGAGGACTTCATCGAGAAGCCCTTCAAGGAAGAGGAGCTGGTCGCCCTGGTCGAGCGCATGCTCGAGCGGGCCCGCTCGGCCTTCTCGCACCACCAGGAACAGGCCAGCCGCGACGCGCTGCTCGCCCGCCTGACCACGCGGGAATCCCAGGTGCTCGAGCGCATCGTCGCCGGCCGCCTGAACAAGCAGATCGCCGACGACCTGGGCATCAGCATCAAGACGGTGGAGGCGCACCGCGCCAACATCATGGAAAAGCTCAACGCCAACACCGTGGCCGATCTGCTGAAGATCGCCCTGGGCGCCAACGCCAAGGTCTGACCATCTTGGTGCAACAAGAGGCCGCATGACGCGGCCTTTTGTGTTTTGATGCGGCCCCGTACGAGTCCCCACCCGACCGAGACACAGAACATGACCGCCCAGATCATCGACGGCAACGCCCTGTCCAGACAACTCCGCGCCGACGTGGCGCAGCGCGCCAGCGCCCTCACCGCGCGCGGCGTGAAGCCGGGCCTGGCGGTGATCCTCGTCGGCGAGAACCCGGCCAGCGCCGTCTACGTGCGCAACAAGGTCAAGGCCTGCGAGGACAGCGGCCTGCACTCGGTGCTGGAGAAGTACGACGCGACGATGAGCGAGGCCGAACTGCTGGCCCGCGTCCAGGCGCTGAACGACGATCCGTCCATCCACGGCATCCTGGTGCAGCTGCCGCTGCCCGCCCACATCGACGACCACAAGGTGATCGAGGCGATCTCGCCGCTCAAGGACGTCGACGGTTTCCATGTCGCCAGCGCCGGGGCGCTGGTGGTGGGCGAGGTCGGCTTCAAGGCCTGCACGCCCTACGGCTGCATGAAGATGCTCGAGTCCATCGGCCGCAAGGACCTGCGCGGCCAGCACGCGGTGGTGATCGGGCGCAGCAACATCGTCGGCAAGCCGATGGCGCTGATGCTGCTGGGCGCCAATGCCACCGTCACCGTCTGCCACAGCGGCACGCCCGACCTGGGCCACCACACCCGCCAGGCCGACATCGTCGTGGCGGCCGTGGGCAAGCGCAACGTGCTGACCGCCGACATGGTCAAGCCCGGCGCCGTCGTCATCGACGTGGGCATGAACCGCAACGACGAAGGCAAGCTCTGCGGCGACGTCGACTTCGACGGCGTCAAGGAAGTGGCCGGCTGGATCACCCCCGTGCCGGGTGGCGTCGGCCCGATGACCATCACGATGCTGCTGGTCAACACGATGGAGGCGGCCGAGCGGGCCGCCGCCGCCGCGGCCTGAACCGCAGCGCCGGGGCCCGACCCCGGCCCGGTCAGGCCGAGCGTCCCCGGGCGTCCAGCGCCCGGGCGATGCGGTGGCGGTTCACCGTCGACTTCGGCACCTTGCCGCGCAGCTTCGGGTGCTCGAACCACCGCCTCACGTCCTCGTCCACGCACAGGCCGTGCATGTAGTTGTAGAGCGCCTTCTTCAGCCCGACGCCCAGCGCGTCGTGGTCGGTGCCGGTCGGGTCGATGAAGCCGACGTCGTTCTTCGCGAAGGTGACCGGCGGCAGCGGCCGCAGCTTCACGCCGTACTCCGCCGGGTTGCGCCCGACCGGTGAATGCACCGTGCAGGCGAAGCGGTGGAAGAAGCCGCTGTGGATGCAGCCGTTCTCGAACAGCTGGCGCACGTACTCCAGCGCGTCGACCGTGTCCTGCACCGTCTGGGTCGGGAAGCCGTACATCAGGTAGGCGTGCACCAGGATGCCGGCGTCGGCGAAGCCCTTGGTGACGCGCGCGACCTGCTCCACCGACACGCCCTTGTTCATCAGCTGGAGCAGCCGGTCGGAGGCCACCTCGAGCCCGCCCGACATGGCGATGCAGCCGCTGTCGGCCAGCTCCTGGCAGAGCTCGGGCGAGAACGTCTTCTCGAAGCGGATGTTGCCCCACCACGAGATCTGCACGTTGCGCCGCTTGAGCTCGGCCGCCAGCGCCTTGAGCGCCTTGGGCGGCGCGGCCTCGTCGACGAAGTGGAAACCGGTCTGGCCGGTCTCGGCCACGATGGCCTCGATGCGGTCGACCAGCGTCGCGGCCGAGGCCCCTTCGTAGCGCGAGATGTAGTCCAGGCTGACGTCGCAGAAGCTGCACTTCTTCCAGTAGCAGCCGTGGGCCACCGTCAGCTTGTTCCAGCGCCCGTCGCTCCACAGCCGGTTCATCGGGTTGAGCATGTCGAGCAGCGACAGGTAGCGGTCCAGCGGCAGGCCGTCCCAGGTCGGCGTGCCGACCTCGGCGAAGGCGATGTCGGGCTCGACGAAGTTGATGTAGCGCACCTGGCCCGACTCGGGCTCGCGCACGAAGGTGCGCACCAGCCGGGACCGTGATCGCCGGCCGTCCAGGTGCTCGAGCAGCGCCAGCAGCGGACGCTCGCCGCCGTCGAGCGTGACGTAGTCGATGTGCTCGAACACGCGCGGCTCGGCGAGTTCACGCAGCTCGGTGTTGACGAAGCCGCCGCCCAGCGCCACGACGATCGTCGGGTCGACCGCCTTGACCGCCTGCGCGATGCGGAACGCGGCATACACCGCGCCCGGGAACGGCACCGACAGCAGCACCAGACGCGGCCGGTGGCGCTCGACCGCCGCGCGGGTCAGCTCGGTCAGCACCTCGTCGACCAGGTTCGGCGCGGCGGCCAGCGCCTGCGCCAGCGGATCGAAGGTCGGCTGGCTGGTGGCCAGCGACTCGGCGTAGCGCACGAACTCGAAGCGGGGATCGATCGCGTCGCGCAGCACGTCGGCCAGGTCGTTCAGGCAGAGCGTGGCCAGGTGACGGGCCCGGTCCTGCAGGCCCAGCGCCCCGAAGGCCCAGGCCAGCGGGTCGCCGCCCTCGTCGTCCCCGTAGGCGTCGAGCGTGCGAAAGCGCGGCCCCTCGGGCAGGAAGGTGCGGCTGTTGATGCGGTGCGCCAGCGTCGGGTCGCGCCCCTGCAGGAAGGCGATGGTGCGGTCGATCGTCGCCACGTGGCGGTCGAACTGCGCCATGAAGCTCTGCACCGGCTCGGTCGGGCGCGCGGGAGGAGCGGCCTCGAGGCGCCGGCGCACCTCGCGCAGCCCCTCGGCCGACAGCAGCCGCAGCACCAGCGCCAGCGCCAGGTCCTCCTGCACCGCATCGACGCCGCGCGAACGCAGGAAACCGGTCAGGTAGGCGGTGGACGGATAAGGGGTGTTGAGCTGCGTCATCGGCGGGATGACGGACAGCACACGCAGGGGGCGCAGGAGGGTGTCGGACATGGTGGGCTCGCAGGGCGGCACATTCTGCCAGCGCGGGGTCGCCCGGCTCCGCCAGGGGGCACCGGTACATCCCGTCACGATCGGCGCGGCCGCGCACCGGCCCGCGGCACGCCGGGGTTGATTTTTTGTGTCACGCTCTTCATATCGCCGACAGGCCCACTCGAGCGCACCGCTCCTCCGATGATGGACAACCCGACCGACACCCTCGCCCACAACCCGCTGCTCGCCACGGAGCCGGCAGCCACCGCCCTGCCCGCGTTCGCCAGCATCCGCCCCGAGCACGTGAGCCCGGCGGTCGATGCGCTGCTGGCCGAGGCCGAGGCGGCGCTGGAGAGCGCCGTGAGCGAGGCCACGCCGGCCGACTACGACACGCTGTCGCGCCTGCTGAGCGTGGCCAACGAACGCATGGGCCGCGCCTGGGGCGCCGTCGGCCACCTCAAGGGCGTGGCCGACACGCCCGAGCTGCGGGCGGCCTACAACGACAACCTGCCCAAGGTCACCGAGTTCTACACCCGCCAGGGGGCCGACGAGCGGCTCTACGCCAAGTACAAGGCCATCGCCGCCAGCCCGGCCGCGGCCACGCTGAGCCCGGCGCGCCGCCAGGCGCTGGACCACTGGCTGCGCGACTTCGTGCTGTCGGGCGCCGAGCTGCAGGGCGAGGCCAAGGTCCGCTTCGCCAAGATCCAGGAGCAGCTGGCCGACCTGGGCCAGAAGTTCTCCGAGCACGTGCTCGACGCGACCGACGCGTTCGCGCTGTACGTGGGCACCGAACAGCTCGCCGGCGTGCCGCAGGACGTGCAGGACGCCACCCGCGCGGCCGCGCTCGCCGAGGGCAAGGACGGCCACAAGCTGACGCTGCACATGCCGTGCTACCTGCCGGTGATGCAGTACGCCGAGCGCCGTGAGCTGCGCCAGCAGCTCTACACCGCCTACGTCAGCCGGGCCTGCGAGCGCGGGCCGGCCGAGCTGGACAACACGCCGGTGATGGCCGAGATCCTGCGCCTGCGCCAGGAAGAGGCGGCGCTGCTGGGCTACGGCAGCCACGCCGAGGTCTCGCTGGTCAGCAAGATGGCCGAGAGCCCGCAGCAGGTCATCGACTTCCTGCTCGACCTGGCCCGCCGCGCCCGCCCCTACGCCGAGAAGGACCTGGCCGAGCTGCGCGAGTTCGCAGCGCGTGAACTGGGCCTGGACGACCTGCAGGCCTGGGACAACGCCTACGCCGGCGAGAAGCTCAAGGAAGCCCGCTACGCCTTCAGCGACCAGGAGGTCAAGCAGTACTTCACCGAGCCCAAGGTGCTCGACGGCCTGTTCCGCATCATCGAGACGCTGTTCGAGGTGGCGATCCGCCCCGACACCGCGCCGGTCTGGCACGACTCGGTGCGCTTCTACCGCATCGAGCGCCGCACGGCGGCCGGCCCGCAGCTCGTCGGCCAGTTCTACCTCGACCCCTACGCCCGCCCCGGCAAGCGCCCGGGCGCCTGGATGGACGACGTGCGCGGACGCTGGAGCCGTCCGGACGACGGCCGGCTGCAGACCCCGGTGGCGCATCTGGTGTGCAACTTCAGCGCCCCGGTCGGCGGGCAGCCGGCGCTGCTGACGCACGACGAGGTGCAGACCCTGTTCCACGAGTTCGGCCACGGACTGCACCACATGCTGACCCAGGTCGACGAGCTGGCGGTGTCGGGCATCTCCGGCGTCGAGTGGGATGCGGTCGAGCTGCCCAGCCAGTTCATGGAGAACTTCTGCTGGGAGTGGGACGTGCTCAAGCACATGACCGCCCACGTGCAGACCGGCGAGCCGCTGCCGCGCCCGCTCTACGACAAGATGATCGCCGCCAAGAACTTCCAGAGCGGCCTGCAGACGCTGCGCCAGGTGGAGTTCTCGCTGTTCGACATGCGCCTGCACGCCCGGGTCGACAGCGCCGACCGGGTCCAGCAGGTGCTCGACGAGGTGCGCGCCGAGGTCGCGGTGCTGATCCCGCCGGCGATCAACCGCTTCCAGCACAGCTTCTCGCACATCTTCGCGGGCGGCTACTCGGCGGGCTACTACAGCTACAAGTGGGCCGAGGTGCTGAGCGCCGACGCCTGGGGCGCGTTCGAGGAGGAAGGCGTGCTCAACGTCGAGACCGGCCGGCGCTACCGCCAGCAGATCCTCGAGGCGGGGGGCGCGCGGGATGCGATGGACAACTTCAAGGCCTTCCGCGGCCGCGAGCCGAGCATCGACGCGCTGCTGCGCCATCAGGGCATGGGCAGCTGAGCGGCCGGGGCCCCGTTAGAATCGGGGCCCATGTCGCCCACCCACACCGCCACCGGCCCGACCCTGCGGGGCTACGCGGCCACGCGCCGGCAGACGACCCGCGACCGAATTCTGCGCGCGGCCGCTGTCTGAAGCTGCCGCTGCCGCCCTCCACGCGGCACTCTCCCCGTGACCGGGAACCGGCGCCTGAGCGCCCGGACGCCCGCAACGCCTTCCCCCTGCCTGAGCTTCACCCGCGTCCCGGGTGCCCGAGTGCCATGACCGAACCGAAACAGCCCACCGACGCCCGCAACTACCGCGCCACGCTGAACATGCCCGACACCCCCTTCCCGATGCGCGGCGACCTGCCCAAGCGCGAACCGGGCTGGGTCAAGGCGTGGAACGAGCAGGGCCTGTACCAGCGGCTGCGTGCCGCCCGCGCCGGGGCCCCCAAGTTCGTGCTGCACGACGGCCCGCCGTACGCCAACGGCCAGATCCACATCGGTCACGCGGTCAACAAGGTGCTCAAGGACATGATCACCAAGTCGCGCCAGCTGGCCGGCTTCGACGCCAGCTACGTGCCCGGCTGGGACTGCCACGGCCTGCCGATCGAGAACCAGATCGAGAAGACCCACGGCCGCCACCTGCCGCGTGCCGAGGTGCAGGCCCGCAGCCGCGCCTATGCGGGCGAGCAGATCGCCCAGCAGATGGCCGACTTCAAGCGCCTGGGCGTGCTCGGCGACTGGGAGCACCCCTACCGCACGATGGACTTCGGCAACGAGGCCGGCGAGATCCGCGTGCTAAAGCGCCTGATGGAGCGCGGTTTCGTCTACCGCGGCCTCAAGCCGGTCTACTGGTGCTTCGACTGCGGCTCCTCGCTGGCCGAGTTCGAGATCGAGTACCAGGACAAGGTCTCGCCGACCGTCGACGTGGCCTTCCTGTGCGCCGAGCCGGCCCGGCTGGCCGCCGCCTTCGGCCTCGAGGCGCTGGAGCAGGACGCCTTCGTCGTGATCTGGACCACCACGCCCTGGACCCTCCCGGCCAACCAGGCGCTCAACCTGAACCCCGAGCTGCCCTACGCGCTGGTGCGCACCGAGCGTGGCCTGCTGCTGCTGGCCGAGGCCCTGGTCGAGAAGTGCCTGGAGCGTTACGGCCTGACGGGCACGGTGATCGCCACCACGCCCGGCAAGGCGCTGGCCGGCCTGAACTTCAGGCACCCGTTGGCCCATGTGGACGCCGGCTACGACCGCCTCTCGCCGGTCTACCTGGCCGACTACGCCACCGCCGACGACGGCACCGGCATCGTGCACTCGGCGCCGGCCTACGGCGTGGACGACTTCAACTCCTGCGTCGCGCACGGCATGAAGTTCGACGAGATCATCAACCCGGTGCAGGGCAACGGCGTCTACGAAGCCGACCTGCCGCTGTTCGGCGGCCAGTTCATCTGGAAGGCCAACCCCAACATCGTCCAGGCGCTGCGCGACGCCGGCCGCCTGATGGCCACCGCCCAGCTGACCCACAGCTACCCGCACTGCTGGCGCCACAAGACGCCGGTGATCTACCGCGCCGCCGCGCAGTGGTTCGTGCGCATGGACGAGGGCGACGGCGTCTGCAGCGTCGACAAGGCGCCGCGCACGCTGCGCCAGACCGCGCTGGACGCGATCGACGCCACCCACTTCTACCCCGAGAACGGCCGTGCCCGCCTGCGCGACATGATCGCCAACCGGCCCGACTGGTGCATCAGCCGCCAGCGCAACTGGGGCGTGCCGCTGCCGTTCTTCCTGCACAAGGTGACGGGTGAACTGCACCCCGACACGCTGGCCTTCATGGACCGCGCCGCCGCGCTGGTCGAGGCCGGCGGGGTCGAGGCCTGGTCGACGCTGGATCCGGCCGACTGGCTGGGCGACGAGGCCGAACACTACAGCAAGAGCACCGACATCCTCGACGTGTGGTTCGACTCGGGCTCGACCTTCTCGCACGTGCTCAAGGGCAGCCACGCCGGAGCCGCCCAGGCCGAAGGCCCGGAGGCCGACCTCTACCTCGAGGGCCACGACCAGCACCGCGGCTGGTTCCACTCCTCGCTGCTGATCGCCTGCGCGCTCGAGGGCCGCGCGCCCTACAAGGGCCTGCTCACCCACGGTTTCACCGTCGACGGCCATGGCCGCAAGATGAGCAAGTCGGTGGGCAACGTGGTCGCCCCGCAGCAGGTCAGCGACAAGATGGGCGCCGAGATCATCCGCCTGTGGGTGGCCGCGACCGACTACTCGGGCGACCTGGGCATCGACGACAAGATCCTGGCGCGGGTGGTGGACGCCTACCGCCGCATCCGCAACACGCTGCGCTTCCTGCTCGCCAACACCAGCGACTTCGATCCGGCCACCGACGCGGTGCCGGTCGAGCAGATGCTCGAGGTCGACCGCTTCGCGCTGGCGCGCGCCGCGCAGCTGCAGGCCGACATCCTGGCGCACTACGAGGTCTACGAGTTCCACCCGGTGGTCGCCAAGCTGCAGGTCTACTGCTCCGAGGACCTGGGCGCCTTCTACCTCGACGTGCTGAAGGACCGCCTCTACACCTCGGCCACCGGCAGCCTGGCGCGCCGCTCGGCCCAGACCGCGCTGTGGCAGATCACCCATGCGATGCTGCGCTGGATGGCGCCGTTCCTCAGCTTCACCGCCGAGGAGGCCTGGCCGATCTTCGCCCCGGGCCGGTCGGTGTCGATCTTCACCGAGACCTACTGGACCTTCGCCACGCCCGACGAGGCGCTGCTGGCCCGATGGGCCCGCGTGCGCACCGTGCGCGAGGCGGTGAACAAGGAGATCGAGAACGTGCGCACCGGCGGCACGGTCGGCTCGTCGCTGCAGGCCACGGTGCAGATCACCGCCCCGCAGGCCGACTTCGACGTGCTCGCCTCGCTGGGCGAGGACCTGAAGTTCGTCCTCATCACCTCGGCCGCCAGCCTGGCCGTGGGCGAGGAGCTGAAGATCACCGTGACCCCCAGCACCGCGACCAAGTGCGAACGCTGCTGGCACTACCGCGACGACGTGGGCATCAACCCCGAACACCCGACGATCTGCGGACGCTGCGACAGCAATCTGCACGGCGACGGGGAGCGCCGCACCGCGGCCTGAGGCGTGCACGCCCCGGAGCGACCCGCTCCGGGGTGCTGCAGGCCCTGCTCCAGCCGGCCTCCGCCCGGCATGGCACCGCGGCTTCAGCGTTCCGGCGCCGCACCGGCCAGCGCCGCCGTGGCCAGCCGATCGGCCCCGGCGTTGCGGTGCCGGGGAATCCAGCGCGCGTCCAGGCACTCGAAACCCGCCACGAGGGCCTGCAGGCGCAGGCGCCACGCGGCGAGCCGGGCGGCCTTGCCGGACTGCTCGCCGAGCGCCTGGCGCACGACCAGCTCGCTGTCGCCCCAGACGATGACCCGGCGGGCGCCCTGCGCCTGCAGCCACTCCAGCACGCCGATCAGCGCGCGGTACTCGGCCTCGTTGCTGCAGCCGGTGCCCGGCAGCGGCACGCCCAGCTCATGGACCGTCCCGTCGGGCGCGAAGACCAGCCCGCCTCCGGCCAGGCGCCCGTGCCCGCCCGCGGCCGTGCCGTCGAAGGTGGCCTGCCAGACGCCGTCGCGCACGGCCTGCAGCTGCAGCCCGGCCTCGAAGCGGGCGCTGGCGCGCTGCACCAGCCGTTCAGGATCGGGATGGCGTCTTTTTTTCAAGGGAGGACCGGTCGATGCACATCGGCCGGATTATCCGGAGCCGCCGGCCCGTCGGGCACCGTGCGGGTGCGGCTACAGTACCGGCTCCCGCATCCAGCTCCTCCCTGACCCGATGGCCACCCAATCGAGATCGTCGACCCCGCTCACCACCTGGCTCGCCCTGTCCGCGCTGATCATCCTGGCCGACCAGGTCACCAAGGTCATGATCCTCGGGCGCTTCCAGTACGGCGACAGCGTCACCCTGACCTCCTTCTTCAACCTCGTGAGGGCCCACAACACCGGCGCGGCGTTCAGCTTCCTGGCCGACGCCGCCGGCTGGCAGCGCTGGTTCTTCGTCGTGCTGGGCTTCGGCGCCTCGGCGATGTTCATCTGGATGCTCAAGCAGCACGGCAAGCAGCGGCTGTTCGCGTTTTCGGTCGCCATGCTGCTGGGCGGCGCGATCGGCAACGTGATCGACCGCCTGTGGCACGGCTACGTGGTCGACTTCCTGCAGTTCCACTGGGATGTCCTCGCCCCGCTGTTCCCGGGCGGCTACTTCCCGGCCTTCAACGTCGCCGACAGCGCGATCACGGCCGGGGCCATCGGCCTGATCCTCGACGAGCTGCTGCGCGTGCGGCGCAGCTGAGGCCGCCGGCCGGCCCGGGAATTACCCGCAGGCCGGCCCGATCCTGGGGGAGACCCGCTGGCCCGCCCGGTCAGGGCCTCGTAAGGTCCGTCGAGACCCTTCGAGGAGAGGCCGCCCATGGACCATGTCAGCCCCCACCCGGCCGCCGCCGGCCCCCTGCAGCCTGGCGGCCACGACGCCGGACCGCCCCGGCCCGACGACGGGGCCCCAGGCGGCACCGCCGAGGCGCTGTCCCGTGCGGCCGACTCGACCTTCCCCGAGCTGCGCCCGCTGACGCTGGGCGACCCGCTGCGCTGGCTGGCGCTGGGCTGGCGCGACTACACCCGCCACCCCGGCATCGGCTCGTTCTACGGCCTGTGCTTCATGGTCATGGGCTGGCTGCTGCTGAAGGTCTACGAAAACGCGCCCGCCTACATGCTGGCCCTGTCGGCCGGTTTCCTGCTGATGGGGCCCTTCCTGTGCATGGGCCTCTACCAGGTGTCGATGCGGCTGGAGCGGGGCGAGTCGCCCGACTTCGGCGACTCGCTGACCGCCTGGGACAGCCACATGGGCCAGATGGCGATCTTCGGCTTCGTGCTGCTGGTGCTCGAGATGCTGTGGGGACGCGCGGCGATGGTGGTGTTCGCGGTCAGCTTCGACGGCATGCCCGACCTGAGGGGCTCGCTGATGGCGCTGGTGAACCCGGACAACCTCGGCTTCATCGTCACCTACCTGGGCGTGGGCGGCATCTTCGCCGGGCTGATCTTCGCGATCAGCGTGGTCAGCATCCCGATGATGCTGGACCGCCAGGTCGACGCGATCACCGCCGGGCTGACCAGCCTGAGGCTGGTGCTGACCCAGCCGATGGTGATGATCTTCTGGGGCGCGCTGATCACGGCCCTGGTGGTCGTGGCGCTGCTGCCCTGGTTCTTCGGCCTGCTGGTGATCGGCCCGGTGGTGGGGCACGCCAGCTGGCACGCCTACCGGGCCGCGGTGCAGCACCCGGCGAACTGAAGCGCTCGCCGGGGAGCGTCACCGCCTCACACCGTCAGGATCGAGCAGCCCGTGGTCACGCGGGCCTCCAGATCGCGGTGGGCCTGGGCCACCTGCTCCAGCGCGTAACGCTGGCCGATCGGGATGCTGACCAGGCCCTGGCCGACCATGTCGAACAGGTCATCGGCCATCTCCTGGGTGCTTTCCCGGCTGGACAGGTGGGTGAACAGGGTCGGCCGCGTCAGGTGCAGCGAGCCCTTGGCCGCCAGCAGGCCCAGATTGACCGGCGGCACCGGCCCGGAGGCATTGCCGAAGCTCACCATCAGCCCCAGCGGCTGCAGGCTGTCGAGCGAACCCTCGAAGGTGGACTGGCCGATCGAGTCGTAGACCACCTTCACGCCGCGCCCGCCGGTGATCTCGCGCACCCGCTTGGCGAAGTCCTCGGTGCGGTAGTTGATCACGTGGGCCGCCCCGTGCTGCAGGGCCAGCTGGCACTTGGCCTCGTTGCCGGCGGTGCCGATCAGCTGCAGGCCCATCGCCCGGGCCCACTGGCAGGCGATCAGGCCCACCCCGCCCGCGGCGGCATGGAACAGCACGAAGTCGCCCGGCTGCAGGCCGCCCTGCGGCTGGGTGCGCCTCAGCAGGTACTGCACGGTCAGGCCCTTGAGCATCATCGCCGCACCGGTGTCCATGTCGATGGCATCGGGCAGGCGCACCACGCAGCGTGCCGGCATCACCCGGACCTCGCTGTAGCTGCCCGGGGGCTGGCTGGCATAGGCCACCCGGTCGCCGATCGACAGGTGCATCACGTCGTCACCCACCGCCTCGACCACGCCGGCGCCTTCCATGCCCAGGGTCAGCGGCAGCGCATTGGGGTAGAGGCCGGTGCGCTGGTAGACGTCGATGAAGTTCACGCCGATCGCCTCGTGGCGGATGCGGACCTCGGCAGGTCCGGGCGGACCGACCTCGACCTCGACGCAACGAAGCACCTCGGGGCCGCCGAACTGGTGGATCTGGATGGCACGGGACATGGGAATCTCCTCTCGACGCAGACAGAAGCCGGACAGCTTAACGTCGCCCGGGGAGCGTGCAGGAACGGGGTCTTGCACCGACGCGACAGACAGCCACCCGGCTTCACCGATAGGATGCCAGTCCTCGAGAGACGCCACCCATGAAACTGAATCCACGCCTGATCGGCCTGCTGACCCTGCCCCCGTTCCTGTGGGCCGGCAATGCGGTGGTCGGCCGCATGACCGTGCCCTTCGTGCCGCCGCTGATGCTCAACGCGGTGCGCTGGGCCATCGTGCTGCTGGTGCTGGTGGTGATGAGCCGGCGCTTCATCCTCGATGCCTCGGCACGTGGCCAGATCGCCGCACGCTGGCCCCATCTGGCGCTGATCGGCCTGCTGGGCATCGGCGCCTACAACGCGCTGCAGTACCTGGCGCTGACCACCTCGACGCCGCTGAACGTGACGCTGATCGCCGCCAGCATGCCGCTGTGGATGCTCAGCGTGGGCGCCCTGTTCTTCGGCGAGCGCCCCCGGACGGCCCAGATGGCCGGCGCGGCGCTGTCGCTGCTGGGCGTGGCCACCGTGCTGACGCGCGGCCACCTGTCGGCCATCGCCCAGGTGCAGTTTGTCCAGGGGGACCTGTTCATGCTGCTGGCCGCGGCCTCCTGGGCGGGCTACAGCTGGCTGCTGGCCCGCCCGCCGGCGTCGATGCGCGACACCGGCCGCCCGCTGGTGCACGAGCCCGACGGCCGCTCGCGGCCCTGGAACTGGCACGAGTTCATGCTGGCCCAGGCGCTGTTCGGCGTGGTCTGGGCCGGCACGGCCGCAGGCGTCGAGGCCGCGGTGTCCGACCGCGTGCTGGTGCTCAACGGCTGGGTCGTGCTGGCGGTCGTCTACATCGTGATCGGCCCGTCCATCATCGCCTACTGGTTCTGGGGCCGCGCGGTGGCCCAGGCCGGCCCGACGCTGGCCAGCCTGTTCGTCAACCTGACGCCGCTGTTCGCCGCGCTGCTGTCGGGCGCCCTGCTGGGCGACCGGCCGCAGGGCTACCACGCGCTCGCCTTCGCGCTGATCGTCGCCGGCATCCTGGTGTCGTCGCGGCGCTGAGGCGCCGCGACCGGTTCATCAGCGCCAGCGCGCCAGCAGCCCGACGCCGACGAACACCAGCACGGTGCCGGCCACCAGCCACAGCGTCATCGGCTCGCCGAGGATGAACACGCCCATCACGATGGTGCTCATCGGCCCGACCAGGCCGGTCTGCGCGGCCAGCGTCGCGCCGATGCGCTCGATGCCCATCATCACCAGGATGACCGGCGCGAAGGTGCAGGCCGTGGCATTGAGCAGCGACAGCCACAGCACCGGCTCGGGCACCCGCAGGATGTCGCCGACCGGGCGCAGCAGCAGGAACTGGCCGATGCACAGCAGGCAGGCCACCGTCGTGGCCAGGCCGGTCAGGCGCAGCGACCCCAGCCGCTTGACCTCCTCGCCGCTGTAGACCAGGTAGACCGCGTAGCTGATCGCGCTACCCAGCACCAGCGCCGTGCCGAGCAGCACATGGTCACCGGCCAGATGCAGCTCCTGCCCGAAGACCAGCAGCACGCCGCCGTAGCTCACCGCCAGCGCCAGCATCTGGCGTGCATGGACCCGGCGCCGGAACAGCACCACGCCCAGCAGCAGCACCAGCGTGGGGTTGAGGTAGAGGATCAGCCGCTCGAGGCTG
This sequence comes from Sphaerotilus hippei, assembly GCF_003201595.1. Classification (GTDB taxonomy): domain Bacteria; phylum Pseudomonadota; class Gammaproteobacteria; order Burkholderiales; family Burkholderiaceae_C; genus Sphaerotilus; species Sphaerotilus hippei. The sequence goes on along the minus strand of NZ_QJJS01000007.1, from coordinate 154,669 downwards.
GCGCTGATGTAGGCCAGGCCGGCGAAGTCCAGCATGCTGGCCAGGTAGTAGCCCGAGAAGCCCAGGCCCAGCACGACCCGCCAGTCGCGCCCGGTCAGCGGCGCCTTGCCTCGGCTCGCCCACCAGGTCAGGGCCAGGAACAGCGGCAGCGCGAACAGCATGCGCAGCATGATGAGCGTGACGGCATCGACACCGTGGCGATAGGCCAGCTTGACGATGATCGCCTTGCCGGAGAAGGCGATGGAGCCGACCAGCGCGAATGCCAGGCCCGGCCACAGGGGCACGTGGGGCGGTGGCTGCACGGCGACGGCGGCGGCAGAGGAACTCGAGGTCATCGCGCCGATTCTAGGCAGCCGGCGCCCGCGTGCCCCGACCGGGCGGACCAGGAAGGACAAAACCCCGTCCGCACGGGGCGGACGGGGTTGGCGGGGCAGAGGTGCCGGGGGTGCCGCGAGGCACCCGCCGTGCGGGCCGGATTACAGCTTCTGGCTCTGCATGAAGCTGTCGAACTTGGCCTCGGTGAACTTGAACCACAGGTTCTGGTCGGCGCGGAACTTCGAGAAGTCGTCGTAGACCTTCTTCCAGTTCGGGTTCTTGGCCGAGATCTCGCTGTAGAGCGCCATCGACTCCTTGAAGGCCGCGTCCATCACGTCCTTCGGGAACGGGAAGAGCTTGGTGCCACCGGCGACCAGCTGCTTGAGCGCCAGCGGGTTCTTGGCGTCGTACTTGGCCTGCATGCTGCTGTGGGCCGCGGCGGCCGCGCACTCGACGATGGCCTTGTACTCGGCCGACAGCGCGTCATACGCCTTCTGGTTGATGAAGAAGTCGATCTGCGGGCCGCCTTCCCACCAGGCCGGGTAGGCGTAGTTCGGCGCGACCTTGTTGAAGCCCAGCTTCTGGTCGTCGTAGGGGCCGATCCACTCGGCCGCGTCGATGGTGCCCTTCTCCAGCGCCTGGTAGATCTCGCCCCCCGGGATGTTCTGCGGCACGCCACCCAGGCGCTCGACCACCTTGCCGGCGAAGCCGCCGACGCGGAACTTCAGGCCCTTCATGTCGGCCATCGACTTGATGGGCTTGCGGTACCAGCCGCCCATCTGGGCCCCGGTGTTGCCGCCGGGGAAGTTGATCATCGAGTACTTGGCGTAGAACTCGCGCATCAGCTTCAGACCGTTGCCTTCGTACATCCAGGCCGTCATCTGGCGGCTGTTCATGCCGAAGGGGATCGCCGCGCCCAGCGCGAAGGTCTCGTCCTTGCCGAAGAAGTAGTAGGGCACGGTGTGGGCCATCTCGACCGTGCCGTTCTGCACGCCGTCGACCACGCCGAACGCCGGCATCAGCTCACCACCGGCGTGCACCGAGATGGTGAACTTGCCGCCCGTCATCTCGCTGACCTTCTTGGAGAAGACGTCTGCCCCGCCATAGATGGTGTCGAGCGACTTGGGGAAACTCGACGCCAGGCGCCAGCGGATGGTCGACTGGGCGTGGACCACCGCCGGTGCGGAGGCGGCAGCCAGAACGCCTGCCAGACCGGTCTTGCGGATGAAGGAACGACGTTCCATGTGCGGGACTCCTGCGTGTTTGAGACGTGTTGGTGAGCGAGATGATTCTAGGAAGCGCTCCCGCCCGACCGCGACGGGGCTAACCCCTGCGCGGTATTGCGTAGTGATGCGCGCCCGCCACGCCGCCGAGTCTCAGTGCCCGGCCAGGGTCATGCGCTCGATCAGGATCGAGCCGACGGTCTTGCCGCCCATCGTGTAGGCGTCGGCACCGACCGCGGCGATCTGGCGGAACATGTCGCCCAGGTGGCCGGCGATGGTGATCTCGTGCACCGGGTAGGCGATGCGGCCGTCCTCGACCCAGAAACCGGCCGCGCCACGCGAATAATCGCCGGTCACGTAGTTGACGCCCTGGCCCATCAGCTCGACGACGAACAGGCCGCGGTGCAGCTTGCGCAGCATCTCCTCGAGGTGGTCGTCGGCGCGGGTGAAGCGGCTGTTCATCACCAGGTTCTGCGAGCCGCCGGCGTTGCCGGTGGTGCGCATGCCGAGCTTGCGGGCCGAGTAGCTCGACAGGAAATAACCCTGCGTGACCCCGCCGTCGACGACCTGGCGCGGCCGGGTGACCACCCCCTCGTCGTCGAAGGGCGCGCTGCCCTTGCCCTTGAGCCGGTGCGGATCCTCGTGGATGTCGATGTGGTCCGGGAACACGGCCTGGCCGAGGCTGTCGTTCAGGAAGGTGGTCTTGCGGTAGAGCGCGCCGCCGCTGGTGGCCTGCACGTAGGCGCCCAGCAGGCCGGCGGCCACCGGCGCCTCGAACAGCACCGGCACCTCGCAGGTGGCGATCTTGCGCGACTTCAGCCGCGACAGCGCCCGCTCGGCGGCGTAGCGGCCGATCGCCTCGGGCGAGGCCAGGTCGTCGGCCGAGCGCATCGAGCTGTACCAGCCGTCGCGCTGCATGTCCTTGCCGCGCCCGGCGATCGGCGAGACCGACAGCGAGTGGCGCGAGCTGGCGTAACCGCCGCGGAAACCGCGGCTGTTGCCGGAGAAGAAGTGCGACTGCTGGGCCGAGACGGCAGCACCTTCGGAGTTGGTGATTCGCGCGTCGACCCCCATCGCGGCCGCCTCGCAGCGCAGCGCCAGTTCGGCCGCAGCCGCGGCATCGACCGCCCAGGGGTGGAACAGGTCGAGGTCACGCTCGGCCGCCTCGCCCAGGGCCAGGTCGGCCACGTCGGGCAGGCCGGCGGCGCTGTCCTCGGCGGTGAAGCGGGCGATGTCGAAGGCCGCCTGCACGGTCTGGCGCAGCGCGGTCGGCGAGAAGTCGGAGGTGCTGGCGTTGCCGCGGCGCTGGCCGAGGTAGACGCTCACGCCGATGCCCTTGTCCCGGTTGCGCTCGACGTTCTCGATCTGGCCCTTGCGCACCGACACCGACAGGCCCGCGCCCTCGGAGACTTCGACGCCGGCATCGCTGGCGCCGAGCTGGCGGGCGATGGCCAGCGTGTCCTCGACCAGCTGCTGGAACTGGGCTCGGGTATGGGCAAATCCGGGGCTTTGGGTTTCGTTGGCTGCGGTCATGTGGGGGTCCGGGGCGAGACGGTCGGACAAGGCCGACGACCACGGTGATCGGCAGCCTGTCCGGGGCGCTCGTATGATAGCCGCCGGTCATGCGCGCCCAGGGGCGGGCGACCGGCTACCCAGCGCCGCACTCCGGCTCCTCAGGCTCCCTTGCCCACCATCCCCGTGAACACACCCGACACCAACATCGAAGACGGCGACGACCGTCCCAGCAAGACCCAGCTCAAGAAGGTCAGCCACGACCTCCAGGCCCTGGGTTCGGCCCTGCTGGAACTGCCCGAGAACCGGCTGGCCGCGCTGGACATGCCCGAGAACCTGCGCGACGCGCTGAACGACCTGCGCGGCATCCGCTCGCACGAAGGCCGGCGCCGCCAGCTGCAGTACGTGGGCAAGCTGATGCGGGGCATCGACCCGGAGCCGCTGCGCGAGGCGGTGGCCGCCATGAAGGTGCCCGGCGCGCGCGAGACGCTCGCGCTGCACGAGGCCGAGCGCTGGCGCGACCTGCTGCTGGCCGACGACCAGGCCCTGACGACCTGGATGGGCGACCACCCCGACACCGACGTGCAGCAGCTGCGCTCGCTGATCCGCAGCGCCCGCAAGGACATCGAGAAGGCGCTGCAGGCCCAGCCCGCCGGCGGCACGCCGGACCGCAAGGGCCGCTCCTACCGCGACCTGTTCCAGCTGGTCAAGGCCGCGCAGGCCGCCGCGACTGCAGCCGCGGCGGCCCGTGACGAGGAAGAGGACGACGATGGCGACGAATGACGCCGCACCGGTGCGGGTGGGCCTGGTCTCGATCAGCGACCGCGCCAGCAGCGGGGTCTACGAGGACAAGGGCCTGCCGGCGCTGCAGGACTGGCTCGGCCGCGCCCTGCGCAACCCGGTGCAGTGGGTCACGCGGCTGATTCCGGACGAGCAGGCGGGCATCAGCGCCACGCTGATCGAGCTGGTCGACCAGCAGGCCTGCGACCTGGTGCTGACCACCGGCGGCACCGGCCCGGCCCGGCGCGACGTGACGCCCGAGGCGACGCTGGCGGTGGCGGACAAGGAGATGCCGGGTTTCGGCGAGCAGATGCGCCAGATCAGCCTGCGCTTCGTGCCCACGGCCATCCTGTCGCGCCAGGTCGCGGTGATTCGCGGCCGCACACTGATCATCAACCTGCCGGGCCAGCCGCGGGCGATCGCCGAGACGCTCGAGGGCCTGCCGCAGGCCGTGCCGCCCTGCCCGGGCATCTTCGCCGCGGTGCCCTACTGCATCGACCTCATCGGCGGGCCCTACCTGGAGACCGACGACAGCGTCTGCCAGGCCTTCCGGCCGAAGTCGGCGCAGCGTCCCGCCCGCGCCTGAAGCGCCGGCTCACTTCACCAGGCGGGTGAGGCGCTCGGCGTCGAAACGCTCGGTGGTGCAGGCGTCCTGCGGCACGCAGGGGTCGGCCGGCAGCTCGCGGGCGCGCGCCGACAGCTTCTCGATCGCCTGCCACAGCAGCGCGATCTGGTGCTCGTGCCCGGCCGCGTTGTCGATCAGGCCCTTCATCGCCTGGGCCACCGGATCGTCGCCCTGGGTCACGCCATAGGCCGAGAAGCCCATGCGGGCGGCCACGCTCTCGCGCTTGGCCTCCTCGCTGGCGACGATGATGCGCGCCGGGTTGCCCACGGCCGTGGCGTTGGCCGGCACCGGCTTGGTGACCACCGCGCCGGAGCCCACGCGTGCGCCCTCGCCCACCGTGAAGCCGCCCAGCACGCAGGCATGGGCGCCGACGATGACCCCGCGCCCGAGCGTCGGGTGGCGCTTGGCGCCCTTGACCAGCGAGGTGCCGCCCAGCGTCACGCCCTGGTAGATGGTGCAGTCGTCGCCGATCTCGGCCATCTCGCCGATGACCACGCCCATGCCGTGGTCGATGAACACCCGGCGACCGAAGGTCGCGCCCGGGTGGATCTCGATGCCGGTCAGCCAGCGGGCGATGTGGGAGATGAAACGCCCCGGCCAGCGCAGGCCGTGGACCCAGCAGGCGTGGGCCCAGCGGTGCATGACCAGCGCGTGCAGGCCGGGATAGCAGGTCAGCACCTCGAAGGCGGACTTGGCGGCGGGGTCGCGCTCGAGGATGCAGGCGACGTCTTCACGCAGGCGGGAGAACATGGCGGCGGTCGGTGATGAGGATCGTTGGGCTTCAGTGTAGGGTCTGGGCCGGATCCGTGCAGGCCGTCACGGCGCCGGCGCGGCTCAGCGCTTCAGGATGGCCCGGGCGATGCCGCGCAGGATGTGCACCTCTTCATCGCCCAGCTCGGCCCGGTTGAGCAACTGGTTCAGGCGCGGCATCAGCTTGCGCGGGGCCGCCGGGTCGAGAAAGCCGAGGTGCACCAGCGCCTGCTCCCAGTGCGACAGCACCCCCTGCACCGCCGGGATCGTCGCGCGCTGCGGCTCGGCGGTGCGCGGCGCGACGTCGAAGCCCCCCAGCGCCTGGCGCCATTCGTAGGCCATCAGCTGCACCGCCTGCGCCAGGTTCAGCGAGCCGTAGGCCTCGCGGGTCGGGATGGACAGGCAGACCTGGCAGCGGTAGACATCCTCGTTGGACATGCCGTAGCGCTCGCTGCCGAACACGAAGGCCACCGAGGCCGCACCGGCGGCCAGCACGGGCAGGTGCTCACGCGGCGCATGGGTGGGCGGGCCGAAGTCGCGTGGCGTCATCGCCGTGGCGCAGGCCACCTGCACGCCCTCGAGCGCCTGCTCCAGCGTGTCGACGATGCGCGTGCGCACCAGGATGTCGGCCGCACCGCTGGCCATGGCGACGGTCTCCTCGCGGCTGAGCACGTCCCGGAACCGGGGCGCGACCAGCACCAGGTCGGAAAACCCCATCACCTTCATCGCCCGTGCGGTCGAGCCGACATTGCCGGGGTGGCTGGTGTTCACCAGCACGAAACGGGTGCTGTCGCGGGCGGGAGCGGGCACGTGGCAGGCGGTGGCGGGAATCGGTTCTTCGAGGTCGGACACAGGGACGGCGCAATCCAGGCAGGTGACAGGCAGCGGGGCGGCCCGCTAGAATGGCCGACCATCATAGGCTGGACGACCGCGGTCGTCGGTCTGGCGGATGACAGCGGGCGCCTCGAGCGCACCGCGCGGTCGTCCGGCCAGAGGCACCGAGCGTGCCCGGCCCCGCTCTTTTTTTCCGTCAGCCCCTTCTTCACGTCAGAGAGTTGCACTCATGTCGCAAGCCAATCTGCATCCGATGCTCAACATCGCCATCAAGGCCGCGCGAGCAGCCGGTGCGATCATCAACCGCGCCAGCCTGGATCTGGACCGCCTGACCGTGACCAGCAAGGGGCCCAACGACTTCGTCACCGAAGTCGACCAGGCGGCCGAGCAGGCCATCATCGACACGCTGCTGCAGGCCTATCCCGGCCACGCCATCCTCGGCGAGGAGACCGGCCGCGCCCAGGGCGCCAAGCACAGCGACTTCGTCTGGATCATCGATCCGCTCGACGGCACGACCAACTTCATCCACGGCTTCCCGCAGTACGCGGTCTCGATCGCGCTGGCCTTCAAGGGCCGGGTCGAGCAGGCCGTCGTCTACGACCCGAGCCGCAACGACCTGTTCTACGCGACCAAGGGCCGCGGGGCCTACCTCAACGACAAGCGCCTGCGCGTGTCGCGGCGCATCCGCCTGGCCGACTGCCTGATCGGCACCGGCTTCCCCTTCCGCAAGGGCGACAACTTCCGCCGCTACATGAAGATGTTCGACGAGATCATGCAGAGCTGCGCCGGCGTGCGCCGCCCGGGCGCCGCGGCGCTCGACCTCTGCTACGTCGCCGCCGGCTGGTATGACGGCTTCTTCGAGACCGGCCTGCAGCCCTGGGACGTCGCCGCGGGCTCGCTGATCGTCACCGAGGCCGGCGGCCTGGTGGGCAACTTCACCGGCGAGGCCGACTACCTCTACCAGCGTGAGCTGGTCTGCGGCTCGCCCAAGATCTATGCCCAGCTGGTGCAGATCCTGGCGCCCTACACCCGCATGATCAAGGACGACGAGCCGGCCGCCGAGACGCGTGCCGCCGCCGCGCAGGCCGCCGCCCCCGCTCCGGCCAAGCCGGCGCGCAGCACCAGCCGCCTGAAGACTCGGGTGACGGCCGCAGCCGCCGAAGCCGAGGCCGCAGCCGCCGCCCCGGCCGACGAGGTGCTGGTGCCGTTCTCGGCCAGCCGCCCGGGCTCGACGCTGGTCGAGCCGACGTTCGAGATGACCCCGGCCCAGGCGCTGGCCGCGGCCTTCGATCCGGTCGAGGAAGAGGCCCCGGCGCCGGTGCCCGTGGTCGTGCGCAAGCCCACGCGCATCCGCAAGGCCGACATGCCGCCGGCCGAGCCGGAACCCGCACCGCGCCGTGGCGGCCCGCGCCGCGACGACGACGCGCCGTTCTGATCCGGGCGCAGCGGAGCCGCCTGCCGTGAACGCCATCACCTCCCCGCCGCCGGGCGCCGAGCCGAGCTTTGCCGGCCACACGCCGATGATGGCGCAGTACCTGCGCATCAAGACCGAGTTCCCGGACACGCTGGTGTTCTACCGGATGGGCGACTTCTACGAGCTCTTCTTCGAGGACGCCCGTCGTGCCCACCGGCTGCTCGACATCACCATCACCACCCGCGGCCAGAGCAATGGCGAGCCGGTGGTGATGGCCGGCGTGCCGGTGCATTCGGTCGAGAACTACCTGGCCCGGCTGATCCGCCTGGGCGAGGCGGTGGCGATCGCCGAGCAGGTCGGCGAGGTCGGGGCGAGCAAGGGGCCGGTCGAGCGCAAGGTGGTGCGGGTCGTCACCCCCGGCACCATCACCGACACCGAGCTGCTCGACGACCGCGAGGACACCCGCCTGCTGGCGCTGTGCCGGCAGGGGCCTGCGGCCTCGCCGAGCTTCGGCCTGGCGTGGCTGGCGCTGGCCAGCGGCCAGCTCGGCCTGACCGAATGCAGCGAACGTGAACTCGGCGCCTGGCTGGCACGGCTCGCGCCGGCGGAGGTGCTGGTCAGCGCGGAGACCGCCGCCGACCAGCGCCCGGCCGCCCTGCGCGCCTGCAGCGCACCGGTGATCACCCGCCCGGGCTGGCAGTTCGATCGTGGCCTGGGCGAGCGCAAGCTGCGCGAGCAGCTGCGGGTGGCGCACCTGGCCGGCTTCAATGCCCAGGACCTGGGCGTGGCGCATGCCGCCGCCTCGGCGCTGCTGAGCTACGCCGAACACACCCAGGGGCGGGCGCTCTCGCACATCAACACCCTGACGGTCGAGCGCAGCGGCGACCTGCTGGAGCTGCCGCCGGCCACGCACCGCAACCTCGAGCTGACGCAGACGCTGCGCGGCGAGGCCGCCCCGACGCTGCTGTCGCTGCTCGACACCTGCCGCACCGGCATGGGCAGCCGCATGCTGCGCCACTGGCTGACCCACCCGCTGCGCGATCGGGCGGTGGCGCGTGAACGCCATGGCGCGATCGCCGCGCTGCTCGAGGCCCGCGCGACCGAGCCGCTGCGCGATGCGCTGCGCCACGTCAGCGACGTGCAGCGCATCACCGCGCGCACGGCACTGCGCCAGGTGCGCCCGCGGGAGCTCGCCGGCCTGCGCGAGACCCTGGCCACGCTGCCCGCCCTGCGCGGCCAGGTGCCCGACGGCGCCGCGCTGCTGCGCACGCTGCACGGCGCGCTGACGCCGGACGAGGCGATCGCCTCGCTGCTGCGGCGGGCCATCGCCGAGGAGCCCGCGGTGCTGCTGCGCGACGGTGGCGTGATCGCCCCCGGCTTCGACGCCGACCTCGACGAGCTGCGGGGCATCGCCACCCACTGCGACACCTTCCTGCTCGACCTGGAGAGCCGCGAGCGGACCCGCACCGGCATCAACAACCTGCGGGTGCAGTACAACAAGGTGCACGGCTTCTACATCGAAGTGACGATGGGCCAGGTCGACAAGGTGCCGCTGGACTACCAGCGCCGCCAGACGCTGAAGAACGCCGAGCGCTTCATCACGCCCGAGCTGAAGGCCTTCGAGGACAAGGCCCTGTCGGCCCAGGAGCGCTCGCTCGCACGCGAGAAGTGGCTCTACGAGCAGGTGCTTGATGCGCTGCAGGCCCATCTGGTGCCGCTGGCCGAGCTGGGCCGGGCGCTGGCCAGCCTGGATGCGCTGGCCGCGCTGGCCGAACGGGCGGCCACGCTCGGCTGGTGCGCGCCGGAGTTCGTCGGCCACCCCTGCCTGGACATCGAGCAGGGCCGCCACCCGGTGGTCGAGGCCCGGCTGGCCGAGACCGGCGCCGGCAGCTTCATCGCCAACGACTGCCGGCTCGACGCCGCGCGCCGCATGGTCATCCTGACCGGCCCGAACATGGGCGGCAAGAGCACCTTCATGCGCCAGGTGGCGGTGATCGTGCTGCTGGCGGCGATCGGCTCCTGGGTGCCGGCGGCGCGCTGCCGGCTCGGCCCGATCGACGCCATCCACACCCGCATCGGCGCGGCCGACGACCTGGCCAACGCCCAGTCGACCTTCATGCTCGAGATGACCGAAGGCAGCGCCATCCTGCACGGGGCCACCGAACATTCGCTGGTGCTGATGGACGAGATCGGCCGCGGCACCTCGACCTTCGACGGCCTGGCGCTGGCCGGCGCGATCGCCAGCCACCTGCACGACCGCAACCGGTCCTTCACGCTGTTCGCGACGCACTACTTCGAGCTGACCGAATTCCCGGCCCGCCACCGGCAGGCGGTGAACATGCACGTCTCGGCCGCCGAGAGCGGCGACGACATCGTGTTCCTGCACGCCATCGAGGCCGGCCCGGCCAGCCGCAGCTACGGCGTGCAGGTCGCCCGCCTCGCCGGCATGCCGGGTTCGGTGCTGCGCCAGGCGCGCAGCGCGCTCGAGTCGCTCGAAGCCCAGCAGCGGGCCGGCGAGACCCAGATCGACCTGTTCGGTGCCGAGCCGGAACCGCTGCCGGCCGTGGCGGCGACCGCGGCCGAGCCGGCGCCCGCCGCGGTGATCACGGCCGCCGCCGCACCCGCCCCCGTGCTGGACGAACTGGCACGGATCGACCCTGATACCCTCACCCCTCGGGCTGCCCTGGACGCGCTGTACCGTCTCAAGTCGCTGGCCGAGTCTTCCTCCCCCTCCTGCAGCCTGTCCTCGGAACGCCCATGACCTACTGCGTCGGCATCCGGCTCAACGCCGGCCTCGTCTTCCTCTCCGATTCCCGTACCAACGCCGGCCTGGATGCGATCAGCACCTTCCGCAAGATGATGGTCTACGAGAAGCCGGGAGACCGCTTCATGGTGATGCTCTCCGCGGGCAACCTGAGCATCTCCCAGTCCGTGCGCGAGATCCTGCAGGTCGAGAAGATCCCCAACGGGGACGACGAGCCGATCACCATCTGGAACGCCAAGAGCATGTTCGACGCCACGCGGGTGCTCGGCTCGGCAGTGCGGCGGGTCTATGAACAGGACGGTCCGTCGCTGAAGGCCGCGGGCATCGACTTCAACTGCTCGATGATCTTCGGCGGCCAGATCGCCGGCGAGGCGATGCGCCTGTTCCTGGTCTATTCGGCCGGCAACTTCATCGAGTCGACCCGCGAGACCTGCTTCTTCCAGGTCGGCGAGTCGAAGTACGGCAAGCCCATCCTCGACCGGGTGCTGACGCCGACGACGCCGCTGGACGAGGCGGCCAAGTGCGCGCTGGTGTCGATGGACTCGACGCTGAAGTCCAACCTCAGCGTCGGCCTGCCGCTGGACCTGCTGGTCTACCGCGCCGGAGCGCTCGAGAGCGACCAGATCGTCTGCATCGACGACAAGAACCCCTACTTCAAGATGATCCACGACACCTGGGGCCAGCGCCTGCGCGAGGTGTTCGAGGGCATCGACGATCCACGCTGGGACGGTGGCGACAGCGCCCACCCGCTGCTGGCCCGATCCGAGCGCTACGAGACGCTGCCCAAGATCGGCACGGTGGACGACAAGATCGTCTGAACCCCATGTCCGCCGAGCGCCCGCTGCTGGTGTTCTGCCATGCGAACGGTTTTCCGGCCGGCACCTACCGGCGGCTGTTCGAGGCCTGGCAGGCCGCGGGCTGGCGGGTCGAGGCCCTGGCCCGGTCCGGCCACGACCCGGCCTTCCCCGTCACCGCCAACTGGCCGCACCTGCGCGACGAGCTGCTTCGCTTCATCGACTCGGTCGCCCCGGCGGGCACCCCCGTGGTGCTGGTCGGCCATTCGATGGGCGGCTACCTCAGCCTGAAGGCGGCCAGCCGGCGACCGCAGCAGGTGCGGGCGGTCGTGCTGCTGGACTCGCCGGTGATCGGCGGCTGGCGGGCGCACAGCCTGCGGGTGCTGCAGGCCACGGGCCTGATGCGGCGCCATTCACCCGGGCGCCTGTCCGAGCGGCGCCGCCAGCAGTGGCCCGACCTCGACAGCGTGCGCCACCACTACGGCAGCAAGGCCGTCTTCGCACGCTGGCATCCGGACGTGCTGGAGGACTACCTGCAGGCCGGCATCGAGCCGGACCCCGCCGGCGGGGTGCGCCTGGCCTTCGACCGCCGCGTCGAGACCCGCATCTACGACACCCTGCCCCACCAGCTCGCGACCACGCTGCGCCGCCACCCGCTGCGCGCCCCGGTGGGCTTCATCGGCGGCACCCGCTCCCGCGAGGTGCGCCAGGTCGGGCTGGCGACCACGCGCGCACTGGTGCACGACCACCTGCATTGGCTCGAGGGCGGCCACCTCTTCCCGATGGAGCAGCCCGCGGCGACGGCCGCTGTCGTGCTGTCGATGCTCGCCGCCCTGGGCGTGACCGCCCCGGCCTGACGCGCCGGTCGAACCGGGCCGTGCCGGGCCTTGCGGCAGATCAGTGCCGCGCCGCAGCGGCTGCCCAGGCCCCGTGCTGCGCTGCAACAGCGCCACGGCGACTGGCTAGAATCCGCCGCCACCGGAGCCGACGGTGCCCCGACGCCCCCAGGAGACACGATGAGCAGCCACGCCCAGACCCCCGCACGCACCGATGCCCGCAAGCCGCTGACCCTGCACGGCCTGCGCGCGCTGCAGGCCCGGGGCGAGAAGATCTCGATGCTGACCGCCTACGACGCCACCTTCGCCCGCCTGTGCGACGACGCGGGCGTGGACTGCCTGCTGGTGGGCGACTCGCTGGGCATGGTCATCCAGGGCCAGACCAGCACGCTGCCCGTGACGCTCGAGGAGACCGTCTACCACACACGCTGCGTCGTGCGCGGCCTGGTCGGTGGCGCCGCCTGGCTGATCGCCGACCTGCCGTTCGCCAGCTACCAGCAGGGCCCGGCCCAGGCCATGGCCAGCGCCGCGGCGCTGATGCAGGCGGGCGCGCAGATGGTCAAGCTCGAAGGGGGCGGCTGGACCGCCGAGACGGTGCGTTTCCTGACCGAGCGGGGCGTGCCGGTCTGCGCCCACCTCGGACTGACCCCGCAGAGCGTGCATGCGCTGGGCGGCTACCGCATCCAGGGCCGTGACGATGCCAGCGCGGGCACGCTGCGCCGCCACGCCACCGAACTGACCCAGGCCGGCGCCAGCATGATGGTGCTCGAGCTGATGCCCAGCGCGGTGGCCGAGGCGGTGCAGGCCGACAACCCGACGCTGATGACCATCGGCATCGGCGCCGGCCCCGCCACGGCGGGCCAGGTGCTGGTGCTGCACGACATGCTCGGCCTGACCCGCGGGCGCCTGCCCCGTTTCGTGCGCAACTTCCTGAGCGGCCACGACAGCGCCGAAGCCGCCGTGCGCGCCTACGTGGCCGCCGTCAAGTCCGGCGAGTTCCCCGACCCGGTGGCCCACAGCTACGCCGCGGCCTGACCCGGCGCCCCCCCCCCCCCGATTCCCGACACGACGAGACACCACCATGCGCGTCCTCCACACGATCGCCGAACTGCGCAGCGCACTGGCCGGCACCCGCGACATCGCCCTGGTGCCCACCATGGGCAATCTGCATGACGGCCACCTGGCGCTGGTGCGCCAGGCCCGGGCCCGCGCCGGCGACAGCGGCCTGGTGGTCGCCAGCATCTTCGTCAACCGGCTGCAGTTCGCCCCGCACGAGGACTTCGACCGCTACCCGCGCACGCTTGAACGCGACGGCGAACTGCTCGACGGCGCCGGCTGCGACATCGTCTTCGCCCCGGCCGAGGACGAGCTCTATGCGCAGCCGCAGACCTTCAAGGTGGTCCCGGACGCCGCGCTGGCCGACCTGCTGGAGGGGCATTTCCGGCCCGGCTTCTTCACCGGCGTGTGCACCGTCGTGATGAAGCTGCTGTGCATCGTGCAGCCGCGCTGGGCCGTGTTCGGCAAGAAGGACTACCAGCAGCTGATGGTCATCACCCGCATGGTCGAGCAGTTCGCGCTGCCGGTCGAGGTGATCGCGGGCGAGACCCGGCGCGCCGACGACGGCCTGGCGCTGTCCTCGCGCAACGGCTACCTGGACCCGGCCGAGCGGGCCCGGGCCGTGCAGCTGGCGCAGGCGCTGCAGGCGATGGCCGCCGCGATCGGCCAGGGCGAGCGTGACCTCGCCGCCATCGAGGCCCGCGCCATGCAGACGATGCACGAGCAGGGCTGGGTGCCCGACTACCTGACGCTGCGCCGCCGCGCCGATCTGCTGGCGCCGCAGGCCGGCGACCTGGAGGGCGGCACCCCGCTGGTGGCGCTGGCCGCCGCCCGCCTGGGCCACACCCGGCTGATCGACAACCTCGAGTTCTGAAGCCCCCCCCGCAGGCCGGGCCTGAGCCACGCTTGCTGGCAACAGGCCGAGTGCCTTCTATAATCTCGGTTTACCACCACGGCCCTCCTGAAAGGTGTCACCGGCACGAGCTGGTGCATCGGCAAGGGAGGGCCGCTTGACATGACCAAATTCGTCTTCGTCACCGGCGGTGTGGTGTCTTCCCTGGGCAAGGGCATCGCCGCAGCGTCACTGGCGGCCATCCTCGAGTCGCGCGGTCTGACCGTCACCCTCATCAAGCTCGATCCCTACCTGAATGTGGATCCGGGCACCATGTCGCCATTCCAGCACGGCGAGGTCTTCGTCACCGATGACGGTGCGGAGACCGACCTGGACCTCGGCCACTACGAGCGCTTCATCACCACGCGGATGAGGAAGTCCAACAACTTCACCAGCGGACAGATCTACATGTCCGTGCTGGAGAAGGAGCGCCGTGGCGACTACCTGGGCAAGACCGTGCAGGTCATCCCCCATGTCACCAACGAGATCCAGGACTACGTCAAGCGCGGCGCCGGCGTGGGCACGCCCGAGGCGGTCGACGTGGCCATCGTCGAGATCGGCGGCACGGTGGGTGACATCGAGTCCCTGCCCTTCCTCGAGGCCGTGCGCCAGATGGCGCTCAAGCTGGGCCCGAGCAACTCGGCCTTCGTGCACCTGACCTACGTGCCCTTCATCGCCGCGGCCGGTGAACTGAAGACCAAGCCGACCCAGCACACGGTGCAGAAGATGCGCGAGATCGGCATCCAGCCCGACGCGCTGCTGTGCCGCGCCGATCGCCCGATCCCCGACGAGGAACGCGAGAAGATCTCGCTGTTCACCAACGTCGCGCCGCACGGCGTGATCTCGGTGTGGGACGCGGACACGATCTACAAGGTGCCACGCATGCTGCACGAGCAGGGCCTGGACGAGATGATCTGCATGAAGTTCCAGCTGCTGACCAAGCCGGCCAACCTCGGCCGCTGGGACCGGCTGGTCAAGGAAGTCGCCAACCCGAAGGGCGAGGTCACGATCGCGATGGCCGGCAAGTACACCGAGCTGTCGGACTCGTACAAGTCGCTCAACGAGGCGCTGCGCCATGCCGGCATCCACCACCACGTCAAGGTCAACATCGAGTATGTCGACTCCGAGACGCTGACGCCCGAGGCCGCGCCTCAGCTGTCGAAGTACGACGCGATCCTGGTGCCCGGCGGCTTCGGCAAGCGTGGCATCGAGGGCAAGATCGTCGCGGCGCAGTACGCCCGCGAGCACGGCATCCCCTACCTCGGCATCTGCCTGGGCATGCAGGTGGCCACGATCGAGTACGCCCGCCACATGGCCGGCCTGAGCGGCGCGAACTCCACCGAGTTCGAGCCCGACAGCCCGCACCCGGTGATCGCGCTGATCGACGAATGGCAGGACGCCGACGGCTCGATCCAGAAGCGTGACGCCAACTCGGACCTCGGCGGCACGATGCGCCTGGGCGCGCAGAGCTCGGACGTCAAGCCCGGCACGATCGCGCACGGCATCTACGGCGACGTCGTCACCGAGCGCCACCGCCACCGCTACGAGGCCAACGAGAAGTACCTGCAGCGCCTGCAGGACGCCGGCCTCGTGATCTCGGCGATCACCCAGCGCGAGAAGCTCACCGAGATGGTCGAGCTGCCGAAGGCGGTGCACCCGTGGTACGTGGGCGTGCAGTTCCACCCCGAGTTCAAGTCGACGCCCTGGGACGGCCACCCGCTGTTCATCAGCTACATCGACGCGGCCCTGGCCCACCGCCAGGCCACCCGGGCCGACTGAGCCCGCGCCCGCCCCTCACTTCAAGAGACAGCACCATGAAGCTCTGCGGATTCGACGTCGGCCTGGACCGGCCCTTCTTCCTGATCGCCGGCACCTGCTCGATCGAAAGCCTGCAGATGTCCCTCGATGTGGCGGGCCAGCTCAAGGAAGCCTGCACCGCGCTGGGCATCCCGCTGATCTACAAGGGCTCGTTCGACAAGGCCAACCGCTCGTCGGGCAAGACCCAACGGGGCGTGGGCATCGACGCGGGCCTGAAGATCCTCGACGAGGTGCGCCGCCAGACGGGCCTGCCCGTGCTGACCGACGTGCACGACGAGTCGCAGGTGGCCGAGGTCGCCAGCGTGGTCGACGTGCTGCAGACGCCCGCCTTCCTGTGCCGGCAGACCGACTTCATCCGCGCCGTCGCCCGCAGCGGCAAGCCGGTGAACATCAAGAAGGGCCAGTTCCTGGCCCCTCACGACATGAAGAACGTCATCCAGAAGGCCCGCGACGCCGCCCGCGACGCGGGCCTGCCGGAGGACAGCTTCCTGGCCTGCGAGCGTGGCGCCAGCTTCGGCTACAACAACCTGGTCTCGGACATGCGTTCGCTGGCGATCATGCGCGAGACCGGCGCCCCGGTGGTGTTCGACGTGACCCACAGCGTGCAGCTGCCGGGCGGCCAGGGCAGCAGCTCGGGCGGCCAGCGCGAGTTCGTGCCGGTGCTGGCCCGGGCCGGCGTGGCCGTCGGCGTGGCCGGCCTGTTCATGGAGACGCACCCGGATCCGGTCCACGCGATGAGCGACGGCCCGAACGCCGTGCCGCTGCGCCACATGCGGGCACTGCTCGAGCAGCTGGTGGCGCTGGACCGCGTGATCAAGGCCCGGCCGCTGCTGGAAGACGACTTCGACTGCTGATCGAGCCCCCTCATTCAGGCGGGCAGGCCGTGCCGGATTCGACGTTCCCCTGATCGGATGTCCGCTCGATGTAACCCGCTTGGGGCACCATGCGCAGCGCCCCGTTTTTTGATGAACCCAGGAGAAGAGACCCAATGAGTGCAATCGTAGACATCGTGGCCCGCGAGATCCTCGACAGCCGTGGCAACCCCACCGTGGAATGTGACGTGCTGCTGGAGTCCGGCACCATGGGCCGTGCGGCCGTGCCGAGCGGCGCGTCCACCGGTTCGCGCGAAGCCATCGAGCTGCGCGACGGCGACAAGGCCCGCTACCTGGGCAAGGGCGTGCTCAACGCGGTCCAGAACATCAACACCGAGATCAGCGAAGCCGTGCTGGGCCTGGACGCTTCCGAGCAGGCCTTCCTGGACAAGACCCTGATCGACCTCGACGGCACCGACAACAAGAGCCGCCTGGGTGCCAACGCCATGCTGGCCGTCTCGATGGCCGTGGCCCGCGCCGCGGCCGAAGAGTCGGGCCTGCCCCTGTACCGCTACTTCGGCGGCATGGGCGGCGTGCAGCTGCCGGTGCCGATGATGAACGTCATCAACGGCGGCGCCCACGCCAACAACAACCTCGACCTGCAAGAGCTGATGATCATCCCGGTCGGTGCGCCCACCTTCCGTGAAGCCGTGCGCTGGGGCGCCGAGGTGTTCCACGCGCTCAAGAAGATCATCCACGACAAGGGCATGAGCACCGCCGTGGGCGACGAGGGTGGTTTCGCCCCGAGCGTGCCCAACCATGAAGCCGCGATCCAGCTGATCCTCGACGCCATCGAGAAGGCCGGCTACCGCGCCGGCGAGCAGATCGCCCTGGGCCTGGACTGCGCCGCCTCCGAGTTCTACAAGGACGGCAAGTACCACCTGGAAGGCGAAGGCCTGACGCTGACCGCCGAGGAGTGGACCAACATCCTGGCCACCTGGTGCGACAAGTACCCGATCATCTCGATCGAGGACGGCATGGCCGAAGGCGACTGGGCCGGCTGGAAGCACCTGACGGACCGCCTGGGCAAGAACGTGCAGATCGTGGGCGACGACCTGTTCGTCACCAACACGAAGATCCTGAAGGAAGGCATCGACAAGGGCATCGCCAACTCGATCCTGATCAAGATCAACCAGATCGGCACGCTGTCGGAAACCTTCGCCGCCATCGAGATGGCCAAGCGCGCCGGCTACACCGCCGTGATCTCGCACCGCTCGGGCGAGACCGAGGACTCGACGATCTCCGACATCGCCGTGGGCCTGAACGCCGGCCAGATCAAGACCGGCTCGATGAGCCGCAGCGACCGCATCGCCAAGTACAACCAGCTGCTGCGCATCGAAGAAGACCTGGGCGACATCGCCGTCTACCCGGGCCGCGCCGCGTTCTACAACCTGCGCTGATCGGGAAGTCCGCGCGTGCGCAGCGTCACCATCATCCTCGGCGTGCTGATCGCGCTGGTGCATGTCGAACTCTGGTTCGGCGACAACGGTGTGCCGCGGGTGATGGAGCTGCGCCGCCTGCTCGACGAGCAGGACTCGCGCAACGCGCAGGCCCGCACGCGCAACGACCGGCTGCTGGCGGAGGTGCGTGACCTGCAGCAGGGTCTGGAGATGTTCGAGGAGCGGGCCCGCAGCCAGCTGGGCATGCTCAAGCCGGACGAGATCCTGGTGCAGTACACGCCGCCCCGCTGACCCGGGCTGCGCCACCCCCCGAGGCCCGCAAGGGCCTTTTTTCATGCAGGCAGGACCCACATGGACAGCCTCTCGACCCTGTTTCAACCCCTGATGGCCGCGGCCTTCACGCTGTGGGGCGCCCCCGTGAGCTGGCTGGAGGTGCTCGCCTTCGTGCTCGCCCTGGTGATGGTGCTGTGCAACATGCGCGTCAACCCGATGGGCTGGCCGCTGGCCATCGTCAGCTCGCTGCTCTATTTCGAGCTGTTCCGCAGCAGCAAGCTCTATGGCGACGCCGGGCTGCAGATCTTCTTCGCCGTGGTCGCGCTGTGGGGCTGGTGGCAGTGGCTGCGTGGCCACGACGCCGGCGGCGAGCCGCTGCGGGTGCGTCACCTGCCGCCGGCGCTGCGCCTGCGGGTGCTGCTGGCCACCGCGCTGGCCTGGCCGGCCCTGGGCTGGTTCCTCGACACGTGCACCGACACCGACGTGCCCTGGTGGGACGCCTTCCCGACCGCGCTGAGCCTGACCGGCCAGTGGCTGCTGGGGCGCAAGTACATCGAGAACTGGCCGACCTGGATCGTCGTCAACGTCGTCAGCGTCGCGCTGTTCGCCTACAAGGGCCTGTGGCTGACGGTCGTGCTCTACACGGTGTTCGTGGTGCTGGCCGCGCTGGGCTGGCGCGCCTGGCTGCGACGGCACCACGACGGACGGTCCGCCCATGCCTGACGGCGGCGCCTGGGTCGTCGCGCTGGTCGGCGCCGAAAGCACCGGCAAGACCACGCTCGCCGCCGAATTGGCCGAGGCGCTGCCGGCGCTCTGGTCGGCCCATGCCGGCCCCGCCGAGCGGGCCCGCTGGCCCCGGCCGCAGGCGGCCCGGGTCGGTGAGTACCTGCGCGAGTTCTGCGACCTGCACCAGCGCACCCCGACCCGCGACGAGCAGCAGGCCATCGCCCGGGAGCAGAGCCGGCGCATCGCCGCAGCCTGCCGGCAGCACCCGGTGGTCGTGGCCGACACGACCGCCCTGCTCACCGCCGTCTACAGCGAACAGGTCTTCGGCGACACCTCGCTGCACGTCGACGCGCTGGCCATGCACCGCTGCCAGGTGCACCTGACGCTGCTGACCGGCCTGGACCTGCCGTGGCAGGCCGACGGCCTGCAGCGCGACGGCCCGCAGGTGCGCGAGCCGGTGGACCACAAGCTGCGGCGAGCGCTGCTCGGCGACGGCCAGTCGTTCTCGGTGGTCAGTGGCAGCGGCGGTGCGCGGCTGGAGGCTGCGCTGGCGATCTGCGGCCCCGCGCTGCGCCGGCACCTGGACCGCACGCCACCGACCGTCGAACGCCCGCGCTGGCGCCACCTGTGCGGCCGCTGCGGCGATCCCGCCTGTGAACAGCTGACGCTGAGGCTGGCACGCGACAGCTGAGGCCCGACGGCAGGACATCGCCTGCCCCGCCAGCGCCGGGATGGCGCAGAATGTCCGTGATATTTTTCACAATTATCACGGATGGTTACAACGCTTCCAGCCCCGCCCCCGGGCACCGACCCGGGGCACCTGCCGGCGCTCGACGGGCTGCGTGGCCTGGCCATCGTGCTGGTGCTGCTGCACAACCTCGACGTGCTGGAGATCTCCGCCGGCAGCGGCCTGCTCGGCCGGCTGGTGAAGGAGCTGATGTTCCTGGGCTGGATCGGCGTGCAGCTGTTCTTCGTGCTCAGCGGCTACCTGATCACGCGCGGACTGCTGGCCCGGTCGGCCGGACCGGGCTGGTACGGGCGCTTCCTGGTCCGGCGCAGCCTGCGCATCCTGCCGCTCTACCTTGTCAGCCTGCTGCTGTTCACGCTGCTGCTGCCCGGTCTGCTGCCGCAGTGGGCCGGCCCGCTGCAGCGGGGGGACGGCTGGCTGTGGGTCTTCGTGGCGAACTGGACCGGCCCGATCGGCTGGGGCGGCCAGGACCGGCTGCCGCACTTCTGGTCGCTGGCGGTCGAGGAGCAGTTCTACCTGCTCTGGCCGCTGCTGCTGCACCGGCGCCCGCCCTGGCAGGTGGTGGCGCTGTGCGCGGGGCTGATCGTGCTCGGCCCGCCGCTGCGGGCGGCGCTGCTGGCCGGCGGGACGAGCCCGGAGGCGGTCTACGCGTTCACCATCAGCCGCATGGATGCGCTGGCCACCGGGGCCGCGCTGGCAGCCTGGCAGGCGCTGCAGGGCGCACGACGCCGCCCGTGCGGGCCGCTGCCGCGGGTCGACCCCGGCCACCCCGAGCAGGCACTGAAATCCGCCGGCCTGGTCTGGCTGGCCGGACTGAGCCTGCTGCTGGCCGCCGGCGTGGTCTCGCACGGTTTCCAGCGCACGTCCGGGCCGTCGCAGGTCTGGGGCTACAGCCTGCTGTCGCTGGGCTTCGTGCTGCTGCTGTGGACCGCCGTGCGGCCCCGTTCGCCGATCGGCCTGAAGGCGCTGTCGCGCTCCCCGCTGGCGCTGCTGCTGCACTGGCCCTACGTCGGGCTGAGGCTGTGGCAGCGCCTGCTGCGGCTGGACGCGCTGCGGCAGCTGGGCCGCTACAGCTTCGCGATCTACGTGCTGCACAAGCCGGTGCACGACCTGATCGGCCTGCCGCTGCTCGAGGCCTGGCTGCCCCAGGCCCGCGGGCACACCGGGCTGTCAGTGCTCTACATCGGCCTGGTCGGCGCGCTGGTGGTGGCGCTGGCCTGGGTGTCCTGGCACTGCCTGGAGCAGCCGATGCTGACGCTGAAGGAGCGGCTGACGACCCCGGCCCGCGGCGCCGCCCCTGCCGCGCGCGCCTGAACCGGGGCGGGCGCGGCGCGGCGTGCACGACACGCACGCCACGCACGCCACGCACGCCACGCACGCCACAATGGCGGCATGGATCATTCATTCACGTCCGCCTTCGTGCTGCTGCTGCTGGTGCTCGACCCCTTCGGCAGCCTGCCGATCTACATCTCGGTGCTGCGTGGCGTGCCCGAGCAGCGGCGCACCCGCGTGGCGCTGCGCGAGGCGCTGATCGCCTTCACCGTGCTGGCGCTGTTCATGGCCGGCGGCCAGCACTTCCTGTCGCTGATGCGGCTGTCCGAGCGCTCGCTGGAGGTGGCCGGCGGCGTGATCCTGCTGATCATCGCCATGCGCATGATCTTCTCCGGCTCGAACGAGATGTACGCCAGCGACGGCGAGGGCCGCGAGCCGCTGATCTTCCCGCTGGCGGTGCCGCTGCTGGCCGGGCCGTCGGCGATGGCCACCGTGCTGCTGCTGGCCTCGCGCCAGCCCGAGCACCTGTGGACCTGGGCCGCCGCGCTGAGCGCGGCCATGCTGGTGTCCACCGCCGTGCTGCTGGGCGCGGACCGGCTGCGCCACTGGCTGGGCGACTCGATGGTGTCGGCCATCGAGAAGCTGATGGGCCTGGTGCTGACCGCCGTGGCGGTGGAGATGATCCTGGCCGGCCTGAAGCGTTATTTCTTCGACGCGAGCTGAGCGGGGACCGGCTCGGGTGGCTCAGCCGGTCAGCGGGCGGCCGTGGCGCGTGTCGTCATGTGCGCTCCCGGGCCGGTGCCGGCACCTGCAGCCACACCAGCTCCTCGGCGGTGAACCCCGCGGCCCGGCGGGCCGCCAGGTTGAAGGGCGGGCGCAGCCGCGGGGCTTCGTAGCGCCGCACCAGCTCCGGGTATAGCGCCACCGGATCCTGCCCCGCCCGCTCGCAGGCCCAGCGGTACCAGTGGTTGCCGATGGCCACGTGGCCGACCTCCTCGCGCAGGATCACGTCGAGGATGGCCACCGCGGCGAGGTCACCGACCTCGCGCAGCTTGTCCTGGATCAGCGGGGTCGCGTCCAGCCCGCGGGCCTCGAGCGTGCGGGGCACCAGCGCCATGCGGGCGATGAAGTCGTGGCGGGTGTTCCAGGTCATGGTCCACAGGCCGTCGTGGGCGTCGAAGTCACCGTAGCGGTGGCCCAGCGTGGCCAGGTGGCCGACCACCAGCAGGTGGTGCTCGGCCTCCTCGGCAGCGACCCGCAGCCAGTCCAGGTAATAGGCCGGCGGCAGGCCGGGAAAGCGCCAGACCGCGTCGAGCGCCAGGTTGATGGCATTGAACTCGATGTGGGCGATCGCGTGCATCAGCGCGGCCAGGCCCAGCGGGTGGCGGTGCGAGCGCCGCGGCACCGCCATCGCCGGCACCAGACGCGGCAGCGCCGGCCGCCCGGGCAGACCGGCCGGCTCGTCCAGCACCGCCCCGGGATCCAGGGTCAGCGTCGTGGCACGGGCGTGCAAGTCCCGGACGACGGCGGCTTTTTCGGCCGGGTCGATGATGCACAAGGCCCGCAGGGCCGATGGTCTCAAGTCCATCCCTACAATTTTGCCTTCGACGGCGTGGCGGCCGCTCCACAAGCCTGCGCGCTTGACCCTGATCAGGAAACCCGATGAGCATCTACCAGCTGGGCGAACACATGCCCGAGATCCACCCCACCGCCTGGGTGGCCGACAGCGCCGACGTGATCGGGCGGGTGCACCTGGGCGAGGACGCCAGCGTCTGGTACGGTGCCGTGCTGCGTGGGGACACCGACCACATCCGCATCGGCCGGGGCAGCAACATCCAGGACAATTCGGTGCTCCACACCGACCAGGGCATCGAGCTGGTGGTGGGTGAGGAGGTGACCGTCGGCCACCAGGTGATGCTGCACGGCTGCACGATCGGCGACGGTTCGCTGATCGGCATCGGCGCGATCGTGCTCAACCGCGCGCGCATCGGCCGGCACTGCGTGGTCGGCGCCGGCGCGCTGGTCACCGAAGGCAAGGAATTCCCGGACTACTCGATGATCGTGGGCAGCCCCGCCCGGGTGGTCCGCACCCTCACCCCCGAAGAGGCCGAGGCCTACGGCCGGGGGGCCCGACACTATGTCCACCAAGCGCAGCACCACGCACGCGAGCTCAAGAAAGCAGGCTGAATCCATGGGCAGCAGTTCCCACCCCACCACCACCGTCAGCACGATCGCCGGTGGTGAACTCCATCGCTTCCTGTTCGAGGGCCTGCCCGTGCGCGGCATGCTGGTGCGGCTGACCGGTGCCTGGACCGAGATGCTGGCGCGCCGCGAGGCCGCCGGCGGCTACCCCGCCCCGGTCACCATGCTGCTGGGCGAGATGTCCGCGGCGGCCGTGCTGATGCAGGCCAACATCAAGTTCAACGGCCCGCTGATCCTGCAGATGCTGGGCGACGGCCCGGTCAAGCTCGCGGTGGCCGAGGTCCAGCCCGATCTGGCGCTGCGCGCGACCGCCACGGTGCAGGGCCCGGTGGCCGACGACGCGCGCCTGGAGGCGCTGCTCAACGTCAACGGCCAGGGCCGCTGCGCGATCACGCTCGACCCGCAGGACCGCCAGCCCGGACAGCAGCCCTACCAGGGCATCGTGCCGCTGCACGGCGACCAGCGTGAACCGCTGCAGAACCTCAACGAGGTGCTGGAGCACTACATGCTGCAGTCCGAGCAGCTCGACACCCGGCTGGTGCTGGCGGCCAACGGGCAGGTCGCCGCCGGGCTGCTGATCCAGCGCCTGCCCGTCGAGGGGGAAGGCAATCTGGGCGGGCGGCACCACGAGGACGAGATCGGCCTCAACGAGGGCTACAACCGCATCTCGCACCTGGCGGCCACGCTGACCCGCGACGAACTGCTGACGCTGGACGTCGACACCATCCTGCGCCGGCTGTTCTGGGAAGAGGACCTGCGCCGCTACGAGCCGCAGACGCCGCGATTCGCCTGCACCTGCTCGCGCGAGCGGGTCGCGCGCATGCTCACGGGCCTGGGCCGCGAGGAGGTCGACGGCGTGATCGCCGAGCGGGGCCTGGTCGAGGTGGGCTGCGAGTTCTGCGGCGCGCAGTACCCCTTCGACGCGGTCGACGTGGGCGAGCTGTTCATTCCCCCGGCCGAGCACCTGCCGGGCTCGGGCAGCATCCAGTGAGGCCCTGAGCCGGCCGCCCCCGCGCCGCAGGCCTGATCTGGATCAGGCGCCGGGCTCGCCCGGGTACCGGCCCGGAACCTGCTGGTGCATGCTTGCGGGCTGCCGCCGCCATGCGTGCTGCTCGCCGATACACTCCCGACACCTTTCCTGCCCCTTCAAGGACCCCTCATGAGCCTCTGGACCACCCGACGATTCCTGCAGACTTCCGGCCTGATGGCCGCCGCCGTGCTGCTGGCGGCCTGCGGCAAGAAGGAAGCCGCCGCCCCGATGGACGCCGCCTCGGCCTCTGCCAGCGCCCCCGCTGCGGCCGTCGTCTACACCGTGGGCACCGACGCCGCCTATGCGCCGTTCGAGTCGCAGAACGAGAAGGGCGAGATCGTCGGCTTCGACATCGACGTGGTCAGCGCCGCCGCGAAGAAGGCCGGCATCGAGGTCAAGTTCGTCAACACGCCGTGGGAAGGCATCTTCAATGCGCTGGGCCAGGGTGACCGCGACCTGCTGGTCTCGGCCATCACGATCACCGACGAGCGCAAGCAGACGATGGACTTCAGCTCGCCGTACTTCGACGCGCAGCAGCTGATCGCCGTCAAGGACGACTCCAAGGTCGGCAAGTTCGACGACCTGAAGAAGCTCAAGGTCGGCGTGCAGACCGGCACCACCGGCGACGAGGTCGTGACCAAGCTGATCGGCAAGACCAGCACGGCCATCAAGCGCTTCGAGTCGACCCCGCTGGCGCTCAAGGAGCTCGAGTCGGGTGGCGTGGACGCGGTGGTCGC
Organism: Sphaerotilus hippei; assembly: GCF_003201595.1. Lineage (GTDB taxonomy): Bacteria > Pseudomonadota > Gammaproteobacteria > Burkholderiales > Burkholderiaceae_C > Sphaerotilus > Sphaerotilus hippei. Next base: position 129,796 of record NZ_QJJS01000007.1, on the reverse strand, counting down.
CGACAACGGCGTGGTCATCCACTACGTGACCAACAACACCGGGGCGAAGTTCAAGACCGTCGCCGACACCAGCTTCACGCCCGAGCAGTACGGCATCGCCGTCAAGAAGGGCAACACCGAGCTGCTGGAGAAGATCAACAAGGGCCTGGCCGACATCAAGGCCGACGGCACCTACGCCCAGATCTACAGCAAGTACTTCGGTGCCGCCCCTGCCGCCCCGGCAGCGTCGAACTGATCCCCGCCGGCGTCGACGGAGCACCACGTGGATCTGCGCTGGGAAATCCTGGCGGGCTACGGCCCGCTGTTCTGGGAAGGCATGCTGGCGACGGTCCAGCTGACCCTCGTGGCCATCACGGCCGGCCTGATGCTCGGGGTGCTGTTCGGCCTCGTCAGCAGTTCACGCTCGGCCCCGCCGCCCCGCTCGACGGCGGCACGCGGGCTGATGGTGCTGCTGCGAGGCTTCACCACCGCCTACGTGACCTTCTTCCGCGGCACGCCGCTGTTCGTGCAGATCCTGCTGGTGCACTTCGCGCTGATGCCCGCGCTGATCCAGCCCGATCACGGGCTGCTGCTCAGCGGCGAGGCGGCCCGCACCTTCCGCCAGGAGCACGGCGCGTTCTTCTCGGGCTGCCTGGCGCTGAGCCTGAACGCGGGGGCCTACATCTCGGAGATCTTCCGGGCCGGCATCCAGAGCATCCACCGGGGCCAGACGCAGGCGGCCTACAGCCTGGGCCTGACCCACGCGCAGAGCATGCGCTTCGTGATCCTGCCGCAGGCCTTCCGGCGCATGGTGCCGGCGCTGGTCAACGAAGGCGTCACGCTGATCAAGGACTCGTCGCTGGTCTCGGCCATCGGCCTGGCTGAACTGGCACTGGCCGCACGAACCGTCGCGGGGGCCTATTCCCGATATTGGGAGCCTTACCTCGCCATATCGGCGGTATACCTGCTGCTGACGTTGACATTATCCCTGCTGGCCCGACGGTTCGAGGCTTCGACCGCGGCCGGCGGCCGCTGACCTTGCGCACCAACAGGAAGATTCAATGCACCAGCAGGCAGATTCGATGCACCAGTAGATTGCATCCACAGGAAAGATAAGTAATTCCATGGTCACGCCCCCCGCATGCGGGGTCGTGGTCACGACCGGAGAATCACGGAGCGGGGAATCACGGACTTATGCGCGGGGGGCGGCTTGACCGTCCCCCGCGCCATTTCAGGGCTCACTTCACGCCACCCGATCCGGTCCCGCCGAGCGGGTTTGCAAAGGCAAAAAAAAAGCCTCCACGACATCGTGGAGGCTCCGGACGTTCGATCGGTCGCGGCGGCCCGCGGGCCGCCGCTCAGCATCAGAACGCGTGCTGCAGGCCAGCGCCGTAGCGGCGGTCCGGACCGGCGTTCTTGGTGTCGAGGTAACCACCGTACACGAAGGTGCGCTTGGACAGCGCGTAGGTCGCGCCCAGCGACACGCCGGTGGCGCGCTCGGCGCCTTCGGTCTTGGACGAGGCGTAGCCGGCCGACACGGTCACGGCAGCCGTCACCGGCACGTTCGCGCCGAGGGTCCACTCGTTGGTCTTCGTCTCGTCAGCGGCCTTGACGTGGCCGTAGCCCGCCAGCAGCTTGACGGAGCCGAAGTCGTAGCTGGCGTTCAGGCGGGCGAACTTGGTGTCGCCGTCACGCTGGTAGGCGACGCCGGCGTAGATCGGGCCGCCGTCGTACTTGACGTGAGCCGCGGAGGAACGGGCACCCGAGACACCTTCCGGCGCGTTGGTGCTGACCGCGGCGCTCACGCCACCGAAGGTCGGGGACGCGTAGTAGACGCCGTTGTTCGGGTTGGCGTTGTAGCCGGTGCTGGCCCACACGGCGGTGGGGGACAGGACCGAGTCGAACACCGGGTTGGTGGCGCCCGAGATGTCGTCGTAGGCCGACCAGATCTTGCCGAACTTGACTTCACCGAAGCCGCCCGACAGGCTCACGTAGGCCTGACGACCCCAGAAGGCGCTGCCGGCCGTGGTGCCGGTGTCGAGGTTGAAGCCATGTTCCAGCAGGAAGTTGGCCTTCAGGCCGCCACCCAGGTCTTCGCTGCCCTTGACGCCCAGGCGGCTCTGGTTCACGCCACCGGAAGTCATTTTCCAGCCAGCGCCCTTGTCCTTGTGCGCCACCACGTCGACGAGACCGTACAGGGTCACGGACTGGGCTTGCGCCAGACCCGCGACGGAACCCAGCAGGGCCAGAGCGATCAGAGATTTTTTCATGTGCTTCTCCTAATTAAACTGGACTCGACACGAGTCCGACAGAAACGATCCAGCGTGACAAATGCTACCGCGTCCAAAGTCGCCTTGTAGTAAATACCCGCATGACACGGCCACACATCCAGAGTTCGTTGGATTCCGACAACAGAGGTCGACCCACCCTGACCTGGGGCCAATTGCCGCGCGCCAGGCTCGCTGGATACGGACAACACAAGAATCGCGCCGGAGAAACTCGGGCATTAACCGCCGCGCCGAAAGATGAAGCCGGCGCGGCGACCGCCAGCCGCCTGATTCAGCCTCGCGGGTGGTGCCTGGCGTGCAACTGGCGCAGGCGCTCGCGGGCGACGTGGGTGTAAATCTGCGTGGTGGCGATGTCAGCATGCCCCAGCAGCAGTTGCACCGCGCGCAGATCCGCACCATGGTTGAGCAGGTGGGTCGCAAAAGCGTGCCGCAGCGTGTGCGGCGAGAGGTGCGCGCGGATGCCCGCCTGCACCGCGTGGCGCCGCACCAGCACCCAGAACATCTGGCGGGTCATGGCCTCGCCCGCCCGCAGCGTGACGAACAGGTCGTCGCTGTCGCGCCCGCCCAGCAGGGCCGGACGGGCCTCGGCGACATAGGCCAGCAGCCAGCGCAGCGCCTCCTGGCCGAAGGGCAGCAGGCGCTCCTTCGCGCCCTTGCCGGTGACCCGCAGCACCGCGTCACCGGTGACGACGTCGAGGCAACGCAGCCCGACCAGCTCGCTGACGCGCAGCCCGGCGGCATACATCAGCTCGAGCATCGCCCGGTCGCGCAGGCCCAGCGGCGTGGCCACGTCGGGGGCGGCCAGCAGCGCCTCGACCTGGGCCTCGGTGAGCGTCTGCGGCGTGCGGGGCGGCTGGCGGGCCGGGCTCAGGCGCAGCGTCGGATCCCGCTCGATGCCCTGCTCGCGCAGGGCCCAGCGGTAGAAGCGCCGGAACACCGCCAGGCGCCGGTTGGCCGAGGTGGCCCGGCTGGACGCATGGCGATCGGCGATGTAGCCGAGCAGATCGGCCTCGTGTGCCTGCTCCAGCCCGAGGCCGGCCTCGCAGGCCAGCCAGTCGGCCAGGCCCTGCAGGTCACGGCGATAGGCCTGCAGCGTGTTGGCCGCCAGACCATCCTCGAGCCAGAGCGCCTCGAGGAAACGGTCGATCGACACGGCGCTGCGCTGCAGCGCCAGGGCGGACACGGTGCCCGCCGCGCCGGGGGTGGGATCGGCCGTCAATCGAGCGCGAGCTTCTGCTTCTCGACCACCCGCTGGTAGACCTCGTACTCGGCCTTGATCTGGGCGGCGAACTGCTCGGGCGTGTTGGCCACGATGAGCGAGCCGGTGTCCTCGATGCGCTTGCGCACCGACGGGTCCTCCAGCGTCTTGCGCACCGCCTGGTAGACCTTGTCGACGACCTCCCTGGGCAGGCCCTTGGGGCCGTAGATGCCGTAGAACGCCATGCGGTTGACCGGCTCCAGCCCCACCTCCTTGAAGGTGGGCACGTTGGGCAGCACGGCCAGGCGCTGGGGCGCGGCCACGACGATGGGCATCAGCCGGCCGTCCTTGATGAAGGGCAGCGCCGAGGGCAGGTTGTCGAAGATCATCGGCACCTGGCCGGCCACGGTGTCGTTGAGCGCCGGACCCGCGCCCCGGTAGGGGATGTGGGTGACGAACACGCCGGTCAGCGTCTTGTAGAGCTCCATCTGCAGGTGGCCGATGCCCCCGGTGCCGGAGCTGCTGAAGCTGTAGCGCCCGGGCGACTTCTTCAGCGCGGCGAGGAAGGCCGCATGGTCACGCGCCGGAAAGCTCGGGTGCACCGCGATCACGTTCGGCGTGGCCGCCATGTTGATGATCGGCGTGAAGTCGGTCAGCGTGTTGTAGGGCGTGCGCGGGTTGATCGCCGGGTTGGAGGCGGTGGTCGACACCGTCGCCACGCCCAGCGTGTAGCCGTCGGGCGCGGACTTGGCGATCTCGGCCGCACCGATGATGCCCCCGCCACCGGCCTTGTTCTCGACCACCATGGTCTGGCCCAGCGCGGCGCCGATGCGCTCGGCCACCACGCGGGCGATGATGTCGGTGGTCCCCCCGGGCGCGAACGGCACGATCAGCCGCACCGGCTTGCCCGGGTAGGTCTGCGCCGAAGCCGCCGGGGCCAGCAGGGCGCCGGTCAGCGTGGCGGCCACGGCCGCAGCGGACTTCAGGATCAGACGACGGGGGGATCGAATCATGGCGGAGGTCTCCTGGTGAAGGCAGCGGCGCGGCACACGCCCCGTGCATGGGACGGCGCGACGCATCGAAGGATGCTACCCCGGTCGATGCGCCGCGGCGCCCCCGCTGTGGCCGCACAGGCACACCCCGCGGGTCATTGCGCTTGTGGATCGTGCGTACGCCCGCCACCGTTAAGCTGCGGCGATGCTCGAATTTGCCCTGTTGCTGCTGCCCGACTTCCTGCTGATCGCCCTGGGCTTCGTGATCTGCCGCCACACCGCCCTGGACCGCAGCGTCTGGTCCGGCGTCGAACGCCTGGTGTACTGGCTGCTGTTCCCGGTGCTGCTGTTCACCGCCATCGTGCGCCAGCCGCTGGCGCTGGACACCACGCTGAAGCTCGGCCTGGGCGGCACGGCGGTGGTGGGCCTGGGCTTCGTGCTGGCCACGGCCCTGGGCCGGGTGCCGGGCGTGCCCTCGCGCCTGCAGGCCTCGGGCGCCCAGGTCGCGTTCCGCTTCAACTCCTACGTCGGCCTGGCGCTGGCCGAACGGCTGGGCGGCAGCGCCTCGGTGGCCTCGATCGCGGTGCTGATCGCGCTGTGCGTGCCGCTGTGCAATCTGGGCGCGGTGTGGTCGCTGGCCCGCCATGGCCGCCACGACACCTGGCGCGAGCTGCTGCACAACCCGCTGATCCTGGCCACGGTCGCCGGCCTGCTGGCCAACCTGGCCGGTCTGCGCCTGCCCGAACCGGTCGCGGTCACGCTCGCCCGCATCGGCGCGGCCGCGCTGCCGCTGGGGCTGATGGCCGTGGGTGCCGGGCTGGAGTTCGGCGGCCTGCAGCAGGCCCCGCGGCTGGCCGCCGCGCTGCTGGCGATCCGGCACCTGGCACTGCCCGCGGCCGGGCTGGCGATCGGCCTGCTGTGGGCCCTGCCCCGTGGGCAGGCCCAGATGCTGGCCGCGTTCGCCGCGCTGCCCACCGCCTCGAGCTGCTACGTGCTGGCCGCCCGCATGGGCGGGGACGGCCCCTACACCGCCGGGCTGGTCACCGCCTCGACGCTGCTGGGCATGGCCAGCGTGCCGGTCACGATGGCGCTGTTCGGCTGGCTGCACCCGGCCTGACCCGGCGCCACCGCCCGGCCGGTCAGGCGGCCGGGCGCTGCGCCAGCGCCCAGTCGATGTGCTCGGCCAGCACCGGATCGGCCGGTGCCTCGCCCAGGCTCGCCCGACGCTCGAGCAGCGCGGCCCGCACCGCCGGATCCCCGGCCTCGCGCCAGGCATTGCCCAGCGCCACCGCCAGGTTGCGCTGCCAGCGGCGGTGGCCGATGCGGCGGATCGCGCTGCCTTCGGTGCGGTGCAGGAACTGCGCCTCGTCCCAGGCCCACAGCGCCAGCAGCGTGGCGTCGCCCAGCGGCGCGCGCACGTCGAAGTCGGGCAAGGCGCTGCGCTGCGCGTACTTGTTCCACGGGCAGGCCAGCTGGCAGTCGTCGCAGCCGTAGATGCGGTTGCCGAAGGCCGCCCGCAGCGGCTCGGGGATCGGGCCGTCGTGCTCGATGGTCAGGTAGCTGATGCAGCGGCGGGCATCGAGCCGGTAGGGCGCGACGATGGCTCCGGTCGGACAGGCCGACAGGCAGGCACTGCAGCGGCCGCAGTGCCCCGCCCCGGCCGCGCCGGTGAGCGGCAGCGCCAGGTCGATGTAGATCTCGCCGAGAAAGAACATCGAGCCGGCCGAACGGTCGAGCAGCAGCGTGTGCTTGCCGCGCCAGCCCAGCGCCGCGCGGCGGGCCAGCTCCACCTCCAGCACCGGCGCCGAGTCGCAGAACACCCGATGGCCGGTCGGTCCGACCTCGGCCTGCAGGCGCTCGGCCAGCTGCTGCAGGCGCTGGCGCAGCACCTTGTGATAGTCACGCCCTCTGGCGTACATGGACACGATCGCCTGATCCGGCTGATGCTGGCGGGCCTGCTCGTGTTCGCGCCAGCCGAGCGGGGTCGCCGCCGGCAGGTAGTCCATGCGGGCGCTGACGACGCGCACCGTGCCCGGCACCAGCTCGGCCGGCCGGGCCCGGCGCAGTCCGTGGCGGGCCATGTAGTCCATTTCCCCGTGGAAACCCGCGTCCAGCCACTGCAACAAGCCCTTTTCAGCCCCCTGCAGGTTCACATCGCTGACGCCGATCTGGGAGAATCCCAGCTCGAGAGCCCAGGTCCGCAGGCGCTCCACGAGTGCCGCGCCGTCCGGTTCTTCCACACGCTGACTGTTCATCGAGTGATTCTAGAAACACTGACCCTGCACTGGTCGGACGAGACGGCGTGCGTGGCCACCGCCGCGTCGCTGGCCGCCCGGCCCGAACTGCGCCAGGCCTGCATCGAGCTGCACGGCACGCTGGGGGCGGGCAAGACCACCTTCGTGCGCCATCTGCTGCGCGCCATGGGCGTGCAGGGCCGCATCAAGAGCCCGAGCTACGCCATCGTCGAGACCTACGATCTGCCGGACTGCACCGTGTGGCACTTCGATTTCTATCGCTTCGGCGACCCCCGCGAATGGGAAGATGCGGGGTTCAGGGAGCTGTTCGCTGCCCGTGGACTGAAGCTGGTCGAGTGGCCGGACCAAGCCGCCGGGCTGCTTCCGGTGCCCGACCTGCGTGTCCACCTCGGCCTGCGGCCGGACGACGGGCGCGAGGTCAGGCTGGAGGCCGCCACCCCGCTGGGCGTGGCGCTGCTGTCGACCCTGCAGCCCAGCATCACGGAACCATGACCATGAAGCGTCGTCGCCTGCACAGCCTGATCGCCGAACTGCCCGCACGCCTGCCGACGCTGACCCGCCGGCAGTGGTTCCGACACGCCGGCTGCTGGACGCTGCTGCTGGGTGCGCCCCAGCTGGCGCGGGGCGCCAGCGTCGTGGCCGTGCGGGTCTGGCCGGCCTCGGACTACACCCGGGTGACGCTGGAGTCCGACACGGCGCTGGCCGCGACGTCCTTCATGATCGACCAGCCCCCCCGGCTGGTCATCGACATCGACGGCCTGGAACTCAGCGCCCGGCTCAAGGAGCTGGTCGCCAAGGTCGGCCTGAACGATCCGCACATCGCCGGCGTGCGCCTGGGGCAGAGCCAGCCCGGCCGGGTGCGCATGGTCTTCGACCTGAAGAAACGTGCCACGCCGCAGGTGTTCTCGCTCGGCCCGGTGGCCTCGTACCGCCACCGGCTGGTGTTCGACCTGCATCCGGCCACGGCGCCCGACCCGCTCGTCGCGCTGGCGCAGGAGCCCGCGACCCCGGCCCCGACCGTGCAGTCGCCCGCCTCCGAGCGGGCCGCCTCCGAGGTCGGGGACGCGCTGGGAGAGTTCATCGGCCAGGTCGGTCGCACCCCGGCCCCGCCCGCCGCCCCCGCGCCGGTCCCCAATGCCTCGGCACACGCGGCGGCACCGGCCTCCCCTCGCCTGCCGGTCGAAGCCGCGCCGGAGCGCAAGCCGACGCCCGGCAGCATCAACCGGCTGATCGTCGTGGCCATCGATCCGGGCCATGGAGGCGAGGATCCCGGCGCCATCGGACCCAGCGGGCTGCGCGAGAAGGATGTCGTGCTGCAGATCGCCACCCAGCTGCAGGAGCGCTTGAACGCCCGGCCCGGCATGCGGGCGATGCTGACCCGTGACGGCGACTACTTCGTGCCGCTGCATGAGCGGGTGCGCAAGGCGCGCCGGGTGCAGGCCGACCTGTTCATCTCGATCCATGCCGACGCGTTCATGAACCCCGAGGCACGGGGCGCGTCGGTGTTCGCGCTCTCCGACTCGGGCGCGACCAGCGCCGCGGCGCGCTGGATGGCCCAGCGCGAGAACAATGCCGACGCGATCGGCGGCCTGAACATCAAGGCGGCCGACACCCATGTGCTGCGCGCGCTGCTCGACATGAGCACCACCGCGCAGATCAAGGACAGCATGCGGCTGGGCCGCGAGGTGCTGGGCCACATCGGCAAGGTCGGCCGGCTGCACAAGCAGCAGGTCGAGCAGGCCGGATTCGCGGTGCTCAAGGCCCCGGACATCCCGTCCATCCTGGTCGAGACCGCCTTCATCTCGAACCCGGAGGAAGAGGACCGGCTGCGCGACGCGGGCTACCAGGCCCGGCTGGTGCAGGCGGTCTACACCGGCATCCACCGCTACTTCTCGAAGAATCCGCCGCTGTCGCGCGAGCGCATGCTCTGAACGGCGGCGGGCCGGCGCCCGGCAGCCCCGGAGGCGCGGCCTCAGGCCGCGGCGGTGGCCGCTTCCTTGCGGCGCGCGCGCCACGAGCCGAACACCACCAGCAGGCCCGGCACGACGATCAGTGCCCAGATGATCTTCTGCAGGTGCAACTGCACCCAGGGCAGGTTGCCGAACAGATAGCCCACCAGCGTCAGGCCGACCACCCACAGCACGGCGCCGGCGGCATTGAACATCATGAAACGCGAGCGTGTCATCTCGGCCACCCCGGCAACGAACGGCGCGAAGGTGCGGATGAAAGGCATGAAGCGCGCGACGATGATCGTGACGCCGCCGTGGCGCTCGTAGAAGTCGTGCGCCTGCATGAAGGCCTTCTTGTTGAAGAAGCGCGAGTTCTCCCAGCCGAACACCTTGGGGCCCAGCGCCCGACCGATGGTGTAGTTGAGCTGGTCGCCCGAGAACGCGGCCACCAGCAGCACGGCCATCAGCACCGGCAGCTCCATCAGCCCCAGGCCGCACAGCGCCCCGGCGACGAACAGCAGCGAGTCGCCCGGCAGGAAAGGCATCACCACCAGGCCGGTCTCGACGAAGATGATGGCGAACAGCAGCAGATAGACCCAGACGCCGTAGTCGCGCACGAACTCGATGAGGTGCTTGTCGACGTGCAGGATGAAGTCGACGAGGAAAGTGATCATGTCCATGGGGCGGGATTATCCGGATGCCGGACGGCCTGTCGGTGACATTTTGGGCGCATCCCCCCGAGCCGGGCGGCGGCGGCGGTCTTTCTACAATCCCGGGCATGACCGACACCCTGCGCCGCCCCATCCGAGAACTGCCCGACGAGCTGATCAGCCAGATCGCCGCGGGCGAAGTGGTGGAGCGCCCGGCCTCGGTCGTGCGCGAGCTGGTCGACAACGCGCTGGACGCGGGCGCCCGCCAGATCACCGTGCGGCTGGCCGCCGGCGGCGTGCGGGCCATCCTGGTCGAGGACGATGGCGGGGGCATCGCCGCGGCCGAGCTGCCGCTGGCGCTGCGCCGCCACGCCACCAGCAAGATCGACACGCTGCAGGACCTCGAGCAGGTCGGCACGATGGGTTTCCGGGGCGAGGCGCTGGCGGCCATCGGCTCGATCGCCGAGCTGTCCATCACCAGCCGCACGCCCGACGACGGCCACGCCCTGCGCATCGACGCGCGCACCGGCGAGATCAGCCCGGCCGCGCGGGCGGTGGGCACGACGGTCGAGGTGCGCGAGCTGTTCTTCGCGACCCCCGCCCGGCGCAAGTTCCTGAAGACCGACGCCACCGAGCTGGCGCATTGCCTGGAGGCCGTGCGCCGCCATGCACTGGCCCGGCCGGCGGTCGGCTTCGCGGTCTGGCACGAAGGCCGCCTGGTCGAGCAGTGGCGGCCGACCACGCTCGAGCAGCGCCTGCGCGACGTGCTGGGCCTGGACTTCATGGCCGCCAGCCGCGAGGTGCTGGCGCAGGTCGGCCCGCTGGTCGTGCGGGGCCGGGTCGGCCTGCCCGAGGCGGCCCGCGCGCGTGCCGACCTGCAGTACGCGTACGTGAACGGCCGCCACGTGCGCGATCGCCTGGTCGCTCACGGCGTGCGTTCGGCCTACGAGGACGTGCTGCACGGCTCGCGCCAGCCCAGCTACGTGCTTTTCATCGACATCACGCCCGAGCGGGTCGACGTCAACGTGCATCCGACCAAGATCGAGGTGCGCTTTCGCGACTCGCGCGAGGTGCACCAGGCCGTGCGCCGGGCGGTCGAGGGCGCCCTCGCGCTGTCGCGCACCGCGGACGCCGCCCTGCCGCCCGACGGCGGCACCGCGCTCGCCCGGCCGCCCGGGCAGCCACCGGCACAGGCGACCGGAGCCGTCGAGGCGCGCCCCCTCGCCGCGGCCGCCGGCCACCGCTGGCCGGTGCAGACCACGCTGGGCCTGCCCGAGGCCCCCCACCTGCAGGCCCGCGAACCGCTGCCGAACTGGCGCCCGGGCATGCTCGCCGACGCCACCGGCCGCGCCGCCCCCGCACCGGTCGACACGGCCACCGAGGCGACGCTGCCCACGGGCGACTGGCCGCTCGGCCGGGCCATCGCCCAGTTGCAGGGGGTCTACATCCTGGCGGAGAACCGCCACGGGCTGGTCATCGTCGACATGCATGCGGCCCACGAGCGCATCGTCTACGAACGCCTGAAGGCCAGCCTGGGCACGCACCGGGACGAACGTGACATCGACAGCCAGCCGCTGCTGGTGGCCGTGACCTTCCAGGCCACGCCGACCGAGGTGGCGATCGCCGAGACCCATGCCGGCGCGCTGCGCCAGCTCGGGCTGGACGTGGCGCCGCTGTCACCCGGGGTGCTGGCGGTGCGCTCGGTGCCGGCCGCGCTGCGGGGCGGGGATGCGGCCGCCCTCGCCCGCTCGGTGCTGGCCGAACTGGGCGAGACCGGGGGCAGCGCGGTGGTGCAGCGGGCGCACGACGAGATCCTCGCCACGATGGCCTGCCACGGCGCGGTGCGCGCCAACCGCCGGCTGACGCTCGACGAGATGAACGCGCTGCTGCGCGACATGGAGACCACCGAGCGGGCCGACCTGTGCAACCACGGCCGGCCGACCTGGCGCCAGCTCGGCATGAAGGAGCTGGACCAGCTGTTCCTGCGCGGGCGCTGAGCGCCCGCGGCTCACAGGTCCGCGATGCCGCGGACCTCGTCGAAGGACACCAGGCCGCCGAGCATCTTGTCGACGGCATCCTGGCGCAGCGTGCGCATGCCGTCCTTCATGGCCTGGCGCTGCAGGTTCCAGGACGGCGCACCGGCGCGGATCAGGCGACGCAGCTCGCGGCTGACCAGCATCACCTCGTGCACGGCCTGACGCCCGCGCAGGCCCGAGGACTTGCAGCGCTCGCAGCCCGGGCTGTGGAAGCGGCGCAGGCGGCCCTCCCGGCCGAAGCGCTCGACCCAGCCCGCCAGCACCTGCTCGCGCATCGCCGCCGCGTCGTCGGCCGGCATGCCGTGCAGATAACCCTCGAGCCATTCACCCACCTCCTGCTCCTTGGCCGGACGGCTCATGCGGCAGGCGTTGCAGAGGCGGTTCAGCAGGCGCTGGGCCTGCACGCCCAGCAGGCATTCGCTGAGGTTCCAGGCGTCCAGGCCCTGGTCGATCAGGCGCATCACCGCCTCGGTGGTGTTGCGCGCCGGCAGGCAGCCCAGCACCAGGCGACCGTCGAGCGCGGCCTCCAGCGCCAGCCGGCTGACCGACGGGCGGCTCAGGTCGGCCACCATGATGACGTCGGCATCGGCCTGCATCACCGCACGCAGGGCCTGCTCGTAGTCCTGGCCGGCCCGCGGGTTGATCTCGATCTGCCGCAGGCCCGGCTGCGTGAGCTCGATGCGCGACTCGATCGCGCAGACCATGCGCTCGGGCCGGTTCAGGTGGGCCAGCCCGGCGTGCAGCGAGGTGGTGCGCCCGGAGCGGGGCGGACCGACCGTCAGCAGCAGGCCGCCGGGGCGGTCGAGCGCCAGGCGCCAGCGCTCGAGGTCGCGGGTGGACAGGCCCAGGGCCTCCAGCGCCAGCGGCTTCAGGCGGCTCGGCAGGGTCAGGATCAGGTCCTCGAGGCCGGACTGCGTCGGCAGCGTCGCCACCGGCAGCTCGGCCTTCTGTCCGGGCAGCACCCGCCCGAGCGGCAGCAGGCCCTGCTGGGGACGCCGCGTCTCGGCCACGTCCAGCTCGGCCAGCGACTTGATGCGCCCCGGCAGGGTGTTGCGGTAGACCGCGGGCAGCTCGCGCAGCAGCTCCAGCTGCCCGCGCACCCGCATGCGCACCTGCAGCAGGTCGGGCTCGAGCTGGGGCTCGAAGTGCAGGCTCTGCGCCCCCTTCTGCTGCGCCTCGGCCAGCAGGCCGGCCAGCAGCTGGATCAGCGGGCTGTCGCTGCGGGCCTCGGCCCGGGGGGCGGTCGGGGCGGCCGCGTCAGCCGCCGGCACCACGACCGGGCGGGCCTGGGGTGCGGCAGCGGCCTCGGCCTGGCGAGCCGCCCGGCGTGAGCTCGCCGCCTTCGGCACCACCAGGGGCGGCGCCGGGGCGTCGGGGACCGCGCCCGGAGCGGGCGTGGCGGGCGGCACCGGCGATGGCGCGGCCGCCCCCGGCGACAGGCCCGACAGGTCCGGCCAGCCCAGGTCGACCGCAGGGGCCGGGGCAGCCTCGAGCTCGATCATCAGGCCGGCGGTCTCGAGCGGCTCCGGGGCCGGGGCACCAGCCGGCTTGCGTTCGGGCTCGGCCGTCGGGGCGAAGGTGGAAGGATCCGTCAGCAGCGCCTCGGCGCCCAGGTCGAGGTCGGGCATGCGGCCCGGCTCGACCTCGAGCATGCGGATGACCGGCAGCGGATTGGCCCGGGCGTAGGCGGACTCGATGGCCGCGGCCAGGTCGCCCCCGTCGGACAGCGCCGGCGCGATCTGGCAGCGGGTCAGCCGCGACAGCTCGTCGAGCAGGCTGCGCCGGCTGGCATCCTCGACCGCGACCACCAGGCGCAGGCCGCGACGCATCAGCGGCAGCGCTCCCAGGCGCCGTGCCGCGTCCAGCGGCAGGCACTGCACCGCCTGGGCATCGACCGGAAAGCGGCTGACGTCGACGACCGGATAACCCATCTTGCGCGCCAGCGCATGGCGCACCTGCTCGAGCGTCACCAGCTGGCGGCTCAGCAGCAGCTCGCCCAGCGGCTGGCTGCGCTCGTCACGCTGCTGGCGCAGCGACTCCTGCAGCTGCTCGTCGCTCAGCGCGCCCAGCGACACCAGCGCCTCGCCCAGGCGCAGCGTCGGCAGGCGGGCCTGCTGGTCGAGCGCGGCGAGCAGCTGGTCGGCCGTCACCACCTGCTGGGCCACCAGGGCCTCGCCGATGCGCTGCTCGCGCAGCGCACGCTGCAGGCGCGCGACGTCCTCGATCTGGCGCAGGCGCTCGGCCTCGCCGCCGGCGAGCAGCTGGCCGAGCCGCTCGCCGACATCGAGCCGGCCGACCATGCCACGGGGCACCAGCACCCGCTGCACGCTGCCCGAGGCCGCATCCAGCGGCGGGAACAGGAACAGGCCCCAGTCCAGCTCGACATGGCCGACGGTCTGGCCCTGGATCGATTCGCCGGAACTCAGCTGGAGCTGGTAGGGCACGCTCGGCCAGTGCTTGAGCACCTGCTGCAGGGCCTCGACCGGCTCGCCGGCCTCGTCGCCCGGCACCCGGCGCTGCGGGGCGCTGACCAGCGGCCACAGCGGACGGGTCAGCGTCAGGCGGCGGATCTGCGCCAGGCGCAGCACGGTCACGTGGCGTTCGGCGGGCAGCTGCAGGCGCAGCAGGCCCTCGACCGGATCGAGCGACAGCAGCACCGCCTGGCGGGGCTCGCCCTGGCGGGGCTCGTACTCGCAGGGCTCGGGGTCGATCTGGCAGACCGGCGGCGCGTAGGCGGCCAGCGGCGGCGTCGGCCAGGCAAAAGGCTCGGACTTCGGCGCCTCGACGGCGACCCGCCCACCCGCGCCCGTCGGACGGGGTTGGCCCTCCAGGGGCATCAGCGACAGATCGGGGACAGGCAGTTCAGCCATGGACGTTCCTGAGAATGACGCCCCGATGCTAGGCCGGTTCCCGATCCGGCAAACTCGGATAAACGCCTGCGTATCCTGTCGATTCCCGATCCATCCGCGGCCGGCTGCACTCAGGATGCACGGCCATGCAACGAGAATACGCGCCCATGAAATCCATCACCCGTTCCGTCACGATCGCAGCGCCCGCCGCGCTGGTCTACGCCTTTGCCTCGAACCCGGCCCACCTGCCGCTGTGGGCGCCGCAGTTCTGCCCGTCGGTCGAGTACCTGGACGGCCAGTGGGTGATCGAGTCGCCGGAGGGGCTGATCGACATCCGCTTCGCGCGCTTCAACGACCTGGGCATCCTGGACCACACGGTCACGCTGCCCTGCGGCACGCAGCTGACCAACACCATGCGGGTGGTCGGCAACGGCGCGGGCAGCGAGGTGCTGTTCACGCTGTTCCAGCACGAGGACACGCCCGACGAGGCCTTCGAGGACGACGCCGATCTGGCCGAGGACGGCCTGGACCACCTGCGCCAGACGGTCGAGCGCCTGCTGGGCGTCGACGCCTGAACCGCGCCATGGCGCCGGGCGGCGCCGCAAGGACGATCAGGCCTGCTGGGCCAGGATGCCGTCGACTTCCGCGCAGTTCGGGGCGCAGACCGCCTCGTTGCGGCCGAGCAGGCGCCGGCTCTTGAGCATGTTGCGCGGCCGATGCTTGCCGCACAGGAAACACGACATGGTGCCCGAGGCGAAGGCACCCTGGGCGGCGAACGGTGAACCTGGGGTCTTGTTGCGGTAACGCAGGCCGTTGGAATCGATCTTGTCAGTGGGATTGCGGTCGTCGGTCTTGGTGCTCATCGGGTTTCAACGGCAAGAGAGAAATTCGCGCTGACACGAAAAAGCCCGCGCAGCGAGGCCCGACATATTGACAGGTTTGAGCCGGGAAAACGAACAAGTCGCACCCGGGAGTGGCAATTCCGGGGGTGGATCGTTGCGCATACGCAAGCGTACGCGTGACAATCCTCGGGCAGAAGCTTCGATCCCGCCGGGCCGCGCGGACCGCCGCGGCGGCATGGCTCCCGCCGATCGGGGGTGAAAGACCGCACCGGGGGCCATCGGACCGTGACCGATGGCACGGCATGCAGGCTCATCGACTGAGCCTGACCGGGCGATTTTTCGCGTTTCGCGTGCGCTGCGCGGCCCGGGTGAACGAGGCCCCCTCGGTGCGGGATCCAGTCGGCCGGCCACCGGCCCGCAGGCCCGCCGGCCGGACCGCTTCTTCACATTTGCGGCTCTTTCGCCCGCCGACCTGCAAGCGCGGGGCACGGGGCGGCGGGACGCGGGGCAGACGGCGCACGCGTACCCGGACACGATGGCGGCATGGCCACCGAAGCATCCCGACGCCCGTCCGGCGCACCCTCCCGTCCTGCCGACCACCGCCCCCACCTGGCCATCCTCGGCATCCGCGGGGTGCCGGCGGCGCATGGCGGTTTCGAGACCTTCGCCCAGCGCCTGGCGCTGCACCTGGTGGCCTGCGGCTGGCGCGTGACGGTCTACTGCCAGGAAGACGGCCACGGGCCGGTGCACGCCGACGTCTGGCAGGGCGTCGACCGCATCCACCTGCCTTCGGGCGCCGACACGGCCCGCGCCACCATCGGCTTCGACTGGCGCTGCGTGGCTCATGCCGTGCGCCACCGCCCCGACGTGGCGCTGACCCTGGGCTACAACACCGCGGCGTTCTGCGCCCGGCTGCGGCTGGCGGGCGTGCCCAACGTGATCAACATGGACGGCATCGAGTGGCAGCGCGAGAAGTGGAGCGGCCTGGCCAAGGCCTGGCTCTACGCCAACGAGTTCCTCGGCTGCAAGCTCGGCGACCACCTGGTGGCCGACCACCCGAGCATCGCCACCCACCTGGCGCGGCTGGCCGATCCGGGCAAGATCACCGTCATCCCCTACGGCGCGCCCGAGGTGCGCAACGCGCCGATCACGCCGGTGCTGGCGCTGGGCCTGCAGCCGGGTGAATACGTCACGCTGATCGCGCGCCCCGAGATCGAGAACTCGGTGCTCGAGATCGTGCAGGCCTTTTCCACCCGCCGCCGCGGCCTCCGGCTGGCCGTGCTGGGCCGCTACGCGCCCGACACCCAGCCCTACCACCGTGCGGTGATGGAGGCGGCCAGCGACGAGGTGTGTTTCCTCGGCCCGGTCTACGACCCTGACCGGGTGCAGGCCCTGCGTTTCCACAGCCTGCTCTACGTGCACGGCCACCGCGTGGGTGGCACCAACCCGTCGCTGGTCGAGGCCCTGGGCGCGGGCAACCCGGTGATGGCGCAGCGCAACCGCTTCAACAGCTGGGTGGCCGGACCGTATGCCGCGTACTTCGATGGTGTGCAGGAAGCCACGGCCACCTTCGATCGACTGCTCAAGGATCGGGCCCAGCTGGCCGATATGTCACGGGCCAGTCGGCTGCGCCACCACGAACGTTTTCGCTGGGAGCCGGTGCTGGCGGTCTATGAACAACTGCTGAGGCGCCACATCCGACGTACCGTGGAATTCCGCGAACCCTTCTCCACGACCTCCACGACCCCCTCGGGGCCGAGGCTCGGTGCCGGCCTGTCGCTGCGTCGCGAGCGGCTGAAGTGAGCCACGCCATGAACCCGTCTCCCCGGCCGCGGCACGCTGCCCGCGCCCTGCTGCTCGGCAGCGTGCTGGCCGGCCTGCTCGCGGGCTGCCAGAGCCCGCCGCCGGCCCGCCCGTCGACCGGCGGCATCGCCATGCCCGCCGGGTCCGGCCCGAACGCCGACGCAGCGCTCACGCCCCGGATCCCCGCCCCCGCCTACACGCTGCAGCCCGGTGACGAGCTCGACCTGCGGTTCGCGGACCACCCGCAGCTCGACCGCAGCCTGAAGGTGCAGCCCGACGGCCTGGTGACCGCGCCGCTGGTGGGCTCGCTGAACGCGCTGGGCCGCACGCCCGAGGCGCTGCAGGCCGAGCTGCTGGCGCGTTACCAGGCGCTGGCCCCGCAGGCCGACGAGCGCCAGTACCTGATCCGCCCCGGCGACGAGCTGGAGGTCAAGTTCGCCTACCTGCCGCAGTTCAACGAGGTGGTCAAGGTGCGTCCCGACGGCCGCATCACGGTGCAGCTGGCCGGCACGGTGATGGCCCAGGGGCTGAGCCCCGAGGCGCTGCAGGCCGCGCTGGCGCAGCGTTATCGCCGGGTGCTGCGCCAGCCGGAACTGGTCGTGATCATGCGCAGCTTCACCAGCCAGGCGCTGACGGTGGTGCAGGACGGCCGCCGCCGCGAGACCCGCGCCGGCGCGGAGGACCTGCGCCCGGTGCTGGCGCTGCGCCAGAGCGGACCGACGCAGGTCTTCGTCGGCGGCGAGGTGCTGCGCCCCGGCGTGCTCGCCTGGCGTCCGGGCCTGACCGTGATGCAGGCGCTGATGGAGGTCGGCGGCCAGCTGCCGTCGGCGCGCCTGACCGGCGTGCTGGTGCTGCGCCGCCGCGACGGGCAGTCGCCCGAGGTGCTGCGGCTGGACCTGCGCGCCGACCTCGACGGCACCGGCAGCCAGGACATCGCGCTGGCCCCGACCGATGTGGTCGTGCTGCCCGCGCTGGGTGTCACCACGCTGGCCCGCACGCTGGACCAGTACGTCTTCAACCTGCTGCCGCCGCTGCGCAACAGCTCCTTCGGATTTGCCTATGACCTGCGTGGCCAACGTGACTGACGCCCGGGACCTGTTCGTGTCCGGCGCGGTGCCGGCCCCGGTGCAGCCCGCCTTCACGCTGCGCGACGGCCTGCACCTGCTGTTCAAGCACGGCCGGCTGATCGCCGGCTGCACGGCCCTGGTGACCGCCCTGGTCTGGACCGGCGCGGCCATGCAGCCGCGGCCCTACGTGGGCACGGCCAAGCTGTGGATCAAGACCGAGCAGCAGGCCATCCCGGCCTTCCTGACCGGCATCGCCGCCTACCGCGACAGCGTCGCGCCCGATCCGGTCAACCGCAAGATCGAGACCGAGATGGAGCTGCTGCTGTCGCGCGACAACGCCGAGCAGGTGATCCGCCAGCTGAAGATCCGGCCGAACCAGCTGGTGCGCTCGCCGCTGCAGGTGATCGGCGACCAGCTGCCGGCGCTGCCGCTGCCGCTGGCCGGGCGCACGCCGGCGCACGACGAGAGCAGCCAGCAGCAGGCGCTGATCGACAGCTTCATCAAGAGCTTCCGCATCGAGCCGCTGCGCTCCAAGGGCGCGGACACGACCTCCAACGTGCTGGAGATCCGCTTCAGCGCCACCGATGCGGACCTGGTGCCGGCCGCCGTCAACAGCCTGCTGCAGCACTACATCGAGCAGGCCTCGTCCCACAACCGCCAGCTCGGCCAGGCCACCTTCGAGCTGCTGGAAGCACGTGCCGAGGAGGCCCGCCGCGACCTCGCCGAGTCGGAGCGCGCGATGGTCGGCTTCCTCGCCGCCCAGGGCGACCGCGTCTCGCGCGCCGGGGGCGGGGGCACGCCGGGCTCGCAGGTGGTCGCGTCGATGCAGTCGCAGAACAGCGACCTGAAGCAGCGCCTGGACGACCTGCGCCAGATCTACACCGAAGAGGCGCAGAACGTGAAGGCGCTGGACCGCTCCATCTCGACGCTGCAGGAACGCCTGCGCCGCGAGGTGCGGGCCAACGCCGAGGCCGATGCCGAGCTGGCGCGGCTGGAACGCCGCCGCAGCCTGGCGCAGGAGCGTTTCGTCGAGCTGCGCAAGCGCCTCGACCAGATCGACATCTACCTGCAGGTCAACCCGAGCGAGGCCGAGAGCCGGGTCGTCACCCAGCGTCCGGAGCGCCCGACCCTGCCCGACGGCAAGCAGCGCCAGCTCGCGCTGGTGCTGGGACCGCTGGCGGGCCTGCTGCTGGGCCTGGCCCTGGCCGCGCTGCGCCAGATGGGCGACCGCCGCATCGAGACCCCCGAGGAGCTCGCCCGCTGGCTGGGCCTGAACACGCTGGCCGCCGTGCCGGTGCTGTCGCCGGACCGGCCGGTCGCGCACCAGCTCGACCGCGCCGACGGTCGGGACTCGCCCCGCACGCTCGATCCACGCGCGCTGGTCGAGCAGGAGGAGGCCCGCGCCCGCGTGCTGGCCGAAGGGGTGAGCCTGCTGCCCGACACCGAGGACCTGCACCGCCAGGCGCGCGAGCCGCACAGCCTCGTGGCCGGCGGCACGCTGTCACCCGATGCCCCCGACAGCCGCTCGCCTGCCGGCCGCGACGTGCTGGCCGACGTCGCCCGCCAGCCGCGCCCGGTGCAGCACGCCAGCGACCGCGGCCTGCTGATGCACCGCCTGGCGCTGCGGGTGCG
This sequence comes from Sphaerotilus hippei, assembly GCF_003201595.1. Taxonomy (GTDB): domain Bacteria; phylum Pseudomonadota; class Gammaproteobacteria; order Burkholderiales; family Burkholderiaceae_C; genus Sphaerotilus; species Sphaerotilus hippei. The sequence goes on along the minus strand of NZ_QJJS01000007.1, from coordinate 110,256 downwards.
TGAAGCCCTGCCCCGCAGCGGCCATGGCCGCATCCTGGTGGTGGCCAGCGCGCGGCCGGGCGAGGGCAAGAGCGTGATCGCCCGCTCGCTGGCCAAGCGCCTGATGCAGCAGCAGGGCGGCCGGGTGCTGCTGATCGACGGCAGCGCCGAGGCGCCCGCCGGCCACGCCGGCAGCCGGGGCGCGGGCAAGCCCGGCTTCTTCGACCTGCTGCGCCATGCCGGCACGCGCGCGGCGGCCATCGCCAGCCGCAGCGACGACCGGCTGCACCTGCTGCCGGCCGGCCAGGGGGTCGCGGGCAGCCTGCTGTTCCACGAGGCCGCCGTGCACGAGCTGTTCGGCAAGCTGCGCGAGCGTTACCGCTGGACCGTGGTCGACGCCGGCACGCTGGCGCAGATCGGCTGCCTGGGGGCCCAGGCCGACGGCGTGCTGCTGGTGGTCGACGCCGACAGCACCCGCCGCGAGGTCGTGCGCGGCGCGCTGGACACGGCCCGCCTGCCCGCCGGGCGGCTGCTGGGCGCGGTGCTGAACCGCCGGCCGCAGTACGTGCCTGCCTGGGCCTACCGGCACTGGCTCTGAGGCCCGGAGCGCCGCTGGTGTCACGCCCTTCCCGTCCCCTGCGCTGGCTGCTGCCGCTGCTGAGCGGCTGCGCCGGCCTGCTGCTGGCCGGGCTGCTGCTGCAGGGCGCCTGGGAGTCGCCGCTGCTGATCGCAGCGGCCCTGGGCGCCCTGGCGCTGCCGCTGCTGCGGGTCGGGCTGGGCTCGGGGCGCCGCCTGCTGATCGGGCTGTTCTTCCTGAGCGCGGCCTTCGACATCAGCAAGGCGATCGTGCCGCCGCTGGACCGTTTCTACTCGCCCGGCCTCTACCTGACGCCCGCCCACCTGCTGCTGCTGGCCTGGGCGCTGGTCTGGGGCATCGGCGAGCGGGCGCGGCGGCGCGAGGCCCTGCCGCTGACCGGGCTGGACCGGGCCGCGCTGGGCTTCCTGCTGCTGATCTGGTGGGCCGCCCTGCGGGCCCCCGCCGGGCTGCTGGCGCTGGCCAGCGCCGTGGCCTACAGCCTGGCGGTGCTGGCGTTCTACGTCGTCTCGCATGCACTGCGCAGCGCGGCCGACGTGCGCCTGGCGGTGCAGGCGGTGCTGACCGGCTTCGTGCTGCAGGCCGCGGTCACCGCCGCGCAGATGGTCAAGCGGGGTCCGATCGAGATCCCGGGCATCAAGGTCTCCGACCTGTCGGCGATGACCGTGGGCCTGGGCGGCGGATCGGCCTTCCGGCCCTTCGGCCTGTTCAACCACCCCAACGTGATGGCCGACTACGTGCTGTGGCTGCTGCTGCCCGCCGCCGCCGTGTGGCTGCTCGGCGCGGGCCGGCTGCGACCCGCCGTGCGCCAGGGCGCGCTGGCCGTCGCGCTGGCCGCCGCGGCCATGCTGCTGGCCTCGCTGTCGCGCGGCGGCTGGGCCGCGGCGGTGCTGGGCGCGGTCGTGGCGGCGACGATGATGGCCCGCCGCGGTCTGCTGGGCCGCCGCCATGCGATCGCCGCGCTGCTGCTGCTGATCGCCGCCGCAGGCACCGTCGCCGTGGTCTACCCGGAGGTCTTCCTGCGCCTGACCGAACCGGACGGCCGCTCGACCGAGTCGCGCCTGCTGCTCAACGACCAGGCCTTCATGATCATCGCCCACCACCCGTGGCTGGGCGTGGGGCTGGGCGGCTACAACGAGGCGGCGCAGGCCCACATCCCCGCGTCCTGGGCCGACATCTCGCCCGACTACCAGCGCGCGCTGTCGCACCTGGTGGTGCACAACAGCTACCTGCTGACCGCCGCCGAGCTCGGCCTGCCCGGTGCGCTCGCCTGGGCGCTGCTGCTGCTGGCCATGCTGCGCCAGGCCTGGCCGCTGGCGCAGTGGCGGCAGCCGGGCACCTTCGCGCTGGCCGCCGGGCTGGCCGGGGCGCTGGCCGCCCACCTGCTCTACCTCGCCTCGGACAACTACTACGTCGACATCCGCATCTTCCTGCTCTGGCTGGCGGCCGGGGTGCTGCAGGCCCTGCGGCTGCAGGCGCAGGGCGCCGCGAGGATCACGCGATGAAGCTGCTGCACGCCCTGAGCTCGTCCTTCGGTGCCCGGCTGCTGATGGCCGCGCTGAACTACGGCCTGTTCTGGCTGCTGTCGCACCGGCTCGGCGCCAGCGAGCTGGGCGGCTATTCGCTGCTGATGAACCTGTTCTTCATGCTGCAGATGCTGCCGCTGCTGGGGCTGTCCACGCCGCTGACCCGCCACGTCGCCACCGCGCGCACGCCGCTGGCCGGCGAGCTGAGCACCGCGCTGGCGCTGGCGCTGCCGGTGGCCGCGCTGATCGCGCTGGCGCTGGGGCTGACGGGCCGGCTGGCCTACCCGCCGGCGCTGCACGGGCCGTTCTGGCTGCTGGCCGCCAGCCTGCTGCCCAGCGCCTGGACGCTGGTGGCCGAAGTCGGCCTGATCGGGCTGGAGCGCATGAGCCTGATCGCCCGGGTGCAGTGCGCCGAAGCGCTGGGCCGCACGCTCGGCTCGGCGCTGGTGGTGCACTCCGGCGGCGGACTGGACGCGCTCTTCCTCGTCTTCCTGGTCGGGCGCTGCCTGACCGCGCTGGTCTACCTGCGCCAGCCCGCCCTGCCGCGCCCGCGCTGGCAGGCGCTCGACGCGGCCATCGCGCGGCGCTTCCGGCGTGAGGTGCCGGTCTTCCTGGGCATCGCGGTGCTGGCCGGGGTGGCCGGGCGCCTCGACCTGGTGCTGCTGTCGCGGCTGGGCGGGCTGGCCGAGGCCGGCATCTACGCCGCCTCGGCCCGGCTCTACGAAGCCGCGCTGATGCTGCCCACGATCGCGGCGATGGTCATGCTGCCCACGCTGTCGCGCCTGTACCGGCAGGACCGCGGCGAATTCATCCAGGTGCTCGCGCGCAGCCTGCAGATCGCGCTGGCCGGCGGCCTCGTGGTCGCGCTGGGGGTGGCCGCGCTGGCCGGGCCGCTGATCGACCTGCTCTACGCCCCCGGACTGCAGGCGGCCGCCGGCCCGCTGCGCTGGCTGATCTTCGCGGCCGTGCTGATGACGCTGGACCAGACGCTGTCGTCGACCATGGTCGCCGCCGAGGCCCAGCGCGAGGACCTGCGCACCATGGGCCTCGCGCTGCTGGCGCTGACCGCCGGCCTGCTGCTGCTGGTGCCCGCGCTCGGCCCGCTCGGCGCGGCGATCTCGGTGCCGCTGGCGCTGGCCGTGCGGGTCGCCTGGCGGCTGCGCTGGCTGCTGCGCCACCACCCCTGCCCGGAGCTGCTGCCCCGGCTGCTGCGCACGCTGCTGGCCGGCGCGCTCGCGACCGGCGCGCTGGTGCTGACGCTGCCGCACCACCCGGCGCTGACGCTGGCCGCCGCCCTCGCCACCTACGCCCTCGCGCTGCTGGGCTCGGGGGTCGTGCGGGGCCGCCATCTCGCCCGCCTCGTGGCCTGGCGCCGCCCGGCGCGCCCCTCGACCTCCCGCTGAATCCCCATGCGCATCCTGCACCTCGACCCCGACGACATGGACAACCCGCTGGCCGGTGGGGGTCCCGTGCGCACCTACGAGATCTGCCGCCGCCTGGCGCGCCGCCACGAGATCACCGTGCTGACGCCGACCTTCCCCGGCTCGACGCCAAGCAAGGAGCGCGACGGCATCCATTACCTGCGCCTGGGCCGCAAGGTGGGCGAGCACGGCTCGTCGCACCACCTGACCTTCCTGGCCAGCCTGCCGCGCGCGGTGCGCCAGCACGACTACGACCTGCTGGTCGAGGACTTCATGCCCCCGGCCTCGGCCACCTGGACGCCGCTGTTCCGGCGCCGCAGCGCGGCGCTGGTCGGCTCGGTGCAGTGGTTCTCTGCACGCAGCTACACCCGCCAGCTCAAGCTGCCTTTCCACTGGGGCGAGACCCATGGCGTGCGGCTCTATCCGGCGCTGGTCGCGCTGACCGAGTCGATGCGCCGCTACCTGAGGAGCCGCCACCCGGGCGTGCACTGCGAGGTGATCGGCAACGGGGTCGACGACGCCCTGTTCGAGACACCCCCCGGTCCCGGCCGCGGCCTGCTCTTCCTCGGCCGGCTGGAGCTGCACGCCAAGGGCATCGACCTGCTGCTGCAGGCCTACGCCGGGCTGGCCGAACACGAACGTGAGCCGCTGACGCTGGCCGGCACGATCCAGGAGCCGCAGGCGCTGCAGGCGCTGATCGAGCGTTTCGGCCTGGGCCGCTGGGTCCGGGTGACCGGAGCGTTCGATGCAGCACGGCGCCTGCGCCTGCTGCAGGACTGCCGTGCGCTGGTCATGCCCTCGCGCCAGGAGACCTTCGGCATGACGCTGAGCGAGGCCAACGCCGCCGCCCGCATCGCCGTGCTGTGGGATCGCGAGCCGATGAACGAGGTGGCCTCGCCGCAGAGCCTGCGGGCGCCGGCCTTCGAGGTCGCGGCCTACACGCAGGCGCTGCGCGAGGTGCTGGCCATGGGCGACGACGAGCTGCTGGCGCGCGGCCTGGGCTCGCGCGCCTTCGCCCGGCGCTACTGCTGGGACGAGGCCGCCGCCGCGCAGGAACGTTTCTACCTCGAGGCCCATGACCGCCAGGTGATGCAGCGCCGCCGCACGACCGGGAGCGTCCATGCCGGTCGTTGAAGGCCTGCGCCGGCTGCTGCGCCGCTGGGTCCGCCCGGACGCCCGCAACTCGCTGGCCGTGGCGCTGCTGCTGGCCGGCCACGACCGCTGGCCGCGCCGGGTCGACCAGTGGCAGGAGGCCCGGGTGCTGGTGCTCAGCCCGCATCCGGACGACGAGGCGATCGGCTGCGCCGGGGCGGTGCTGCAGCACGTCGCACAGGGTGCGGCGGTGCATGTGGTGCAGCTCAGCGACGGCGCGCTGGGCGACCGGCGCCTGCACGACCCGGCCCTCGACGCCCCCGGGCGCGAGGCGCTGCAGCGCCGGCTGCGCGACACCCGGCGCCAGGAAGCGCTGGCCTGGGGCCGCGCGGCCGGGGTCACGCAGGTGCGTTTTCTCGAGGCGCCCGACGGCGGCATCGGCCCGCACGAGCCGCAGGTGCGGCGTCTGGCGCTGTGGCTGGACGAGCTGCAGCCACGGCTGATCTACCTGCCCTTCGTGACCGACCTGCTCGAGGACCACTGGCAGACCAGCCGCCTGCTGGCCGCGGCCCTGGCGCGCTGCGGCGCCTGGCAGCGTTCGCTGGTGCTGCGCTGCTACGAGGTCTGGGCGCCGCTGCCCGCCAACCGGGTCGTCGAGCTCGACGACCCGCTGGCCGAGCGCAAGCAGGCGCTGCTGTCGATCTACGCCAGCCAGCTGCGCGACGTCGACTACCGCCGCGCCATCGCCGGCCTGAACACCTACCGCTCGATGCTGCTGCCCGACACCGGAGCGGGCCAGGCCGAAGCCTATGTCGAAGCCAGCCTGCCCGGCTGGCTGGACCTGATCCGCCGCGCGGCCCAGCCGCCGCACGCCCCCGACACGGACCGCCCCCGATGAACGACACCCTGCCTGCCGCGGCCCGAGCCGCCCCCTGCCCGAGCCGGACCGAAAGGGCCGACGCCCCCCCGACCTGGCGCGAGACCCGTGCGCTGATCGGCTCGGACTTCCAGCGCCTGAGCGAACACCTCGGTGGCGCCGACGGCCTGGCCCACCGGCTCTACTACGCCTGCCTGCCCGGTTTCCAGGCCCTGCTGTGGCACCGGCTGTCGCGCCACCTGCTGCTGCGCGGCTGGCGCGGCAGCGCCCGGCTGCTGTCGCTGATGGCCATCTACCTGACGCGCGCCGAACTGCCCCCGACCAGCTCGATCGGCCCGTCGGCGCTGATCGCCCACGCCACCGGCGTCTACGTGTTCGGCCGCGTCGGCGCCCGCCTGACGATCCGCGGCGACGGCGGTCTTGGCGGCGGCTTCGGCACCGAGGACATCGGCGGCGGCCCGGGCTACCCAGTGGCAGGCGACGACGTGGTGATCGCCTTCGGTGCGCGGGTGCTCGGGCCGGTGCGCATCGGCAGCGGCGTGCACGTGGGCCCGGGCGCGCTGGTGACCGAGGACGTGGCGGAAGGCGCGCTGGTGATGTGGCCGCGCGCCCGCGTGATCGCCGGCGGGGCCCAGGCCCATGGAGGTGCCCGTGGCTGAAGCGCTGATCTCGCCGAACGACGAACCGCCGCTGAGCTGGGCCGAGACCCGCGCGCTGATGCGCTCGGACTTCCAGCGCACCGTCGAGTCGATGGGCAACGAGGGCAGCGCGCTGAAGCGCCTGTTCTGGCGCCTGCTGCCGACCAGCCAGGCGCTGTTCTGGCACCGCATCAGCCGCCACCTCTTCCTGCGCGGCTGGCGCAACACCGCCTGGGTCATCTTCCTGGTCAACACCTACCTGACGCGCATCGAGATCGCGCCGACCACCTCGATCGGCGCGGGCTGTTTCCTCGGCCACGCACCGGTGGTGCTGTGCGGGCGCATCGGCAGGCGTTTCACGCTCTACGGCTACGGCGGCCTGGGCGGGGGCATGGAGTCGCGCGACATCGGCGGGGGCAGCGGCCTGCCGGTGGTCGGCGACGACGTGCTGATGGCCATCCGCGCGATGGTGCTCGGACCGGTCCGCATCGGCGACGGGGCCCGGATCGGCCCGAGCTGCACGGTGACCCGCGACGTCGCCGCCCGCGCCGTCGTGGCCAGCGCCCCGCCACGCACCCTGTCCACCGCGGCGGCAGCGGACCACCCGGCCTCGAACCAGGAACAGCCATGAGCCAGAAGAATCCCATCGACGCCAGCGTCATCATCGTCAACTGGAACGTGCGCGAGCTGCTGCGGGTGTGCCTGCAGTCGCTGCACGACGACGGAGGCGTGGCGGCCGGTCGGCTGCAGGTCATCGTCGTGGACAACGACTCGCGCGACGGCAGCGTGGCCATGGTGCGCGAGCAGTTCCCGCAGGTCGAGCTGGTCGCCAACGGCGACAACGTCGGCTTCGGCCGGGCCAACAACCAGGCGCTGCCGATGTGCCGCGGCCGCCACGTCGTGCTGCTGAACCCCGACACCCGGGTGCTCGACGGCGCGATCGGCCGCATGGTCGAGATGATGGACGCGGAGCCAGCGGTGACCGTGCTGGGCTGCCGTCTGCTCAACGGCGACGGCACGCTGCAGCGCTGGACCGCCGGCGCCTACCCGCGCCTGGCCAATCTGCTCAACCACTACTTCTTCCTCGACCGGCTGCTGCCCCGCGCCCTGCGGCCGATGCCGCTCTACCTGGATCACGACGTGAGCCAGGACATCGAGGTCGACTGGCTCTGCGGCGCCTGCATGGTCATGCGCACCGCCGACCTCGGCGGCCAGCTGTTCAACCCGGACTACTTCATGTACGGCGAGGACATGGAGCTGTGCCACCGCCTGAAGCAGGCCGGGGGCACCGTGCTCTACACGCCACGCGTGTCCATCGTGCACTACCAGGGTGAAAGCATGAAGCAGCAGCAGGGCGACGTGCTGCTGTCGGCGCTGAAGGGGCCGCGCCAGTTCTACCGCCAGATGCGCGGCGGGCGCGGCCTGTGGCTCTATGACCTGGTCACCGTCGCCGGCTTCGGCCTGCGCGGCGCCCTGTACCGGCTGGGCGCGCTGCTGCGCCGGGCCACGCCGCAGCAGGCCGTGCTCGAGGCCAAGGCCCGCTCCAGCGAGGACCTGATGCGCCGCGCCTGGCGTGTCCGGTCGGCATGAGGACCGCGCCATGAGCCCCCCGGGATCCCGCCAGGGCCGGCACCGGTCGATGCCGGCCGGCGGCCACGAACCGCGCCAGGACCGCCGCCACCTGCTGCTGGGCAGCGGGCTGGCGCTGCTGGGCGGCACCGGCGCCTGGGCCACGCTGACCGTGCCCGGCTGCAGCGACGGCGCGCTGGCCACGCCGCCCGACCACCTCTCGCGCTTCGACGTGCACATCGACGTCGACGACCCGGGCGCGCCGCTCAACGCCGAACTGCTGGGCCACAACGTGCAGTGGGTCGACCGGGGCGACGACCTGCTGCGCCCCGACGGCCGGCCCGAGCCGGCGATGCTGGCCCGGCTCGCCCAGCTGGCGCCGACGGTGCTGCGTTTCCCGGGGGGGGCGCAGTCCGACGTCTACCACTGGCAACGGGGCGTCGGCCCACTGGCGCAGCGGCGCAGCAACGAGCACTTCCACAACCGCCAGCAGCAGCCCAGCATCCTGGGCACGGCCGAATTCCTCGACCTGTGCGAGCGCACCGGCGCCCAGCCGGTGATCACGGTCAACGTGCCCAGCGGCACGCCCGAGGAGGCCGCCGCCTGGGTGCGGGCGGTCAACGTCGACGGCCTGCGCTCGCCGCAGACCGGCCGGCGCCTGCGTCAGGTGCAGCGCTGGGAGATCGGCAACGAGCCCTACCTGAAGGACGAGGCCCGCCCGGAGCTGGCGATGGAGCCCGAGGCCTTCGCCCGCCAGGCCGACCGCATCATCCGGGCGATGCGGGCCGTCGACCCCTCGCTGCTGATCGGCCTGCCGCTGTCCAACGACCGGCGCAACGGCGTGCCGGTGGTGCACTTCACGAACTACGCCCGGCGGGTGCTGGCCACGCTGACCGAACGGGTGGACATCGCCTGCGTGCACAACGCCTATCTGCCCTTCGGCTACGACCGGCTCGACGATCCGCAGGCGCTGTACTGGGCCACGATGGGCGGCAGCCGCACGGTGATGGCCGACCTCGACGCGCTGCACCGACTGATCGCCGAGGCCCGTCCCGGCCTGGTGCTGCCGGTGGCGCTGACCGAATACCACGCCATCTTCAGCCTCGGACGCGGCGCCAGCGACGAATGGACCGGCAGTCCGGCCGCCGCGCTCTACGTCACCGACCTGCTGATGATGCTGGCGCGGCGTGACGACGTGCGCTGGGCCAACCTCTGGTCGCTGTCGGGCAACTGGCGCTTCGGCGCCATCCACGGCCAGGGCTGGCTGCGGCCGGTCGGCGAGGTGCTGGCGCTGATGCGCCCGCTCTTCAACGGCGAGCGGCTGCCCGCCCGCGGCAGCGCCACCACCGCGGCCACGCCGGCGGCCGGGCTGGTCGCGGCCGTGGCGGCGCTGCCGCTGGTCGAGACCCTGGCCACGCTCGAGCCTGGCACCGAGCAGGACTGCATCCGCCTGCTGCTGCTGCACAAGCACCCGACCCAGGCCGCCAGCGGCACGCTGCGCCTGACCGGCCTGCACCAGCCGGGCCGCCACCGCCTGCGGCTGCACAGCCTGTCGGCGCCATCGGTGATGCGGGCCGACGACGCCACCGACCTGTTCGTGCGCCAGCGCACGACCCCGCCGGCCGACGCCGTGCAGATCACCGACGACACCCTGACCCTCGACCTGACCCTGCCCCCCGCCAGCGTCAGCCTGCTGGAGTGCTGGCTGCCGGCTACGCACCGGCCGGCCTCCCTCCACCGCCCCCTCTCCGACCTGACATGACCACCATGGCACGCTCGCAGCCCACCGCCTCCACCGCCCGGCGTCCGCGCATCGGCGTGGACTTCCACACCTTCGACGGCATCTTCCAGGGCAGCCGCAGCCACCTGCTGGGCGTCTACCGCGAGGCGGTACGCACGGCGCTGGACATCGACTTCGTCTTCTTCGTCGGCGACCCGGAGCGGCTGCGGCGCGAGGATCCGGCCTTCAGCCTGCCCAACGTCACGCTGGTGAGGATGAAACACCGCAGCGCCTTCGCCCGCCTGGGCTGGCAGCTGGCCTGGGCGCAGCTGCGTCACCGCATCGACCTGCTGCATGTGCAGTACCGCCTGCCGCTGCTGCCGCTGGGGCCCTGCGCGGTGACGGTGCACGACGTGCTGTTCGAGACCCATCCGCAATACTTCAGCGCCGGCTTCGCCCGCATGGCCCGCTGGACCGGCCGCTGGGCGGCCCGGCACGCCCGGCTGCTGTTCACGGTCAGCGACTATTCACGCTCGGAGATGATGCGGCTCTACGGCCTGGCGCAGGAGCGCATCCACGTCACCTGCAACGCCGTGGACAGCAGCCGCTTCCTGCCGGGGCGGCAGGGCATGGACCTGGTGCGCCGGCGCGGCCTGACGCCGGGGCGCTACCTCTGCACGGTGGGTCGGATCGAGCCACGCAAGAACCACCTGAAGATCCTGCAGGCCTATGCGCTGCTGGTGGAGCAGCACGGCCCGGCGCTGGCCCAGCACGGCATGGCCCTGCCACCGCTGGTGGTGATCGGGCAGCGCGACTTCGGCGATCAGGCGGTCTTCGACGAGGTGCGGCGCCTGGGCATCGAGACCCAGGTCGTGTTCCTGGAGACCGTCACCGACGAGGAGCTGCCGGCGCTGATCCGCCATGCACGCGTGTTCACCTACCTCAGCCTGGCCGAAGGCTTCGGCATGCCGGTGCTCGAGGCGATGGCCTGCAGCGTGCCGGTGATCACCTCCAACACCACCGCACTGCCCGAGGTGGCCGGTGATGCGGCGCTGCTGGTGGATCCGGAAGACGCGCAGACGATCTCGCTGGCGATGGCGCGGCTGATGCTCGATCCGTGGATGTCGGCCGACCTCGGCCGGCGCGGCGTCGAGCAGGCGGCCCGCTTCCGCTGGACCTCGGCGGCCCGCTCGCTGGTGTCGGCCTTCCGGCAGCACTTCAACCTGGAGCCGCCGCTGGAGGAGCAGCCCCAGCCCTGGCCCGACCACCTGGCGCCGATCCAGCAGCGCGCGCCGTCCTACCGCGTGCTGTCGTGGCCCAACGCGGCCTGATCGACCCCCTCACCAGGTGCGCAGCTTGACGCGCAGGCGGGCGATGGACTGGCTGTGCAGCTGGCAGACGCGGGACTCGGTCACGCCCAGCACGGCCGCGATCTCCTTCAGGTTCATGTCCTGCTCGTAGTACATGCTCATCACGTACTGCTCACGCTCGGGCAGGTTCTTGATCGCGTCGACCAGCGCCGAGCGCATGCGGTAGTCGTTGAGCTGGGTCAGCGGGTCGCTGCCCTCGTCGGCCACGTGGCGGTCGAGGTAGTCGTTGTCACCGTCGTCGCCGCCCATGTCCTCGAGGTAGATCAGCTGCGTGCCACGGACGCGGTTGAGCAGGTCCTGGTAGTCGGCCAGCGAGATCTCCATCTCCTTGGCGATCTCGCTCTCGGAGGGCGCTCGGCCCAGGCGCTGCTCGAGGCGGTGCACGGCGGTCTCGATGTCACGCTGGTGCTTGCGGTTGCCCCGGCTCATCCAGTCCGAGCCCCGCAGCTCGTCGAGCATCGCGCCGCGGATGCGCTGCGTGGCGAAGGTCTCGAACTGCACCCCCTGTCCCACGTCGAAGCGGCTCAGCGCATCGGTCAGGCCGATCATGCCGACCTGGATCAGGTCATCGATCTCGACGTTGGCCGGCAGCTTGGCGATCATCTGGTGGGCCAGGCGGCGCACCAGCGGGCTGTACTGCTTGAGCATCGTGTTGACGTCGAGGCGACCTTTGGCGGTATACATTCGTCGGCTCCATCACATTCAGGTCATCGACGGCTGGCGGTGCGAGGGCAGAGCCACCCGCAAGCCGGCACGTTCGCTTTCGCCGGGGTTGAGCACCGCGGCCGAGGACAGCAGCTGCTCCACCAGGCCGACCAGCGCCGCGGACGGCGTGGCCGTCGGCGGTTCGGCCGGATCGACCTGCACCCAGTCACGCTGCACGCCACCGAGGAACAGGTCCGAGCAGTGCGCCAGGCGCTCCGCGACCAGCCGGGCGTGGGTGGATTGGCGGGGGGCGCACATGAGCAGGTCATGGATGCGCCAGTCGGCACGCTGCGCAAAGATCTTCAGGGCCGCATAGGCGTGGGTCATCGATTCGGGTCGGTCATCGCACAGCACCAGCGGGCGGGGGCGGCTGACCCCCTCGTCGCCGCGGCCGAACAGCCGGGCCAGCTCCAGCGCGCTGGCATGCACCAGCACCACCTGGGTGCTGGGCAGCGCCTCGGCGATCGCGTCCAGGAAGCCGCGGGTCGAGCCCTGGCTGTCGACCCAGCGGGCCGGCAGGCCACGCGCGCCGAGGTAGGCCACCCGCTCGGACAGCACCTCGATGCCTTCGGCCAGGTCGAAGTTGGCCAGCTCCTTGGGCGCGGCCCCACGTTCGGACGCGTCGACCAGCAGGGTGTCGAGCTCCATCTCGTCGAGCACGGTGCACAGGCGTTCGATCAGCACCCCGCCATGCGCGATGAAGGGGTTGGACACCACGGGCACGAAGCGCATGGAACGCGAGGAGAACAGGCGGCGCAGGCCGTCGGCCTGGTCGGCCGGGGCGGTGCGGCGGAAGGGCGGTGGTGGCGGCGCGGAGGGCATGGTCATCGCGAAAGCTCCCTGCATCGATCAGACGTCGGTGTTGCGTGTCGAGCGACCGCGCGGGGCTGCCGGGGCGGCCTGCGGAGCGGCGAACAGCAGGTTCACGTCGTTGACGTCCATGCGCCAGGCCTGCGAGCCGGTGGTGCGCATCGCGCGCTGGATCAGCGCCTGGGCCGTCAGCCGGTGCCAGTCCTCGGGCACACGCTGGCCGTTGGCGACCGCGACCACCTTGACGCGGTGGCGGATCAGCGCGTCGAGCGCCGGGCCGAGCTTGACCGCCTCGTCCATCTTCGACAGCACGATGCCCTTGGCCTGCGTGGCCTTGTAGGCCGACAGCACGTCCTCGATGGTCTCGCCCTGCTGCGCGGCGTTGACCACCAGCAGGCGCTTGATCGCGCGGTGCTGCAGCATCTCCAGCAGCTCGCGGGTGCGGGTGTCACGCTGGGCCAGGCCGGCGGTGTCGATCAGCACCATCTTCTTGGCCGACAGCAGGTCGAGCAGGTCCTCGAGCGCCACGCGGTCGTGCGCGGTGTGCACCGGCACGCCCAGGATGCGGCCGTAGGCGCGCAGCTGCTCGTGGGCGCCGAGCCGGTAGGCGTCCAGCGTGATCAGGCCGAGGTTGCCCGCGCCGTGGCGGGTGGCGAAGGCCGCCGCCAGCTTGGCGGTCGACGTGGTCTTGCCCACGCCGGTCGAGCCGACCAGCGCGAACACGCCGCCCTGGTCCTCGAGGGCCGGATCGTCCTCGCCGGTCAGCAGGTTGCGCTGCAGCACCGAGGCCGACCAGGCCAGCTCGTCGGCGGTGTCCTCGGGCAGGCCGTCGGCCAGCTTGCGGATCAGCGCGGGCGAAAAGCCGCAGTCGAGCAGGCGGGTGATCAGCTGGGCCTGGCGCGGGCTCTTCTGCAGCTTCTCCATGAACGCCAGGGTGCCGAAGCGCTCCTCGATCATGCCCTTCATGGCACGGATCTCGTTCATCATCGCGTGCTGCTCGTCGGACGGTGCCGCAGCGACCGCCGGCTCGCGCGGAGCACGGGCCGCCCGGGGGGCCGGAGCCGCCGCGCGCACCGGCGCCTCGGCGAAGGCATCCATCAGGCTGTCGGGCGCATCGCCCAGGTTCAGCTCGGGCTCGACCGGACGCTCGCGGCGGCTGGCGCGTGGTGCCGCGGCCTGGGCCGCCGCCTCACGCTGGGCCTGCAGCGCCGCGCCGGTGGCCATCATCTTCGGATAGGTCGGCAGGTCGTCGGCGTCGTGGGCCTCACGGGCCTCGGCCGCCTCGCGCTGCGACAGGCGCTGCTCGATGGCCGCCGGCGACACCGGCACCGGACGGGCCGCCTGCTCGCGCAGCTCGGTCTCGCGCTTCTTGAGCATGCGCTCGCGCACGTAGTCCTGGAAGGACAGCGTGCTCATCGCCAGCGTGCCGACGTCGTCCTGCACCTGGCCGTCGACCGGGTCGGGAAAGCGCGACAGCGGCGCGGCCGGCGGGGTCGCGGCCGGGCCGACGCTCGGCACGGCCGCACGCAGGCGGGCCAGCAGGCCACCGCGGCTGGCCGCGGGTGCGGCCACCGGAGCCGACGGCTCCTGGGCGGCCCGCCAGTGCTCGGGCGCCGGGGCCGGGGCGGGACGCTGCGGCTGGGGGGCTGCGGCGGCCGGGGCCGGCGAGGCCATCGCCCGGCTGTCGTCGCCGAAACGCTCGATCGCATCGATGCTCTCGGGCGGCATCGCAACGATCTCGATGCCTTCGCTGCACGGCTTGGTCGACAGCACCACGGCGTTGTCACCGAAGGCCAGGCGCACTTTCTGCATGGCCTCACGCGAGTTGCGGCCGATGAAACGTTTGACGTTCATGTGCTGGCTCCGATGATCGAACCGATGCGGATCGAATGGGTATCAGGAATCTCGCTGTGGCCGAGCACCCGCAGGCGGGGCGCGGCGCGGCGCAGCAGGCGGGCCACCGGGGCACGGATCGGATCGGGCACCAGCAGGCACGCGGGATGACCGAGGTCTTCCTGGCGGCGGGCGGCATCGTTGGCGCCACGCGCCAGGTGATCGGCCACGCCCGGGTCGAGCGCGGCGCCATGCTGGGCGCTCAGCGCCTGGGTCAGCAGGCGCTCGAGTTCGGGTTCGATGGCGATGACGTCGAGTTCGCGCTGCGCGCCGTAGATCTGCTGCACGATGGCCGGGGCCAGGGCGATGCGCAGGCGCCGGGCCAGCTCCATCGGATCGGACAGGCCGCCACCGGCATGTTCGGCCAGGGCTTCGATGATCGAGCGCATGTCGCGGATGTGCACGCCTTCTTCCAGCAGCAGCTGCAGGACCTTCTGCAAGGGGGCGATGCCGATCATCTTGGGAACCACGTCTTCTATGAGTTTGGGAGCCAGCTTCGTCACGTGTTCCACCAGGGCCTGGGTTTCGACTCGCCCCAGCAACCTGGCCGCGTGCAGTTGCATCAAGTGTGAAAGATGGGTGGCCACGACGGTCGAGGAATCAACGACGGTGTACCCGGCCATTTGGGCGCTTTCTTTCTGCCGGTCGTCGATCCAGACCGCCGGCAGGCCGAAGGCCGGATCGGTGGTGGCCTGTCCCGGCAGCTGGGCGGTGACGTGGCCGGGGTTGATCGCCAGGTGCATGCCGGGGAAGGACTCGCCCTCGCCCACCACCGCGCCACGCAGCGTGATGCGGTACATGCTCGGGCGCAGTTCGAGGTTGTCGCGGATGTGCACGGCCGGCGGCAGGAAGCCGACGTCCTGGGCGAACTTCTTGCGCACGCCCTTGATGCGGTTGAGCAGGTCGCCACCCCGCTCCTTGTCGACCAGCGCGATCAGGCGGTAACCCACCTCCATGCCCAGCGTGTCGACCGGCTGCAGGTCGTCCCAGCTGGCCTCGGCGTTGGCCGCGGCGGCCTGCTGCGGATCGGGCGGCGGCGGGGCCACCGCGGCCGGGCGGTGATCGCGCACGTACATCCAGCGCGCCAGCGCGGCCATGCCCCCGCCCACCAGCAGGAACACCAGGTTGGGCATGCCGGGGATGACGCCCAGCAGGCCGATGACCCCCGCGGCGATGCCCACCGACTGCGAGGACTTGAACATCTGGCCCATGATCTGGGTGCCGACGTCCTCTTCCTTGCCCACGCGCGAGACCACCATGGCCGCGGCCACCGAGATCAGCAGGCCCGGGATCTGCGCGACCAGCGCGTCACCGACGGCCAGCAGCACGTAGGTGCTGGCCGCCTCGCCGGCACCCAGGCCGTGCTGGACCACGCCGATGATGAAACCGCCGACGATGTTGATGAACAGGATCAGCAGCCCGGCGATCGCGTCGCCACGCACGAACTTCGACGCACCGTCCATCGAGCCGAAGAACTCCGCCTCGTCCTGCACCTCGGCGCGGCGGCGCTTGGCGGACGCCTCGTCGATCAGGCCGGCGTTCAGGTCGGCGTCGATCGCCATCTGCTTGCCGGGCATCGCGTCCAGCGTGAAGCGGGCGCCCACCTCGGCGATGCGCTCCGCGCCCTTGGTGATGACGACGAAGTTGATGACCACCAGGATGCCGAAGACGATCAGGCCGACCGCGAAGTTGCCCCCGATCAGGAAGTGGCCGAAGGACTCGATCACCGCACCCGCGGCGCCCGGGCCGGTGTGGCCCTCCATCAGCACCACGCGGCTGGAGGCGACGTTCAGCGACAGGCGCAGCAGCGTGGTCAGCAGCAGCACCGTCGGGAAGGCGGCGAAGTCGAGCGGGCGGACCATGTAGGCGGCCACCAGCATCACCATCAGCGCCAGCGCGATGTTGATGGTGAAGAACACGTCCAGGGCGAAGCCCGGCAGTGGCAGCACCATCATGGCCAGGATCATGATGATGAAGACCGGGGCGGCCACCGCCTTCATCGCGGCGGCATGGCGGCCCAGCAGGCCTTGCAGAGTGGTCAGCGCGTTCATGCGGGTTCAGTCGTGGGCGGCACAGCGCTGGGGTGATGGGGATCGAGCTCGGGCGGGATGTCCAGCGGCACCAGATCGGCCGGCCAGGGGCTGCGGCCGGCCAGCGCATGGCGCAGCTGGAACACGTAGGCCAGCACCTGCGCCACCGCGCTGAACAGCGCGAACGGGATCTCGCGGTCCAGCTCGCCATGGGCGTAGAGCGCCCGGGCCAGCGGCGGCGCCTGCAGCACGGGCACCTTGGATTCCTTGGCGATGTCGCGGATCTTCATCGCCAGCAGGTCGGCGCCCTTGGCGACCACCCGCGGCGCCCCCATCGAGGCCTCGTCGTAGCGCAGCGCGACGGCATAGTGGGTCGGGTTCATGACCACCAGGTCGGCCGTCGGCACCGCGGCCAGCATGCGCCGGCGCGAGGCCTCGCGCATCTTGGCCTTCATGCGGCCCTTGACCTCCTGGTTGCCCTCGAGCTGCTTGAATTCTTCCTTGACTTCCTGATGGCTCATCTTCAGGCGCGAGCGGTGCATGAACCGCTGCAGCGGCACGTCGATCAGCGCGGCCGCGGCCAGCACCAGCACCAGCAGCCACAGCCCGGAGGCCATGCGGGCGACCGTGGTCTCGATGGCCAGCGGCAACGCCATCGACTGGGCCAGCACGAAGTCCTCGACGTGGGCCCACAGGTAGCTGGCCCCGACGATGCCCAGGATCAGCGCCAGCGCACAGGCCTTGAGCGTGTCGCCGAGCTGCTGCTTGGAGACGATGCGGCCCAGCCCGGCCAGCGGGTTGAGCTTGCCGAAGTTCGGCATCACCGCCTTCATCGTGAAGATCCAGCCGCCCGACAGCACGCCGGAGGCCACGGCGGTCACTCCGGTGATCAGGCAGATCACCAGGCCGAAGCCGATGGCCGGCAGCATCAGCGTGACCAGGCGCTCCAGCATCAGGCGGGGCGTGGCGACGGTGCTGGCGTCGAAACGCAGGCCGTCGGCCATCAGCTGGGTCAGCCAGGCGGCGACCGGCGCCGCCGCGGTGGCCAGCGCCGCCAGCCCGGCGGCCACGACGCCGAAGTGGCTCAGGTCCCGCGAGCGCGCGACCTGGCCCTCTTCACGCGCCTTGCGCAGGCGGTGTTCGGTCGGGTCAAGCTGCTTGTCCTGGGCGCTGTCGGCCATGATCGGGATTCCGGAAGGGTCTGGGGGGATTCTTCCGGCCCGGCTTCCAGGACTTGAGCCCGATAAACGTGGTGTTTACTGCGGTGTTCCGGCCGGTGTGGTTCCGGCCCGACCCAAAATGAACAAATCCGGTCCGATCATGAAAAAAGCGCAGCGATGCCGGTGCATCACTGCGCTGCGCGCCGGCACGAAGCCGGGACCGGTCGATCAGGCGTCGGCCGGCGGGTAACCCTCTTCGGTCAGGGCGGCACGCACGGCCGCCTCGCTGGCACGGGTCTGGATGGCGACCCGGTGCTGCGGCAGGTCGAAGCGCAGTTCGGCCTGGCCGTCGAGCGCCAGCACCGTCTTCTCGACCGTGGCCTTGCAGTGGCCGCAGGTCATGTCGGGCAGGGTGAGTTCAAGCATGGGCAATCCTCGGGGTGGACCGTGAGACACCCGCACAGGTTAGCGCCGGCCCGGTGCGCCGGCCATGACCGCCATCACACCGGCTGGGCACGCACCCGCTTGGGCTCGAGCCAGAGTTCGTCGAGGTCCTTGAATTTCCACTTCTCGGTCGATTCCACCGACAGGATGCGATCGGGCGACCGCCCGGGCCCCAGGTCGATCACCTCGGGCGGGATGCGCATCATCGACTTGGTCGAGAAGAACACCTTGACCCGCGGCGCCAGCAGCGACTGCTCGTTCTGGTCCATCACCACGCCCAGGCGCCCCGACTGCAGCCGCACCAGCGAGCCCATCGGGTAGATGCCCACCGTCTTGACGAAGGCCTGGAAGATGATCGGGTCGAAATGGCCCTTCCACTGCGCCATCTGCCGCACCGCCTCGCCCGGATCCCAGGCCGCCTTGTAGGGTCGCGCCGAGGTGATCGCGTCGTAGACGTCGCACACCGAACCCATGCGCGCGTGCAGGCTGATCTGGTCGCCCGCCAGGCGGTGCGGATAACCGGTGCCGTCGATGCGCTCATGGTGGTGCAGGCACACGTCCAGCGCCACCTCGGAGGAGCCGCCTTCGGTCAGCAGCATCTCGTGGCCGAACTCCGGGTGGCGCTTCATCAGCGTGAACTCGTCGTCGGTCAGGCGGTCGGGCTTGTTGAGCACCTCCAGCGGCACCCGGGCCTTGCCCATGTCGTGCAGCAGGCCGGCCAGGCCGAGCTGCTGCAGCTCGGCCTGCGGCAGGCCCAGCGTGCGCCCCAGCGCCACCATCAGCGTGCAGACGGCCACCGAGTGCAGATAGGTGTATTCGTCCTGGCTCTTGAGCCGCACCAGGCTGGCCAGCGCCCCGCTGTTGCGCGACACCGAGGCGATGATGTCGTCGACCAGCGCCGCGCAGCCCTCGGTGTGGATGGCCTGCCCCATCCGGGCCTCCTGGAAGAGGCTCTGGACCTTGACCTTGGCCTGCTGGCAGATCTGCGAGGCGCGGCTGAACTCTTCCTGGGCCGAGATGCGCTGCTCGGGCAGCGGCGTGGTGACGGCCACGACCAGCTCCTCCTCGACCTCGGAGGCCACCTGCTCCTGCGACAGGCCGCCGTCGACGTCCAGGCCCTTGCCGGTGTCGATCCAGAGCTCGCCGATGCCGCAGTCCTTCAGGCGCTGCAGGTCCTGCGGGTCGCTGAGCAGGAACTTGCTGCGCCAGAACGGGTGATCCATCCACGAACCGCACAGTTCATGGACGTGCATGCCCAGTCGGAGCTGGTCCATACGGATACGTTTTAGCATCGACACGCTGCAGGCGCTGATCGCGCACTCCCTTCAGGACGAGGAGTATCAAGCACGCCGGACCGCTCCCGGACACTGCTCGTGTGCAGACACGCACGCTATCGCGCAGAAAGATCGCCGGGGCGGGCCCACGGCAGCTCAACGGAATTTGGCGTTCGGTACCGTCTGGAGTTCTCCGGGCAGGCTGGCGATGTAGGTCGACAGCGCCTTCAGCTCGGCCGGGGTGTAGGGCTTGGCCTGCGCGGCCATGATCGCGTTGGCCCGACCGACCTGCGGATGGTTCTCGACCCGGTAGGCCCGCAGCGCCGCGTAGAGGTAGTCGCCGTGCTGGCCCGCCAGCTTGGGGTAGCTGGCGTCGATGGGCTTGTTCAGGCCCTCGCCGTGGCAGGCCGCGCAGTTGCCCCGCTTGAGCAGGTCCGCCACCTGGGCGTCGGGCGCCGCGGCGGCGGCCGGCGGGGGCGCGGCCGGCAGCTGGGCGGCATAGAACGCGGCCAGGTCCTCGATGTCCTGATCGCTCAGCGAGCCGGCGATGCTGCGCATCGTCGGGTGCCTGCGATCGCCCTTGCGGTAGGCCTGCAGCGCCGCGCTCAGGTAGCGGGCGCCCTGCCCGGAGATCATCGGCACCTGGTAGACCTCAGGAAAGCTGGCCCGGTAGCCGACGATGCCGTGACAGCCGATGCACATCGCCGCCTTGGACCGACCGGCGGCCGCATCACCGGACGACTGGCCCCACGCAGCGGAGGTCGCCGCCAGGACCGCACAGACAAGGACGTGTTTCATGGACTGATTCATGGCGCTGGGGCAATCGAAGATCAAGTCGGATGCAGTCCAGTTTAGGAAGTCTTGCTGCGGCCTGACAGGCGGAAAACACCCAGTGCAAATCCGGGCTGGCCGATACTCGGGACCTGCAGCCGGGTGGTCAGCGGCCGCAGCCGCCGGTTTATTGACGACAATCCGGCGGCACCAGTCTTGTCAACCAGGGATATTGGACGGCGACGATGACCCTCACCGAGTTGCGATACATCGTGGCGGTGGCGCGCGAGCGCCATTTCGGCCGCGCTGCCGAAGCCTGTTTCGTCTCGCAGCCGACCCTGTCGGTGGCGATCAAGAAGCTCGAGGAGGAACTCGAGGTCAAGCTGTTCGAGCGGGGCGGCGCCGAGGTCAGCGTCACGCCGCTGGGCGACGAGATCGTGCGCCAGGCGCAGGCCACGCTGGAGAGCGCCGCCTCGATCAAGGAGATCGCCCGCCGCGGCAAGGATCCGCTGGCCGGCCCGCTGCGCCTGGGCGTGATCTACACCATCGGCCCCTACCTGCTGCCGGCCCTGGTGCGCCAGACCATCGACCACCTGCCGCAGATGCCGCTGATGCTGCAGGAGAACTTCACCGTGCGCCTGCTCGAGATGCTGCGCACCGGCGAGCTGGACTGCGCCATCCTGGCCGAGCCCTTCCCCGACACCGGCCTGGCAATCGCGCCGCTCTACGACGAGCCCTTCCAGGTGGCCGTGCCGCACCGGCATGCGCTGGCCGACCGCCCCAGCATCACCTCGGCCGAACTGAAGCAGGAGACGATGCTGCTGCTGGGCACCGGCCACTGCTTCCGCGACCACGTGCTCGAGGTCTGCCCGGAATTCGCCCGCTTCGCGAGCCATGCCGAAGGCATCCGCAAGAGCTTCGAGGGCTCGTCGCTGGAGACCATCAAGCACATGGTGGCCGCCGGCATGGGCATCACCGTCGTGCCCGGCCTGTCGGTGCCCCCGCCAGGAGCGCCCAGCGACGGCCTGGTGAACTACGTGCCGTTCGCCGATCCGGTGCCGACGCGGCGCGTGGTGCTGGCCTGGCGACGCAGCTTCACGCGCTACGAGGCGATCGCGGCCCTGCGCAACGCGATCTATGCGTGCGCATTGCCCGGGGCGACCCGCCTGAGCAGCTGAATTTCATGTTTCCCCCGATCCGGGCGCTCAAGGCCTGATCAAAACGACCGAAGTCAGAGGAGCCGGGGCACCGCATCGTGCCTCCATCTCCTCCGACCATGCCAGCGCCCACCTCCAGCCCCAGCTCCGTTTCACCGTCCCGCAAGAAACCCGCTCGCCGGGTGGGCGAACGACGCAAGGACGACCGCCGACGCGCGATGCTGACGTCCGACGAGTCGATCGCCTCCCTCGTGCGCAGCAAGCAGTACGACAGCGTGATGCGCTCGGTCCCGCTGGCCACCGCGGCCGTGGTGCTGAACTCGCTGATCGTCGGCGGCATGCTGTCGGGCGACCTGCCCGACCTGTGGCTGCTGTGCTGGACGGTGCTGACCGTGACGCTGGGCCTGTGGAACCTGCAGCAGTGGAGCGTCTGGCGCCGGCGCAAGCGCCCGGCCCGCGTGAGCAGCTCGCGCATGCACAAGCTCACGGTCGTCGGCGGCGTCTGGGGCCTGCTGTGGTCGGCGCTGCCGGCGCTGCTGCTGGCCCATGACGCCGACGGCCGCCACCAGGGCCTGCTGGTGGCCACGATCACCGTCACGCTGGGGGTCGGCAGCGTCTGCCTGGGCGGGGCGCCGCGCGCGGCCTATGCCTACGTCGCCGCGATGAGCCTGGGCGCGCTGACCGGTTATGTCGCCAGCAGCGGGGCGCTGCAGGTGCTCGGGCCGCTGCAGTGGCTGCTGTATGCCGGCCTGATCATCACGGCGGTGCGGGCGGTCAACCTCAATGTGCACGCCCGCATGAATGCCGAGGTGCGCGCCGACCACCAGAACCAGCTCATCGGCCTGCTGCTGCGCGACTTCGAGGAACAGGGCAGCGACCTGCTGTGGGAGATCGACGCCAGCGGCCGGCTCTGCCATGTGAGCGAGCAGCTGGCCGTCTCGCTGGGCAGCAAGGCCGAGCTGCTGAACGGCCGCTCGCTGCTGGCCATGCTGGGCGAGCTGCAGACCGACCTGCGCGAGGCCGACCGCGAGTCCGCCCACACCCTGCACCAGCGCCTGACCGAAGGCCAGCCCTTCCGCGACGTGATGCTGCCGATGAAGGTCGGCGGCCAGCAGCGCTGGTGGTCGGTCACCGCCAAGCCGGTGGTCGACGAGCGCGGCACGGCGCTGGGCTGGCGCGGCGTGGCCCGCGACGTGACCCAGGCGCGCATGGCCGACCGCCGCCTGGCCTGGCTGGCGCACTACGACACGCTGACCGGCCTGACCAACCGGGCCCATTTCCGGGTGCTGCTCGAGCAGGCGCTGCAAAACTGCCGGCGCCTGAAGACCGCCGGCGCGGTGATGTGCCTGGACCTGGACAACTTCAAGGGCGTGAACGACACCCTCGGCCATCCGACCGGCGACGCGCTGCTGATCGAGGTCGGCCGGCGCCTGAAGGAAGCCGTCGGCAAGGCCGACGTGGTCGCCCGGCTGGGCGGCGACGAATTTGCCGTGCTGCTGCGCACGACGGGCGAGGAGGTCGAGGTCAGCGCCGTCGCGCAGCGCATCCTCGACGCGCTGCGCGAGCCCTGCATGGCGCTGGGCTCGACCGTGCCGGTGCGCACCAGCATCGGCGTGGCCCGCTTTCCGCAGGACGGCACCAGCGTCGACGAGATGATGCAGCACGCCGACCTGGCGCTCTACGATGCCAAGGCCAACGCCACCGGCACGATGCGCTACTTCGTGCAGCGCATGGGCGAGCAGGTGCGCCGCCGGCTGGTGCTCGAGCGTGACCTGCGCGATGCGCTCGAACTCAACCAGCTCAGCCTGCACTACCAGCCCAAGGTCGACCTGGCGACCTGGCGCATCATCGGCTTCGAGGCGCTGCTGCGCTGGCAGCACCCGCAGCACGGCAACATCCCGCCGTCCGAATTCATCACCGTGGCCGAAGAATGCGGCCTGATCCTGTCGATGGGCGCCTGGGCGCTGCAGCATGCCTGCGCCGAGGCGGCGACCTGGCCGGAGCACCTGCAGGTGGCGGTCAACATCTCGCCGCTGCAGGTGATGACCGAGGACCTGCCCGCCACCGTCGAAGGCGCGCTGCGCCTGAGCGGCCTGGCACCGCACCGGCTCGAGCTGGAGATCACCGAGTCGGTCTTCATCAACGAGACCCGCGGCACCGTCAACCGGCTGCACGCGCTGCGCAAGCTCGGCATCCAGATCGCGCTGGACGACTTCGGCACCGGTTATTCGTCGCTGGCCTACCTGCGGCGCTTCCCCTTCGACACGCTGAAGATCGACCGGGCCTTCGTGCGCGAGCTGCTGATCAGCCGCGACGCCCGGGCCATCGTGCGCAACATCCTGGCGCTGGCCAAGTCGCTGCGCATGGCCACGGTGGCCGAGGGGGTGGAGGAGCCGGCCCAGGTCGCGGTGCTGTCGGCCGAAGGCTGCGACATCGTGCAGGGCTACTTCGTCGCCCGCCCGCTGCCCGCCCACGAGGTGCTGCCCTTCGTGCGCCAGTTCCGCGAGCGCTCCCGCCCGCACATGCCCACCGGCTTCCACCTGGGATCGACCGAACACGCCACGCTGGCCGGGGCGACGACGCTGTCGAGCGTGACCCAGCCGGCCACGCTGGCCTGAGCGCCGGGGCGGGCGGGCGACGCCGGATAATCCGGCCATGGACACGACCGACCCGGCCCCCTCCCGCCTCTCGCTCTGGCTCGACCTGATCCGCTGGAACCGCCCCGCCGGCTGGCTGCTGCTGCTGTGGCCCACGCTGTCGGCGCTGTGGCTGGCCGCCGGCGGCTTCCCGGGCCTGCACCTGGTGCTGGTGTTCACGCTGGGCACGATCCTGATGCGCAGCGCCGGCTGCTGCATCAACGACGTGGCCGACCGTGAATTCGACCGCCACGTGAAACGCACCGCCCGGCGCCCCGTCACCAGCGGCGCGGTGTCGGTCGGCGAGGCCCTGAAGCTGGGCGCCGCGCTGGCGCTGCTCGCTTTCCTGCTGGTGCTGAGCACCAACACGCCGACGATCCTGTTCTCCCTTGCCGCGCTGGCCATCACCATCGCCTACCCCTACGCCAAGCGCTGGGTCTCGATGCCGCAGGCGGTGCTGGGCGTGGCCTTCGGCTTCGGCATCCCGATGGCCTGGAGCGCGGTGACCGGCACGGTGCCGGTCGAGGCCTGGCTGCTGTGCCTGGGCAACCTGTGCTGGGTGCTGGCCTACGACACCGAATACGCGATGGTCGACCGCGACGACGACCTGAAGATCGGCATCCGGACCTCGGCGATCACGCTGGGCCGCTTCGACGTGCCCGCGGTGATGGCCTTCTACCTGCTGTTCGTCGCGCTGTGGGCGCTGGTCGGCGCCCGGGCCGGGCTCGGCCTGCCCTACGCGCTGGGCCTGGCGGCCGCGCTGGTGCAGGTGGGCTGGCATTTCCGGCTGATCCGCGACCGCAGCCGCGACGGCTGCTTCCGCGCCTTCCGGGAGAACCACTGGATCGGCTTCAGCGTGTTCGCCGGCCTGGTGGTCGACCTGCTGCTGCGCTGAGGCGGCCCGTTCAGCCCGGCTGCTGCAGGCGGCGGGCCATCTGCAGCGCCGCCTGCAGGCTGGACGCATCGGCCAGGCCCCGACCGGCCAGGTCGAAGGCCGTGCCGTGGTCGGGGCTGGTGCGCACGAAGGGCAGCCCCAGGGTCACGTTGACCCCATGCTCCACGCCCATGTACTTGACCGGGATCAGCCCCTGGTCGTGGTACATCGCCAGCACCAGGTCGAACTCGCCGCGCCGGGCACGCATGAAGACCGTGTCGGGCGCATGGGGCCCGCGGGCGTCGATGCCCTCGCGGCGGGCCTGCTCGATGGCCGGGGCGATGACGTCGATCTCCTCGCGGCCGAACAGCCCGCCCTCCCCGGCATGCGGGTTCAGCCCGGCCACCGCGATGCGGGGCGACGGCTGCCCCCAGCGGGCCGCGCTGGCGTGGGCGATGCGCAGCGTCGACAGCACGGCCGCCTGATCCAGCCGCTCGATCGCCTCGCGCAGCGAACAATGGACCGTGACCAGCACGGTCTTGAGCTCCTCGTTGGCCAGCATCATGCGCACGTCGGCCGGCACGCCGTGGCGCGCGCTCTCGGCGGCGAGCATCTCGGTGTGGCCCGGGTAGGGCTCGCCGGCCGCCGACAGCGCCTCCTTGTGCAGCGGTGCCGTGACGATGGCCGCCACCCGCCCGGCCATGGCCAGCGTGACCGCCTCGCGCAGGCACAGGGCGGCGGCGGCCCCCGCACGCGCGTCGACCCGGCCCCAGGGCAGCGCGGCCAGTCCGTCGGGCAGGCCGGCGGGCTCCAGCACCGGCAGCACGCCCGGGGGCAGGTCCTGCACATCGTCCGGCGACTCGATGCGGGCGATCACCAGCGCCGGCACCCCGGCGCGGCGGCGCAGCAGGCGCGCCGCGCGCTGCATCACCGCCACCGAGCCCAGCACCAGCACATCGGCCAGCGCACCGCGGCCGGGATCGTCGAGGAACAGCCGGGCGATGATCTCCGGCCCGATCCCCGCGACATCACCCTGGGTGATCACGAGGGGACGGGCAGCGGAGGCGAGAGGGCGGCGGGTCGTGCTCATGCCGCCATTGTCGCGGCTGTGACGCGAGCGATTGCTACACTGTCCGGATGGAATGGCTGGATCAGATCACGTGGACGAGCGACGGCCTGGTGCCGGTCATCGCGCAGGAGGCGACGAGCAAGGATGTGCTCATGTTCGCCTGGATGAACCGCGAGGCGCTGGCACGCACCGCCGAACTCGGCGAGGCCGTGTACTGGAGCCGCTCGCGCGGGCGCCTCTGGCACAAGGGCGAGGAGTCCGGCCACGTGCAGAAGGTGCACGAGATCCGGCTCGACTGCGACAACGACGTCGTGCTGCTGATGATCGATCAGCTCGGCCACGAGCCCGGCATCGCCTGCCACACCGGGCGCCACTCCTGCTTCTATTCGGTCCTGCAGGACGGCCGCTGGACCCCGGTCGACCCCGTCCTCAAGGACCCTGCCAGCATCTACCACCGATGAACGCTCCCGAATCCCGTGACGACGTGCTGGCGGTGCTCGCCGAGGTGATCGCCTCGCGCCGCGCCAGCAGCCCGGACCAGAGCTATGTCGCCCGCCTGCTGCACAAGGGCACGGACGCGATCCTGAAGAAGGTCGGCGAAGAGGCCACCGAACTGGTGATGGCCGCCAAGGACGGCGAGGCCGACCAGATCATCTACGAGACCGCCGACCTGTGGTTCCACACGCTGGTGCTGCTCGAGCAGTTCGGCCTGAAGCCTCAGCAGGTGCTGGCCGAGCTGGCCCGCCGCGAAGGGGTGTCCGGGCTGGCCGAGTTCGCCGCCCGCAGCGCCCCGCCCCCTTCCCCCTGACCTCGCTCGAGAACCGATGACCATGCACAGCGATCCGGACTGCATCTTCTGCAAGATCGTCTCGGGCCAGATCCCGGCCGACAAGATCCACGAGGACGATGAGCTCATCGCCTTCAGGGACATCCGCCCGGCCGCGCCGGTGCACCTGCTGATCATCCCGAAGACCCACATCGCCGGGCTGGCCGACACCGAGGCCTCCCACGAGGCGCTGCTGGGGCGCATGATGACGCTCGCCCCCCGCCTGGCGCGGGAGCAGGGCGCCCTCGACGGCTTCCGCGTGGTGGTCAACACCGGCCGTGACGGCGGGCAGGAGGTCTACCACCTGCACCTGCACGTGATGGGCGGGCCGCGGCCATGGAAACACGGCTGACCTAGAATCATTTTTCCAACGACAGTTCAGGAGCAGCACCATGGGTCTGTCCACTACTCACCTCATCATCTTCCTGGTCATCATCGTCCTGATCTTCGGCACCAAGAAGCTCAAGAACATCGGCGCCGACCTGGGCGGCGCGGTCAAGGGCTTCAAGGACGGCGTGCGTGACGGCGACAAGGCCGCCGATCCCGCCGCCGCGACGACGACCGCCCAGGTCGCCGCCGACAAGCGCGCCGACGGCCAGACCATCGACGTCGAGGCCAAGACCCGTCAGTGACCGGTCCGAGTCCCCGCGTCTGAACGTCCGTCATGCTCGACATCGGCATCACCAAGATCATGCTCATCGGCGGCATCGCGCTGGTGGTCATCGGCCCGGAGCGCCTGCCCCGGGTCGCCCGCACCATCGGCACGCTGCTGGGTCGGGCGCAGCGTTATGTCACCGACGTCAAGGCCGAGGTGAGCCGCTCGATCGAGATCGAGGAGCTCAACAAGGTCCGCCAGGAGGTCGAATCGGCCGCCCGGGACGTGCACCAGTCGGTCCAGTCCGGCATCGAGAGTGCCAGCGAGGCGCTGGACCCCAACCGCGATGAGGATCACCCCGGTCCGTCCTCCGGCGAGTCGGAATGGTGGAACACCCCGACACCGGCCTACAAGCCCCCGCGCAAGAACTGGCGAGTCAAGCGGGGCGCGATGCCCCAGTGGTACAAGCAGCAACAGGGCGTCCGCCGCCATGTCCAGTCCGCCGCGGCCCGGGTGGCACGCCATCGCCCGCGGCCCGCACGACCCTTCTGACCGGTCGCCGCCGCCCGTCGGCGCGCGACGCTGACCCCCTCTGCCGTGAGCTCCTCTCCCCCCCCTCCCCATGACGGCCTGACCGGCACCGAACAGCCTTTCGTCAGCCACCTGATCGAGCTGCGCGACCGGCTGCTCAAGGCGGTCTACGGCATCGGCGCCGTCTTCGCGCTGCTCTGCCTGTACCCGGGGCCCTCCGGGCTCTACGACCTGCTGGCCCATCCGCTGGTGGCGGCCCTGCCCGCGGGCTCGAAGATGATCGCCGTGGGCGTGGTATCGCCCTTCCTGATCCCGGTGAAGGTCACGCTGCTCGCGGGCTTCGGCGTGGCCCTGCCCTGGGTGCTCTACCAGGTCTGGGCCTTCGTGGCCCCGGGCCTCTACCAGCACGAGCAGCGCCTGGTGCTGCCGCTGGTGGCCTCCAGCACGGTGCTGTTCTACACCGGCGTCGCCTTCTGCTACTTCTTCGTCTTCGGCCAGGCCTTTCCGGCCATCCAGTCGATGGCGCCGGAGTCGGTGGCGGTCAGTCCGGACATCGAGGCCTACCTCGACTTCGTCATCACGATGTTCCTGGCCTTCGGCATCGCCTTCGAAGTGCCGATCGCCATCATCGTGCTGGCCCGGCTGGGCGTGGTCAGCATCGAGCAGCTGCGCGAGTTCCGGCGCTATTTCTGGGTCGCCGCCGCCGCCGCCGCCGGCCTGGTGACGCCCCCGGACGCCGTGTCGATGGTGGCGCTGCTGATCCCGATGGGCCTGCTCTACGAGGTCGGCATCGTGGCCGCCCAGATGTTCATCAAGCACACCAAGGCACCGGACGCGACCAACCCCGATCCAGCCGATCCCGGCAAGCCCTGAGACCGGTACGGTCCGGCCCGCAGGCCGGACCCCGGCTCACTCGTCGGACGGGTTGCGACGCTGTGCCACCGCCTTGGGCCGCTGCGCCACCTTCACCTTGAGGTCGAGCGTCTGCTCGCCGCGGCGCACCTGGATGACCGCCGCTTCGGCCGGTCGCAGCGCCGCCACCGCATTGAGCAGCTGCGCCGTGCTGGCCACCGGCCGACCGGCCACCGACAGCACCACGTCACCGGGCTGCATGCCCGCCGCACTGGCCGGCCCGGCCTCCAGCACGCCGGTGATCAGCACGCCGTGATCGACCTTGAGCTTGAAGGACTCGATCATGTCGGCGGTCAGATCGCTGGGCTGCACCCCGATCCAGCCCCGCACCACCACGCCGTCGCGGATCAGCCCTTCCATGACCTGGCGCGCCGTGGTGACGGGGATGGCGAAGCCGATGCCCATGCTGCCGCCCGAGCGGGAGTAGATCGCGGTGTTGATGCCCAGCAGCTGGCCCGACGCATCGACCAGCGCCCCGCCGGAGTTGCCGGGATTGATCGCCGCGTCGGTCTGGATGAAGTTCTCGAAGGTGTTCAGGCCCAGGCCGGTGCGCCCGACCGCGCTGACGATGCCCGAGGTCACCGTCTGGCCGACGTTGAACGGGTTGCCGATGGCCAGCACCACGTCACCGACCTGCAGCGCGTCGGCATTGCCGAAGGTGATGGCCGGCAGGTCACGGGCGTCGAGCTTGAGCACGGCCAGGTCGCTGTCCGGATCGGTGCCGACGACCCGCGCCGGCGAACGCTGGCCATCGGCCAGCACGACCTGGATCTCCTGGGCGCCATCGACCACATGGTTGTTGGTCAGCAGGTAGCCGTCGGCCGACACGATCACCGCCGAGCCCATGCCCGAGCCCTGTTCGCCCTGGTCGCCGAAATGGCGCCGGAACCAGGGCTCGCTGCGCGAGCCGTCGCCGGCACCCGCGGTGCTGGTCACCACGCTGACCACCGACGGCGCGGCCCGGCGGGCGGCGGGGGCGTAGCTCAGCGCGGACGCCCCGGAGGCCGAGACGATCGGTGCGGCCGCCGCGCCGCCACCGCCGATCAGCACCGTGGTCGGGGCGCTGGCGCCGGAAGTGAGCAGCCAGCCCGGCTTGAGGGTCGACACGACGAAGACGATGGCCAAGGTGACCGTGACCGCCTGAGAAAATACCAGCCAGAGCCTGCGCATGAAGGAGAACGCCGTGGTGAGCCGCGATGAAATGAGCACTTCCCTGGATACCCTGCTGGAAGTGACCCGCTTTTCAGATTATGGGCCGAACGGCCTGCAGGTGGAGGGGCGCGCCAGCGTGCGCCGGCTGGTCAGCGGCGTGACCGCCAGCCGGGCGCTGATCGAGGCCGCCGTCGAGCGCGACGCCGATGCGCTGCTGGTGCACCACGGCCTGTTCTGGCGCGGCCAGGACGGGCGCGTGACCGGCTGGATGAAGCAGCGCCTGGCGCTGCTGCTGCGCCACGACATCAACCTGTATGCCTACCACCTGCCCCTGGACGCCCATCCCGTGCTGGGCAACAACGCCCAGCTGGGCGAGCGCCTGGGCCTGCGGCCCACGGGCACCTTCGGCGACAAGGCGCTGGGCTGGCTGGGCACGCCGGCCTCGGGCGTGGAGGTCGAACTGGCGACGTGGGCGCAGCAGGTGGCCACGGTGCTGCGGCGCCCCCCGATCGTCGTGCCGGGCGACGGCCGGCCGCTGCGCCGCATCGCCTGGTGCACCGGCGGCGCACAAGGCCACTTCGAGGCGGCCATCGCCGCGGGGGCGGACGCCTACCTGACCGGCGAGATCTCCGAGCCCCAGGCCCACATCGCGCGCGAATGCGGCGTGGCCTTCCTCGCCTGCGGCCACCACGCGACCGAGCGCTACGGCGCGATGGCCCTGGGCGCCCACATCGCCGCCCGGTTCGGACTCGAGCACGAGTTCATCGACCTCGACAACCCGGCCTGAGCCCCGGTGCGGCCGGCGGGCCTGCGCCCGCCTGCGCACGTCACGACGGCGATTGCAGCGCCCGCGCCAGGTCGGCGGCGGTCGCACCGAAGGCGTAGGCATCCATCGCGAGCACGCCTCCATCGACGCTGTCGTGCAGGCGCCGGCCCGCGACCTCGTGTCCGCCCGCACCGGCGGCCACATAGAACGGCAGCCAGTGCTCGTCGGTCGGGTGGTGGGCCACGGCACCGGGCGCCTGGCGGCGGTAGTCCCACAGCGCCGGCCAGTCCCGGGCCGCCACCCGGTCGGCCACCCACTGCTGGAAGGCCGACACGTCGGGCAGCACGTCCGCCCCATGGTCGGTCACGCGGCCGGCCGCCCGCACGGTCGTGAAATAACGCTGCAGGTTGTGGGTGAACGAGCCGCTGCCGATCACCAGCACGCCCCGGGCGCGCAGCGGCGCCAGCGCCTCGCCGATGGCCCACTGCTGGGCCGGGCTGGCAAAAGGCACCAGCGACAGCGGCACCAGCGGCACCTCGGCCCCCGGCCACAGGCGCTTGAGCGGGGTCCAGATGCCGTGGTCCACCCCCTCGGCGGCCTCGAGCGTGGCCGGGATGCCGGCGGCCTGCAGCAGCGCGAGCACCTCGGCCGAGCGCACCGGCGAGCCGGGCGCGTCGTAGCGCTGCCGATAGAGCTCGGCGGGGAAGCCGCCGAAGTCGTGGATGGCGCCATAACGCACCGCGCTGGAGACCATCGGCACCCGCGTGGCGGTGTGGGGTGACACCATCACGATCGCCTCGGGCCGCCCGAAGGTGGCCTCCAGCACCGGACCGAGCCGGTCCAGGAAACGGGCGGCGGGAGAGTCCTCGATGGCCAGCATCGGCGAGCCATGGGAGAGGAACAGCGAGGGGAGTTCGGGCCGTGTCTGCATGATGTCCTTATTGCAGCATGGGTCGTCGCTGCGGCGGTTCTGCGCATTTGCATGCTACGTTCAGCGCTTCCGGTCCGTGCGCCCCGACGCCTGATGCTCCATGACTGACTCCGTCGCCCTGTCCCCTTCCCCCTCTCGCCGCCCGCCCGGCCTGCTGCCGCAGGCCTGGCGCCAGCTGCGGCGCGACCTGCGTGCCGGCGAGCTGCGCCTGATGCTGCTGTCGGTCGTGCTGGCCGTCGCGGCCCTGACGGCCGTCGGCTTCTTCTCGGACCGTCTCCAGGCGGCGCTGCAGCGTGACGCGCTGTCGCTGCTCGGCGGCGACGCGGTGCTGGTCAGCGACCAGCCGCTGCCCGACTCCTTCCGGCGCACGGCCGCCGAGATGGGCCTGAGGTCGGCCCAGTCGGCCAGCTTCCCGAGCATGGCCCGCGCCTCGAACGCCCAGGGGGGCGGGGCGAAGCTGGTGTCGCTCAAGTCGGTCGAGCCGGGTTATCCGCTGAGGGGCCGGGTCGAGATCGCGGACGGCCCGGCACGGCCCGTCCGCCCGGGGGACGGCGGGCCGCCGCGTGGCACCGTGTGGGCCGACGCCGCCGTGCTCGAGGCGCTGGGGCTGAAGGTGGGGGATGCACTGCTGCTGGGTGACAGCACGCTGCGCATCGGCGCGCTGCTGATGGCCGAGCCCGACCGGGGCGCCGGCTTCCTGAGCTTCGCACCCCGCGTGATGATGGCCGCGGGCGACCTCGCCGCCACCGGACTGGTCCAGCCCGCCAGCCGGGTGACCTGGCGGCTGGCCGTGGCCAACGCCGAGGCAGGGGCCCGCGCCACCGCAGTGGGCGCCTACACCAGCTGGGCGCAGGAGACGCTGGACCGGCAGAAGATCCGCGGCGCGCGCATCGAATCGCTCGACAACGCCCGCCCCGAGATGCGCCAGACGCTGGACCGCGCCGGCCAGTTCCTGCAGCTGGTGGCGGTGCTGGCCGCGCTGCTGGCCGCGGTGGCGGTGGGCATCGCCGCGCGTGGATTCGCGCAGCGTCACCTCGACACCTGCGCGATGCTGCGCGTGCTGGGCCTGGCGCAGTGGCGCATCGCCAGCCTCTACGGCCTGGAGCTGCTGGGCATCGGGCTGATCGCCGGGGCGCTGGGGGTGGCCACCGGCCTGCTGGTGCACCAGGTGTTCGTCTGGCTGCTGGCCGGGCTGGTCGGCTCGCAGCTGCCGGCCCCCGGGGTCTGGCCCGGGCTGCTCGGCATGGCCGTGGGGCTGGTGCTGCTGGCCGCCTTCGGCCTGCCGCCGGTGCTGCAGCTCGCGCGGGTGCCGCCGCTGCGGGTGCTGCGCCGTGACCTGGGCGACCTGCGGCCGACCTCGCTGGGCGTGATGCTCGCCGGGGCGGCGGGTTACGCCGGCCTGCTGATGACGGTGGCCGCCGACCTGAAGCTCGGCGGCATCGCGCTGGCGGGCTTCGCGCTCGCCTGGGGGCTGTTCGCGCTGGCGGCCTGGCTGGCGGTGCGGCTGCTGCGGCGCTGGGTGCCCGAGGTGGGGGCACGCCGCTGGCTGCTGCTGGCCACCCGCCAGCTGGGCGCACGCCCCGGCGTGGTCGTGCTGCAGGTCAGTGCGCTGGCGCTGGGCCTGATGGCGCTGGTGCTGCTGGTGCTGATCCGCACCGACCTGATCACCAGCTGGCGGGCGGCCACCCCGGCCAGCGCCCCCGACCGCTTCGTCATCAACATCCTGCCCGAGCAGACCGACGAGTTCCGGCGCACGCTGGCCGAGGCCGGCGTCAGCGGCAACGACTGGTATCCGATGTTCCGCGGCCGGCTGGTGACGGTCAACGAACGTGCCGTCAGCCCGGCCGACTACCCGGCGGAGCGGGCCCAGCGGCTGGTGGACCGGGAGTTCAACCTCAGCCACGCCACGGCCCTGCCCGCGCACAACGAGCTGGTCGGCGGGCGCTGGGTGGGCGAAGAGGCCGACGGCCTGAGCGTCGAGAGCGGCCTGGCCGAGACGCTGGGCCTGAAGCTGGGCGACCGGCTCGGCTTCGACGTCTCCGGCCAGACGCTGTCGGCCCGCATCACCAGCCTGCGCAAGGTGAACTGGTCGTCGATGCGGGTGAACTTCTTCGTGATGTTCCCGCGCCAGCAGATGGCCGACCTGCCGGTGACCTACATCACCGCCTTCCGGGCCCCGGCTCGGCCGGGCCTGGACAGCGCGCTGTCGGCCCGCTTCCCGAACGTCACCGTGGTGGATGTCTCGGCGCAGATCCGCCAGGTGCAGGGCGTGCTCGACCAGGTGATCCGCGCGATGGAGTTCCTGTTCGCCTTCACGCTGGCCGCCGGCCTGCTGGTGCTGTTCGCCGCGCTGACGGCCACGCGGCAGGAGCGCGCGCGTGAATATGCGCTGCTGCGGGCGATGGGCGCCGGCAGCACGCTGCTGGCCCAGGTGCAGCGCGCCGAGCTGGTCGGCGTGGGGGTGCTGGCCGGCGTGCTGGCGGCGCTGGCCGCCTCGGCCACCGGCTGGGCGCTGGCCCGGTTCGTCTTCGAGTTCGTCTGGCAGCCGCCCTGGTGGGTGGTGCCCGCCGGCGGGCTGGCGGGAGCGCTGCTCGCGCTGGCCGCAGGCTGGTGGGGCCTGCGCGGCGTGCTGAGGCAGCCCGTCAGCGTCACGCTGCGCCAGGCCGGGGCCTGACGCACGAGGCGGTTCAGGCTCAGGCGGTGAGCCTGAATCCGTCGACCTCCTGAGCCAGCCGGCGCGACTGCTCGCGCAGGCTCTCGGCGGCCGCCGCGCTCTGCTCGACCAGCGCGGCGTTCTGCTGCGTCATCGCGTCGAGTTCGGTGACCGAGCGGTTGATCTCGCCCAGCCCCTGGCTCTGCTCGCCGGAGGCCGCGCTGATCTCGGCGATGATGTCGCTGACGCGCTGCACGCCCGAGACGATCTCGTTCATCGACACCCCGGCGGCCGTGACCAGCCGGCTGCCCGACTCCACCTTCTCCACGCTCGCGTTGATCAGGCTCTTGATCTCGCGTGCCGCGTTCGCGCTGCGCTGCGCCAGGTTGCGCACCTCGCCGGCCACCACCGCGAACCCGCGTCCCTGCTCCCCTGCACGCGCGGCTTCCACCGCCGCGTTCAGCGCCAGGATGTTCGTCTGGAACGCGATCCCGTCGATCACCCCGATGATCTCCGCGATCCTGCGGCTCGACGTCGTGATCTCCTCCATGTTCGTCACCACCTGCGACACCACCTCGCCCCCCTGGCGGGCCGCGTCGGAGGCGCAATGGGCGAGCTGGTTGGCGGTGCGGGCCGAATCGGCGGTCTGGCGCACGGTCGACACCATCTGCTCCATCGAGCTGGCCGCCTGCTGCAGATGGCTGGACGTGGTCTCGGTGCGCCCGGACAGGTCCTGGTTGCCCGACGCGATCTGCTCGCTGGCCGTCGAGATCGACTCCACCGAACAGCGCACCGCACCGAGCGTGGTGGTCAGCCGGTCGCGCATGCGCTCGACCCCGCGCACGATCTCGCCGATCTCGTCACGCTGGTCGCTGTGGAAGCTGCGGGTCAGGTCCCCTTGGCTGACGGCCTCGACCGCCTGCTGCAGCCGCACCAGCGGCTGGCCGACCCAGCGCGTCAGCATGGCGTGGATCATCACCGCCAGCAGCACGGTGGCCAGCACCATGCCCAGCCACAGGTAGCGCATCAGGCGCCAGACATCGGCCATCGCCTCGCTCTCGCTGGCCTGGGAGACGACCCACCAGCGACTGCCCGGCGTCTGGTGGGCCGCCAGCCACTGCGCGTCGGCGGCCCCCGGCAGGCGGGCGTCCTGCAGCAGGCCGCCCGGCGCTCCGGCCAGCTGCGCCGACAGCTCCGCCCATTGCGGCCAGAGCTCGATCACCTTCTGGCCGCGCGCCGTGGGGTGGGCGGCGAACACCGCCTCCTGCGGCCCCTTGCGCGGATCGATCACCACCAGACGGCCGCTCTCGAAGAACCGCACCTCCTTGGCCAGGCGGGCGATGGTCTCGTCGAACACGCCGACATCGAAGCCGACGAACACCAGGCCGATCACCTGACCGGTGCCGTCCTTGATCGGCTCGTAGCGGGTCATGTAGGCCTTGCCGAACAGGTTGGCACGACCGGCATAGGCCTGTCCGCCCATCAGCGTGGCGTAGGCCGGATGCTGCAGCCCGAGCTTGGTGCCCACGGCCCGCTCGCCGTTCTCCTTCTTCAGCGAGGTCGTGATGCGCAGGAAGTCATCGCCCTGGCGCAGGAAGATCGTCGCCACGCCACCGGTGTGCGTCGCGAAGGCATCGACCGCCTCGAAGTGATCCTTCAGCCCCGTCTCGCCGTTCAGCAGGTCGTCACCGGCCGGCGACAGGCGCAGGTCGCTCGCCAGCCCGGCGCGAAAGCTGGTGTAGAAGGTGCGTGCCATCACGCGCGCCGTCGCGTCGTAGGACTCGACCGTGTCGGCCACCGAGCGGTTCTTCTCGGCCATGGCCTCCTGCGCATGCTCGCGGAACTGGTCGATGGACGCCCAGGCCAGCGCGGCACACACGACCATCAGCACCAGCGCCAGCGCGGTGCTGGCCCAGAAGGACACCTTGCTCGCCACGCGACGATGGAGGGACCCGGAAACGACGGAAGCAGCGGACATGGACGATCGACCTCGTGCGGCAGAAGCGGAAAACGGATCGCCCCGGGCGTATGACACGCAACCGGGGCGGTGATCAGAAGGTTTCCCAGTCGCCGGCGTCGGCGGTGGCCACCTCTCTGGCGGGGGCAGGGGCCGGAGCCGGTGCTGGAGCACGAGGCACCAGCCGCGACTGCGGCGGCCGGGTGGCCACGACGGGCGACGGGCTGCGCAAGCCCGTGGACGCCGGCGCGGGGGCCGGTGCCGGCGGGCTGAAGACATCCCTGCCCTGCTGCAGGCGGAAGATGGTCACGACCGAAGCCAGGCGCACCGCCTGATCCTTCAGGCTCTCGGCCGCGGCCGCGCTCTGCTCGACCAGCGCGGCGTTCTGCTGCGTCATCTGGTCCAGCTGGGTCACGGCCATGTTCACCTGGCCCAGCTCGTTGCTCTGCTCGGTCGCCGCCGCGGTGATCTCGCCGATGATGTCGCTGACGCGCTGCACGCCCGAGACGATCTCGTTCATCGTCACCCCGGCGTCCTGCACCAGCTTGCTGCCCGACTCCACCTTCTCCACGCTCGCGTTGATCAGGCTCTTGATCTCGCGTGCCGCGTTCGCGCTGCGCTGCGCCAGGTTGCGCACCTCGCCGGCCACCACCGCGAACCCCCGTCCCTGCTCCCCTGCACGCGCGGCTTCCACCGCCGCGTTCAGCGCCAGGATGTTCGTCTGGAACGCGATCCCGTCGATCACCCCGATGATCTCCGCGATCCTGCGGCTCGACGTCGTGATCTCCTCCATGTTCGTCACCACCTGCGACACCACCGCTCCGCCCTTGCGCGCGGCCTGCGCGGCCGAGCTCGCCAGCTGGTTGGCCGTGCTGGCCGAGTCCGCCGTCTGGCGCACCGTGCCGGTCAGCTGCTCCATCGAGCTGGCAGCGTTCTGCAGGTTGCTGGCGGTCTGTTCGGTGCGGCCCGACAGGTCCTGGTTGCCGGTGGCCACCTCGCTGCTGGCCACCTGGATGGACTCGGCCGACTCGCGCACCTGGGACACGGTGCGGCGCAAGGCCGTCTGCATCGCCGACAGCGCATCCAGCACCGCGCCGACCTCGTCCGCCCGACCGGCGGGCATGTCCTGCGTCAGGTCACCCTCGCCGATGCGCTGCGCCGCCCGGGCCACGTCGGCCAGCGGCACGCAGATCAGGCGCACCAGCAGCACCGTGCCGGCCATCAGGCCGGCGACCACCGCCGCCAGCACGCCGATGACCGCCCAGACCGTGCGCATGCGCTGCGCTCCCATGTCGGCGCGCAGCTGGGCCGAGCGGGTCTCCTGGAGGTGCACATAGGCCTTCTGCGCCTCGGTGTAGGCCGCCAGCGCAGGCCGGAACTCGCTGTTCATGCGCTGCATGATGTCCGCCCCGGCAGCGGCCTTGCCAGCCGCCAGGGTGTCGCGAACGGCCAGGTAGTCCTTGCGCCGCTGCGCCACGGTCGCCAGCGCCTGGCGCTCGTCCTCCGTGACACTGAGGGCCACGATGCGCTCCTGCAGGCCGGAGATCTCCGCGCTGGTCGCTTTGATGTCCGCCTTGATGGCGGCTTCGACCTGGGCCTCGCCCGTCATCAGCATCGCGGACGTGCGGGCCGCGTTGGTCTCGGTCAGCCCGCTCCAGCGGGAGGCGAGGGCCAGCTTCTCCTGCTGCTGCTGCTGGCTCCCTTCAGCCTCAGCCAGGTTGGTGCGGGTGCGCATCATCGTCGCCGAACCCACGACGACCAGCACCATCGCCATCATCGCAGGCTGTATCCACAGCTTGCGCCGGATCGTCCATTGCATGTTGATCATCCGTTCATGTGCCCTGCGTTCAGAACGCGGCTTCCAGCGCACCCAGTTCGGTGCTGGAGAGAATCGACTCGATGTCCATCAGGATCAGCATGCGCTCGCCCACGTTGGCGATGCCCTGGATGAAACGCATGTCGACCATCGCGCTCATCTCCGGTGCCGGCTGGACCATCTGGGCATCGATCTGCAGCACGTCGGAGACCGAGTCGACCACCGCACCGACGACCCGACCGCGCATGTTCAGCACGATGACGACCGTGATGGCATTGACCTCGGCCGTCTCGCAGCCCAGCTTGATGCGCAGGTCCAGCACCGGCACGATCACGCCGCGCAGATTGACCACCCCCTTGAGGAAGGGCGGCGCGTTGGCGATGCGGGTCGGCTGCTCGTAGGAGCGGATCTCCTGCACCTTGAGGATGTCGATGCCGTACTCCTCCTGCCCGAGCCGGAAGGTGAGGAACTCGCCACCCAGCGTCGTGGAGCCGCCCGCGGCCGCCGCAGCCGTGCGCTTGGCACTGGCACTGGAGAAGGAGGTGGAGCTCATCTGGCGAACGGGGGCGTCATGGAGCAAGCTCATGATGAATCCTTGTCTGGAATTCGGTGTAAGGGCGCGGATGCGGAATCAGAAGGTTTCCCAGTCGTCACCGACCGGCGCCGTGGCGGCACTGCCCGATGACGACCTGGCGGCGGGAGCCGGTGCAGGTACTGGCGCCGGTGCCGGTGCGAACGCAGGGGCCGCAGGCCGGTCCGCGATGACCGCAGCCGGTGCGGCAGGTCGATGGCTCACGGCTCGAGCCACTGGAGCCGCATGCGTGTGGCCGAAGGGATGCGCCTGATCCTCCGCGCCGCGGAAGGTCGAGATCATCTCGGTCAGGCGCCGGGCCTGGTCGGTCATGCTCTGGGCCGCGGCCGCGCTCTGCTCGACCAGCGCGGCGTTCTGCTGCGTCATCTGGTCCAGCTGGGTCACGGCCATGTTGACCTGCCCCAGCTCGTTGCTCTGCTCGGTCGCCGCCGCCGTGATCTCGCCGATGATGTCGCTGACCCGCTGCACGCCCGAGACGATCTCGTTCATCGTCACCCCGGCGTCCTGCACCAGCTTGCTGCCCGACTCCACCTTCTCCACGCTCGCGTTGATCAGGCTCTTGATCTCGCGTGCCGCGTTTGCGCTGCGCTGCGCCAGGTTGCGCACCTCGCCGGCCACCACCGCGAACCCGCGTCCCTGCTCCCCTGCACGCGCGGCTTCCACCGCCGCGTTCAGCGCCAGGATGTTCGTCTGGAACGCGATCCCGTCGATCACCCCGATGATCTCCGCGATCCTGCGGCTCGACGTCGTGATCTCCTCCATGTTCGTCACCACCTGCGACACCACCGCTCCACCCTTGCGCGCGGCCTGCGCGGCCGAGCTCGCCAGCTGGTTGGCCGTGCTGGCCGAGTCCGCCGTCTGGCGCACCGTGCCGGTCAGCTGTTCCATCGAGCTGGCGGTCTGCTGCAGCGCGCTGGCGGTCTGTTCGGTGCGGCCCGACAGGTCCTGGTTGCCGGTGGCGATCTCGCTGCTGGCCATGGACATCGATTCGCTGGTCGTGCGGATCTCGCCGACCATCGAGCGCAGCGACTGCTGCATCTCGAGCAGCGCACGCATCAGGTCGGAGGTCTCGTCCTGCCCGACCACCTCGACACGCGAACCCAGATCACCCGCGGCGATCGACTGGGCGATCGAGCGGGCCTGCAGCAGCGGCTGCACGATGGAGCGGGAGTTCATCAGCGTCAGCGGCACGACCAGCAGCACCACGACCACCAGCACGATCAGGAAGGCCCAGGTGGCCCGACGCATGCTGACGCCGAATTCAGCCTTCGTGGACTCCGCCTCGGCCTGCACGATCGCATCGATCTTGTGCACGGCTTGTTCGACCGCGTGGATCTCCATCTTGGCGCGGTCGAGCACCCGGTCGACCGTGATCGCGCTGTCGTAGACACCGAGCTCGATGTTGCGGACCGTGGCTTCGGAGCTGCTGCGGTAGGCCTTCAGACGACCGATCGCGTCACGGGCCAGCTGATTGTCCTCGTCGTCCTCCCCAGCGAGCATCGCCTCGAAGGCCGAACTGGTGCGGTCGATCGCCTTCGACCACAGCTCGCGATGGCCGGTCACGGCCTTCGAGTCCTCGTAGTGGATCACCATGTCCTTCTCGTGGCGACGGATGTCGCCGAGTCCGGCCCGGATGTCCGAGACGTTCTGGGCCTCCTTGACGGAATGCCCCATGAACTCCGTGTTGAGCTCCTGCAGGTGCTGACCGGCGAACAGGCCGGTCAGGCCGACCAGCGCGAACAAGGCCAGCACCAGGGCAATGGCACCATTCATCCGGAAGCGGATCGAGAAGCGCCTCATCATCGTCGACAGGAAGCCCATGGGACCCTCCACTTGTGCAAAATCTGTCAGTGCCGCGAACGGCGAACCAGTGAACCGGTATCCAGGATCAGCGCCACCCGGCCGTCACCCATGATGGTCGCGCCCGAGACGTCCTGCACCTTGCGGTAGTTGGCCTCGAGGTTCTTGACCACCACCTGCTGCTGGCCGAGCAGTTCGTCGACCAGCAGGGCGACACGCCCGCCTTCGGCCTCGACGACGACCATGATCGAGGAGACCCGCTCGAAGTCGAAGCGCGGCACCTCGAACACGCGTTCGAGCTCGATGACAGGCATGTACTCCTCGCGCACCTGCACGACGCGGCCAGTGCCGCCGATGGTCTTGACGGTGTCGTCGTTGACCTGGAAGCTCTCGACCACCGAGGCCAGCGGCAGGATGTAGACCTCGTCACCCACGCCCACGCTCATGCCGTCCATGATGGCCAGCGTCAGCGGCAGGCGCACCTTGACGCTCATGCCGTAGCCTTCGGCCGAATCGATCTCGACCGTGCCGCCCAGGCTGGTGATGTTCTTCTTCACCACGTCCATGCCCACGCCACGCCCGGACACGTCGGTGACCTGCTCGGCGGTGGAGAAGCCCGGGGCGAAGATCAGGCCCCAGACGTCGGCATCGGCCATGCCGTCGGGCGCGTCGATGCCCCGCTCGCAGGCCTTGCGGATCAATTTGTCGCGCGACAGGCCCCGGCCATCGTCACGCACCTCGATGACGATCGAGCCGCCCTGATGCGAGGCCGACAGCATGATCGTGCCGGTCTCGGGCTTGCCATGGGCGAGCCGGTCGGCCCCCATCTCGATGCCGTGGTCGCAGGAGTTGCGCACCAGGTGCGTCAGCGGATCGGTGATCTTCTCGATCAGGCCCTTGTCGAGCTCGGTGGCCTCGCCCTGCGTGACCAGCTCGACCTTCTTGCCCAGCTTGCTGGCCAGGTCGCGCAGCATGCGCGGGAAGCGGCTGAAGACCGTCGACATCGGAATCATCCGGATCGACATCACGGCTTCCTGCAGGTCGCGGGTGTTGCGGTCCAGGTCGTTCAGGCCCGCCACCAGCTGCTGGTAGACGACCGGGTCGAGGTCACGGCTGTTCTGCGCCAGCATGGCCTGCGTGATGACCAGTTCGCCCACCAGGTTGATGAGCTGGTCGACCTTCTCGACCGCCACGCGGATCGTGGTCGAGTCCAGGCC
Organism: Sphaerotilus hippei; assembly: GCF_003201595.1. Lineage (GTDB taxonomy): Bacteria > Pseudomonadota > Gammaproteobacteria > Burkholderiales > Burkholderiaceae_C > Sphaerotilus > Sphaerotilus hippei. The sequence continues at coordinate 68,898 of NZ_QJJS01000007.1, read as the reverse complement.
GCCCGAAGAGGACTTTTCCTGGCGGGCCGCCGGTCGGGCGGGCGCGGGTGCCGGAGCGGCGACCGCCGGTTCGGGCGCGGCGGCGACCGGATCGGCCGGCGCGGCGGCATGGGCCGTCGACGGCGCGCCGGGCGCGTTGTCGAAGAAGCCGTAGCCGGGGTCACGCACGGGCGTGACCTGGGGCTCGGTCTGGGCCTCGGCCCCGTCGGGCACGCCCGGATTGCCACGGTGGAAGCCGTAACCCGGACCGAAAGGAACGATCTGCACCTGTTCACGCGAGACGTGGAAGGTGAACAGGTCCATCAGGTCGTTGTCGGCGCTGGAGGTGACGACGCGGAAACGGCGCATGCCATCGGCCGCCTGGCCCTTGTCCAGCGGCTCGATGGTGCCCAGGTCGGTGATTTCCTTGAACAGGTCGATCAGGTTGTCGGCCTGGGCCGGATCGCTCAGCGGGCCGACCCGCAGCTCCAGCTCACGGGTGCCGGCCTTCGGCTCGACCGCCGCCGGTGCAGGCGCCGGAGCCGGGGCGGCTGCGGCCACCATGGCGGCCGCAGCCGCGGCCTCGCCACTGGCCAGCGCCCGGATGTGGATCAGCAGTTCGGTCGTCTCGACGACGTCGGCACCGGACCCCTGGTGGCGACCCAGCTGCGCGCGCAGCGCATCGCCGGCGGCCAGCAGCACGTCCACCATCGTCAGCGTGGGCTGCAACTCGTGGCGGCGCAGCTTGTCCAGCAGCGTCTCCATCTCGTGGGTGAGCTCGGCCACATCGCTGAAACCGAAGGTCGCCGCACCGCCCTTGATCGAGTGGGCGCAACGGAAGATGGCGTTCATCTCCTCGTCGTCGGCGGCGGTGATGTCCAGCTCGAGCAGCAGCTGCTCCATGCGCTGGAGGTTCTCACCAGCTTCTTCGAAGAAGACCTGATAGAACTGGCTGAGATCGATGCCGGCACCGGAGCCGGATCCCTCTGATGTCGTTTCTGCCATGGCAAATCCCTTGAACCCTGAGTCAGCGCAATGTGGTCGGACGCGGCGTCCCGGACATCGGGACGTCGTCGCGACGCGTCAGCGAATCACCTTCTTGATCACCTCGATCAGCTTGGCCGGATCGAAGGGCTTGACCAGCCAGCCGGTTGCACCCGCGCCACGTCCGGCCAGCTTCATCTGGTCACTGGACTCGGTGGTCAGGATCAGGATGGGCGTGCTCTTGAACTGCGAGGTCTCGCGCAGCTTCTTGGTCAGGCTGATGCCGTCCATGCGGGGCATGTTCTGGTCGGTCAGCACCAGATCGAAGGTGCGGCTGCCGGCCTTCTCCCAGGCGTCCTGGCCGTCCACCGCCTCGACGACGTTGTAGCCAGCGCTCTTGAGCGTGAAGGAGACCATCTGGCGCATGGACGCCGAGTCATCCACAGCGAGGATTGAATGCATTTGCTCTCTCCGGGAGGGTTCTGGATTTACCGAAAGGGTTATCGACTGGAAACGTCAGGGCTTGAATCGGGGCTTAAAAAAGCTCGATCGAACCGGCGTCCATCTCGTCCTGCGTGACCGGGTTGGGCCGCAGTGGCGCGCTCTCCACGACCGCTTCGCCCTCGGGGTCCTGCCCCATGGCCTCGCGGGCGATCTGGTCGGCACAGGCGCGCAGGCGGATGTGCGTGTGGTTGATGAGCTGGGAGGCCATGTCCTGGAACTGCATCGCCGTCACCGCGCCGCTGAGGTTCTGCATGGCTTCATGCAGGGCTGCGGTGTCCACCTCGGGGGCGGCGGCACCGTCGCGCAGCAGCTGGCGCAGGCTCTGGTTGGCCCCGTAGAAGTGACCCATCAGCGCCTCGCTGGCGTCCGACAGAAGTCGCTGCAAGCGCTCCAGATCGTTGTTGGCGGTGAGCAGGTGGTCCTGCAACTCCGCAGCCACCATCAGCGACAACGCTGACGGTGCAGGCTCGCTCTGAGCTTCGTTCATCTGCATCGCGGCTCCAATATGGCGATTCTTACTGCGCGGGAGATCAGCAAGCGGAGCGACACGCCACCCTGGGCCGACACCGCTTTCCGTACGTGCTTCGATTGGTAGAATTTTTGCAATACGGCCCGTTTCCATTGGTCGGATCACATGGTGATTCCGGGCCCATTTCCCGACATCCCAACCCCCTTCCGGACCGCCCGCGGGCGCCACTGATGCCACGAGCCACCTCTGTGCGCCGCCTGCGCCTGCTGCACCTCGAAGACTCCGAGCTGGACCACCAGCTGGTGCTCGCCCACCTGCGCCGGGGCGGCATCGAAGCGACCATGCACCGCGTGGACAACGAGACCGACTTCCTCGGCGCGATCGGCGGCGGGGGCGGCTGGGACGCGGTCATCTCCGACTACAACCTGCCCGGCTTCTCGGGCCTGGTGGCGCTGGAGCTGCTGCGCCAGCGCGACACGCTGATGCCCTTCGTGCTGGTGTCGGGCGAGATCGGCGAGGACACCGCCGTCGAGGCGATGCGCAACGGCGCCTCCGACTACCTGCTCAAGAGCAACCTGAACCGCCTGGTGCCGGCGGTGCTGCATGCGGTCGACGCCAGCGAGAGCCGGCGCGCGCGCCAGCGGGCCGACAGCGAGCTGGCGCAGTCGCGCAAGCGCCTGTCCGAACTGGCCCAGCACCTGCAGACCAGCATCGAGATGGAGCGGGCCGCCATCGCGCGCGAGATCCACGATGACGTCGGCGGCTCCTTGACGGCCGTCAAGTTCGACCTGGCCTGGATCTCGCGCCACGGCGGCTCGACGGCGGTGATCGAGCGGGCCCGGCAGGCGCTGGAGACGGTCAACCACGCGATCGAGGCCAGCCAGCGCATCATGCACAACCTGCGTCCGGCCATCCTCGAGCAGGGCCTGATCGCGGCGCTGCAGTGGATGACGCAGCGTTTCGAGCGCCGCACCGGCATCTCCACCGTCTTCCGCACCAGCCACGAGCACCTGAACCTGCCCGCCGGCGTGCCGCTGGTGGCCTACCGCACCGCCCAGGAGGCACTCACCAACATCTCCAAGCATGCCCAGGCCACGCGGGTGCAGGTCGACCTGACGGTGGCCGCCAGCGTGCTGTCGCTGGAGATCAGCGACAACGGCCGCGGCCTCGCCCGGGGTGACCTGGGCAAGGACAGATCGTTCGGAATCCGCGGTTTGCATGAACGCGCGGACACCGTGGGCGGCTGGGTGGACATGAGCAGTTCGCCCACGGGCACGACCCTGATACTCTCGGTGCCTCTGGACATGCCGGGAGGACCGGACAGTCAGCTGATGGACGACACGGATGACGACGACGCCGGCGGCCCGCTGACGAGTCCTCACGATCCTTCGACCTGGGGAGACCTATGACCCGCGTGATGCTCTGCGATGACCACGCCCTGATCCGGCGCGGCATCCGCGATACGCTGGCGGAACAACCCGACATGCAGGTGGTCGGCGAGGCAGGCGACTACGGCGAGCTGCGCGCGCTGATGCGCCAGCAGGGTGCGGACGTGCTGGTGCTCGACATCAACATGCCCGGACGCAGCGGTCTGGACGTGCTGCACGCGCTCAAGGAAGAGGGCTCGGCACTGAAGGTGCTGGTCGTCTCGATGTACCCCGAGGACCAGTACGCGCTGCGCGCGCTGCGCGCGGGTGCCTACGGCTACGTCAACAAGGGCGGTGATCCGGCCCAGATCGTCGCGGCGGTGCGCATGGTCGCGCAGGGCCGCAAGTACGTGACGCCGGAGATGGCGCAGATGCTGGTCGAGAACCTGACCGCCCCGGCCGCCGAGACCGCGCACGACAAGCTCTCGGACCGCGAGCTGCAGACGCTGACGCTGATCGCGTCGGGCAAGCGCCTGTCGGACATCGCCGAGGCGCTGACGCTGAGCCCGAAGACGGTCAGCGTCTACCGCGCCCGGGTGCTGGAGAAGCTCGGCCTGACCAACAACTCCGAGCTGACCGTCTACGCCATCCGCAACGGCCTGGTCTGAGAGCGGCCGGACCGCGCGAGCTCAGATCCGCACCGGGATGCCGCGGGCGGCCATGACCGCCTTGGCCTCGGCCACCGTGTGGTCGCCGTAGTGGAAGATGCTGGCCGCCAGCACCGCGTCCGCCCCGCCCTGCTGCACGCCGTCGGCCAGGTGGTCGAGGTTGCCCACGCCGCCGGAGGCGATCACCGGCACCGACACCGCATCGGCCACCGCACGCGTGAGCGCCAGGTCGAAGCCGCTCTTGGTGCCGTCGCGGTCCATGCTGGTCAGCAGGATCTCGCCGGCGCCGTGCTCGGCCATCTGGCGCGCCCACGCCACCGCATCGAGGTGCATGTTCTTGCGCCCGCCATGGGTGTAGACGTCCCAGCCCGGACCCTTGGTGGCCAGGTCCTCGCCGACGCGCCGCTTGGCGTCGATGGCCACGACGATGCACTGCGCGCCGTAGCGGGCCGAGGCGTCGCGGATCACCTGCGGATTGGCCACCGCCGCCGAGTTGAAGCTGACCTTGTCGGCCCCGGCGTTGAGCAGGCGGCGCACGTCCTCGACCACCCGCACCCCGCCACCGACCGTCAGCGGGATGAAGACCTGCGAGGCCACCGCCTCGATGATGTGCAGGATCAGGTCACGGCCGTCGCTGGTCGCGGTGATGTCGAGGAAGGTCAGCTCGTCGGCCCCCTGGTCGTTGTAGCGGGCCGCGATCTCGACCGGGTCGCCCGCATCACGCAGTTCGACGAAGTTGATGCCCTTGACGACCCGGCCCCCGGTCACGTCGAGGCAGGGAATGATGCGTTTGGCGAGCATGTGGGGGAGGCTTTCTCAGGCCGTCGTGCCGTTGAGGTCGTCGGCACGCTGCTGGCCGGCGGCGAAGTCGAGGTCGCCGGTGTAGATGGAGCGGCCGCAGATCACGCCCTGCACGCCTTCCTTCTCGACCGCGCACAGCGCGTCGATGTCGGCCAGGTTGGACAGGCCGCCCGAGGCGATCACCGGGATGGTCAGCGCCTGCGCCAGCGTGACGGTGGCCTCGACGTTGATGCCCGTGAGCATGCCGTCGCGGCCGATGTCGGTGTAGATGATGCTCTCGACGCCATAGCCCTCGAACTTCTTCGCCAGGTCGACGACCTCGTGGCCGGTCAGCTTGCTCCAGCCGTCGGTGGCCACCTTGCCGTCCTTGGCGTCGAGGCCGACGATGATGTGGCCCGGGAAGGCGGTGCAGGCGTCGCGCAGGAAGCCGGGGTTCTTGACCGCGGCCGTGCCGATGATCACGTAGGTGATGCCCGCGTCGAGGTAACGCTCGATGGTGTCGAGGTCACGGATGCCCCCGCCCAGCTGCACCGGGATGTTGCCGCCCACCTCCGCGAGGATGGACTTGATCGCCCCGGCGTTGACCGGCTTGCCGGCAAAGGCACCGTTGAGGTCCACCAGGTGCAGGCGGCGCCCGCCTGCATCGAGCCAGCGGCGCGCGACCACGGCCGGATCGGCACCGAAGGTGGTGGAGTCGTTCATGTCGCCTTGCTTGAGGCGTACACATTGGCCGTCTTTGAGATCGATCGCCGGAATCAGCAGCATGGCTGTCGCGCAGGGTTGCGGTTGATGGAAAAAACGCCGGACAGCCGCTCAGGGCTTCCAGAAGAGGAAATTGCGATAGAGCGCCAGGCCGTGGTCGGCGCTCTTCTCGGGGTGGAACTGCGTGGCAAAAATGTTATCCCGAGCCACCGCGCAGGTAAAGCTGGCGCCGTAGTCGGTTTCACCGGCGGTGTGGCGCGCCTCGTGCGGATCGGCGTAGTAGCTGTGCACGAAATAGAACCAGGCCCCGTCGGGCACGCCGGCCCAGACCGGATGCGGCGCGCCGTCGTGCGCGACCTGGCGCACCCGGTTCCAGCCCATCTGCGGCACCTTGTAGCGGCTGCCATCGGGCTGCAGGCGGCCCTCGAGCTGGAAACGCTTCACCCGACCGGGGATCAGGCCCAGGCCGGGCGTGTCCTGCTCTTCGGAGTGGTCGAGCAGCATCTGCATGCCCACGCACACGCCCATCAGCGGCTTGCTGGCAGCCGCCTCGAGCACGGCCTGCCTCAGGCCGGAGTCGTGCAGCTCGCGCATGCAGTCGCGCATCGCGCCCTGCCCTGGCAGCACGACCCGCTCGGCAGCACGCACCTCGTCGGGCCGCGAGGTGACGATCACCTCCAGCCCCGAGCCCTGCGCCACGTGCAGCACCGCCTGCGAGACCGAGCGCAGGTTGCCCATGCCGTAGTCGACGACGGCGACGGTTCGTTGGCTCATCTCAGAGACATCCCTTGGTGGACGGAATCACGCCGGCCGAGCGCGGATCGGGCGTCAGCGCCATGCGGATCGCGCGGCCGAAGGCCTTGAAGATCGTCTCGCACTGGTGATGGGCGTTGTGGCCCTTCAGGTTGTCGATGTGCAGGCTGACCAGCGCATGGTTGACGAAGCCCTGGAAGAACTCGTAGACCAGCTGCGTGTCGAGCGCGCCGATCATGCCGGAGGTGAACTTCACGTCCATCTCCAGCCCCGGGCGGCCCGAAAAATCGACCACGACCCGCGACAGCGCCTCGTCGAGCGGCACATAGCTGTGGCCGTAGCGGGTGATGCCCTTCTTGTCACCGATGGCCCGGGCGACCGCCAGGCCCAGCGTGATGCCCACGTCCTCGACCGTGTGGTGGCCGTCGATGTGCAGGTCGCCGTCGGCCTCGATCTCCAGGTCGATCAGCCCGTGACGGGCGATCTGGTCGAGCATGTGGTCGAAGAAGCCGATGCCGGTGGCCAGCCTGGCCACGCCGGTGCCGTCCAGATTCACGCGCACGCGGATCTTGGTCTCGTTGGTGTCGCGCCGGATCTCGGCGATGCGCGATGGGGTGTCGGTGCTCATGGTCGGTTCGTCTTCAGATCGATGCACGCAGCGCGTCGATCATGCGGGTGTTCTCTTGCGGCGTGCCCACGGTCAGGCGCAGGCAGTTCGCCAGCAGCGGGTGCAGTGCCGCGACATGCTTGATCAGCACGCCACGCTGCTTCATGCCCTCGAAGGTCGCCTTCGAATCCGGCACCCGCACGAGGATCATGTTGGCCTCGCTGGGCCAGGCCTTGACCCCGGGCAGGGTGAGCAGCGCCGCCTGCAGCCGCTCGCGCTCGGCACGCAGGATCTGCGCCTGCCGAGCGTACTCGTCGGCGTGTTCCAGCGCAAACAGGGCGGCCTCGGCGTTGAGCACGCTCACGTTGTAGGGCGGGCGCACCTTGTCGATCTCGTGGATCAGCGCGGCCGGCCCGGCCATGTAGCCCAGGCGCAGGCCGGCGAGGCCGAACTTGCTGAGCGTGCGCATCACCAGCACGTGGTCGGACTCGCCGGCACGGGGCATCCAGCTGCGCGAGGAGAACGGCTGGTAGGCCTCGTCGAACACCACCAGGCCGTTCTGCGCGCCGACCGCGGCGATGATCTTCTCGATCACCGCGTCGTCGAACAGGTTGGCCGTAGGGTTGTTCGGGTAGGCGATGTAGGTGATGGCCGGGCGGTGGCGCTCGATGGCCGCCAGCATCGCGGCCTCGTCGAGCTCGAAGTCGGCCGTCAGCGGCACGCCGACGAAATCGAGCCCCTGCAGCTGCGCCGACATCGCGTACATCACGAAACCCGGCACCGGCGCGAGCACGGTCGCCCCGGGCACGTCGCAGGCCAGCGCCAGCAGCGCGATCAGCTCGTCGGAGCCGTTGCCCAGCATCAGGCTGCAGCCCTCGGGCAGCGCGACGTGCTCGGCCAGCGCACGCTTGAGGTCGTCCACGCGCGAGCCCGGGTAGCGGTTGATCGCCACCTGCGCGAGGCGGCTGCCCAGCGCCTGCTGCAGCTCGGGCGGCAGCAGGAAGGGGTTCTCCATCGCGTCGAGCTTGATGTAGCCGGCGCTGGGCTGCACCGCGTAGGCGTGCATGCCCTGCACGTCGGAGCGCAGCGTCGCGCCCAGGCGGGGTGCCAGCACGGCCGGCGTCGGGGAAGAAGACTGGTTCATCGGGTCACTCCGTCGGATCCATCGGCTGGCTTCAGGCGCAGTTCGGCGGCCCGGGCATGGGCCTGCAGGCCTTCTCCGTAGGCCAGCTCCGCGGCGATCAGACCCAGCGTCTGCGCGCCCTGCTCGCTGACCTCGATCAGGCTGCTGCGCTTCTGGAAGTCGTAGACCCCCAGCGGCGACGAGAAGCGTGCGGTGCCCGAGGTCGGCAGCACATGGTTCGGCCCGGCACAGTAGTCGCCCAGCGATTCGCTCGTGTATGCGCCCAGGAAGATCGCCCCGGCGTGCCTGAGCAGCGGCTCCCAGCGATGCGGGTCGGACGAGCTGACCTCCAGATGCTCCGGCGCGATGCGGTTGCTGATCGCGCAGGCCTGCGCCATGTCCTGGGTCAGGATCAGCGCGCCACGGCCTTCCAGCGAGGCGCGGATCACGTCGCGGCGCGGCATGCCGTCGATCAGGCGGTCGATCGCGGCCTGCACCTGGTCGATGTAGGCGGCGTCCGGGCACAGCAGGATGGACTGGGCCAGCTCGTCGTGCTCGGCCTGGCTGAACAGGTCCATCGCGATCCAGTCCGGGGGGGTCGTGCCGTCGGCCAGCACCAGGATCTCGCTCGGCCCGGCGATCATGTCGATGCCGACCTGGCCGAAGACGCGCCGCTTGGCGCTGGCCACGTAGGCATTGCCCGGGCCGGTGATCTTGTCCACCCGCGGCACCGTCGTGGTGCCGAAGGCCAGCGCGCCGACCGCCTGCGCCCCGCCGATGGTGAACGCCCGGCTGACGCCGGCGACGTAGGCTGCCGCCAGCACCAGCGCATTGCGCTCGCCCCTGGGCGTGGGCACGACCATGATGATCTCGCCGACCCCCGCGACATGCGCCGGGATCGCGTTCATCAGCACCGAGGACGGGTACGCCGCCTTGCCGCCGGGCACGTAGATGCCCACGCGGTCCAGCGGCGTGACCTTCTGGCCCAGCAGCGTGCCGTCCTCGTCACGGTACTGCCAGCTCAGGCCGCAGGCCTGCAGCTGGCGCTCGTGGTAGGCCCGCACCCGCCGGGCCGCCGCCTCGAGCGCATCGCGCTGGGCCGGCGTGATCGCCTCGAAGGCGGCCTTCAGCTCGTCGCGCGTCAGCTCCAGCGCGCCCATCGAGTCGACCTCGAGGCCGTCGAAGCGGGCGGTGTACTCGAGCACGGCCGCATCACCCCGCTGGCGCACGTCGGCCAGGATGGCGGCCACCCGCTCCTCGATCGCATGGTCCGTCTCCGCCGACCAGTGCAGCACCCGATGGAACGCCTGCTCGAAGTCCGGGGTGCTGGTGTTCAGGTGGCGGATGGAGACGGTGGACATGAGCGTGGTCGGGTTGGTGGTGGAAGCGGTCAGCGGTTCGGGACGGCCGACGCGAAGGCGTCGATCAGCGGGCGCAGCCGGTCGCGCTTGAGCTTGAGCGCGGCCTGGTTGACGATCAGGCGCGAGGAGATCTCCATGAAGGGCTCGACCTCGCGCAGGTGGTTGGCGCGCAGCGTGCTGCCGGTGGAGACCAGGTCGACGATCGCGTCGGCCAGGCCGGTCAGCGGCGCCAGCTCCATCGAGCCGTAGAGCTTGATCAGGTCGACGTGCACGCCCTTGTCGGCGAAGTGCTGCTGCGCGATGCGGGTGTACTTGGTGGCCACGCGGATGCGCGAGCCCTGGCGCACCGCGCGCTCGTAGTCGAAGTCGTCGCGCACGGCCACGCTCATGCGGCAGCGGGCGATGCGCAGGTCCAGCGGCTGGTAGAGGCCCTCGCCGCCATGCTCGATCAGGATGTCCTTGCCCGCCACGCCCAGGTCCGCACCGCCGTGCTGCACGTAGGTCGGCACGTCGGAGGCGCGCACCAGCACGACCCGCACATCGGGCCGGTTGGTCGGCAGGATCAGCTTGCGGGACTTCTCCGGATCCTCGGTGACCTCGATGCCGGCGGCGGCCAGCAGCGGCAGCGTCTCCTCGAAGATGCGTCCCTTGGACAGCGCCAGCGTGATCATCCCTTGATCCTTTCGATGTCCGCGCCGAGGCCGCGCAGCTTGGCTTCCATCTGGTCGTAGCCGCGGTCGAGGTGGTAGATGCGGTCGACCACCGTCTCGCCGTCGGCCACCAGGCCGGCGATGACCAGGCTGGCCGAGGCGCGCAGGTCGGTGGCCATCACATGGGCACCGGACAGCTGCGCGATGCCCTCGACGATGGCGGTGTGGCCGTCCACGGCGATGTGCGCCCCCAGGCGCACCAGCTCGTTGACGTGCATGAAACGGTTCTCGAAGATGGTCTCGGTCACCCGCGACGTGCCCTGGGCGATGCAGTTCAGCGCCATGAACTGCGCCTGCATGTCGGTCGGGAAGGCGGGGTATTCGCTGGTGCGGAAGTGGACCGACTTCATCCGGCCCGAAGCCTGGACACGGATCCAGTCGTCGCCGGCCTCGATCACGGCACCGGCCTCGCGCAGCTTGTCGATCACCGCGTCGAGGTGGTCCGCGCGCACGCGGCGCAGCGTCACGTCCCCGCCGGCGGCGGCCACCGCGCACAGGAAGGTGCCGGCCTCGATGCGGTCGGGCACGATGTGGTGCGGGCGGACCGGCGAGTGCAGGCGCTCCACGCCCTGGATGCGGATGCGGCTGCTGCCGTGGCCCTCGATCTTCGCGCCCATGGCGATCAGCATCTCGGCCAGGTCGGGGATCTCGGGCTCCTGGGCGGCGTTCTCCAGCACCGTCTCGCCCTCGGCCAGCGTCGCGGCCATCATCAGGTTCTCGGTGCCGGTGACCGTCACCATGTCGGTGGTGATGCGCGCGCCCTTCAGGCGGCCGGTGCCGGCCGGAGCGGCGGCGTTGATGTAGCCGTGCTCGACGGTGATCTGCGCACCCATGGCCTGCAGGCCCTTGATGTGCTGGTCGACCGGACGCGAGCCGATGGCGCAGCCGCCGGGCAGCGACACCTTGGCGGTGCCGAAACGCGCCAGCAGCGGGCCGAGCACGAGGATGGAGGCCCGCATCGTGCGCACCAGCTCGTAGGGCGCTTCGGTCGAGTTCAGCTGACCGGCGTCGATGCGCACCTCGTCGGGGCGGGACTCGCTGCGCTCGGCCGTCGCACCGAGGTGGCGCAGCACCTTCAGGGTGGTCGAGACGTCCTGCAGGCGCGGCACGTTGACCAGCGTGACCGGCTCGGCGCACAGCAGCGCGGCGCACAGTTCGGGCAGCGCGGCGTTCTTGGCGCCGGAAATGACGACATCGCCCTGGAGGGCGTGTCCGCCGCGGATCAACAGTTTGTCCATGGTGGGGCAAGGGTTGCCCGCGTTCAACCCCTGGACTGCCGAGGGGGTGAACGCCGTGCGCGACCGCTGCTCACCCGCCTGCCACAGCCGCCGAGGCCGCGCAGGTCAGTGATGGGAAGGAGTGGCTGCGGGCACGGTGCCGGTCGCAGCCCATTCGGCGGGGGTCAGGGTCTTCATCGACAGAGCGTGAATTTCAGCGCGCATTCTATCGCCCAGGGCCGCATAGACCCGCTGATGTCGCATCACGCGGCTCTTGCCCTCGAATTCGGACGAGACGATGGTGGCGTAGAAGTGCTCGCCGTCGCCCTCGACCTCGAGGTGCTCGCATGGAAGTCCGGCGGCCACGTAGGCGCGGACTTCGTCTGGGGTGGGATTTGCCATGGTGCCGCGATTGTAGTGCGGGCCTGCCGGGCGCGCCGGACGGGGCATTCGTCCGGGCGGCACGCTCAGGATCTCAGCTTGTAGCCCCGCTCCAGCAGGCGAAGGGCGATGATGGAGACGATCAGGAAGCTGCCGCCGACCACCGCGAAGCTCTGCCAGGGGTTGACGTCGCCCACGCCGAAGAAGCCGAAGCGGAAACCGTCGATCATGTAGAAGAACGGATTCAGGTGACTGGCCCCCTGCCAGAACGACGGCAGGCTGTGCACCGAATAGAAGACGCCCGACAGGAAGGTCATGGGCATGATGATGAAGTTCTGGAACGCGGCGAGCTGATCGAACTTCTCGGCCCACAGGCCGGCGATCAGGCCCAGCGAACCCAGCATGCCCGCCCCGAGCACCGCGAACGCCAGCGCCCACAGCGGCGCCTCCAGCCGCAGCGGCGCGAACCACAGCGTCACGAGCATGACGCCGGCGCCGACGAACAGGCCGCGCACCATCGCCGCGCCGACATAGGCGGCGAACCAAGCCCAGTGCGACAGCGGCGACACCAGCAGGAAGACCAGGTTGCCGGTGATCTTGCTCTGGATCAGGCTGGACGAGCTGTTGGCGAACGCGTTCTGCAGCACGCTCATCATCACCAGCCCGGGAATCAGGAAGCTGGTGTAGCCCACGCCGTCGTAGACCCGCACATGGTCCTCGAGCACATGGCCGAAGATCAGCAGGTAGAGCACCGCCGTCAGCACCGGGGCGGCCACGGTCTGGAAGCTCACCTTCCAGAAGCGCAGCACCTCCTTGTGGAACAGGGTCGAGGCGCCGGACAGGCGGCCCATGCGGGTCGGGTTCATGCGCTCACCTGCTCGGCTGCGGAGGGGCTGCTGCCCATGATGGAGAGGAAGACGTCCTCCAGGTCGGCGCGGCCGATCTCCAGGTCCTCGATGCGGATGCCGGCGGTGCGCAGCTCGGCGAGCAGGCGCTCGACCTCGGCCGCATCCCGGGCGGTGACCTGCGCCACCCGGCCGGTCACCCGGGCGCGGGCCGCGATCGCCGCCGGCAGCACGTCGTCGGTCTTGAAGCGCAGCATCGTGCCCGCGGCGCTGGCCAGCAGCGCCGAGGTGCGGTCCAGCGCCACCACCCGGCCCTGCTTGAGCATCGCGATGCGCCCGCACAGCGCCTCGGCCTCTTCCAGATAGTGGGTCGTCAGCAGCACGGTGTGGCCCTGGCGGTTGAGCTCGGCCACGAAGTGCCACAGCGTCTGGCGCAGCTCCACGTCGACGCCGGCCGTCGGCTCGTCGAGCACGATCACCGGCGGACGGTGCACCAGCGCCTGCGCCACCAGCACCCGGCGCTTCATGCCACCCGACAGCTGGCGCATGTTGGCGCCAGCCTTGTCGGCCAGGCCCAGGCCCTCGAGCAGCTCGTCGATCCAGCGCTCGTTGTCGCGCACGCCGAAGTAGCCGCTCTGGATGCGCAGCGACTCGCGCACGCTGAAGAAGGGGTCGAAGACCAGCTCCTGCGGCACGATGCCCAGCGAGCGGCGCGCCATCGCGTAGTCGTCGACGACGTCGTGGCCCATCACCCGGACCCGGCCGGTGCTGGCGCGGGCCAGGCCGGCGAGCACGCTGATCAGCGTCGTCTTGCCCGCGCCGTTGGGGCCCAGCAGACCGAAGAACTCGCCCTCCTCGATGTCGAAGTTCACGTCGCGCAGCGCGTGCAGCTCGCCGCGGGGCGTCGGGTAGGTCTTGCAGACCTTCTGGAAGGATATGGCGACTGTCATCGGGGCGCGATTGTAGGCAGCCCGGGAATCGGCGCCGGGGCACGGCTTTTCCACAGGAACGCGGCGGGCGGGGCGGTGCTAGATTGTGAGCCGGAGACCACACGACAACGATGACCACCACCGAACGGGCCACGACCAGAAAACCCCCGCGCCGCACCGCCGAGCGCATCCTCGACCACGCGCTCGCGCTGTTCAACCGCTACGGCGAACCCAACGTCTCGACCACCCTGATCTCCGCCGAGCTGAGCATCAGCCCCGGCAACCTCTACTACCACTACCCGGCCAAGGAGGCGCTGGTCAACGCCCTCGTCGGGCGCTACGAGGCGGCCCTGGCCGAGGCCATGTCGGCGGCCGGACCGGCCAACGATGCCGAAGGCGCGTGGCAGCTCGTGCCCGGCCTGCTGCGCCTGGCCTGGGACTACCGCTTCATCTTCCGCGACCTCAACGACCTGCTGACGCGAAACCGCCACCTCGAGACCCGCTGCCAGGCCGCGCTCAAGCACCAGCAGGCGGCGATCCGGGAGCGGGTGCTGCGGCTGTGCGTCATCGACGGCATCGGCCTGTCACCGGAAGAGGCCGACGCGCTGTCGACCTCGATCGTGGTGCTGCTGACCTACTGGCTGAGCTACGAATACGTGCGCGACCCGCGCCGCGCGCTCGAGCCCGACAACGCCGACGCGGCCGTGCGGCGCGGCACCCGCCAGGCCATGGCGCTGCTGTGGCCCTACCTGAGCGCGCAGCAGCGCCAGCAGCTGCGGCCCTCCCACATGGCCCAGATGCAGGCCGACCTCTGATCGGTGGGGCCGCGGCAGGGGCGGCGGCGGCCCCGCGTCGCTTTATGCGTTTTCCAGATAAGTTAGCTCGCAATCTGTCCTTCTTGACGGCTGGCGCGACCTCTAGCATCTGAGTCCTGCGCATAAGCCGACGAGAAATCGATGAAGAATCTTCTGAAGTCACGCCGCCACCTGCTGGTCTGCGGCCTCGCCGCCGCGGCGGCGCTGGGGGCCCCGCTCAGCCGGGCAGCCGGCACGCCCCTGCTCAACGTCAGCTACGACGTGTCGCGCGAGTTCTACAAGGACTACAACAAGGCCTTCGCCGCCCACTGGAAGAAGACCAGCGGCGAGGACCTGACGCTGAACCAGTCGCATGGCGGCTCCAGCGCCCAGGCCCGCGCGGTGATCGACGGCCTCGATGCCGACGTCATCACGATGAACCAGGCCCTGGACATCGACAAGGTGGCCGAGGCCGGCCTGATCGGGGCCGACTGGGCCCGGCGACTGCCGGGCAACAGCGCGCCGACCTCGTCGGTCACCGTCTTCATGGTGCGCAAGGGCAACCCCAAGGCCATCCGCGACTGGGCCGACCTGGCCCGTCCGGGCACCGGCGTGGTGATCCCCAACCCCAAGACCTCGGGCAACGGCCGCTACAGCTACCTGGGCGCCTGGGGTTCGGTGATCAAGGCCGGCGGCAGCCCGGCCCAGGCCCGCGAGCTGACCGCGAAGATCTTCGCCAACGTGCCGGTCTTCGACGGCGGCGGGCGCGCGGCCACCACCACCTTCGCGCAGCGCCAGATCGGCGACGCGCTGGTGACCTTCGAGAGCGAGGTGCAGTCGATCCTCGAGGAGTTCGGCCGGAACTTCGACATCGTCTACCCGAAGCACACGGTGCTGGCCGAGAACCCGGTGGCGGTCATCGACAAGGTCGTCGACCGCAAGGGTTCGCGCAAGGCGGCCGAGGCCTACGTCAAGTACCTCTACTCGGACGAGGCGCAGCAGATCGCCATCAAGCACAACCTGCGCACGTTCAACGAGAAGATCCTGGCCGCCCACGCGGGCGAGTTCCCGAAGGTCTCCACCTTCACCGTCGACGAGGTGTTCGGTGGCTGGCGCAAGGCCCAGGCCGAGCATTTCAAGGATGGCGGCCTGTATGACCAGATCCTGCCCAAGCGATGAGGCCCGCCCCGTGAGTGCCGCGCCCGTCCCTTCCCCTTCCCCGTCCCGGCCGACGCCGCGGCCGAGCCGCCCGGCCGGCGGCTCCGGCAAGCTGCTGTCGCGCTGGCTGATCAAGCGCCACACGGTGCTGCCCGGCTTCGACCTGGCGCTGGGCTTCACGCTGTTCTACCTGAGCCTGATCGTGCTGGTGCCGCTGTCGGCCACCTTCCTGAAGACGGCCACGATGACCTGGCCGGCCTTCTGGGAGGCGGTCGCCTCGCCCCGGGTCGTGGCCAGCTACCGGCTGACCTTCGGCGCCTCGCTGGCGGCGGCGCTGATCAACGCCGCGTTCGGACTGGTCATCGCCTGGGTGCTGGTGCGCTACGACTTCTTCGGCAAGCGCTTCATCGACGCGCTGGTGGACCTGCCCTTCGCGCTGCCCACCGCCGTGGCCGGCATCACGCTGACCGCGCTGTACGCCCAGAACGGCCTGATCGGCCAGTGGCTGCCGTTCAAGGTCGCGTTCACGCCGCTGGGCGTGTTCGTCGCGCTGCTGTTCATCGGGCTGCCGTTCGTCGTGCGCACGCTGCAACCCGTGCTCGAGGACCTGTCCTCCGAGTTCGAGGAGGCGGCGGCCACGCTGGGCGCCACACGCTGGCAGACCTTCCGGCACGTGATCCTGCCGATCGTCTCGCCGGCGCTGATCACCGGATTCGCGCTCGCCTTCGCCCGCGCGCTGGGGGAATACGGCTCGGTGATCTTCATCGCGGGCAACCTGCCGATGGTCAGCGAGATCACGCCGCTGCTGATCATCACCAAGCTCGAGCAGTACGACTACCAGGGCGCCACGGCCATCTCGGTCGTGATGCTGCTGATGAGCTTCGTCATGCTGCTCGTCATCAACCTGCTGCAGGCCTGGACGCGACGACGCCAGGGCCAGTGACCATGAGTGCATCCTCCACCTCCAGCACCGCCACCCGGGAAGCCGCCTGGGTGCGGCGCAGCCTGATCACGATCGCGCTGCTGTTCCTCTCGCTCTTCCTGTTCCTGCCCCTGGCCACCGTGTTCTACGAGGCACTGAAGAAGGGCGTGGACGTCTACCTGGCCGCCATCACGGAAGACGACGCCCTGTCGGCCATCAAGCTGACCCTCATCGCCGCGGCGATCTCCGTGCCGCTGAACATGGTCTTCGGTGTCGCCGCCGCCTGGTGCATCGCCAAGTTCGAGTTCCGCGGCAAGAGCGTGCTGCTGACGCTGATCGACCTGCCCTTCTCGGTCAGCCCGGTCATCGCCGGCCTGATCTACGTGCTGGTGTTCGGCCTGCAGGGCTGGCTGGGCGAGTGGCTGCGCGACCACGACCTGAAGGTCATCTTCGCGGTCCCGGGCATCGTGCTGGCCACGGTGTTCGTGACCTTTCCCTTCGTGGCGCGCGAGCTGATCCCGCTGATGCAGGCCCAGGGCCGCGAGCAGGAAGAGGCAGCGACCGTGCTGGGCGCGAGCGGCTGGCAGATGTTCCGCCGGGTCACGCTGCCCAACATCAAGTGGGCGCTGCTCTACGGCGTGATCCTGTGCAACGCCCGCGCCATGGGCGAGTTCGGCGCCGTCAGCGTGGTCTCGGGCCACATCCGCGGCCAGACCAACACGCTGCCGCTGCACATCGAGATCGTCTACAACGAGTACCAGTTCGCGGCCGCCTTCGCCGTGGCCTCGCTGCTGGCCGGCCTGGCGCTGGTGACGCTCGCCCTCAAATACCTGGTCGAGCAGCGTGTCAAGCGCCAGCTCGCCGCCGCTCGCGCCGACGCGGCGAGCGGGGTCTGATCCCTGGAGTCCTTCATGAGCATCGAGATCCGCGACCTGAACAAGAAGTTCGGCCACCTGACGGTCTGCGACCAACTCAACCTGACCATCGGCTCGGGCGAGCTGGTGGCCCTGCTCGGCCCGTCGGGCTCGGGCAAGACCACGCTGCTGCGCATCATCGCGGGGCTGGAGAAGTCCGACTCGGGCAGCGTGCTGTTCCACGGCGAGGACGCCACCGACGCCACGGTGCGCGAGCGCCAGGTCGGCTTCGTCTTCCAGCACTACGCGCTGTTCCCGCAGATGACCATCTTCGAGAACGTCGCCTTCGGCCTGCGCGTGCGGCCCCGGTCCACCCGCCCGAGCGAGGCGAAGATCCGCGAGAAGGTGCACGAGCTGCTGCAGCTGGTGCAGCTCGACTGGCTGGCCGACCGCTACCCGCACCAGCTCTCCGGCGGCCAGCGCCAGCGCATCGCGCTGGCCCGCGCGCTGGCCGTCGAGCCCAAGGTGCTGCTGCTCGACGAACCCTTCGGCGCGCTCGACGCCAAGGTGCGCAAGGAACTGCGCCGCTGGCTGCGCCGCCTGCACGACGAGATGCACGTCACCAGCGTCTTCGTCACGCACGACCAGGAAGAGGCGATGGAGGTTTCCGACCGCATCGTCGTGATGAACCAGGGCCGCATCGAGCAGGTCGGCTCGCCCGACCAGGTCTACGACCAGCCCGCCACGCCCTTCGTGCTGCAGTTCCTGGGTGACGTGAACCTGTTCCACGGTCGTCGTGACCATGCGCCGGGCCAGTCGGCGCCGGGCGGGGACGTCACCTACGTGCGGCCGCACGAGATCGACATCGTCACCACGCCGGCGGCCGATACCTGGCCGGTCACGCTGGCCCACGTGCTGACCGTCGGCCCGAACACGCGGCTGGAATTCCGCCGCCAGGAGGACGAGGCCCTGGTCGACGTGGAGCTGTCGCGCGAGGCCTGGAACGCCTTGCGCGATCGCCTGCAGCTGCGCCCCGGCAGCGCCGCGCACCTGCGCCCGCGCCGCATCACCCGCTTCGAGGACGTGGCCGACGATCCGGCCGCCGCCATCTGAGCCGCACCGGGCGGGCGCCCTGCCCGCCCGCGCCGGTCGGCCCGCGTGACCCGCGCGATCCGGTCACGCACCGACCTCTGCCGCAGCCCCCCCTGGCCGGCGGACAGTCCATCGGCCGTCTCGGGTCGCGGCGC
The DNA here is from genome assembly GCF_003201595.1 of Sphaerotilus hippei. GTDB lineage: Bacteria > Pseudomonadota > Gammaproteobacteria > Burkholderiales > Burkholderiaceae_C > Sphaerotilus > Sphaerotilus hippei. The sequence continues at coordinate 50,523 of NZ_QJJS01000007.1, read as the reverse complement.
GGGCCACCGGGCCACCGCCACGCGGTCCGGCGCACCCGCGGCCAGGCGGGCGCGCCGATGACGGCACCGGCCGCTCAGATCTCGAAGCGACTGCCTTCACCCTCGTTCATCGCCTGCGCGATCAGCTCGCGCGTCAGCGGGGGCGCGAAGCAGCGGATGAACTCGTAGACGTAGCTGCGCAGGTAGGCGCCGCGGCGCAGCGCCAGCCGCGTCATGTTGGTGGCGAACAGATGGCGCGCGTCGATGGCACGCAGCGCGGTGTCGCGCTGGTCGTCGTAGGCGATCGAGGCCACCAGGCCCACGCCCATGCCCAGCTCGACGTAGGTCTTGATCACGTCGGCGTCCATCGCGGCCAGCACGACATTGGGCTTGAGTTCGTGGCGATCGAAGGCCTCGTCGATGTGGCTGCGGCCGGTGTAGCCGGTCTCGTAGGTGATCAGCGGGAAGGCGGCCAGGCGCTGCAGCGTCAGCGGCTCGCCCCGGTCGGCCTCGTCGACCAGCACATGGCCGCGCGGCACGACCACCGAGTGCGTCCAGCGGTAGCAGGGCAAGGCCAGCAGGCCTTCGTAGCTGGCCAGGGCTTCGGTGGCCACGCCGATGTCGGCCTCGCCGCTGAGCAGCAGCTGGGCCACCTGCTGCGGCGAGCCCTGGTGCATGTGCAGCACGACCTCGGGATGCGCGGCGCAGAAGTCGCGCACCGCCGGCGGCAGGGCGTAGCGGGCCTGCGAGTGGGTGGCCGCGATCGTCAGCGTGCCGCGGTCCTGCGAGGCGTAGTCGGCGCCGGCACGGCGCAGGTTGTCGGCCTCGACCAGCAGGCGCTCGACGATGGGCAGCACGACCTCGCCCGGCGGGGTCAGCCCCGTCAGCCGCTTGCCAGCACGCACGAAAATCTCGACCCCCAGCTCGTCCTCGAGCTCGCGGATCTGGCGGCTGACGCCGGGTTGGGAGGTGTGCAGCACCTGCGCCACCTCGGTCAGGTTGAAGCCGCAGCGGACGGTTTCGCGCACGGAGCGCAGTTGCTGGAAGTTCACGGGGCCGCCCGGTATAGAAAGAATCCTCATTATCAAAGCCGGACAAAGTGCAAGAAACGACTGTTCGCTTCTTTGCTTATTCGCCAAACGGATAAGGATTCTCTGTCACGGGCCCCGAGCCCGCGAACCTCAGTCCGGACGGATCTTGTCGCGCGCGATGACCGCCTTCCAGCGGTTCTGCTCCACGGCGATGAACCGGGCGAACTCGGCCGGCGTGCTGCCGACGGCGATCGCCGCGTCATGCGACAGGCGCTCGATGGCGGCCGGCCTCAGCCCCAAGGCGATGCGGCTGGTCGCCTTCGAAGGGGGCGGCGAGGCGCTGGAGGCGCTGGCGGGCCGCCATGTGCAGGTGGTGGCGGGCGACGTGGCCGAGGTCGCCGGCCTGCTCGAGGCGGGCCGGCCGCTGCGGGTGCTGGCGGTGCTGGCCGCCCAGCGCCTGCCCGGCCGCTGGGCCCGCGTGCCGACCGCCCGGGAGCAGGGCTACGACATCCGCTGGCCCATCCTGCGGGGCCTGTACGTCGGCGCAGGGGTGCCCGACGAGCTCGTGCGGCGCTGGCAGGACCTGATGCTGCCAGCGCTGTCGACGCCGGCCTCGGTCGCGGCCCGCGAGCCGCTGGGCCTGCAGGCCTCGCTGGTCTCGGGCCCGGCGCTCGAGCTGCTGGTGGCACGGCAGATGGACGAGTACCGCCGGATGGCCCGCGACATCGGCCTGCCGCCGCTGCCGGCCGGACGCTGAACGGCGTCCGGCTCAGGCCTTCAGGAACTCCATCTTGCCACCCAGCCAGCGGGCCACCAGGTCCTGGGCGGCGCGGGCATGGTGGTCGAGCAGGCGCGGCGCGAGCTCGTGCGCCACGTCGAGCAGCCGGGTGTCCTCCTGCAGGTCGGCAAAACGCAGCAGCGCGTCGCCCGACTGGCGCGCGCCCATGAACTCGCCGGGCCCCCGGATGTCGAGGTCACGGCGGGCGATCTCGAACCCGTCGGTGGTCTCGGCCATGGCCTTCAGGCGCTCGCGGCCGGTCGACGACAGCGGCGAGGTGTAGAGCAGCACGCAGACGCTGGCCACCGCACCGCGCCCGACCCGCCCGCGCAGCTGGTGCAGCTGCGCCAGGCCGAAGCGTTCGGCGTGCTCGATGACCATCACGCTGGCGTTGGGCACGTCCACGCCGACCTCGATCACCGTGGTCGCCACCAGCACGCCGATGCGCCCGGCGGTGAACTCGGCCATCACCGCGGCCTTCTCGGCCGCCGGCATGCGCCCGTGCAGCAGGCCGACCGCCGCGGGCGCGAAGGTCTCGGCCAGCAGCGCATGGGTCTCGGTGGCGTTCTGCAGGTCGAGCGCCTCGGACTCCTCGATCAGCGGCACCACCCAGTAGACCTGCCGGCCCTTGCCGATCTCCTCGTGCACCCGCTCGATCACGTCCTCGCGCCGGCCGTCGGCGAACACGCGGGTGACGATGGGCGTGCGCCCGGGCGGCAGCTCGTCGATGGTGCTGACCTCGAGGTCGGCGAAGTAGGTCATGGCCAGCGTGCGCGGGATGGGGGTGGCGCTCATCATCAGCAGGTGCGGCTCCAGCGCCTGCGACGCCAGCTTGCGGCGCAGCTCCAGCCGCTGCGCCACGCCGAAGCGGTGCTGCTCGTCGATGATGGCCAGGCCCAGCCGGGCGAACTGCACGTCGCCCTGGATCACCGCATGGGTGCCGACCACCAGCTGCGCCTCGCCGCTGGCCACCCGCTCGATCATCTGCGCGCGCGCCTTGCCCTTGCGGCTGCCGGTCAGCCAGGCCACGCCGACGCCCAGCGGCTCGAGCCACTGCAGCAGCTTGCGGAAGTGCTGCTCGGCCAGGATCTCGGTGGGCGCCATCAGCGCGCACTGCCAGCCGGCATCCATCGCCACGGTGGCGGCCAGCGCGGCCACCACCGTCTTGCCCGAGCCGACGTCGCCCTGCAGCAGGCGGTGCATCGGCTGCGACCGGCCGAGGTCGGCCGTGATCTCGGCCACCACCCGCTGCTGCGCTCCGGTCAGCTCGAAGGGCAGCACGCCGCGAAAACGCTCGCTCAGGCCGCCATCGACCGCCCGCAGCACCGGCGCCCGCAACCGGGCCCGCTGGCGCTGGGCCTGCAGCTGCGACAGCTGCTGGGCCAGCAGCTCCTCGAACTTCAGGCGCTGCCAGGCCGGGTGGCTGCGGTCCTCCAGCGCCGCCACGCTGGTGCGCGCGGGCGGGTGGTGCAGGAACTGCAACGCATCCTGGAGCGAGGGCAGCCGTGCCAGCTCGCGCGGCAGCAGCCCGGGCGGCAGCAGCTCCTGCACCGGCGCGCGCCACAGCGCGGCCGCGACCGCCTTGCGCAGATAGGCCTGCGGCAGCTGGGCGCTGGTGGAGTAGACCGGCGTCAGCGCCGTGGCCAGCGGGGCGTCGGCCTGCACCGCCCGCACCTGCGGATGCACCATCTCCCGGCCCCAGAAGCCGCCCCGCACCTCGCCACGGGCCCGTGCCAGCGCGCCCTCGGGCAGGGCCTTCTGCTGGTTGGGATAGAAGTTCAGGAAACGCAGCACGATCTGGCCGCTGTCGTCGGCCACCGTCAGCAGCCACTGGCGGCGCGGCCGCAGCTCGATGCGCGAGGCCAGCACCCGGCCTTCGATCTGCGCCACCTCGCCCTCGCGGGCCTGGGCGATCGGGGTCAGGCGGGTCTCGTCCTCGTAGCGGATCGGCAGGTGCAGCGCCAGGTCGATGTCGCGGGTCAGGCCCAGCTTGTCCATCGCCTGCTGCGGCGCGGAGCGCGCCCTGGCCGCCGGCGCCACGACTCCGGTCGCCGGCGGCGGGGTCACAGCCACGTGGGCACTCGTTCGGGAAGGGGACTCGGACATGGAACAATTCTGCCCCCACCGAGCACCAGGCCGGTCCAGCCTGCCCCGACGATGAACCTCCCCCCCTCCCCCGCCCGCCACGACCATGTGGTCGCCGACTTCGACTTCGAGCTGCCGCCCGAGCTGATCGCCCAGCAGCCGGCGGCCGAGCGCACCGGCTCGCGCCTGCTCGACGGCCGCGCCTGGCCGCCGGTGGACCGCCCGTTCGCCGACCTGCCCGGGCTGCTGCAGGCCGGCGACCTGCTGGTGTTCAACGACACCCAGGTGATCCGCGCGCGGCTGCACGGCCACAAGGACACCGGCGGCGGCGTCGAGGCGCTGATCGAGCGGGTGCTGCCCGGCGCCGGCGCCCGCCACGAGGCCTGGGCCCACCTGCGGGCCAGCAAGTCGCCACGGGCGGGCCAGCGGGTGCGTTTCGGCCCGGCCGGCGCCCAGGTCGAGGCCGAGGTGCTGGGCCGCTGCGGCCCGGAGGACTCGCTGTTCCACCTGCGTTTTCCGTCCGACGTGTTCGAGGTGCTCGAGCGCATCGGCCACGTGCCGCTGCCGCCCTACATCACGCACGACGACAGTGCCGACGACGTGCGCCGCTACCAGACCGTGTTCGCCCGCGAACCCGGGGCGGTGGCCGCCCCGACCGCGGCGCTGCATTTCGACGAGGCGATGCTGGCCCGGCTGGCCGACGCCGGCATCGGCCAGGCCCGCGTGACGCTGCACGTGGGCGCGGGCACCTTTCAGCCGGTGCGGGTCGAGCGCCTGGCCGACCACCGCATGCACAGCGAATGGTTCGAGGTGCCGGCCGACACGGTGGCGGCCATCGCGCGCACCCGGGCCGCCGGCGGGCGGGTGGTCTCGGTGGGCACGACCACGCTGCGCGCGCTGGAATCGGCCGCCGCGGACCCGACCCTGCCGGTCGACGCGAGCGGACGCCGGCTGCCGCTGGCCGGGGCCCGCGAGACCGAGATCTTCATCACCCCGGGCTTCGAGTTCCAGGTGGTCGACCGGCTGATCACCAACTTCCACCTGCCCCGCAGCACGCTGCTGATGCTGGTCAGCGCACTGGCCGGACACGCGCACATGCGCGCGCTCTACCAGCACGCCATCGAGCAGCGCTACCGCTTCTTCAGCTACGGCGACGCGATGCTGCTCGACCGGGTGGCGACGCCGCGCTGAGCGGTGCGCCCGCCACTGTGGCCCGGGCGCCACAGCGGCGGACCGGCGGATGCTCCACGCTGCCACACGGGCCGGTGCAGCGCGTCACAGCGCTGCTCCATCGCGACAAATCGGCCGGCGGACTTGATCCGGCGCAAGTCCGGGCCGGGCCGGCGGTCTACCTTGAGGGCATTCGTGCATCGACAAGGAGCCTCTGATGACCCGCATGATTCCCCGCCTCTCCCGCCAACGCCTGCTGCCCGTGCTGGGCCTGGCACTCGCCCTGGGCGCCACGGCCGCATCGGCCGACGGCCGCGACGACGCCATGCTCAAGCTGGCCAGCCAGAGCGGCTGCATGACCTGCCACCACATCGAGCCGGGCGGCAAGGGCCCGCAGGGCCTGGCCCCGATCGGCCCGGCCTGGCGCTCGGTGGCCGCCAAGTACAAGGGGGACGGCAAGGCCCAGGACACGCTGACCACGACCGTGCTGAAGGGCTCGAACCCCTACGACAGCCACTGGAAGGGCCAGGCCAGCGGTCTGGCGATGCCGCCGAACGCCGTGGCGATCCAGGCCGAGGATGCCAAGGCCCTGGTGCAGTGGATCCTGCAGCTCGGCCCGCGCTGAGCCCTCGGGACGCCGGGCACCCGCCCGGCTCAGGCCGCCTCGTCGCGGCCGAAACGCAGGCCCAGCTTCGCCGCGGCCAGCACAGCCTCGGTGCGCGTGGTCACCTGCAGCTTGCGGAACAGGCCCAGCACATGGGTCTTGACGGTGGACTCGGCCAGATCGAGCTCGCGGCCGATCACCTTGTTGGTGCTACCTTGCGCCAGCAGGCGCAGCACGTCGACCTGGCGTGGCGACAGGTCCAGGTCGGCGATCACGCGGCGCGCCACCGCGTGGTCGGCCTCGTCGTCATCGTCCGGGCCCCGGACCGGATCGGCGGGCGACGGCAGGTACAGCCCGCCGCCCAGCACCACCTGCAGCGCATGGGTGACGACCTCCGGGGACGAGGTCTTGCAGATGAAGCCCGCCGCGCCTTCGTGGATGCAGGAGACGATGGTGCCGGGGCGCTGGTCGCCGGACACCACGACGATGAACCGCTGCGGCAGCAGGGCCTTCAGCTGCCCGACCGCCTCGACCTCCCCGCCATCCTGCGGATTCCAGCCCAGCAGGACCAGCTCGATGTCGGGCTCGGCCTGCAGGCAGGCCTGCGCGGCCTCGAGATCGACGGCCTCGCGCAGCACGGCCTCGGGAAACCGCTCGCCCAGCAGCATCGACAGCCCGCAGCGGAACAGCTCGTGATCATCGACCAGCAGCGTCTTCACGACTCATCAGGGTTAGTCTGGATGGGCCCAGCATACCCGAGGTCCGGGCCCGTCCATGGGCTCAGGGGGATCGGGCGTCCGGCGACCACAGCGAGGCCGCATCGATGCGGTCCAGCGTCGCACAACCGGTCAGCGCCATCACGATCTCCAGCTCGTCGCGCAGCAGCCTCAGCACATGAGCCACCCCCAGCGCACCGGCCACCGCCAGGCCATGCACCTGGGGCCGGCCGACCAGCACCGCGGTCGCACCCAGCGCCAGCGCCTTGAACACGTCGGTGCCGCGCCGGATGCCGCCGTCGACCAGCACCGGCACCGCGCCGGCCACGGCCCGGACCACCGCCGGCAGCAGGTCGGCGGTCGCCGGCAGCGTGTCCAGCGTGCGCCCGCCGTGGTTGGAGACGATCAGCCCGGCCACCCCCAGCGCCACCGCCTGCCGGGCATCCTCCGGGTGGGTGATGCCCTTGAGCAGCAGGGGCAGGCGGGTGTGCGCACGCAGCCAGGCCACGTCGTCCCAGGTCGCGGCCGTGGGCATCAGGCCGTCGAACAGCAGGCTGCCGCCCGGGGGCAGCGGCAGCGCGGGGGGGGGCACCAGACCCGCCAGGTTGACCGCCGTGACCCCGGCCGGCAGCCGGAAACCGACCCGGCGTTCCCGGTCCCGGGCGCCATGCACCGGGGCGTCGACCGTCAGCACCAGGGCCTCGTAACCCGCGGCCTCGGCACGCCTCACCAGCGCCAGCGTGTGCGAGCGGTCCTGCTGCAGATAGAGCTGGAACCAGAGCGGGCCGTGGTCCGGCTCGGGCAGCACCAGCGCCGCCACCTCCTCCAGCGCCACGCTGGACTGGGTGCTCAGCACCATGCCAGCCTGCAGCGCGGCGGCGGCGCGGGCCGTGGCCCGCTCGCCGTCGGGATGCGCCATGCACTGGTAGGCCACCGGCGCCAGCAGCACCGGATGCGCGAGCGGGCGGCCCAGCAGCGTCAGGCGGGTGTGGCCGCCACCGAGCGGGCGCAGCACCCGCGACTGCAGCCGCAGCCCGTCCCAGGCCAGGCGGTTGGCCTGGCAGGTGATCTCGTCGGCCGCCGCGCCGTTGAAATAGGCTTCGGCGCTGACGGACAGGCGGTCGCGGGCGACCCGCTCGTGGTCGCCCAGCGTGACGACGTCGGCCGGGATGCCCCCGGCGGCAGGCGAGCGGTTCACGTTCGCCGGCTCAGCGCCGCTCGGGCTGGCTGACGAAGCCGACCTTGCTCAGGCCGGCGGCCGAGGTGTCGGCCAGCGTCTCGGCGACATGGCGGTAGGCCACGTCCTGGTCGGCCCGCAGGTGCACCTCGGGCGCCACCGGCTTGAGGCCTTCGGCCTTGAAACGGGCGGCGGCCTCCTCGCGGCTGACCTGCTCGCCGTTCCAGTAGCGCAGGCCCTGGGCGTCGATGGCGAACTCGATCTTCTGCGCCACCGGCGGGTTGACCTGGCTGCTGGCCTGCGGCAGCTCCAGCTTGACCGAATGGGTGAGCAGCGGCGCGGTGACGATGAAGATCACCAGCAGCACCAGCATCACGTCGATGAGCGGCACCATGTTGATGTCCGACACCGGGGCGCTGGACGACTTGCGATCGAAGCTGGCAAAGGCCATGGGACTCTCCGGTGGATGCGTGGATCAGGTGTTGGCCGCCAGGGGCGCCGGGCGCAGCGGCTGCACGCTGGGGGCCGCCGACTTGCCGGACTTGCCGTTGTCGGCCAGGGGCGAGCCCATCGACAGGAAGGTCATCAGCTCGAAGGCGAAGGCATCCAGCTTCGCGTTGAGCACCCGGTTGCTGCGGGTGATGGCGTTGTAGGCCATCACCGCCGGAATCGCCACGCCCAGGCCGATGCCGGTCATGATCAGCGCCTCGCCCACCGGGCCGGCCACCTTGTCGAGCGTGCCCGACCCGCTCATGCCGATGGCCAGCAGCGCGTGGTAGACCCCCCAGACCGTGCCGAACAGGCCCACGAACGGTGCGGTCGCCCCGATGGTGGCCAGCGTCGTCAGGCCGTTCTCCAGGCGGGTGGTCTCCTCGTCGAGCACCTTCTTGATCGTGCGGGTGACGAAGTCCTGGGCCGAGCCGGCCTCGGCCAGCTTGGCCGCGCCGTAGCGGGCGTGGTGCGCCTGGGCATGGATGGCGTGCGCGGTCAGGTGGCCGAAGGGGTCGTGCGCCCCGTGGGTCTGGATCTCGCCGGCCACCTCGTCGAGCGAGCGGGCGTTCCAGAAGAAGCCCAGGAACTTCTCGCTGCGGCGCTGGCGCACGATCTGCGTGATGCCCTTGATGAGGATCAGCGCCCACGACAGCACCGACATGATCACCAGGATCGCCAGCAGCGTCTTGCCGACGGCGTCGGACTGGGCGATGAAATGGCCGAAGCCCATGCCGGCCTGGACGGCGGCTTCAGGGGTGGCAGTGGACATCTTGGACTCCTGGAGGGACAGAGGAAAGAAGAAGGAAAAAGCAAGAAGGAAAGCGACGAGGGCGGCCGGTGCCGGCCTCAGTCGTCGAGCACGAACGCCAGCGGCATCAGGATCACGAACTCGAACGGCACGCCGTTCTCGGTGCGCGGCTTCACGCGGGCCGTCAGCGCCTTGGCGAGCGCCTCCTGGTCCAGCCGGGCGAAGCCGGAGCTGCGCTGCAGGCTCACCTGGCGCGGCACCCCGCGCACGTCGATGAGGGCCCGCACGACCACCGTGCCCTGCTCGCGCAGGCGCTCGGAGGCGCGGGGATAGGTCAGCGCCGGCTCGCGGATCCAGTCGCTGTCGGTCAGCACGACGGTGCGTGGCGCCGCGGGCGCCGGGGCAGGCGGAAGCGGCGGTGAAGGCGGTGCCGGCGGTGAAGGCGGCGCCGTGGGGGCCGCCAGCGCCGGCGGTTCCGGCGGTGGAGGGGGGGCGGTGAACACCGGTGCGGCCTGCGGCACCGGCGGCGCGGCCGCCAGCAACGGGGCCGGGGGCGGCGGCAGCTTGCGCGGCTGCACCTTGGGCGGGGGCGGCGGCGGGGCCACCGGCTCCGGGGCGATCAGCTCGACCATGATCGGCGCCATCTCGCCGACGGCCTGCTGCACCGCGGGCACCTGCAGCAGGGCCCAGCCGGCCAGCACATGGGCGCCGAGCATGCCGGCCACCACCCCGCGCCGGGCCATCGGGCCCAGGGTCTCGCCGGAGCCGGAAGGCGGGCCGTTCCAGCCGGACAGGACCGCGGCGGACACCATCCCCGTGGCCTCGGAAGTTGAAGACGAATCCATCATGTGTCGGCCCACAGCCGCAGGAGGTTGTGATACGTGCCGGTGAGACCGACCACGCCCGGGTCGGTCTCGCCGACGGTGGCACGCAGGTGCATCAGCGCCTGGTCCATGTCGTGGAGCAGGCGGCGCTGCTCGTCGCTGCGCACCATGCTCTCGATCCAGAAGAAGCTGGCCACCCGCGCCCCGCGGGTGACCGGCTCGACCCGGTGCACGCTGGTGCCCGGGTAGAGCACGGCGTCTCCGGCCGGCAGCTTGACCCGCCGGGGACCGAAGGTGTCCTCGATCACCAGCTCGCCGCCGTCGTACTCGTCGGGGTCGGCGAGGAAGAGCGTGCAGCTGAGGTCGGTGCGCACCCGCTCGCCCTGGCGGCGCGAGTGCATCACCGCGCTGTCGACGTGATTGCCGTAGTGGTGCGGGCCCCCTTCGGCGCCCTCCCCGGCGGCATAGCGGTTGAACAGCGGGTTGAAGACCTTGCGCGGCAAGGCCGCGGAGAAGAACGCCGCATGCCCCTCCAGCGCCTGCAGCACCAGCGTCTGCAGCGCCTGCGCCACCTCGCTCGTCGCCGCGAGCTGCTCGTTGTGCTTGACGCCGACGGCCTGGCCGCCGGCCGTGCGCCGGCCGTCGATCCAGTCCGCATCGGCCACCAGGGCACGGGCCTGCCGAAGCACCGTCGGCGTCAGGACATTCTTCAAGTGCAGCAGCATCGCGGCATCCGGTTCGGTGGTGACGAGGCGCAGGTCAGAACTTCGCCTTGAGCTGCAGCTGCGCGGTGCGCGGTGCGCCCGGGGTGTAGAAACCGCGGTACAGGCTGTCGGCGTAGAGCTCGTCGGTCAGGTTGGCGACGTTGAACTTGACCGACACGGCCTCGCTGAAGCTGTACTCGGCCATCGCGTCGAGGGTCGTGAAGGCCTGCGCGGTCACCTGGCGGGCCCCTTCGGGGTTCTGCTCGCCGCGGTAGTTCAGGCCACCACCGATGCGCAGCTTGGGCAGCAGGCGATAGGTCGTCCACAGGCTGGCGCTGTGCCGGGGCGTCAGGCCCGGCCGATCGCCCTTGACCTGGGCCCCGCTGCCGCTGGCCGCCAGGGCCACGTTGCTCTCGTCGATCTTCGCGTCCGGGATCCAGGTGTAGGACACGAACATCTCCCAGTCGGGCGTGATGCGGCCGGCCACGTTCAGGTCCATGCCGCTGGCGTGGCGCTTGCCCGACAGCAGCTCCTGCGTGGCGGCGGTGTCCGGATCGGTGTTGCGCTCGTTGTACTTCTCGCTGCGGAACAGCGCGGTGCTCAGCGACATGCGGCCCTCGAACAGGTCGAACTTGGCGCCGACCTCGAAGTTGCGGCTCTTCTCGGGCGCCGTGTTGGCCACTCGGGCGCTGACCGTGCCCGGCGAGAACTGGTAGGTGTCGCCGGCGGTGTTGTACGAGGTGCCGTAGGACGCGTAGTAGGACGCCCACTCGTTGGGCTGGAACAGCGCACCCAGGCGCGGGCTCCACAGCGAGTCGCTGCGCGAGTTGCTGGTCGAGGCCGCCGTGGCGGTGGCCGCGTTGACGTAGTCCGCCTGGAAGCGGTCGAAGCGCAGGCCGGCCACCAGCTTCAGCGCCTCGGTCAGCGCCACCGTGTCCTGCGCATACAGGCCCAGGTTCTTCGCGGTGAAGGTGTTGAAGGTCGGCGTGCCGCGGGTGTCGGCAACGCTGTCGCCATCATTGGGCGTGCCGACCGTCGAGGTCAGACCCGAGGCGGTGCCAGCGAAGTTGTTGTTGCGCTTGGCCCCTTCATGCGACAGATCGATGCCGGTGATCAGCTGGTGGCGCAGGCCCAGCGCCTGGAAACGGTCGCTGTAGTCGCTCTGCACCAGCGTGGTGTCGCTGACCGCGACCCGGCCCTTGGGCGTGCGGGTGATGAGGGTGTCATCGCTGAGGTTGGCCAGCGTCGTCGTCGCGCCGTTGGTGGTGCCGAAGCGGATCACGCTCGTCCACAGGTCACGCTTGTAGCGGCCGTGGCGCACGGTGGTGCGCAGCTCCGAGGTCGGGCTGAAGCGGTGCGTGTGGGTGAAGGTGCCGTAGGTGGCCGAGCCCTTCAGGTAGTCACTCGCCAGGCCGTAGTAGTTCTTGGCCGCCAGCGTGGGCACCAGCTTGCCGTCGACCACGAACCACGGGTGGTTGTAGTTCGGACGGTTCTCGTACTCGAGGTGATAGAGGCTGGCCGTGACCTCGTCGGGCGTGCCCATGCCCCAGGTGTAGGTCGGCGCGATGCCGGTCTTGTCGACCTTGGCGCCCCAGTTGTCGGCCTTGTGCACCATCGCGTTGACGCGCAGGCCCTCGGTCTCGCCGGTCTTGAAGTTGAAGTCGCCGGTGAAGCGCCACTCGTTGCCCGTGCCCACCTGGCCGGTCACCTCGTGCTGGGTGAAGGGCAGCACCTGCTTGTTGGCCTGGTTGACCACGCCGCCGGTCGAGCCGCGCCCGAACAGCATCGACGCCGAGCCCTTGAGGATCTCGACCCGGTCGTTGTTGAAGGTGTCGCGCTCGTAGAGCGACGAATCGCGCATGCCGTCGACGTAGATGTCACCGGCCTGCACCAGCGAGAAGCCGCGCAGGCGGATGTCCTCCTCACCGGTCTCGCCGGCGAGGAAGGAGATGCCCGCGGTGTTGCGCAGCACGTCCTTGAAGTCGTCGAGGTTGCGGTCGTCCATCAGCCGCTCGGTCAGCACGGTGACCGACTGCGGAATGTCACGCAGCTCCTGGTTGCCCTTGCCGATGCGGGAGGTCTCGGCCTTCAGGTTGTCGCGGCCCTGCTCGACGGTGCCCTTGCCCTTGACGGTGATCTTGCGCAGCGCCGACTCGGCGGGCGTGGCGCCCTGGGCCTGCGCCGCCGCGGGTGCACTCGCGGCCGCAGCCACCGGCGGCGCGACTTCCTGAGCCTGCACCAGCCCCATCAGGCCGAAGCCGGCGGCCAGGGCACCGAGGGGAAGCACATGCGCCAGGCTGGAATGCCCGTGCTGGGGCGGCGATGCCGGGGCCGCGGTGCGCAGCGGATGGACAGGGCGGGAGGGGCGACGACGTGCCATGGGGGTGAATCCTGAAAGAGGCCAGAACGGATCGTGAGCACCTCGGAGGGTGCGATGCACGGAGGGTTTCAGAGCGTCCTGGCGTCGGCTTGGTCGCTTTCGTTAATGCTAACGATTCGCATTATTTGACGCAAATCACCACGGCAGCACTGATGCGTAATCACCACACAACACGACTGGCCACCACACGCACGCCGGACCGGCCATCGATCCGGATCCCGCGCCCCGGTTCACCTTGCGGTCCAATTCCCCAAACAATGCGAATGATTCTCATTACAATGAAGTCTCGCCTCGAGGTCACATGCCCTCCTCTCCCCTCCACCATGCCCCCCCTGACGTCATGCCCGACACCTCGCCCCTGCAACACGAATCACTGAAGGCCCGACGGGCACGCCGGGCGATGCAGTCACGCTGCGACTGCGGCTGCGAGCCCGCCCCTGCGCCGGTCGGGCCGCGCGGCCGGCTGAACACCATCGCCCGCGCGGCGCGCGACGCCTCGCTGCAGCTCGGCGCCGACGCACGGACGCACGGCCGGACGCACCGCCGCCGTACCGGACGATGAACATCACCACCGGCCGCACGACCTTCGCCCCACCACCCTTGCGCCAGCCCGACGCCAGCACGCACCCCATCCACCAGGGAGCTGCCCATGGTCCACGGACCCTTCGCCCGATCCGGCACTCGCCGGACCGCACCGTCCACCTCGCACCGCACCAAGGCCATCCTCGACTGGTCGATCGTGCTCGGCGTGATCACGCTGGTGTGGCTGGTGGTGCCGGTGCGGCACCCGTGAACCCCGAGCCCGGACTGGATCACGCCATGAGCCCATCCATCGAATCACGCCGGAACGGCGACGGCGAGCTGCTGCGGATGTACGTGCGCTGCGGCCTCGACACCCGCGACGCGTCCGTCGTCTGCCGCTACCTGCAATGGGGCCACGAGGCCTCGGCCGCGAACCCGGCGACGCAGGTCTCGATGCAGCTGCGCATGCTGCAGACCCTGCTGCAGACGGCACACGACACTGCCCTGCCCTGGCACTGGCGCAGCACCTGTCTGGAACACGCACGCTGCTTCCTGCACCCCCGCCATCCCCTGCGCGAGCTGCTGGGCGTGCACGACCCGCTGGCGCTGCGCGCCATCGAGGCCGCCGTGCAGACCTGCCGTGACCGGCTGCCCAGGCCGGGACAGCCGGACCGGGGCTGAACCGAGGACCTGCACGGACCGCCATCACGGTCAAGGCCGGCACCGACCCGTCAGTCGTCGCAGGCCGGTGCCGTCGCGAGTCCGCCGCTCAGGGTCTCCAGGCCGCGTGCCAGCCCCGAGGCGCTGGGCCGGTCGACGAAGACGCAGCGCTTGCCGGTGCGCTTGCAGTGGTCCTTGACCCGCCAGTAGGCACCGTGGCTGATGCAGCCGGCCTGGCAGATCACCAGGTCGGCCGAGGCCAGGTGGCACTCGAGCTGGGCCGCGTTGTCCTCCTCGCCACCGTCGTGGTGCATGAAGCGGGCACCGCTGGTCTCGACCAGCCGGCGATAGACCGGCACGATCGCCGCCTTGCCACCGACGCACAGCACCGCCTTGTCGCGCAGGTCCACCGCCGCCACCAGCGGGATCACCCGCTGAGCCTGCGCCGCGGGGGGCTGCGGCTCGACGGCCTCGCGCTCGAGGCGCTCTTCCAGCTGGTGGACACGCTGCTGGCTGCGCATCAGGTGGCGCTCCAGGTCGTGGACCCGCTCCTGCTGCGCCTCGAGACGGCGCCCCAGCTCGACCCGGCTGCGCAACGACGGAATCTGCTGCTCGAGCTGCGCCAGCTCGTCGCGCAGGGAGGACACCAGCGTCTCGCGGGTGATGAGCTGCGCCCGCAGGCGCACCAGCTCCGACTGCTGGCGCTCGATCTGTGCCGTCTTGCCGGCCAGCAGGCGGGTCACGCGCTGCTGGGCAGCCGCCAGTTCACGGGTGAGCACGCCATTCTCGTGCGCGAGGTCCTGCAGGTGCTGCGCCTCGGCCCGGGTGCCGATGCCGATCTGGTGCTGCAGCATGTGGATGTCACGCAGCACCCGCTCCTCGAGGGCGGCATCGCAGCGGGGGTGCGTGAGCGTGACCCACAGGGCCGCCCCCACTTCGCTGCCGCGGGTGGCTCGGGCCCAGTGCTCGGACAGGGCCTCGGTGCTGCGGATCTGGCGGGCCCGCTGCAGCTCGATCGCATAACGCTGGTCGAGGTCACGCTGGAAGCGCTCGGACAGGTCGCCGCGCCGGCTGCACTCGTCGACCGCCCCGCTGTGCAGCGCATAGTCGTCGGCCTGGACCCGGCCGCCGAGCACCTTGTCGGCCAGGCGGCGCAACTGATCGATGGGAATGCAGGTGCCCAGCACCGGGCAGAACGCGTTGCGGGGCAGCTCCCACAGGCGCCGGCGTCGCGAAGATCCGCCGGTCGGGCCGTCGGACACCGGTGCCACGCCCGCCTGGGCACCATCCACGGATCGAAGGCTCATTCTCTGAGCCACACCGGGCAGCGGACCTTCGTCCGCCGGTTCGGCGCCGGATTGCAGCAGGGCCAGGAATCCCGGCCGATCGGATTGACACATGTCGTCTTCCTTTCAATGCAAGGTGCTGCCGAACCGCTGCTCCAGCAGCAGACGCCAGGCACAAGGATCACCACGCAGCGTCTCGTGCCGCGCCGCCACGCGGGCCAGCCGCTGGCCGCTGGCCGCGAAGAGTTCCAGCGACGTGCGCAGGCCGTAGGTCGACGGCCGGCGCACCAGCCATGCCCGGTGCAGCGGCGACTCGCACAGCCGCCAGTCCATGCCCGGACCGCTCACATGCAGGCGCGGACAGCGGCAGCTGCCGTCGAGCCGAACGCCGGCGGCCTCGCTGCGGACCGTCAGCCAGGCCGATCCGCAGCCGGTAGACACGTCCAGCGACAGGCCCTGCAACGCGGCATCGGCGAGCACCTCGGACAAGGCCTCGCTGTCCACCGGCTGGGCATAACGGGCGCCGACCAGCTGCAGCGCGGCTTCGGCCGACAGACCCAGGTCGACGCCGGCCTCGTGCAGCGCCTGTTCGTGACGGGAGCTGGCCCAGGTGCGCCGCCAGGCCAGCGCGTCGACCACGGGCGACACGACCCGCGTGGCCACGCTCGCGGGACGCACGGACAGCAGGCCACCCGGCCGCTGGTCCGGATCGGCCCAGCGGGCGACCAGCGCCAGCCAGGCGGTGACGTCCCCGTCGCCCGGCAGCGTGAGGCTGCACAGCCGCTCGCCGCGGTCGTCGAAGAACTGCAGGCGACGCACCACCCGGCAGGCGTGCGCTTCTTCGGTGGCATAACCTTGATGCCACGAACGGGTCGTGCAGTGCAGCCGGTGACGAAGCGGCCCGTCGAAGCCGAGCAGCTCGAGATCGGCACCCTCGAGGTCCCCCGGCTGCCAGCAGGCCGTCACGCTCAGCTCGCCGGCCTCGTTGCGCGTCGACAGCGTCAACTCGCCCAGCGACTCCAGCCGGGCGAGCAGGCCGAGCCAGCGTGGCCGCAGCCGCACCGCCTGGAGCGGCACGCCGGCCGAGGGCCGGTGCCGGGGGCCGGCCCCGACATGGGCGGCCATCAACTCACCTTCGCTGAGGCCCATCTCGGCCGCCAGCTCATGCAGAGGCGGGCGACGCCGCGCCACCGCACCCGCCACGCAGGCGCGCACACCCAGGACATTCAGACCCATGGACAGTCTCCTTCTTCAGGCAGAGGCAAGACACGGGGCTGGCGGTGGGGCATGAGGCCCCGGGCTGGCTGGTGCAGGACAGGACGGGCCGTCGGGCCCGGTGCATCACTTCGTCAGGATCAGCTTGCCCAGTGCGGTGACACGCAGGCGGTAGATCGCGCCGTGGTGCTCGATCTCCACTTCACGGGCGTCGGCCAGCAGCACCCGGCTGGACAGACGGGGCACGGGCGACGGCACGCCCGGGCCTCCTCCGCCATCGGCCTCGCGGTCGGGAGCGCTCATCGGGAGCGGAGAGGCGGGAGCGGCTGCAGGGGACATGTGCGATCTGGAAAAAGACATCTTTCGTCGGGTTCGGACGGCATTCGTCGTCCGGGCAAAGGGCAGGAGGAACTCACACCGATCCGGTGACGGCGCGGCACGCGGCGCAATGGCCCAGCAGGACGAGCCGGTGGTCGACCACCACGAAGCCCTTCGAGCCGGCCGCCTCGATGCGCCGGGCCTCGATCTCCGCATCGCTGAAATCGATCACCCGGGCGCAGCGGGTGCAGACCAGGTGGTCGTGGCGCGGCCCGCGGCTGATCTCGAACACCGAGCGCCCCGCTTCCAGCACGCTGCGCTGGACCAGCCCCACCTGCTCGAGCTGCGCCAGCACGCGATAGACGGTCGCGCGACCGATCTCGAGGCCGGCCATGCCCAGGCGGGCATGGACCTCGTCGGCGTTCAGGTGGCCGGTGGCCTGGCGCAGCACGTCCAGCACGCTCACGCGAGGGGCCGTGACCTTCAGTCCGTGATCCCGCAATCGTTGGTCGACATCCAGCATCAGCAAATGATAATTGATCTCATTCGCGATGTCGCAAGGTCGCCACGATAAATTTGCGAATGCGATTTGTTCTCGTTCATTGTTTATCATCGACCATCCCTCGTTTCCACGGAGTCCTGCCCCCATGATGAACAAGCGCCACTTTCTGCAACTCGGTGCCGGAGCGCTGCTCGCCGGGGTCGCCCTTCCGATGCGGGCCCAGGCGCCAGCCCAGGCCGACGTGACGGCCGTGGTGGCGCACTACGCCGAACTCGTGCAGGCCGGCTACGCCGACACGCTGGCCGCGGGCCAGGCCCTGCAGGCCTCGATCGCGACGCTGACCGGCGCGCCGTCGGCCGCCGCCCTGGAGGCCGCACGCCAGGCCTGGCTGTCGGCACGGGAGAGCTATGGCCAGACGGAGGCCTTCCGCTTCTACGGCGGGCCGATCGACGACGACAAGGGCCCGGAGGGCCGGCTGAATTCCTGGCCGCTGGACGAGTCCTATGTCGATTCGGTCAAGGGCAAACCGAGCTCCGGGCTGATCCACAACGGCAAGTTCAGGATCACCAAGGCCAGCCTGAGCAAGTTCAACGAGCGGGGGGGCGAGGAGAACATCAGCGCCGGCTGGCACGCGATCGAGTTCCTGCTGTGGGGCCAGGACCAGAGCGAGACCGGCCCGGGCAACCGCTCGTTCGAGGACTTCGTCGACGGCAAGGCCGCCAACGCCGACCGCCGGCGCCAGTACCTGTCGGTGGCCACCGAACTGCTGGTCGACGACCTGGGCTTCCTGGTCAAGGCCTGGGCGCCGGGCGAGCGCAACTACCGCGCGAAGTTCGAGAAGGGCGGCAAGGAATCGGTGCGCAAGATCATCGTCGGGCTGGGCTCGCTGTCGCGCGGCGAGCTGGCCGGCGAACGCATGGAAGTGGCGCTGAACTCGCAGGACCAGGAAGACGAGCACTCGTGCTTCTCGGACAACACCCACCGCGACATCGTCACCAACGCGCTGGGCATGCAGAACGTCTGGCTGGGGCGCTACAGGAAGCGTGACGGCAGCGTGCTCGAGGGCCCGGGCCTGCGTGACCTGGTGGCCGCCGCCCGGCCGGAGCTGGCCGAGCGCACCACCGCCCAGCTGGCCGCGTCGGTCAGCGCGGCCGAGGCCATCCAGGCGCCGTTCGACCGTGAAGTCATCGGCGGCAAGGACGCGCCGGGCCGCCAGCGCATCCGCAAGACCATCGACAGCCTGGTCGCGCAGTCCAGGCTGCTGGTCGACTCGGCCGCCGCCATCGGCATCACCCGGCTGACGCTGGTCCAGCCCTGAGGTCGGTGATGCGTCCACGCTCCCTGTCGCCCGCGCTGCGGGCACTGTCCCTGGCCTCGGTGTTCGCGCTCGGCGGCCTGGGCTCGCACTGGTTGAGCGCCAGCGAGGTGGACGATGCGCTGGGCGAGAAGCCCGGCGGGGCCACCACCGTGCCCGCCAACGGGCGCAACGCCTTCTCCTTCCCCTTCGCCAACCTGGAGGACGAGGAGCGCACCCGCTTCGCGATCGGCAACTCCTTCTTCCGGCGCAACTGGGTCGAGGCCCCGGCCTCGACGACCGCCCGCGACGGCCTGGGGCCGCACTTCATCGCCCGCTCCTGCGGGGGCTGCCATGTGCAGGACGGCCGCGGCGCGCCGCCCGACCTGCGCCGCACGCTCAAGGGCGATCACGAGGCGCCGGTGGCGCTGCTGGTGCGGCTGTCCGTGCCGGGCACGGGGCCGCACGGCGGGGTCATGCCCGATCCCGTCTACGGCGACCAGCTGGACAACGCCGCCATCCAGGGGGTGAGCCCCGAAGGCCGGGTGCGGATCCGCCAGCGCGCCCTGCACGGCCGTTTTGCCGACGGCAGCCGCTACACGCTGCAGCAGCCGGTCTACACGCTGACCGACCTGGCCTACGGCCCGCTGGCCGCGGGCGCGATGATGAGTCCGCGCATCGCGCCGCAGCTGCCCGGGGTCGGCCTGCTCGAGGCCATTCCGGAGGCCGAGATCCTGCGCAACGCGGCCGACCAGGCCAGCGCCCCAGGCTCGGTCAAGGGCCGGCCCAACACCGTCTGGGACGCCTTCGCCGGCGAGATGCGCATCGGCCGGCTGGGCTGGAAGGCCAATGTCGCGACGCTGGCGCACCAGACGGCCGGCGCTTTCCTCGGTGACATCGGCATCACCTCGAGCCGTTTCCCGGACGAGGCCTGCACCCCGTCGCAGCAGGACTGCCTGGCGGCGCCCCACGGCGGCGGCAAGGGCAGCTCGACCGCCGCGCAGACGCGCGCCGGCGCGCCGGAGATCGACGACGACACGCTGGCCCAGGTGATCTTCTACCAGGCCACGCTGGCCCCGGCCGCCCGCCGCGACGCCCGGGACCCGCAGGTGCTGCGTGGCCAGGCCCTGTTCGCCCAGGCGCAGTGCGCCAGCTGCCACCGGCCGAGCTACGTGACTGGCGACGGGCCGTTCCCGGCGCTGACCAGCCCGAAGGTCGCCGGCCAGAGGATCTGGCCCTACACCGACCTGCTGCTGCACGACATGGGCCCGCAGCTGGCGGACGGCCGCCCCGACTTCGCCGCCGATGGCCGGCAATGGAAGACCCCGCCGCTGTGGGGCATCGGCCTGATTCCCGAGGTCAACGGCCACCGGCGGCTGCTGCACGATGGCCGCGCCGACGGGGTGCTCGAAGCCATCCTGTGGCACGGCGGAGAAGCCGAGCCCGCCCGCCAGCGGGTGTTGAAGATGAACCGGTCCGAGCGCGCCGCGCTGGTCCGTTTTGTGGAGTCGCTGTGAACCTGCCCCCGATCGTGCACCTGCCCTCGCGCCGACGTGCCACCCGCACCCTGCTGGGGGCCACGCTGGCCCTGGCGCTGCCCCGGCTGGCCGGCGCCGCCAGCCGGGACCTGGTGACCCCGCTGTACGGCGCCGACGGTTTTGTCCGCTGCCTGTGGCAGTTCGTCTGCGTGCCGGCCGCCGGCGACTTCCGGCGCGAGGCCGAGGCGCTGGCGACGGCGCTGACGCCGGCCCAGGCCACGGCGGGTGAAGCCGGCGAGCACCTGCTGCGGGCCGGGCGCTATGCCTGGACACGCACGCTGCCGGCCTGGCTGCGGCTGGCCAGCGTGGCCACCGGCCCGCTGATCGAGCGGCGTTCGCTGCGGGCGCTGGACTTCCAGCCCACCCGCCCCGAGCTGATCGGCCGGGCCGTCGCCCAGGCCGCGGCCGGCCCGCTGGACGAGCCGGCGATGGAGCGCATCGGCAGCCCGGCCAAGGGCCTGCCGGCGCTGGAGCACCTGCTGTGGTCGTCGGCGGACGAGTTCCCGCGGGAGCCCGCGCTGTTCCACTACCTGGCCTCGGTGGCCCGGGACCTGGCGCGTGAAGCCCGCGCGATCGAAGCGGCCTGGCAGGCCCGCCTGGACGCCGAGCTCGACGAGGACACGGTGATCGCCGGCATGGCCGAGTTCATCAACCAGCTGCTCGGTGCGGTCGAAGGGCTGCGCTGGCGCGACATCGAACACCCGCTGCGGGCCGCCTCGCCCACGAAGCAGCCCTACCCGCGGCAGCGCAGCGGCCAGACCGCCCAGGCCTGGGCCGCCGCCTGGCAGACGTTGCGCGAGCTCTGCCTGACGCCGTCCGTGTGGCCCGAGCCCGGACAGGACCGGGTGCCGCTGGGCCTGTACCTGCGCAGCATCGGCCTGCTGCAGGTCGCCGACCGCCTCGATGCCCTGGTGGACCAGACCGACCGCCTGATGCAGGGCCTGACGCCCCGGGACCGGCCCGACCGGCTGCGCCAGGCCACCCTGTCGCTGGCCCGGCTGAAGTCGCTGATCGAGAACGAAGTGGCCACCGGCGCCAAGGTGCGCATCGGCTTTTCCGACAATGACGGCGACTGACGCGGGCCGCCGCCGCTGGCTGCGCGCGGCCCTGTCGGCCGGTGCCGGACTGGGGCTGGGACTGGGCTGCGGCCTGGTCGCCGCGACGCCCGGACGCCGTGGCGAGCCGCGCTGGGCAGCCGCCTGGAACGGCCCCTCCGGCCATCAGGTCGGCCTGCTGGCCCGGGCCGCGGACGGCCGCTGGCGGGTGGAGGCCAGCGTGGCCGTGCCCACCCGGTCACACGGGCTGACCGCGCTGCCCGATGGCAGCCTGCTCACGATCGCCCGCCGCCCGGGCGACTGGCTGCTGCGCTGGCATCCGGATCGCCGCCACGAACAGCTGGTCTGGAACGACGCCGGCAGCACGTTCAACGGCCATGCCGTGCTGCTGCCCGGCGGACGGCAGCTGCTGACCAGCGAGACCGACACCGAGCTCGACCAGGGCCGGCTCGTGCTGCGGCGCCTGGACACGCTGGAGCCGCTGCAGCGCTGGGCCACCGGCGGGCGTGACCCGCACCAGCTGCTGGTGGCCGAAGAGGGTCGCAGCGTGTGGGTGGCCAACGGCGGCGTGGCCTCGCAGCCCGAGACCGGCCGCGCCCGGGTGGCCGACGCCACGCTGGACTCCAGCATCGTGCGGCTGGACCTGCGCAGCGGCCAGCCGCTGGGGCACTGGACGCTCGACGACCCGTGGCTGAGCCTGCGCCACCTCGCCTGGCACGCGGGCAGCCGCACGCTGGGGGTGGCGCTGCAGGCCGAACATCCGCAGGCCTCGCGGCGCCCCGACGCCCCGGTGCTGGCCCTGCTCGACGTGGCGCAGGACCGCCTGAGCTGCCCGCAGGCCCCGCGGGCGATGGCCGGCTACGGCGGCGACATCTGCGCCACGCCACGCGGCTTCGCGGTGAGCAGCCCGCGGGCGCACCGGGTGGCCTTCTGGGACCACGCCGGCCAGCCCGACGGCGAGCTGCAGCTGCCCGAGGCCTGCGCGCTCAGCTACAGCGACGCCGGCCTGCTGGTGGGCGTGCGCCAGGGCGGGCTGCGCCGCCCGGCCGAGGTCCCGGATTCGCCAGGACCGACGCTGGCCGCCGCGGACGCGCTGCCCTTCAGCCCGGACAACCACTGGATCCGCTGGCGCTGAGCGCGCCCGGCCCCGGGCGGGGACGACAATCATTCGTACTCAGACCGGGCCCGCGGGGGCGCTCGAGGATGGACGTCCGGAAACAGGCTTCCCATGGACAATGGGGGCTTACAGATCATCCGCAGGAGCACCCCCATGCAAGGCGACGCCAAGGTCATCGAGTACCTGAACGCACAACTCAAGAACGAACTCACCGCCATCAACCAGTACTTCCTGCACGCGCGCATGCTGAAGAACTGGGGCCTGAAGAAGCTGGCCAAGCACGAGTACGAAGAGTCGATCGAGGAGATGAAGCACGCCGACAAGCTGATCGAGCGGGTGCTGATGATCGAGGGCCTGCCCAATCTGCAGGACCTGGGCAAGCTCTACATCGGCGAGACCCCGGTCGAGACGCTGCACTGCGACCTGAAGATCGAGATGGCCTCGCACCCGCTGCTCAAGGAAGCCATCGCCCACTGCGAGAGCGTGCGCGACTATGTCTCGCGCGACATCCTGCTGCAGATCCTCGACGACACCGAGGAGCACATCGACCATCTGGAGACCGAGATCGGCCTGGTGGCCCAGGTCGGCGAGCAGAACTGGCTGCAGAGCCAGATGGGCGACGGCAGCAACTCCTGAGTCCGGGCCGGCCGCGCCGGCCCCAGGATTCCCCCGAGGGCCGAGGCCCTTTTTTTGTCGTGGTATTTGAGAAGTATTCGCATTTCGTTTATGCTGAACCCGCGTTCCGGCCCTCCCCCACTACCGCGCAGGTTCCCCATGATCGTCTGCCTCTGCAACCGCGTCAGCGACCGCGACATCCACCACGCCGTGAAGACCCACGGCGTGCGGGACTTCGAGGTGCTCAAGGACATGACCCGGGCCGCCTCCTGCTGCGGCTGCTGCCACGACTGCGCGCGCGAGGTCTTCGACGACGCCTGCCAGCGCCACGCCGAGCCGGTCGGCACGATCTCCCAGCACAACTGAGCACGGACACGCCGCCGGGCGGTCGCCGACCCAGCCGGCAGGCGACAATCGGGGCATGCTGAAGTTCGACCTCCTGGGCACCGACGGCCATGCGCGCCGCGGACGACTGACCCTCAACCACGGCATCGTGGAAACCCCCATCTTCATGCCCGTGGGCACCTACGGGACGGTCAAGGGCGTGATGCCCCGCGACCTCGAGGCGATGGGCGCGCAGATCATCCTGGGCAACACCTTCCACCTGTGGATGCGCCCGGGCCTGGACGTGATGGCCCAGTTCGGCGGCCTGCACCGCTTCGAGAACTGGCACAAGCCCATCCTGACCGACTCGGGCGGCTTCCAGGTCTGGAGCCTGGGCGAGATGCGCAAGATCAGCGAAGAAGGCGTGCGCTTCGCGTCGCCCGTCAACGGCGACAAGCTGTTCCTGACGCCCGAGACCAGCGTGCAGATCCAGACGGTGCTCAATTCCGACATCGTCATGCAGTTCGACGAATGCACGCCCTACTGGCAGGGCGTCAAGGGCAGCGGCCACATCACGACCGAGGCGGAGGCCCGGGTGTCGATGGAGCTGAGCCTGCGCTGGGCCCGGCGCAGCCAGGCCGAGTTCGAGCGGCTGGAGAACCCCAACGCGCTGTTCGGCATCGTGCAGGGTGGCATGTTCGAGTCGCTGCGCCAGGAGTCGCTGGACGCGCTGGTCGAGCTGGACCTGCCGGGCTACGCCATCGGCGGCGTGTCGGTGGGTGAGCCCAAGGATCTGATGCTGCAGATCATGGCGCACACGCCGCACCGCCTGCCCGCGCACAAGCCCCGCTACCTGATGGGCGTGGGCACGCCCGAGGATCTGGTCGAGGGCGTGGCCTGCGGGGTCGACATGTTCGACTGCGTCATGCCCACGCGCAACGCACGCAACGGCCACCTCTTCACCCGCTACGGCGACCTGAAGATCCGCAATGCGCGCCACAAGTCCGACGAGCGTCCGCTCGACGAGACCTGCGGCTGCCACACCTGCCAGAACTTCAGCCGGGCCTACCTGCACCACCTCGACCGCTGCGGCGAGATGCTCGGCCCGATGCTGACCAGCATCCACAACCTGCACTACTACCTGAACCTGATGAAGGAGGTCCGGGCGGCGCTGGACGCCGGCACGTTCGGCGCCTTCGTGCAGCAGTTCAAGGCCGACCGGGCGCGTGGTGTCTGACGCGGCCCGCACGCCGCAGGACACGCTGGAACGCCTGCGCCGCGGGGCGCTGGCCGGCGCGGTGCGGCTGGACCTGGACCACGCGGGGCTGAGCACGCTGCCACCCGAGGTCTTCGGGCTGGCCGACACGCTCGAGGTGCTCAACCTCAGCGGCAATGCGCTCGACGCACTGCCCGAGGCGCTGCCGCGGCTGCACCGGCTGCGGGTGCTGTTCTGCTCGGACAACCCCTTCACCGAGCTGCCCGAGGTGCTCGGGCGCTGCGCGTCGCTGGAGGTGGTGGGCTTCAAGGCCTGCCGGATCCGGCGGGTCGCCGCCACCGCGCTGCCGCCCCGGCTGCGCTGGCTGATCCTGACGGACAACCAGCTCGAGTCGCTGCCCGACGAGCTGGGCCGCCGGCCCGGGCTGCACAAGCTGATGCTGGCCGGCAACCGGCTGGACACGCTGCCGCGCACGCTGTCGGGCTGCCACGGGCTGGAGCTGCTGCGCCTGTCGGCCAACCGCTTCGAGGCCCTGCCCGAGCTGCTGCTGGACCTGCCGCGGCTGACCTGGCTGGCCTGCGCCGGCAACCCCTTCGCCGATGCGATCGAGGCCGAAGCCGTCGCGGGCCGGCAGGCCCCCGGCATCGCCTGGTCCGACCTGGCGCTGGGCGAACGGCTGGGCGAAGGCGCTTCCGGCGTGATCCACCGGGCCTGCTGGCAAGGTGCCGACGCCGGCACCGAGGACGTGGCCGTCAAGCTGTTCAAGGGCACGATGACCAGCGACGGCCTGCCGCGCTGCGAGATGGACGCCTGCACCGCCGCGGGCTGCCACCCGGCGCTGATTCCGGTGCACGGCCGCCTGGACGCCCATCCGGACGGCGTCGACGGGCTGGTGCTCGGCCTGATCGATCCGGTCTGGCGCAACCTGGCCGGGCCGCCCAGCCTGCACAGCTGCACCCGCGACGTCTACGACCCGGCCTGGCGCCTCGACGTGGATCGGGCCCTCCGGCTGGCCGGTGACATCGCCTCGGCGGCGGCCCACCTGCACGCGCGAGGCCTGGTGCACGGCGACCTGTACGCCCACAACATCCTGTGGCGCGCGGACAGCGGCGCGGCGCTGCTGGGCGACTTCGGTGCCGCCACCTTCCACCGCCCCGACGGCAGCGTGCTGGCACGCACGCTGCAGGCCATGGAGGTGCGCGCGCTGGGCCTGCTGTTAGGTGAACTGGTGCAGCACCTGGACGCCGTGCCCGGCGACCCGCGCGCCGCGGCACTGGAAGCGCTGGCCACCCGCTGCCTGCACCCGGTACCGCTGCAGCGCCCGACGGCGGCGACCCTGGCCGAGGCGCTGCAGCGGCCGCACTGACCCGCCGGGAGGACGGCAGGCTCAACTGTGCAGCGGGCCTGCCGAAATCGTTCTGACACCTTCGTCCGAACGCCAGACCCCCGAATGACCGAAACCGCCCCGTCCGGACCGCCCCCTCCCGTGGCCGACGCGCCCACCGTGCTGCTGGTCGATGACGAGCCGTCGGTGCTCAGCGCCCTGCGGCGGCTGTTCCGGCCGCACGGCTACCGGATCCTGCAGGCCACCGGCGGCCCCGAGGGGCTGGAGCTGCTCGGCCAGCACACGGTCGATCTCGTGATCTCCGACATGCGCATGCCGGTGATGGACGGCGCCCGCTTCCTCGAGGCCGTGCGGCTGCACGACCCGGGCATCGTGCGCATCCTGCTGACGGGTTACGCCGACATCAGCTCGACGGTCGCGGCGATCAACCGCGGCGAGATCCACCGCTACATTTCCAAGCCGTGGGACGACCAGGACATGCTGCTGGTCGTGCGGGAGGCGCTGAGCCGCCGCGCGCTGGAGCGGCACAACGCGGAACTGGTCGCGCTGACGCAGGCCCAGAACGACCAGCTCAAGGCGCTGAACCAGACGCTGGAGGGCCGGGTGGCCGCACGCACGGCCGAGCTGGAGCAGGTCAACGCGATGCTGACCCGCTCGTTCGCCGACCTCGACAGCAACTTCACGCTGGCGCTGACCGTGTTCTCGGGGCTGATGGAAATGCGCCAGGACGGCATCGCCGGCCACTCCCGACGGGTGGCCGCGCTGAGCCGGGCGATCGGCCAGCGCCTCGACCTGGACGCGCAGACGCTGCAGGACATCTACCTGGCCGCGCTGCTGCACGACATCGGCAAGATCGGCTTCCCCGACCGGATGCTGGGCAAGCCGGTGTCGACCTACGGCCCCGAGGAGCTGTCGCGCTACCGGCGCCACCCGCAGGACGGCGAGGCCGCGCTGATGCCGCTGGCGCGGCTGCAGGGCGCCGCCCGCATCATCCGGCAGCACCACGAACGCCTGGACGGCCTCGGTTTTCCGGACGGACTGTCCGGCCTGGAGATCACGCTGGGGGCGCGGATCGTCACCGTGGTCAGCGACTACGACGGGCTGATCAGCGGCAACCTGGCCGAGCGGCGCTGCACCGGCGACATGGCGCTGCAGGCGCTGCGCGGGGGCATCGACACCCACTACGACCGCCGCGTGGTCCAGGCGCTGGCCGACGTGCTCGCCGAGCGCCGCACGGACGACGACCGCTCGGCCGCCGACATCGAGGCCCGGGAACTGCAGCCCGGCATGGTGCTGGCGCAGGACCTGCTCACCAGCCAGGGCGCGATCCTGCTGACCGCCGGGCATGTCTTCGACGAACGCATCGTGCGGCTGGTCGGCGAGTTCGCCAACCGCCTGGGCGGCCGCCTGACGCTGAAGATCCGCAGCGATTCGATCGCCGTCCCGATGGCCGTGCGCACGCCGGCCCACCAAGGAAGCACGACATGAGCCCCCCGGCCACAGCCCCCGCCCACGATCCGGGCCTGCAGCCGCTGCTGGACGCGATGGCCGTGCCGGTCTGGCTGCACCGCGGCGGCGACCTGGCGATCCAGGCCAACACCGCCCTGCACCGGCTGATCGGCCACGATGCGGCCACGCTGGCGGGCCGATCCTCGCTGTCGCTGGTCGTCACCGAAGACCGCCAGGCCCTGCAGCGCGCGATCGAGGACTGCCTCGCCGGCAGCGGATCGCCCCCGGCCCATGCCGCCCGGCTGCAGGTCCACGACGGGGACGTGCGCCAGGTCGAGCTGACGCTGCGCCGGGTGCAGCACGACGGCACGCCGACCGTGCTGGTCACCTGCATCGACCACAGCGACGTGCACCATGTGCAGAACAGCCTGCAGGCCATGAGCGGCCTGCTGCGCCAGATCGTCGACGGTGCCCCGGTGGCCTCGTTCGTGCTCGATGCGCAGCGCCGCGTGACCCACTGGAACTTCGCCTGCGAGCGACTGACCGGCCGGACCGCCCACGAGATGATCGGCTCGACCGACGCCTGGAAGGCCTTCTACGCCGACTGCCGCCCGCTGCTGGCCGACCTGATCATCAGCGGCATCGACGAGACCGAACTGCTGGCGCTCTACCAGGGCAAGGCGCGTCCGTCGTCGCTGATCGCCGGGGCCTACGAAGCCGAGGGCTTCTTCACCCACTTCGGCCCGGGCGGGCGCTGGCTCTACTTCACCGCCGCGCCGCTGCGCGACGACGACGGGCAGGTGATCGGCGCGATCGAGACGCTGCAGGACGTCAGCCAGCGCCGCTGGGCCGAGGAGGAGCTGACCCGGCACCGCAACCAGCTGGAGCAGCGCGTCGAGGAACGCTCGGCGGCGCTCGCCGCCAGTGCACGGGAGCTGGAGACCTTCATCAGCAACGCGCCCATCGGCGTGCTCTACACCAGCCGCGGCAAGGTGCTGCGCAGCAACCGCAAGGTGGACCTGATCTTCGGGCTGGACGGGGGTTCGGCCGTGGGCATGTCGGCCGCCGACTTCTACCTGTCGCCCGACGACTACGCGGCCCTGGGCCGCATCGCCCACCCGCTGCTGTCCCGGGGGCTGCCGCTGCACCACGAGATGTGGATGCGCCGCCGTGACGGCCAGCCGGTCTGGATCCAGCTGAGCGCCTACGTCTCGGACCACCGGAACACCGCCGCCGGCGCCTGGTGGATGCTGCAGGACCGCACCGAGATGCGCGCGGCCGAAGACGAGCTGCGCACCCGCTTCGAGCAGCTGCAGGACACCAACCGCAAGCTCGAGGAAGCGCAGAACCAGCTGCTGCAGTCCGACAAGATGGCCTCGATCGGCCAGCTCGCGGCCGGGGTCGCCCACGAGATCAACAACCCGGTGGGCTTCGTCAGCTCGAACCTGAACACGCTGCGCCAGTACACGGGCGAGCTGCTGTCGCTGGTCGATGCCCATGCCCGGGTCGACGCGTCGCCGGCCGATGCCGAAGCGGCCGCGCACCTGGCCACGACCCGCGAACGTGTCGAGCTCGACTACCTGAAGGAGGACCTGCCGCAGCTGCTCGACGAATGCACCGACGGACTGGGCCGGGTCAAGAAGATCGTCCAGGACCTGAAGGACTTCTCCCGCGTCGACCAGCCGGACTGGCAGGAGGCCGACCTCAATGCCGGGCTGCAGTCGACCCTCAACGTGGTGCGCCACGAGGTCAAGTACAAGGCCGAGGTGCTGCTGCGGCTGAGCCCGCTGCCGGCGGTGAGGTGCCTGGCCGGCCAGCTCAACCAGGTGTTCATGAACCTCATCGTCAACGCCTCCCAGGCCATCGCCGGGCAGGGCACGCTGACCCTGTCGTCAGGGACCGGGGGCGACTGGGTCTGGATCCAGGTCGACGACGACGGCTGCGGCATGAGCGAGGAGGTGCGACGCCGCATCTTCGAGCCCTTCTACACCACCAAGGACGTCGGCAAGGGCACGGGGCTGGGCCTGTCGCTGTCGTTCTCCATCGTGCAGAAGCACGGCGGGGCCATCCAGGTGCGCTCGACGCCCGGGGTGGGCAGCTCGTTCCGGGTCTGGGTGCCGATCGCCGGGCCCTCGGGCGCCGGGGGCGGCCCACCCGCCCTGCCCGACTGGCCGGAAGCCGGACCTGACCATGAATGAGATGCTCGACCGCTCCGGTGCCGCACCGATCCTGTCGGACCACACGGCGCAGCGGCTGCTGGCCGCGGCCCGCACCGGGCTGCTGGTCGTCGATGGCACCGGCATCCGTTACGCCAACCCGGCCGCCATGGCCCTGTTCGGGCACGAGCTCACCGGCCTGATCGGGCGCCGTTTCACCGAGCTGATCGCCCCGGAGGATCGCCCGCGCGTGGCCGAGCAGCTGCAGCGCCGCCTGGCCGGCGAGGCCGGGCGGCCCTACGAGGTGCGCTGCCTGCGCCGCGACGGCAGCGTGTTCGACGGCCGGGTCTGCGGTCAGCTGCTGTGCCTCGAGGGCAAGAACGTCAACCTGGTCACGCTGACCGACGTGACCGAGCTGAAGGACGCGCTGCGGCGGGTGAAATGGAGCGCCGGCATGCTGGCCGAGAGCGAGGCGCTGTGCGGCTCCGGCTCCTTCGAGCTGCACTGGCCGGACGGCGAGATCGCGCTGTCGGACGGCCTGCGCGCCCTGGTCGGCCTCGGCCCCGACGACGGCCGTCCGGGAACGCTGGCGCAGGCGCCCTGGATCCCGGCCGAGGAGCGTGAGCTCGTGGCCGGCATCTGGCGCCACGCCAGTCCGGGCGAGCCCTTCGAGCTGGTGCACAGCGTGACCTGCAGCGACGGCAGGCGGTTGATGGTGCTGCACCGCGGGCTGCTGACGGCGCCGGCCGAACACCACCTCGCCCACCGCGGCATCGCGATCCTGCAGGACGTCACCGCCCGGCGCGAGGCCGAGCAGCGCATCCAGGAACTGGCCAACTTCGACGAGATCACCGGGCTGGCCAACCGCACCCACCTGCTCCAGCAGATCGAGACCGCGATCGTCGCCTCGCGCTGGGACGGCCTGGCCTTCAGCCTGATGTCGATCGAGGTGCCTCGCATCTCCCGGCTGGTCAGCACCATGGGCTTCGGCGCCGGCGACACGCTGGCCATGTCGATCGCGGCCCGGCTCGGCAGCCTGTGCGCGGAGCACGAACAGGTGGCGCGGCTGGGGGGCAGCGAGTTCGCGCTGCTGATCCGGCACGCCAGCGAGCAGGACCGCGCCTGCACCCTGCAGCGCGGGCTGGCGCTGCAGGCCGCGCTGCAGCAGCCGGTCCGGCTGGGGGACTCGGAGGTCTTCCCGCTGTGCCGCATCGGCATCGCCCGTTTCCCCGAGGACGGCCGCGGCGCGACCCAGGTGCTCGAGGCGGCCCAGACCGCGCGCCTGGGCGCACCACCCAGCGACGGCATCTGCTTCTTCAAGCCGGCCTCCAACACGCAGGCGCTGCGCGAACTGCAGCTCGACGCCGCGCTGCGCCAGGCGCTGTCGCGCGGCGAGCTCTCGCTGGCCTACCAGCCGCAGGTGTGCCTGGGCAGCGGCGCGGTCATCGGCACCGAGGCGCTGCTGCGCTGGCATTCGCCGGAACTGGGCGTGGTGTCCCCGGTCGAGTTCATCCCGGTGGCCGAACGCACCGGCCTGATCGCGACCATCGGCCTGTGGGTCATGCACGAGGTCTGCGCGCAGTCGGTGCGCTGGCGCGAGGCCGGGCTGCCGCCGCTGCGCATCGGCATCAACATCTCGCCCGTGCAGTTCCAGCTGGGCGACGTCGCGGCCAGCCTCGACCAGGCCCTGCAGGCCACCGGGGCCCTGCCGGCCTCGATCGGCGTGGAGATCACCGAAAGCGCGCTGGTGCAGGACAGCGAACGGGTCGCGGCCACCCTGAGGACCCTGCAGCAGCGAGGCATCGAGATCTCGCTGGACGACTTCGGCACCGGCTACTCCAGCCTCAGCCTGCTGCGCAGCCTGCCCATCGACGTGCTCAAGGTGGACCGGGCCTTCGTCAGCGACGTCACCGCGGCGCCCGAGAGTGCCTCCGTCACCCGCTCCATCATCCACCTGGCGCACGGGCTGCAGATCCGCGTGCTGGCCGAAGGGGTGGAGACCGAGGACCAGCTGAACATGCTGGTCGCCAGCGGCTGCGACCAGATGCAGGGCTACTGGTTCAGCCGCCCGCTGGCGGCCGATGCCATGGCCGAGCTGCTGCGCGCGGGCCGGCAGCTGCCCGTCCACCTCACCCGCCGCAGGGACCGCTCGCGCACGCTGCTGCTGGTCGACGACGAGCCCCACATGCTCGCGGCGCTGCAGCGGCTGTTCCGGCGTGAGCGCTACCACGTGCTGACGGCCCGCGATGGCGAGCAGGCGCTGCGCCTGCTGGCGGCGTCGGACATCGACGTGATCATCTCCGACCAGCGCATGCCGGGCATGAGCGGCATCGAGTTCCTGCGCCAGGCCAGGACGCTGTATCCGGACACCGTGCGCATGATCCTGTCGGGCTACACCGACCTGCAGTCGATCATCGACGCGGTCAACGAGGGTTCGGTGTTCCGCTTCCTGACCAAACCCTGGGACGACGATCGCCTGCGCGAGCAGGTCGCCCAGGCCTTCCGGCACAAGGAGGCGATCGTCGACGCCCGCACCGCCGGGCCGCGGCCGTCACGCTGAGCCCGCACCCGCCCCGACGGCCGCTGGCGTGAAGTCGAGCAGCACCCTCAGCACCTCGGCGGTGGCCGCATCCAGCAGCGCCCGGGGGCGATGGGCCAGGCCGAGGTGGCGGGTCAGCGGCGGGTCGAGCGGACGCATCTGCAGCCGCGCCACGTCGGCCGGCACCTCGTCGAGCCATTCCATGGGCAGCACCGCCGCGCCATAACCGGCGGCCACCAGGCTCTTCATCGCCTCGGTGTAGTTGAGCTCGATGCGCGCGCGCGGCTGCAGGCCGGCCTCGCCGAACCAGCCGGCGGTCAGGCGGTGCATCAGCGTGCTCGCGTCGTTGGCCA
Source organism: Sphaerotilus hippei (assembly GCF_003201595.1). Lineage (GTDB taxonomy): Bacteria > Pseudomonadota > Gammaproteobacteria > Burkholderiales > Burkholderiaceae_C > Sphaerotilus > Sphaerotilus hippei. The sequence continues at coordinate 18,331 of NZ_QJJS01000007.1, read as the reverse complement.
CCAGCGGCCGATCGGCCAGCCAGGCCGGGGTGACGCTCGCGGGCACGTCGGTCCAGCGGGGCGGCAGGAAGGCCATCATCGGGTCGCTGCGCCAGGGTTGCACGTCCAGGCCCGGGCTGCCCGCCTGCGGCAGCGCGACGATGCCCAGGTCGAGCGTGCGCGCCTGCAGCCGGGCCATGGTCTCGCCCGACCCGAGGATGACGACGTCGACCTCCACGTCCGCCACCGCCCGCGCCAGCCGCTCCAGGACCTGCGGCAGCAGGTGCACCAGCACGCCGGTGGACGTGCCCAGGCGCACCTTGCCCGCCCGCCCCTCGGCCACGCGGCGCACCTGCTCGAGCGTGGCATCGGCCTCCTTGAGCAGCTGGCGGCCCCGCTCGACCAGCACACCCCCCGGGGCGGTGAGCCGCACGCCCCGCGAACCGCGCTCGAGCAGGCTCGCCCCGAGCCGGGACTCCAGCTCGCCGATGTGCAGGCTGACCGTGGGGGGCGCCAGGTGCAGCGCCCGGGCCGCCGCGGCGAAGGTGCCGAGATCGGCGATCGTCACCAGCGTGCGCAGCTGGTCCAGGTTCAGTTCACGCATCGGATCCGGCCCCTCGGCTCATCAGGAATCCTGAATGTACAGCTCAGATCATTCAACTTTTCAAAATCAGCGGCCGCCTTGACCATGGCGTTCCCAAGGAGGTCGCCATGTTCCACACGCTCCCCGCTCCCGCCCCTCTCTCCGAAACCCGCCGGGCGCTGCGCCGCAGCGCGCGTCACCTGAGAGCCGCCTGGCTGGCGCTGCGCCTGGCCTGGAGCGGCGGTCGGCGCCGACGCGCCGATCGCCGCACGCTCGAGGCCATGGACGACCGCGAGCTGCTCGACCTGGGCCTGGGCCGCTCGGACATCGAGCGCATCGTCGCCGCGCCCCCGCCGCCCGGGCTCAGCGGTGCAGCAGCCAGGCCCGGCAGCGCTGACCGTACGCCGGCACCGACACGAACACCGCGCCGCTGACCAGCAGGTTGAGCAGCCCGGTCGCCAGGAAGACCTGGGTGATGCCGGCACCACGCGACAGCATCGCGCCGGCGGCCAGCGAGCTGACGATCATGAACAGCGCGTTGAGGATGTTGTTGGCCGCGATGATGCGGGCCCGGTGACTGGCCGGCGAGCGCGACTGCACCAGCGCATACATCGGCACGCTGTAGACACCGGCCGACAGCGCCAGCAGCGCCAGGTCGACCATGACCCGCCAGCGCGCCGGGCTGGCGACGAAGTCGCCAACGCCGATCAGGCCGCTCAGGCCGCCCTCCGGCGACGGCAGCGCCTGCACGGCGAAGTGCAGGTCGACGGCGAACAGGCTCATGCCCAGCGCCCCCAGCGGCACCAGGCCGATCTCGATCTGCCCGCGCGAGCAGCGCTCGCACAGCAGCGCTCCGGTGCCCACGCCGAGGGAGAACACCACCAGCAGCAGCGAGGCCACCCGCTCGTCGCCGTGCAGCACCTCCTTGGCGAAGGCCGGGAACTGGCTCAGGAAGACCGCGCCGAAGAACCACATCCACGAGATGCCCAGCAGCGAGCGGAACACCACCGGATCGGTGCGGGCGAGCTGCAGGTTGCGCCAGGTCTCGCCGGCGGGGTTCCAGTTCATGCGCAGGCCGGCGGCGGCCGGCGGCGAGTCGGGCACGCGGCGGGCGGCCTGCCAGCCCAGCAGCGCCAGCAGCAGGCAGGCCGCGGCCACCAGCTCGCTGCCATGCCGGGGCACCGACACCAGCAGCCCGCCTGCCAGGTTGCCCATCAGGATGGCCACGAAGGTGCCCATCTCGACCATGCCGTTTCCGCCGGTGAGCTCGCCGGGCTGCAGGTGCTGGGGCAGGTAGGCGAACTTGACCGGGCCGAACAGCGTGGAATGCACCCCCATCAGCCCGACGCAGGCCAGCAGCACCCCGGCCTTCAGATCCCCCTGCAGGCCGACCAGGGCCACGGCCGCCAGCGCCATGATGGCGATCTCCAGCACCTTGACCGCCCGCATGATGCGCGCCTTGTCGAGGCGGTCGGCCAGCTGCCCGGCGGTGGCCGACAGCAGCACGAAGGGCAGGATGAACACCGCGCCGATCACCAGCCCGGCCATGGCCGGGGGCAGCCAGCTCACCTGCAGCTGGTAGGTCACCAGCACGGTGACCGCGAACTTGTGCAGGTTGTCGTTGGCCGCGCCGAGGAACTGGGTCCAGAAGTACGGCGCGAAACGGCGCTGGCGCAGCAGCGCGAACTGGCCGCCGGAGGCGGGCGCGACGGGGGGGCGGGGGTCGGCAGGCATCACAGCCCGATGATCCCACCATCGTCCTTCGTGATCGCGACGGTGGCCGAGCGCGGCCGCACGCCCGGCTCGGGCCACGCGCCGCCGAAGGTGACGCCCGGCAGGCTGTGCTCGTCGTCGGTCTCGCCCGGATGCTGGAGGTTGACGAACAGCGTGCGGCAGTCGGGCGCCATCACCGGACCGGTGACCTCGCAGCCGTTGGGCCCGATCAGGAAGCGGCGGATCCGCGGCCCGCCCTCGAGGGTCGGGTCGCAGGCCAGCAGCTGGTTGCGGGGCAGCTGCTCGTGGCCGGGCCCGCCGCCGTCGGTGCAGATCCACATCACGCCGCGCGGGTCGATCAGCAGTCCGTCGGGGCTGCCGAAGGCGTCCCCCTGCACGTTGCCGCGGGCCAGCGGCTGCGGCGACTGCGCATCCCCCGCCAGCACGAACAAGTCCCAGTCGAAACGCTCGGCGGCCAGGTCCGCGCCATGGCGCCAGCGCAGGATGTGGCCCATCAGGTTGGGCGCGCGCGGATGGGCGGCGTCCGCCCCCGGCAGACCGGCCTGGCCCCGGGCGCTGTTGTTGGTCAGCGTGACGTAGACCTCGCCGTTGAGCGGGTCGATCGAGGTCCACTCCGGGCGATCCATCTTCGTCGCGCCCAGCAGGTCGCTGGCCTGGCGGGTCTTGATCACCACCTCGCCCTGGTCGGCGAAGCCGTTGGCCACGGTCAGCGGGCCCTGACCGTGCACCAGCGGCAGCCAGCGACCGGTGCCGTCGGCGTCGAAGCGGGCGACGTACAGCGTGCCGTGGTCGAGCAGCTCGCGGTTGGCGGCCAGGCCGCCCGGGCGCACCGCGTCACGGCTGACGAACTTGTAGATGTACTCGAAGCGGGCGTCCTCGCCCATGAAGATCGCGACCCGGCCGTCGCGGGTCAGCGCGCTGGCCGCCCCCTCGTGCACCGCCCGGCCCAGCGCGGTGCGCTTGACCGGCATCGCGTCCGGATCGGCCGGGTCGATCTCGACCACCCAGCCGAAGCGGTGGAACTCGTTGGGGTGGCGCCGCAGGTCGAAACGCTCCTCGTGCTCGTGCCAGCGCATCCAGTTGCCGCCTTTTTTCAGGCCCCAGCGCTGCTGGTCGGCGTCGGGCTGCTCCGGCGGCTCGAAGTAGAACTGGAAGTTCTCCTCGCAGGTCAGGTAGGTGCCCCAGGGGGTCGCGCCGCTGGCGCAGTTGCCGAAGGTGCCCAGCACCCGCGTGCCGGCCGGGTCGGCGGCGGTGCGCAGCAGGCGGTGGCCGGCGGCCGGACCGGCCACCTGCATCGGCGTGCTCGCGGTGATGCGGCGGGCCAGGCGCGAGGGCCGCACCACCGCCCAGGCCGGCGCCTGGCGGCCGGTGGCCGCGGCCACCTCGACGATGGACACGCCATGCGCGGCCATCGACTTGGCCACCTTGGCGGCCGTCCAGGTGCTGCGTCCGTCCGGATGCAGCAGGCCTTCGTCGGTGTATTCGTGGTTCATCGCCAGCAGGCCGTGCCGGGCCGAACCCGCCAGCGGGAAGTAGGCCATGCCGTCGTGGTGCATGCCCGCCTGCAGCGCCTGCTCGGCCGCGCTGTTGGAGGCGTCCGCCTTGAAGGCCGGCATGCGGCCGGGCACGCCCACCGGGTCGCCCCAGCGGTAGATCACCCGGGCGGTGTAGCCCGGCGGCACGAGCAGCGCCGGCATCGGGCCGGCCATCGACAGCGGCGTGAAGCCGAGGCGGCGGCCGACGGCCGACCACGGGTGGCGGCCCGCGGCGCCGGTCTCGCGGCTGCCGGCCGCCAGCGCGAGCGGCGCGATCAGCCCCGCGGCCAGGCAGGCCAGCCCGCCCTGCAGCCAGCGGCGCCGGGTCGGATCGATCTGCGCAGCCAGGTCCGCCCAGCTCGGGTTGCCGCTGCGGTTGGAGTCTTCCATCAAGGTGTGGTCTTTCGGCATGGCGGCATTCTCGGTGCTGTCGCGGCCCGCTCAGCGGGGCCGATGTCGCAGCACCTCGTCCGTGTGCTGGCCCAGCGTCGGGGCCACGGTGCGGATCGAGCCGGGCGTGGCGCTGAGCCGGGGCACGATGCCCGGCACGTCCAGCGCCAGCCCGTCGGCGGTGACGATGCGCTCGATCATCTGCCGCGCGCGGTAGTGCGGATCGGCGGCGATGTCGCGCACGGTGTAGATGCGCCCGGCCGGCACGCTCACCGCCTGCAGCACGGCCACCACCTCGTCGACCGGACGCTGCACCGTCCAGGCGGTGATGGCCGCGTCGATCTCGTCGATGCGCGCCACGCGGCCGGCGTTGCTGGCCAGGTCGGGCGCCTCGGCCAGGTCGGGCCGGCCGATCGCCGCCATCAGGCGGCGGTAGATCGAGTCGCCGTTGCCACCGATCACCGCCTGCCCGTCGGCGCAGCGGTAGACGTTGCTGGGCGCGATGCCCGGCAGGGCCGAGCCGGCCGGCTCGCGCACCGTGCCGAAGGCGCTGAACTCGGGCAGCAGGCTCTCCATGCAGTTGAACACCGCCTCGTAGAGCGCGACGTCGACCACCTGGCCGCGCCCCCGGGGGGCCTCGGGCGAGACGCTGGCCGCGCGCGCCTGCAGCGCCAGCAGCACGCCGATCACGCCATGCAGCGCCGCCAGCGTGTCGCCCAGGCTCACGCCCGCACGCACCGGCGCGCGGCCGGGCTCGCCCATCAGGTGGCGCAGGCCGCCCATCGCCTCGGCCACCACCGCAAAACCGGGCAGGTCGCGGCACGGCCCGGTCTGGCCGTAACCGCTGATGCGCAGCAGGATCAGCCCCGGGTTGTCGGCGCCCAGCACCTCGGGGCCCAGGCCCCACTTCTCCATCGTGCCGGGCTTGAAGTTCTCGATCAGCACGTCGCACTCGGCCGCCAGCGCCCGCACGTCGGCCCGGCCGGCCTCGGTGCGCAGGTCCAGCACCACGCTGCGCTTGTTGCGGCTCTGCACCTGCCACCACACGCTGGTGCCCTCGTGCAGCAGGCGCCACTGGCGCAGCGGATCACCGCCGCCCGGCGGTTCGATCTTGATCACGTCGGCACCGAAGTCGCCCAGCGTCTTGCCGGCAAACGGACCGGCGATGAGCTGGCCGAGCTCGAGCACCTTCAGGCCGGCGAGCGGGCCGCGCGCAGCAGCGGCAGGCGGGGGGACGGGAGCATGTTCAGCAGTCATCGTTCGGGGTGGCGATCCGGGCGATCGCGCGGCAGCACATCGGGCCGGTGATCTTGCCATCGACCACGACCGCCCCCGCGGTGCGCCGACTCGCCTTGCGCGTTCCTCGCCTGCGGCAGGTCTCGCCACCCTGCGGGTAAGCGCGCCCCGGATCGACCCGGAGGCCGGCCGGTGAGCACGGTGCCGGTGAGCACGCTCAACGGGCGGCCGATCACCGCGACCTACAGTTTTTTCAAAGGCGGTTCCGGGGGCCCGTCTTCCGCAGTCGCGTGCCCTGGCCACCGGCCGGGTGCCGCACGCCCCCGTCCTGAACAGCAGCCCGCAAGGGCATGTCAAGGAGACCATCATGGCGACCAAGAAGCCGCAAGGCGAATTCCAGTCCCCGGGCACGGAGTCGGAGGCCCCCGCCAGTTCCGACGATCTGTCGGGCTTCGAGTCCCCGGACCAGGGCGAGGACGCGATGAGCGCCGAGGCGTCGGAAGCCGAGGTGGGCACCTGGGTGTCGGGCGTGGACAGCCAGATCCTGGGCGTGAAGACCGAGCTGGAGAAGCTGCTGGTGTCGATGAGCGGCGAGTCGACCGGCGCGCGCTCCCAGTCGGAGCTGGAGGCCAACATCGTGGGCGTGGGCATCGGCATGGGCGACGGCACCTCGGTCGCGGCCTCGGGCGGCGCCCCCGGCGACCCGGTGCTGGAGGTCTACACGCTGGAGCCGGCCTCGGCCGCCGAGACCCGCGCCCGGCTCGCGTCGGTGGCCGGGATCGCGGCGCTGGCCGACAGCGACTTCCCGATCCTGTCGGTGCACACCGGTGCGATCGACGCCCAGCCACACCGCATGCGGCTGCGCGCGGCCCCCGGGGGCATCAGCTGCGGGCACCACGCCATCACCGCCGGCACGCTGGGCTGCCTGGTGCGCGGGCGCAGCGCGCCGCGCTCGAACCGGCTGATGGTGCTCAGCAACAACCATGTGCTGGCCAACACCAACGGCGGGCCGCTGGGCGCGGCGATCCTGCAGCCGGGGCCGTACGACGGGGGCCGCCATCCGGCCGACCAGATCGCGATCCTGGAGCGTTACGTGCCGATCAACTTCGCCGCCGGCGCCTCCAACCGGGTCGACTGCGCCACCGGCTGGGCCTGGGCGGACCGGGTGCGGCGCGAGCTGATGTACGTGTCGGGCGGGGTGGTGCGCTACTTCCGGGTGGGCGCGACCCCGGTGGCCCCGCAGGTGGGCATGCCGGTGGGCAAGTCGGGGCGGACCACCCAGCTGACCAGCGGGCGCATCACCGCCGTCGGCGTCACGATCAACGTCAACTACGGCAGCGGACGGGTGGCCCACTTCGTCAACCAGATCGCGGTGCGTGCCGCCAGCGGCGATTTCAGCGCCGGGGGTGACTCCGGCTCGCTGATCTGGACCTGGGACGCCCGGCGGGCCCCGGTGGCCCTGCTGTTCGCCGGCGGTGGCGGCACGACCTTCGCCAGCCTGATCGGCACCACGCTGGCCGCGCTGGACGTGCAGCTGGTGGTCTGAACGCCCGATAATCGGCCGTGGCCGGCGCAGGCGCCGCCACGGCCCGTGCAACCCACGAATGGCGAGGACGTGATGGCAACCGGCAACCCCCCTGGCCCGCTCGATTTCCTGTCCGGCGACCCCGTTCCGGTGGCGCCCGAACACGCCCTCACCTCACCCGATGCGGCAGATCGGCTGCCCCGTGCCGTGGTCGAGGACCTGATGCGCCACCCCGGCGTGGACGGGGTCTGGATCGAGCACGAGACCTCCGGCGAGCGGGTGGTGGTGATCCACTACACCCCCGGGGGCGACCTGTCGCGGCTGCCCGCCCGGGTGTCGGGCATGCCGACCCGGCTGGTGGGCGGCGAGCCCATCGTCGCGCTGTGAAGCGGACCGGCGCGTGACGCGCCGGGACCGTCCTCAGGCCGGGATGCGCAGCACCTGACCCGGGTAGATCTTGTCCGGGTGGCCCAGCATCGGGCGGTTGGCCTCGAAGATCTTCGGGTACTGGCTGGCGTTGCCGTACTGGTCCTTGGCGATCGCCGACAGGGTGTCACCCTTCTTCACGGTGTACCAGCGCGATTCGTCAGCCGGCTCGCTGACGGTCAGCAGGTCGTTGACGCCCTGCACGCCGGCCACGTTGCCGCAGCACAGCAGGATCTTCTCCTTGGTGGCCTGGTCGGCGCAGGCGCCGCTGACGGTGACGGCACAGCTCGCCCCGTCGAACTCGACGCTCAGGCCGTCGGTCGGCAGGCCCTGGGCCGCGATGTAGCCGGTGATGGCGGTCGCGGCCTTCTGGTTGGCCTCGGCGGCCCGGGCCTGGGCGGCTCCGTCATCGGGAGCGGTCTGCGCGGCCTGGGCGGCGGCTTCGGTGTCCTTGTGGCCGAACAGCTTTTCGCCGGCGTCCTTGAAGAAGCTGATGAGGCTCATGAGTGAACTCCTGTGTGAATGCTTGTGGGAACACGCGCGGCACGAGCGAGGTGCCGCAGCGGCAGGAGCTTACCCCGGCGCCCACCAGACGTGATGAATTTCACGGATGACAGCCGTGTCGACTCAATCGTCGCGGGTGATGCGGCGGGCCTTGGGCAGGAAGACCTCGGGCAGCGAGCGCTGGCGCGCCCCGGGCACCAGCTCGAAGGCCTGGCCGGCCTGCAGCGTGCCGGCCTGCTCCACGCTCAGGTAGCAGCCACAGAAGCCGCTCTCGGCCATGACCTTGGCCGCGTGGGCAAACCCCATCACGGCGTTGAACTTGAAGCACGGCTGGCGCGGCTCGCTGACCACCAGCACGCAGTCGGGGAAGACCAGGCGATCGCCGATCCAGAGCTCGGTCTCGAGCAGACCGCGCAGCGTCAGGTTCTCGCCGAAGCGCCCGGGAGGCAGGGGTTCGTCGAACAGGCCGGCTCCCGCTTCAGCCCGGGCCCGCTGCCAGAACGCGGCATGTTCGGCGGGATAGGCATAGACCGCCTTGGACAGGCCGCCATGCACCGACAGGTCGGCCTGCTCGTCGCCGGCCAGGCCGAGCGCACGCACCTCGACCGGCCCGTCGACCGGCCGCTTGCCGATGGCCGACAGCACCCGGCGCCCCTGGGCCAGCAGCGGCCGGGCGGTGCCGACGTTGATGGAGACGATCTGGCGCACGACGGGCGGGGAGGAAGACATGGTGGGCAGGTTCCGGATCGGCAAAGCCCGATGGTAGACTCTCGCCGCTCTCGTCATTGGGGAGTAGCTGCCCGGGCGCACCACACGGCGGCACGATCCCCTCGTGCCCATCGTCGGTGACCCTCCGGGGCGGATGTCAACACACTTGGCCGGTGAGGCCATGGCATCCGCAGCACCACGTTCGCCGTGGCGCCTGGCAAGACCTTTGACCGCAACGCCTCCGGTTCGGGCCGGGAGGCGCTGTGGTCATGCTCGTCTTCAGGCCCCGGAACTCATCGAACGTGGAAGCTTTTTTTGTCTCGACCGGCATCGTCGCCCTGGGTGAAATGGGTGACAAGACCCAGTTGCTGGCCCTGCTGCTGGCCGCCCGCTTCAAGCGCCCCCTGCCCATCATCCTCGGCATCCTGGTGGCCACGCTGGCCAACCATGCGATGGCCGGCGCCGTGGGCGACTGGGTCGCCAAGGCCATGGGTCCGGACCTGCTGCGCTGGGTGATCGGCGGCTCCTTCCTGGCCATGGCGGTGTGGATGCTGATCCCCGACCAGATCGACGACGACGAGGGCACCGGCAAGGAACGCTTTGGCGTGTTCGGCACCACGGTGATCGCGTTCTTCGTGGCCGAGATGGGCGACAAGACGCAGATCGCCACCGTCGCGCTGGCCGCACGCTACACCGACCTGCTGGCGGTGGTGGCCGGCACGACGCTGGGCATGATGCTGGCCAACGTGCCGGCGGTGTTCCTGGGTGACCAGGTGGCACGCAAGGTGTCGATGAAGCTGGTGCATGCGATCGCCGCGGCCATCTTCGCGGTGCTGGGCGTGCTGACGCTGCTCAACATCGGCAAGCTGTTCTGAGCCGGGCTCAACAGGCCCAGGACTCCATGAACCGGGCGCCGTCGGGCACGACGGCCTCCAGCGCGACCGCCTCCACCACCAGCGCCGTGCCGTGGCCCAGGCGCAGCTCCAGACGAACCGGGGCCTGCACCCGGCCCGGGGCCTCCAGGGCGGCGCTCCAGGGGCCGGTCGCGGCCCGCCAGCGCCCCCAGGCGATCGTGCCGAAGGCCTCGTCGAGGCGTCCATCGACCTCGATGCGGGCCCCCTCGAGCCGCAGCAGCACCGGCCTCAGGTGACCGGTGCGGCCGTCCGCCCGCGACACGGCGGCCGCCGACAGCACGAGGGTCAGCAGACCCTCGTCCCCCAGCTCGGCGGACCGGACCTCGCTGCCCTGGAACTCGAGCCGGTCGGGTGGACGGGCGTTCATGCCTGGGCGCTGCGCGCCAGCGCCGCCTGCACCTCGGCACGCAGCATGCGCAGCGCGCCGAGCTCGGCCTGCGGCGCGCACAGCGCCGGCCACAGCAGCGCGATCACCGCGTCGGCCGCCCCGTCGATGTCGAGCTGGCGCTCGCTGCCGATGGTCTCCCACAGGATGTGCTCCATCGGCCCGTACACCAGCGAGCGCAGCAGGCGCAGCGGCAGGTCGGTGCGGATCTCTCCGCTGGCCTGGCCACGCGCGAGCACGTCCATCAGCGGCGCGGTGTAGCGCCGCTGCAGCGGCGCGAGCACGTCGGCGAAGTCCTGCCCGCGGGATCGCCCCTCCGACAGCACCAGGGCGCACAGGCCCGTGCCCTGCTGCAGGAACAGGCGCAGGTGGGTGCGCACGATGAACTCGACCTGCAGGCGCACCGGCCCCTGCTGCGGCAGCCCGGCCTCGATCTCGGCGACGATCTCGTCGTACCAGTCGACGATCACCCGGGTGCAGAGCTCACGCTTGCCGCGGAAGTAGGTGAAGACGGTCGCCTCGCTGATGCCCAGCCGCTGGGCGATCTCGGTGGTGGTGGCGTGCTCGTAACCCCGGGCGGCAAACACCTGCCGGGCCTCGCGCAGGATGTCACGCACCCGCTGCTCCGACTTGGCGCGCACGGCGGGCCGGCGCAGGCGGCTGACGTCGGCCGCCACGCCGGCAGGCGCGAGCTCGGGAGGGGAAGGATCGGGACGTGCGTTCATGGTGTCGGGCAAGCGTATCCGAAGCGGCGTCGCCCATGGGTGAGTCCAGCTCACTTTTTGATGCCGACCGAGTGGAAGACCCGCCACCCGACCCGATGCATCCGGACCATCCGGTGCGCCAGGGTATGCACCTAGTCGTGGATTGAGCGTCATCCATGGACATTGAGCTTTACTCAATTTATTCTGCACCACACGCTCAACGCGTCCGACCCGCCCGCCCATCGACCGCCGGAGTTCCCCATGTTCGAGTCCACCTTCACCTTCCCGCTCGGCGACGACATCGCCTCGCTGCGCGAGGCCGTGCGCGACTTCGCCCGGCACGAGATCGCCCCGCGGGCCGCCGGGATCGACCGCGACAACCTGTTCCCGGCCGACCTGTGGAAGAAGCTGGGCCACCTCGGCGTGCACGGCCTGACCGTGGACGAGGCCTGGGGCGGCACCGGCATGGGCTATGTCGCCCACATGGTGGCGATGGAGGAGATCAGCCGGGCCAGCGCCTCCGTCGGCCTGAGCTACGGCGCCCATTCCAACCTCTGCATCAACCAGATCCACCGCAACGGCACCGAGGCCCAGAAGGCGAAGTACCTGCCGGGACTGATCAGCGGCAAGCAGGTCGGCGCGCTGGCCATGAGCGAGCCGGGCGCCGGCTCGGACGTGGTCAGCATGAAGCTGCGCGCCGAGCGGCACGGTGACCACTACCGGCTCGACGGCAGCAAGATGTGGATCACCAACGGCGGCGATGCCGACACGCTGGTGGTCTACGCCAAGACCGAGCCGGCGATGGGCGCCCGCGGCATGACCGCCTTCCTGATCGAGAAGGGCATGAAGGGCTTCAGCAAGGGCGAGCACCTCGACAAGCTGGGCATGCGCGGCTCCAACACCTACCCGCTGTTCTTCGACCGCTGCGAGGTGCCGGTGGAGAACGTGCTCGGCGGCGAGGGCAACGGGGCCAAGGTGCTGATGAGCGGGCTCGACTACGAGCGCATCGTGCTGTCGGGCGGGCCGCTGGGCATCATGGCCGCATGCCTGGACGTGGTCGTGCCCTTCGTGCACGAGCGCAAGCAGTTCGGCCAGAGCATCGGCGAGTTCCAGCTGATGCAGGGCAAGCTGGCCGACATGTATTCCACCTTCCAGGCCTGCCGCGCCTACGCCTACGCGGTGGCGCAGGCCTGCGACCGCGGCGACCACAGCCGCACGCTGCGCAAGGACGCCGCCGGCGTGATCCTCTACACCGCCGAGAAGGCCACCTGGATGGCCGGCGAGGCGATCCAGGCACTGGGCGGCGTGGGCTACACCAACGACTATCCGGTCGGGCGGCTCTGGCGCGACGCCAAGCTCTACGAGATCGGCGCGGGCACCAGCGAGATCCGCCGCATGCTGATCGGCCGTGAGCTGTTCGCGGAGACCTGCTGACATGAGCACCCTCGCCTCCCGGCTCAACCCGCGCTCGGCCGAATCGCTGGCCAATGCGGCCGCCATGCGCCAGCTGATCGACGACCTGCGCGCCCGGCTGGCCCGGATCGCCGAAGGTGGCGGCGCCACTGCCCGGGCCCGGCACCTCGCCCGCGGCAAGCTGCTGCCCCGCGACCGGGTCGAGCTGCTGCTGGACCCGGACACGCCCTTCCTCGAGATCGCCCCGCTGGCGGCCCTGGGCATGTACCCCGACAAGGACGGCAGCGATGCCGCCCCCTGCGCCGGCCTGGTCGCCGGCATCGGCCGGATCTCGGGCGTGGAGTGCGTGATCGTCTGCAACGACGCCACCGTCAAGGGCGGCACCTATTACCCGCTGACCGTCAGGAAGCACCTGCGCGCGCAGGAGATCGCCCAGCAGAACCGGCTGCCCTGCGTCTACCTGGTCGACTCCGGCGGCGCCAACCTGCCCAACCAGGACGAGGTCTTTCCGGACCGGGACCACTTCGGCCGCATCTTCTACAACCAGGCGACGATGAGCGCGGCCGGCATCCCGCAGATCGCGGTGGTGATGGGCTCGTGCACCGCCGGTGGCGCCTACGTGCCGGCGATGAGCGACGAGACCATCATCGTCAAGAACCAGGGCACCATCTTCCTGGGCGGGCCGCCGCTGGTGAAGGCGGCCACCGGCGAGGTGGTCAGCACCGAGGACCTGGGCGGAGGCGACGTGCACACCCGCCTGTCGGGCGTGGCCGACCACCTGGCCGACAGCGACCTGCATGCGCTGGCCATCGCCCGCCAGGTAGTGGCCCACCTGAACTGGCGCAAGGACGTGCCGCTGCGCCTGGCCGAGCCCCGCCCGCCGCGCTTCGATGCCGCAGAACTGCTGTCCGTCATCCCGACCGACACCCGCAAGCCCTTCGACGTGCGCGAGATCATCGCCCGCATCGTCGACGGCTCCGACTTCGACGAGTTCAAGGCCCGCTACGGCGCCACGCTGGTCTGCGGCTTCGCCCACCTCGAGGGCATGCCCGTGGGCATCGTCGCCAACAACGGCATCCTGTTCGCCGAGAGCGCCAACAAGGGTGCGCATTTCATCGAGCTGTGCTGCCAGCGCAAGATCCCGCTGGTGTTCCTGCAGAACATCACCGGCTTCATGGTCGGGCGCAAGTACGAGAACGAGGGCATCGCCCGCGCCGGCGCCAAGATGGTGACGGCCGTGGCCTGCGCCAACGTGCCCAAGTTCACCGTCATCATCGGCGGCAGCTTCGGCGCGGGCAACTACGGCATGTGCGGCCGGGCGTTCTCGCCGCGTTTCCTGTGGATGTGGCCCAACGCCCGCATCAGCGTGATGGGGGGCGAGCAGGCCGCCAGCGTGCTCGCCACGGTCCGGCGCGACGGCATCGAGCTCCAGGGCGGCCAGTGGAGCGCCGACGAGGAAGAAGCCTTCAAGCGCCCGATCCGCCAGCAGTACGAGGTGCAGGGCCACCCGTATTACGCCAGCGCCCGGTTGTGGGACGACGGCGTGATCGACCCGCAGGACACGCGCCGCGTGCTGGCGCTGGGCCTGTCGGCCAGCCTGAACGCCCCCATCCCGGACGCGAGGTTCGGCATCTTCCGCATGTGAGCCTCGCTGCCCGCCCGCCCCCTTCGCCAGGACCTGCCCGATGAGCCCGACCCCCGCCACGACCCTCGAACTGCGCCGCCCGAGCGCCCATGTGGCCGAGGTCTGGCTCGACCGACCCGACGTGCGCAACGCCTTCAACGAGCAACTGATCGCCGAGCTGACGGCCACCTTCGAAGCCCTGGCCCGGGACGAGGCGCTGCGGGTGGTCGTGCTGGGCGGTCGAGGCAGGAGCTTCTGCGCTGGCGCCGACCTGAACTGGATGCGCGAGATGGCCGGCTACAGCCGCGCCCGCAACCAGGCCGATGCGCAGGCCCTGGCCGACATGCTGTGGACGATCCACCGCTGCCCGGTGCCGGTGATCGCCCGCCTGCATGGCGACTGTCATGCCGGCGGGGTCGGGCTGGCGGCGGTCTGCGATGTTCTGGTGGCCAGCAACACGGTGCACTTCTGCCTGAGCGAAGCCAGGCTGGGACTGCTGCCGGCGACGATCGGGCCTTATGTCGTGCGGGCCATGGGCGTGCGGGCGGCGCAGCGCTACTTCGTCACCGCCGAGCGCTTCAGCGCCGCCGAAGCCCACCAGCTGGGCCTGGTGCACGAGCTGAGCCCGCCCGACCAGCTCGACGACCGGGTGGCCGCCCTGGTGGCCGCGCTGGTGGCCAACGGGCCGGCCGCCGTGCGGGCGAGCAAGCGGCTGGTGCAGGACCTGGCGGTCGCACCGATCGATGCGGCCTTGCGCGAGGAGACCGCCCGTCGCATCGCCGACATCCGCAGCAGCCCGGAGGGCCGGGAAGGCGTGTCATCTTTCCTGGAAAGGAGGCCCCCTTCATGGACCTGAACTTTCCCGGACTCGGCCCGGCCACGGCACGGCTCGACACCACCCATCTGTTCAGCATCGCCGCCGCACTCGGCTGGGCCAGCGGTCTGCGGCTCTATGCGGTCGTCTTCCTGACCGGCCTGGCCGGCTGGCTGGGCTGGGTTCCCCTGCCCCCCGGCCTGCAGCTGCTGCAGAGCCCGGTGGTGCTGGGCGCCTCGGCGCTGATGCTGTCGGCCGAGTTCCTGGCCGACAAGATCCCGCTGGTCGACTCGCTGTGGGACACGGTGCACACCGTCATCCGCATCCCGGCGGGGGCCGCGCTGGCCGCCGGTGCGCTGGGCGCCGACGCCGGCTCGTGGCAACTGGTGGCCGCGCTGATGGGCGGCACGCTGGCGGCCACGGCCCATGTGGCCAAGGCGACGACCCGGGCCGCGGTCAACACCTCGCCCGAGCCCTTCTCGAACCTCGGCCTGTCGCTGCTGGGCGACGCCGTGGTGCCGACGATGCTGTGGCTGTCCTGGACGCATCCGGGCGTGTTCTTCGTGGCCCTGGCCGCCGCGCTGGTGATCATGGCGGCGCTCACGCTGCTGCTGTTCAAGTTCGTGCGCCGCCTGGGGCGCACCCTGCAGGACAGGTTCGGCCCCGCACGGGCGTCGGCCTGAAGGAGATCCGTCGATGTTCAAGAAGATCCTGATCGCCAACCGGGGCGAGATCGCCTGCCGCGTGGCGCGCTCCGCCCGCCGTCTGGGGGTGCGCACCGTGGCCGTGCATTCCGAAGCGGATGCGCAGGCGCAGCACGTGCTCGCCTGCGACGAAGCGGTTCACATCGGCGGCGCCGCCGCACGGGACAGCTACCTGCAATGGCTGCGCATCATCGAGGCCGCCCTGGCCAGCGGCGCCCAGGCCGTGCATCCCGGCTACGGCTTCCTGAGCGAGAACGAAGCCTTTGCCCGTGCCTGCGCCGAAGCCGGCCTGGTCTTCATCGGTCCGCCCCCCGAGGCCATTGCCGCGATGGGCAGCAAGTCGGCCGCCAAGGCGCTGATGGAGCGTGCCGGCGTGCCCCTGGTGCCGGGTTACCACGGCGACGACAACGATCCCGACTTCCTGCAGGCACAGGCCGAACGCATCGGTTTTCCCGTCCTGATCAAGGCCAGCGCCGGCGGGGGCGGTCGCGGCATGCGGCGGGTGGACCACGCCGCCGATTTTGCCGCCGCGCTGGCATCCTGCCAGCGCGAAGCCCAGGCCAGCTTCGGCAACGCCCAGGTGCTGGTCGAGCGTTATGTGCTGCGGCCACGCCACATCGAGATCCAGGTCTTCGGCGACACCCAGGGCCACTGCGTGCACCTGTTCGAGCGCGACTGCTCGGTGCAGCGTCGTCACCAGAAGGTGCTGGAAGAGGCCCCCGCCCCCGGCCTGGGGGCCCGCCGACGCGCCGAGATGGGGGCGGCCGCCGTCGCCGCGGCACAGGCGGTGGGCTACGTCGGCGCCGGCACCGTCGAGTTCATCGCCGAAGAAGTCGACGACGGTGATCTGCGTTTCTATTTCATGGAGATGAACACCCGGCTGCAGGTCGAGCACCCGGTCACCGAAGCCATCACCGGCCACGACCTGGTCGAGTGGCAGCTGCGGGTGGCCAGCGGCGAGGCGCTGCCGGCGACCCAGGCCGACCTGCGTCTGCGCGGTCACGCGATCGAGGCACGCATCTGCGCCGAGAACCCCGACGCCGGCTTCCTGCCCGCCACCGGTCGGCTGGCGGTGCTGCGCTGGCCTGAGCACGTGGCCTTCGTGCGCAACGCCACCCAGGACAGCAGCCGCCCTCCTGCCCCCGTCCGGGTCGACACGGGCGTGAGCGAAGGCGACGAGATCAGTCCGCACTACGACTCGATGATCGCCAAGCTGATCGTCTGGGGCGAGGACCGGGCACAGGCGCTCGCCCGGCTCGACGCCGCGCTGCGCGACACCCACATCGTCGGCCCGGCCACCAACGTCGCGTTCCTGCGCCGGGTGGTCAACTGCCGCGCCTTCGGCACCGCCGACCTCGACACGGCGCTGATCGAACGGGAACGTGCCGTGCTGCTGGATCAGCCCGGCCTGCCCCTGATGCTGGCCGCCGCGGGCGTGGCCGCCCACATCCTGGCCGAGGAGCAGGCACCCGGTCAGGCCGGAAACCGGTCGGCGCAGGATCCGTGGGCACGCCGGGACGGCTGGCGAC
Source organism: Sphaerotilus hippei (assembly GCF_003201595.1). Classification (GTDB taxonomy): domain Bacteria; phylum Pseudomonadota; class Gammaproteobacteria; order Burkholderiales; family Burkholderiaceae_C; genus Sphaerotilus; species Sphaerotilus hippei. The sequence continues at coordinate 1,624 of NZ_QJJS01000007.1, read as the reverse complement.
TGCATGGCAGCGCCCGTCGACGCCTGGATCTGCAGGTCGGCACGACCCATCACCTCGCCACGCTGGAGCGATCGCATGACGGCGCCCTGCAACTGACGCTGGACGGCAGCGGTGCCACGCTCGGCACACGCCCGCTGGGCGCCCACCGGCACGAGATCCTGCTGGACGGGCAACGCCAGGTGCTCAGCGTCCACGCAAACGGCGAACGCATGGCCGTCTTCGGAGAACACGGATCGCTGGAACTGCAGGAGTTCGATCCCGTGGCCCACGCCAGCGAAGCCGCCGGCAGCGAAGGCCGGCTCAGCGCCCCGATGCCGGGCAGGATCATCGGCTTCCTGGCCCAGCCCGGGCAACGGGTCCAGGCCGGACAGGCGCTGGCGGTGATGGAAGCCATGAAGATGGAACACACGCTGACGGCACCACGTGACGGCGTGGTCGCGGAGCTGATGTTTGCCGCCGGGGACCAGGTCAGCGAAGGGGCGGAGCTGCTCAGCCTCGTCGGAGAATGATCCCATGAGCAACGCACATTTTCCGAGCCGGGTCACGCTGGTCGAGGTCGGCCCCCGTGACGGACTGCAGAACGAAGCCAGGCCGGTGGCCACGCAGGCCAAGATCGAACTGATCGGGCGCCTGCAGGCCGCAGGGCTGACCGAGATCGAGGTCACCAGCTTCGTCAGCCCCAGGTGGGTGCCACAGATGGCGGACAACACGCAGGTGATGGCCGGCCTGCCGCGCCAGGCGGGCGTGCGCTATGCCGTGCTCACGCCGAACCTGAAAGGTTTCGAGGCCGCGCTCGCCACCCGACCCGACGAGATCGTCGTCTTCGGCGCCGCCAGCGAAGCCTTCAGCCAGAAGAACATCAACTGCAGCATCAGCGAATCGATCGAACGTTTTGCCATGGTGTGTGATTCGGCCCGCAAGGCCGGCATCAAGGTGAGAGGCGCCATTTCATGCGCGCTGGGCTGCCCCTACGAAGGAGAAGTGGCGCCGGAACGCGTCGGATGGGTGGCCAGTCTGATGAAGGACATCGGCGTGCAGCATGTCGGCGTGGCCGACACCATCGGCGTGGGCACGCCCAGAAAAGTGCAGGCGGCACTGGCGGCCGCCCTCCAGCACTTCCCGCTGCACGAGGTCAGCGGTCATTTCCACGACACCTACGGCCAGGCGCTGGCCAACATCTACGCCAGCCTGGAGCTGGGCGTGCACACCTTCGACACCAGCATCTCCGGGCTGGGCGGCTGTCCCTATGCCAAGGGGGCCACGGGCAATGTCGCGACCGAAGACGTGGTGTATCTGCTCGAAGGAATGGGCATCACGACAGGCATCGACCTGCCGCGTCTGGTGCAAGCCGGCGAATACATTCGTGGCGTGCTGGGCCAGGCCAATGGATCGCGGGTCGCACGAGCCTTGATCGGCCAACGCGGCTGAACTCATCGAGTGAGGCCCGAGGGGCGGCGTGGAGCCGCCCTGTGGGGATGAGGGAGGAATGTTTTCCTGCAAAGCAAAACGCCCCTCAGCGAGGAGCTGAGGGGCGTTTTCCGAATAATAGCCTGACGATGACCTACTTTCACACGCGAATGCGCACTATCATCGGCGCGAAGGCGTTTCACTGTCCTGTTCGGGA
>NZ_QJJS01000006.1 GCF_003201595.1 Sphaerotilus hippei | reverse complement strand
CGCCCTGTCCTACTCCAAGGGCAAGGACCTGGCGGCCGGCACCCCCGACAAGAACACCTCCCTGCGCGTGCGCTTCAACTACGCCTTCTGATCCCGCGGGCCTTCGGGCCCCCCGCGCCGGATCCTCCCCACCAGGGAACCCCGGCGCTCACCGCTCCATGCAAAAGGGCTTCCCCTCGGGAAGCCCTTTTTTCATGGCGCAGCGCGAACCGCTGGCCGAGGCCGGCGGTTCGCCCGCGTCATCACTTGGCCGGGTAGACGATGTCGGCGCGGCGGTTCTGCGACCAGGCGGCCTCGTTGTGGCCGGCGGCCTTGGGACGCTCCTTGCCGTAGCTGACGGCTTCGGCCTGGCCGTCCTTGACGCCATAGACCTTCAGCGCCTTGACCAGGGCTTCGGAACGCTTCTGGCCCAGGGCCAGGTTGTATTCGCTGCCACCACGTTCGTCGGTGTTGCCTTCGACCCGCACCTTCAGCGCCGGGTTGGACGCCAGGTACTTGCCTTGACGCTCGACCAGGCCGTTGAACTCGCCCTTGACCACGTACTGGTCGAAGTCGAAGTACACGCTGCGAGCGGTCGAGATCAGGTTGCTCGGGTCCAGGTGGGCCGGCAGTGCGGTCACGGCGGCGGCAGGGGTCGCGACCGGGGCAGCGGCGACCGGTGCGGCAGGCGCGGCCACCGGGGCCGGAGCGGCGGCCACGGGAGCGGTGGCGGTCGGGGTGCTGCTGCAGGCGGCCAGCGAGGCGGCGATGATCAGCGCCGCGGAGGACAGGGTGGTCTTGGTGTACGAACGGGACATCAGCTTCTCCAGAGAGACGGAAACAGGCGCCTGCCGACCCGCGCCATGAGGGCGCAGGTGAACAGGCCACGAACCAGGGTTAACACTATAAAGCGATCACCTGACAGGCACCCCGGGAAGGGGGCTGATCGCATCGGGCGGAGCCGGGAACCAGGGGTCAGCGACCCCACCGCTGCGCGCCGAAAGGCAAAAAGCAGCGCAGTATGACAAGACTGCGCTGCCGGTTGAACCCTCTCAGACCGTCACTTGGCCGTCGGCATCACAAATTCCGCACCCTTGGCCGTGCTTTCCGGCCAGCGCTGCATGATGGACTTCTGGCGCGTGTAGAAACGCACCCCTTCTTCGCCGTAGGCGTGCATGTCGCCGAACAGGCTCTTCTTCCAGCCACCGAAGCCGTGCCAGGCCATCGGCACCGGGATCGGCACGTTGATGCCGACCATGCCGACCTGGATCTGGCGGGAGAACTCGCGGGCGGTGTTGCCGTCCCGGGTGTAGCAGGCCACGCCGTTGCCGTATTCATGGGCGTTGATCAGGCTCACCGCCTCGGCGAACGACTTGACGCGCACGCAGCCCAGCACCGGGCCGAAGATCTCTTCCTTGTAGATGCGCATCTCGGGCGTCACGTGGTCGAACAGCGTGCCGCCGGTGAAGAAGCCGTTCTCGAAGCCCGGCACCTTGTGGCCGCGGCCGTCGACCACCAGGGTCGCGCCCTCTTCCACGCCGATGCCGATGTAGTTCTCGATGCGGTCACGGGCCACGCCGGTGACGATCGGGCCCATCTCGGCGTCGAGCTCCATGCCGTCCTTGATCTTGAGCGTGCGGGCACGCTCGGCCACCTTGGCGACCACCTGGTCGGCGATGTCGCCCACCAGCACCGCCACCGAGATGGCCATGCAGCGCTCGCCGGCCGAGCCGTAGGCCGCGCCGATCAGGGCGTCGACCACCTGGTCGATGTCGGCGTCGGGCATGACCACCATGTGGTTCTTGGCGCCCCCGAGGGCCTGCACACGCTTGCCGTGGTGGGCACCGGTCTCGTAGATGTACTGGGCGATCGGGGTGGAGCCCACGAAGCTCAGCGCCTTGACGTCCGGATGGGTCAGCAGCGCATCGACGGCCAGCTTGTCACCCTGGACCACATTGAACACGCCCTTGGGCAGGCCGGCCTGGGTCAGCAGGTCGGCCATGAACAGGCTGGCGCTGGGATCGCGCTCGCTGGGCTTGAGCACGAAGGTGTTGCCGCAGGCGATGGCCACCGGGAACATCCAGCACGGCACCATGACGGGGAAGTTGAACGGCGTGATGCCGGCCACCACGCCCAGGGCCTGGCGCATGGTCCAGTTGTCGATGCCGGTGGAGACCTGCTCGGTGTAGTCGCCCTTGAGCAACTGCGGGATGCCGCAGGCGAACTCGACGATGTCGATGCCGCGGCTGACCTCGCCCTGCGCATCGGTGAAGACCTTGCCGTGCTCGGCGGTGATCATCGCGGCCAGCGTGTCGCGGTGCTGGTTGAGCAGCGCCAGGAAGTTGTTGAGCACCCGCGCACGGCGGATCGGCGGCACCGCCGACCAGGCCGGGAACGCCGCCTGCGCCGACGCCACGGCCGCATTGACCTCGTCGACCTCGGCCAGCACCACCTGGCGCGCCACCGCACCGGTGGTCGGGTTGTAGACCGCCTGGCTGCGGCCGCTGCGGCCGGCGACCACTTCGCCGTGGATGTAGTGGGCCACGTCGGTGGTCGAGGTGTAGTGGCGGGGTGCGCTCATGAACGGTCTCCTGGAGTCGGGTGGATGCTGCGCAGTCTAGGCAGTCGCAGGCGCTCCGCCCAGACCGGGTGGACGGACACACTGTTCAATATATTGAACAATGAATGACCATCCTGCAGAACAGCCGGGAAAACCCGGCCCCTTCACGCCACGCACCCGTCACTCCGGTGCGGACGCCTCCACCACCTCGACCGTCCCCGGCAGATCGCCGGGCCCGGGCACGTCCGGTTCGGCAGCCGTCTCGACCGGCGCCTCGGGCGCCTCCACGGGCACCTCCAGCGCCTCGCGGCGCGCCCGCTCCACCAGATAGGCCATCGCGGCCATCACCAGATTGGCCACGCGGTGGGGCGGGCTGGCGTAGAACGCCTCCCAGGCGTGGGCACGGTGCTCGTTGTAGTCGGCATCGACATGGGCCTCGCCCATGGCCTGCTGCCAGCCCTGGCGCACCGCGATGCCCACGAGCACGTCCATCACCAGCCAGCTGTCCAGACGCAGGTCGGCGTTGGCCCGCAGGATGTCGCTGACCGCCAGCAGCGCCTCGATCGTCAGCTGGCGGTACTCGGGCGCATGGATCTTGTTGAGCAGCTCCTCGACCTGCAGCGCGAAGCCACGCTCGCCCGGCGTGCTGTCGGCCCGGGCCAGCGTGCTGTCGAGGCGGTTGCGGGCATCGAGCTGGTCGCCGATCACCAGGCCCGGCACCTGGCGCAGCAGGGCCCAGATGCGCTCGTGGAAGTCCGCCGGCAGGCGCGTGACGACGCCGCTGAGCTCGCGCCAGGCCAGCCAGTCCGGCAGGTCGCTCGACAGCACCGGATCGTTGCCGGCCGGGAACTGGACCGCCACGAGCGCCCCGCCGCCTTCACCGGTGTGCAGCGACTGCAGGCGCACGAGGTCGCGGCTGACCTCCTGCTCACGCACGATCACCTCGCGCAGCCGGGCCAGCAGCGCCTGCGGGCTGCAGTCGAGCAGGTGATCGAAGGCCTCGGCCTGGCTCAGGCCGTGCTCGAGCGCCAGCCGGCCGGTGATCAGCAGCAGCAGATACCAGGGGCGCAGCGTCAGCGTGCCCTTGAACAGCGTCGCATCGGCCTTGATCAGCGTGCCCAGCAGCAGCACGATTTCCTGGATCAGCACCCGGCCGCGGGCATCGTCGCCGCCGAAGGCGCGCAGGCGCTCGAACAGCTCGCCGTTGCCCAGCGGCGCGGCGATGATGGCCGCGGCATCGTAGGCGCGTCCCACGGACACCTGCTTCTGCCGCACGACGATCTGCGCCACCGCGTCCTCGAGCGTCTCGTCGTGGATGTCGAGCACCCCGGCGGCACGCCGGATCACCCCCCAGCGGCGCTGCCGGCCGGCCCGCGCGTAGACCGCGCCGGTCAGCTGGCGCAGCGTGCCGCCCAGCGCCGTGGGCGCATCGAGGCCGCGGCGCTGGCTCAGCAGGCCGAGGATCTCGACCTGCTCGTAGGGGTTGCGGCTGCGCTCGAGCTGGCGCTCCAGTGCGGCATCGTCGTGGGTGCGCTCCAGCGCCGCGGCCCGGGCCGGGCTGAGCGCGCGGGTGGCGGCCTCTTCCCAGTCGAGCACCGCGGCCGCGGCGGCCGGGTCGGCCGGCAGGGCCACCGCCGCCGGCAGGCCGTCGATCTCGGCCGTCGCCGCGGCGGGCAGCAGCTGCGCGAGCGGCGCGGCCCGCAGGCCGTCGGCCGCCGCCCCGGCGCAGGCCGGCGACACCTGGCGCAGGTAGGCCAGCAGACCGTCGGCCCCGATCGCATCGAGCATCGGCTCGCCGATCAGCAGCGCCAGCAGCGGCTGGGCAGGCGCACCGCCGGCGCTGCCGGTGTCGGCCCGCCAGTGGGTGCGCAGGTAAGCCACCTCGGCCTGGAACTCGTCGACCAGCAGACGGTTGTCCAGCCCGAGGTAGAAGCCCTGGCGGTTGAACAGGGCCGGCAGGAACACGACCGTCTGCTCCCCGTCCCGGTACACCCGGCTGGTGGCCAGGCTGCCCAGGCGCTGGCGTGGCCGACCGCTCAGGCCGAGCGCCTCGTGCTGGCCCAGGCGGGTCAGGGCCGCGTCGAGTTCGTCGGCGTAACGCACCTGGACGGGCTGGACCTCGGCGAGCGTCTGCGCGGCGATGCCATGCGAGGCCAGGCGGGCCTGCACCAGCCGGTCGGTGGCCAGCAGCGCCAGCTGGACCGTCACCGGCGCGGGCTCCGGGGCCTCGAGGATGCGGTGGCGGCCGAGCGGATCGAGCTGCTCGGGACGGATCAGTCCGTCCTGCAGCAGCGCGCCGACCAGGTAGAGGCTCTGGGCCCAGACCAGCGGCACGTTGTCGTTGGGCACCCGGTCCTGGCTGTGCGGCTGCTCACGTTCGGCCTCGACCGCCTCGGGCGGCACGAGGTAGAGCTCGGGCAGCAGCCTCTGGCCGTCGCGCTCCTGCATCAGGCCCTCGAGGCGGCCGCGGTAGTCCGCCGCCGCCACCTCGTCGCCCCGCAGCACGGCGTCGAGCAGCAGGTAGCAGAAGAACAGCGGCCACTCGCTCTCGATGCGGCGGAAACGCTGCAGCTCGCCCGGCTCGTAATGCAGCCGGCTGTGGTCCTCGACCACCGTCTGGTGGCCGTCGCGCAGGAAACGCTTGCAGCCGTAGCGGCCCTGCAGCTTGGCGATGATGCGCGCGCGGGTGGCCTCCACCAGCGCCGGGTCGTCGACCGCGAAGGCGGGAAAGCCGATGATCGACAGCAGCGCCGCATCGGTCTCCTTGCTTTCGGACTCGCGCGGCAGCAGCCCGGCCAGCGTCATGCGGGCGTGGGCGATGTCGTCGCCCTGCACCAGGATGCGAGGCGCCCAGCCCGGCAGCAGGTTGTAGCCGCTGATGGCCTCCAGCGCCGCCTTGGCCATGCCCACCGAGCTGGCGTTGATCTCGGCACGCCCTTCGTTGCGCTTGTGGCCACGCTCCCAGATGCCGTAGTCGGGCGTGCGGTAGGCGCGGGCCAGGTAGTGCACCAGGTTCTGCACGAAGCTGGCCTCGGCCACCGTGCGCACCAGGCGCAGCCCGCTGGCGCTCATCTGGGCCAGCAGCAGCAGGAAGATCGCGGTGGCGTCGATCTGCAGGTGGCCCCACTCGGCGTCGCCGACGACCGGCTCGCCGGTGCTGGTCGAGTACTTGGCGTGCAGCGCATCGAGCGGGTGCTGGGTGTGCTTGAAACGCTCGACCTTGTGCGCCTGCTTCATCATGGCCGCGAGCAGGCCGCGCATCAGCGCCTCGACCCGCTCGCGCAGCTCCTTGGCGACGGCCGGCTGCTGGTCGCGGTGGGCCAGGTCGAGCGCCCAGATCGCCAGGATGCTGTAGACGTTGTCACGCACCCAGGCGTGGGTGTAGTCGCCATGCACCGTGATGGCGGTGCTGGCCGGCAGCAGGCCGGTTCGGGGGTCCTGACGGGCCAGGATGATGGCGCGGGCCTGGGCGGTGTAGGCCGCCAGACGGGTGGCGACGGCGGTCGGATCGGACGGTGTGCGAGCATTCATGCCCCGATTGGAAGCCAATCCCGCGCCAGCCGGGTTTCAGGGGCGCCACAACGCTCGCCAGGACACCCCGATCCCCTTCAATCGAGCAGTCGCAGCACCACGGCCTCCCAGGGGCGCAGCACCAGTGCCTGCAGGTCGTCGACCCGCTCCCCTGCCCCGGCACGCAGGTTGCCGATCACCAGCCGGGCCTCGCGCCCGGCGAGCTCGGCCGGGCATTCGAACACCGGCGTGTCACCACTGAAGTTGCACGCCACCAGCCAGCGCTCATCGCCCAGCGTGCGGGTCCAGGCGTAGATCAGCGGGTGCTCGGCAAGCACCAGATCGAAGCGTCCATGCACGATGATCGGGTGCTGGCGCCTCAATTCGATCAGTCGCCGGTAGTGGTGGAACACCGAGTCGGGATCGGCCCGCGCCCGTTGCGCGTTGACGCTGTCGTGGTCCGGGTGCAGCCGCAGCCACGGCTCGCCGGTGGTGAAACCGGCCTTCGGGCCGGCGCTCCAGGGCATCGGCGTGCGGGCGTTGTCGCGCCCCTTCGCGTGGATCGAGGCCATCACCTCGGCCGGGTCCTGGCCTCGTTCGGTGGTGGCCACCCGGTGGTGGTTCAGCGTCTCGATGTCGCGGTAGTCGTGGATGTCGTCGAAGGCGACGTTGCCCATGCCGAGCTCCTCGCCCTGGTAGACGTAGGGCGTGCCCTGGTGCAGGTGCAGCCAGGTGGCCAGCATCTTGGCCGACTCGACCCGCCAGCGGCCATCGTCACCGAAACGTGACACCGGCCGCGGCTGGTCGTGGTTGGACAGGTAGAGGCTGTTCCAGCCCTGGCCGTGCAGGGCCTGCTGCCAGCGGTTCATGGTCTGCTTGAGGTCACGCAGGTCCAGCGGCTTGAGCGCCCACTTGCCGTTGACATGGCCCCCGACGCTGTCGAGGTCCATGTGCTCGAACTGGAACAGCATGTCCAGCGCCCCGCCGCGGGCATGGGTCAGCTCGATGCCCTGGGCGATGGTCGCCAGCGGCGCCTCGCCGACGGTGAGCGTGTCGTGGTGGTCGAGCACCTCGCGCCGCATCTCCTGCAGGAACTCGCCCAGGCGCGGGCCGTTGCAGACCATGGCGAAGGCCGGCTGCAGGAAGCCCTCGCGCACCACCGGCGCGTCGGGCAGGCTGCCGTCGGCCCGCCACGGCTTGGAGATCATGTTGATGACGTCCATGCGGAAGCCGTCGACGCCCTTGTCGAGCCAGAAGCGCATCAGCGCCCAGATTTCCTGGCGCAGCGCCGGGTTCTCCCAGTTCAGGTCCGGCTGCTTGCGGCTGAACATGTGCAGGTAGTACTCGCCGGTCGGCTCGTTCCACTCCCAGGCCGAGCCGTTGAAGGCCGCCTCCCAGTTGGTCGGCGGCGCCCCGTCAGGACCGGGTTCGCGCCAGATGTAGTGGTCGTGCAGCGGGTGGTCGCGGCTCGTGCGGGCGGCCTGGAACCAGGGATGTTCGTCGGAGCTGTGGTTGACCACGAGGTCCATCACCAGCCGGAGGCCACGCGCATGCATGGCCGCCAGCATCTCGTCGAAGTCGGCCATGGTGCCGAACTCGGGCATGATCTCCCGGTAGTCGCTGATGTCGTAGCCGTTGTCGTCGTTGGGCGAGCGGTAGATCGGAGACAGCCACACCACGCCGACCCCGAGGGCCTGCAGGTGGTCGAGCTTCGAGGTGATGCCGCGCAGGTCCCCGATGCCGTCGCCGTCGCTGTCGCAGAAGCTGCGTGGATAGATCTGGTAGACCACACGGTCCTGCCACCAGGGGTTCGGGCTCATCGCGGCCTCCTGATCCGGACCGACACGGGCCCCTGCGTCTCAGGCCGGCAGGTCCACGGTGCGGGCATAGGCCTGCCCCGCCGCGTCGAACAGATGGCACTGTTCGGCACGCAGGCGCAGCGGCACCCGCTCGTCGGCCACCTGCGGCGCATGCCCTTCCAGGCGCAGCGTCAGCATCGGGGCGCCGGGCTCGAGATCGAGGTAGAGCATCGAGGAGTCGCCCAGGCGCTCCATCTGGCGCAGCGTCACCGTCAGCATCGCCCCCGGGCCGCTGTCACCGACCAGCAGGTGCTCCGGACGGATGCCCAGCGAGACCTTGTCGCCGACCTTGCCGCGGCGGGCATCGACGGCCACGGTGACGGGGGTGCCGTGCACCTCGACCACCGCATGGCCCGCTTCCGCGCGCACCAGGCGACCGGGCAGGATGTTCATCTTCGGGCTGCCGATGAACTCGGCCACGAACAGATTCCGCGGCCGGTGGTACAGGTCCATCGGCGTGCCGAACTGGGCCACGCTGCCTTCGTCCTGCACCGCCTGGCCGGTGCGCAGCAGCACGATCTTGTCGGCCAGCGTCATCGCCTCGACTTGGTCGTGGGTCACGTAGATCATGCTGGCCGTACCGATGTCGTGGTGCAGCTTGGCGATCTCCAGGCGGGTCTGCACGCGCAGCGCCGCGTCGAGGTTGGACAGCGGCTCGTCGAACAGGAACACGTCGGGCTCCTTGACGATGGCGCGGCCGATCGCCACCCGCTGGCGCTGCCCGCCCGACAGGGCCTTGGGCAGGCGGTCCAGCAGCGCCCCGAGCTGCAGGATGTCGGCCGCCTTCTTCACCTTGCGCTCGATCTCGGCGCTGTCCGAGCCCAGCACCCGCAGGCCGAAGGCCATGTTCTCGGCCACGGTCATGTGCGGATACAGCGCATAGCTCTGGAACACCATCGCCACGCCCCGCCGGGCCGGCGGCAGGTCGTTGACCCGCACGCCACCGATCGACAGGTCGCCGGAGCTGATGTCCTCCAGGCCCGCCACCATGCGCAGCAGGGTCGACTTGCCGCAGCCGGACGGCCCGACGAAGACGCAGAACTCACCCTTGCCCACCGTGATGTTGGCGTCGTTGATGGTGTAGGGCAGGCCCGGGGCGTAGCGCTTGCAGACGTTCTTGAAGTCGATGCGTGACATGGCGTGCGATGAAGAAGGGTGTTCAGGCCAGGCGGGCGAACAGCACGCCGTGGGGGTCGAAGTGCACCGTGCGGTCGTGCACCGTGGCGCCGCGCACGCCGCTGTCGCTCAGCACGGCCGCCACCTGCTCGTGGGCCGGCAGGTTCAGCACGGCCTCGCCCTCGCTCAGGTTGAAGGCGCACAGCACCCGCTCGTGGCCGCTGCGGCGTACCCAGGCCAGCACCTGATCGTGCAGCGGCAGCAGCGTCATCTCGCCGTCGCGCAGCGCCGGCTGCCCGCGCCGCCAGGCCAGCAGCGCCCGGGTGTGGTTCAGCAGCGAATCGGCATCGGCCTGCTGCACGTCGACGGCCAGCGCCCGGTGGCTGGCGGCCACCGGCAGCCAGGGCGCACGACCACCGGCCACGCTGGAGAAGCCCAGGTCGGGGGCGGTCGTGCTCCAGGGGAAAGGCGTGCGGCAGCCGTCACGGCCCTTGAACTCGGGCCACATCGTGATGCCGTAGGGATCCTGCAGGTCCTCGAAGGCCACGTCGGCCTCGGGCAGGCCGAGCTCCTCGCCCTGGTAGAGGCAGACGCTGCCGCGCAGGCTCAGCACGAGAGCCATCGCCAGACGCAGCAGGGCCGCGGGCGGGCGATCGCCGCCCCAGCGGGTGGCCACCCGCACGACGTCGTGGTTGGACAGCGCCCAGCAGGGCCAGCCGCTGCCGACCACCTCGCCGAAGCGGGTCATCACGCCGTGGATGAAGGGCGCACCATGGGCCACGCCGAGCAGGTCGAAGCAGTAGGCCATGTGCAGCTTGTCGCCGCCGCTGGTGTACTCGGCCACGCGCGCCAGGCCATCGTCGTCGCCGATCTCCCCGACCATCGTCGTGTCGGGATACTGGTCGAGCAGCGCGCGCAGGCGCTGCAGGAACACCAGGTTCTCGGGCTGGCTCTTGTCGTGCATATGGCGCTGCCAGCCATAAGGATTGACGGCATTGACGGCCGGGTCCTCACCCGTCGGGCGGCCCCGGCCCGGGTTGTCGCGCAGCTGGCGGTCGTGGAAGTAGAAGTTGGCGGTGTCGAGCCGGTAGCCGTCCACGCCCAGGTCGAGCCAGAACTTCACCGTGCCCAGCAGCGCATCCTGCACCTCGGGGTGATGGAAGTTCAGGTCGGGCTGGCTGGTCAGGAAGTTGTGCAGGTAGTACTGGCAGCGGCGCGTGTCCCACTGCCAGGCGCTGCCGCCGAAGATGGACAGCCAGTTGTTGGGCGGATTGCCGTCGTCCTTGGCATCGGCCCAGACGTACCAGTCGGCCTTCGGGTTGTCGAGGCTCGCGCGGCTCTCGACGAACCAGGGGTGCTGGTCGGCCGTGTGCGACAGCACCTGGTCGATCATCACCTTCAGGCCGAGTTCGTGCGCACGCCGCACCAGCACCTTGAAGTCATCGAGCGTGCCGAACATCGGGTCGACGTCGCAGTAGTCGCTGACGTCGTAGCCGAAGTCCTTCATCGGACTCCTGAAGAAGGGCGACAGCCAGATGCCGTCGGCCCCCAGGCGCGCGATGTGGTCGAGGCGGGCGGTGATGCCGGGCAGATCACCGATGCCGTCGCCGTTGCTGTCGGCGAAGCTGCGCGGGTAGATCTGGTAGATGACGCCGCCGCGCCACCAGTTGCTGTTGGGAGCTTTCATCATGGGTCTCGCAGGAAAGGAGGTTCAGCCCTTGACCGCGCCAGCGGTCAGGCCGGAGACGATCTTCTTCTGGAACACCAGCACCAGGCCGATGAGGGGCAGCGTGACCAGCACCGAAGCGGCCATGATCTTGCCCCAGGGGATCTCGTACTTGCTCGCGCCGCTGATCAGCGAGATCGAGACCGGCACGGTGCGCTCGTTGTTGTCGAGCACGAAGGTCAGCGCGAAGAGGAACTCGTTCCAGGCGGCGATGAACGCCAGCAGCCCGGTGGACACCAGCGCCGGCCACAGCAGCGGCATGAAGACGTCCTTGATGATGCGCCACGGGCCGCAGCCGTCCATGATCGCGGCCTCCTCGAGCTCCTTGGGCAGCTGCTTCATGAAGGTGGTCAGCACCCAGACCGTGAACGGCAGCGTGAAGATCAGGTAGGGAAGCACCAGGCCGAGCGCCTTGTTGTAGAGGCCCAGCGCACGGATCATCTCGAACATGCCCGCCAGCACCGCGACCTGCGGGAACATGGACACGCCCAGGATGGTGGTCAGCAGCAGGCCGCGGCCCTTGAAGTTGATGCGGCCCAGCGCATAGGCGGCGGTCACGCCCAGGAAGATCGACACCGCCACCACCACCACCGACACCATGATGGAGTTGAGCAGGTGGCGGCCGAAGGGCTGCTCGGCCACAGTGAACAGGCTGACGTAGTTGTCCAGGCTGGCGTTCTGCGGCCACAGCGTGGTCGTGAACAGCGCCGAGCCCGTCTTCAGCGAGGTCGACACCGCATACAGGAAGGGGAAGACCGAGACCACGGTGACCAGGGCGGCCAGCAGGTAGAGCACGATCGTGCCCGCGAGAGGTCGGTGTGTCATGCGTCCTCCGACAGTTTCATGCGACCCAGACGCATGTAGACGACCGTCGCCAGGCCGATGATGAGGAACAGCGCGGTCGATGCCGCCGAGCCGAAGCCCATGTAGCCGTTGTCCATCATCTCGCGGCGCACGAAGCCCGACATGCTGATCGTGGAGTTGTTGTTCGAGGTGAGCACGTAGATCAGGTCGAAGACCCGCAGCGCATCGAGCAGCCGGAAGATCACCGCCACCATCAGCGCCGGACGGATCAGCGGCAGCGTGACCTTCAGGAACAGGCGCAGCGGATGCACGCCGTCGACGCGGGCGGCCTCGTAGCAGTCACGCGGCAGGGTCTGCAGCGCGGCCAGGATCAGCAGCGCCATGAAGGGCGTGGTCTTCCAGACGTCGACCGCCACCACGGTCCACAGCGCGTACTGCGACTCGGCGGTCCAGGCGATCTTGTGGTCGATCAGCCCGGCCGCGAGCATCAGGTCGTTGATGACGCCGAACTGGTCGTGCAGCATCCAGCCCCACATCTTGGCCGACACGATGGTCGGGATGGCCCAGGGCACCAGCACGGCCGCCCGCACGAAGGCGCGGCCCCTGAACTCCTGGTTCAGCAGCATCGCCACCCCCAGGCCGAACAGCGTCTCCAGCGTCACCGACACGACCGAGAACTTCAGCGTGTTGATGATGGAGAGGCCCCAGTCGCTGTTCCAGAACCCGTCACTGTGGTTCGGGTTGGCGAACAGCCCGAACTCGCCGAAGTAGTTCTCCCAGCCGACAAAACGAGCCGCCGACATGTCGTTGATGTTGGCGTCGGTGAAGCTGAACCAGATCGTGCGTCCGAGCGGCCACGCTGCGACCAGCAGCAGCGTGACCAGCATGGGCGCGAGAAACAGCCAGGCGGTGCGGGTTCTGGAGTTCATGGACGGGGCCCTCCCGGACTCACCACTTGTTGCGCTTGATCTGGTTGAGTCGGCCCTCGAGCTTCTTCAGGCTGTCCTCGGCGCTCGCCTTGCCCGACAGCACGTCGTGCGTGGCGTTCCAGAACGCGCTGGAGACCTCGGGGTACTTCAGGCCGGTGACCGTGGCCGGGCGCGGCACCGCGCTGGTGAACACGTCGTAGAGGCTGCCGAAGAAGGGGTTGGCGGCCAGCACGTCCTTGTCCTGGTAGAGCGCATTGATCGTCGGGTTGTAGGAGCCCTTGACCGCACGCTCCTTCTGCACTTCCTTGCTGGTCATGTACATGACCAGGTCGGCGGCGGCATCCGGGTTCTTCGAGTACTTGGAGACGGCCAGCTGCCAGCCGCCCAGCGTCGCGGCGTTCTTGCCGTTGGCGCCGCCCTTGGGCAGCGGCAGCACGCCGATCTTGCCCTTGATGGTGCTGTCCGCGCCGTTGCCCAGCGACCAGGCGTACGGCCAGTTGCGCATGAAGGCGGCCTTGCCGTTCTGGAACACGCCACGGGCGTCCTCCTCGGCGTAGTTCAGCACGCCGGTCGGGGCGATGGTGCCGATCCACGAATGGGCGGTCTTCAGCGCGGCGACCGCGTTCGGGTTGTTGACGGTGACCTTGCCCGACGCGTCGACGATGTTGCCCCCGCCGAAGCTGCTCAGCCACTCGACCGCATCGCAGGTCAGGCCTTCATAGGCCTTGGCCTGGAAGACGAAGCCCTGGAAGTCGGCCGCCCCGGCGGCACGCTCGCCGTCCTGGATCTTCCTGGCCACCGTGGCCAGCTCCTCCCAGGTGGCCGGCGCCTTCTGGCCGTACTTCTCGACCAAGTCCTTGCGGTAGAACAGCAGGCCCGCGTCGGTGAACCAGGGCATCGCCAGCAGCTTGCCGTCGGCGGTGTTGTTGGCCACGATCGCCGGGAAGTGCTCCTTCTCGACGCCCTTGCTGTACTTCTTCAGGTCGACCAGGTGATCCTTGATCACGCCGGGCCAGACCACGTCGACGTTGAGCACGTCCAGGTCGGACGACTGGGCGGCGAACATCTGGCGGAACAGCGCCAGGATGTCGGTGGTCGAGTTCGGGATGGTGAACAGCTTGACCGTGTGGCCGGTCTTCTTCGACCACTCTTCCGTGTGCTTCTTGCAGAACTCGAAGTCCTGGCCGACGGAGCCGCAGGAAATGGTCACCGTGGCCGCCTGGGCCCCGGAGAGTGCGCCGAAGGCCATCGCCAGACCCAGTGCAAGACGCTTGAAATGGAACATGTTGTCAGTCTCCTAGTGTTTCGGCCCGGGTGACATCTGCTGGTCGCCACCACCAACGTGAATGTAATTACCTTACATTCGAACGAACATGGCGTAAACCCTAGTCACCCATCGACGCTCCATTCCAATGCATCGACGAGTGAGAACCCGGATTTCAACCGAACTAAATCGAATTACATTGGCCAATGATCCCGACATCGGTCTCATCGATCGGATCCGGATTCTCCTCACCTCTTCTCCACTCAGTACGGAAATCAATGTAACTTCAATACATTGTCTCGGATCGATCCTCGATCCGGTCCACGAGGCCGGCCCTGCGGGGGCCGGCACGTGACAATCCCGCCCATCGCCCGCCCCATCGAACCCGCCCCGTGACGCGCCACCGCTCGACCCGCCCCCCCGCCCGCATCACGATGCAGGACGTGGCCGAGGCCGCCCAGGTCTCGCAGACCACGGTGTCCTTCGTGCTGAGCGGGCGGCCCGACACCAGCATCGCCGAGCCCACCCGGCAGCGGGTGCTGGAGGCCGCCCAGGCGCTGGGCTACCGGCCCAACGCGATGGCCCGGGCGCTGCGCCAGGGCACGTCGACGCTGGTCGGCCTGATCTCCGACGAGGTGGCGACCACGCCGTTCGCCGGGCTGATCGTGCGTGGCGCCCAGGACGCCGCCTGGCAGCACCGCCGCATCCTGGCGCTGGTCAGCACCAGCCACCGGGACGATCTCGAGCAGGAGGCGATCGACAGCCTGCTGCAGCACCAGGTCGACACCTTCCTGATCGCCACGATGTTCCACCGCCGCATCACGATCCCGCCGGCCCTGCGCGGGCAGGCCGTGGTGCTGGTGAACTGCATCAGCGACGATGCCCTCGTGCGCTCGGTCGTGCCCGACGAGCAGGCCGGCGGGCGCCTGGCCACCACCCACCTGCTGGAACACGGCCACACCCGCATCGGCATCGTCGACACGCTGCACCCCGGCCCGGCCGCCACGCTGCGGCTGCAGGGCCACCTCGAGGCGATGGCCGATGCCGGCCTGGCACAAGCCCCGGACCGGATCGTGCATCGGCCCGGGGACCAGGAGGCCGGAGAACAGGCCGCCCGCCAGCTGCTGGACCGGCCGGACCGGCCGACCGCCCTCTTCTGCCTGAACGACCGCGCCGCGATGGGCGCCCAGGCCGCGGCCCGGTCGCTGGGGCTGAGGATGCCCGAGGACCTGTCGCTCATCGGCTACGACAATCAGGAAGTCATCGCCGCCCACCTGCACCCGGCGCTGACCACGATGCAGCTGCCGCACCACGAGCTCGGCTACCAGGGCGCCTCGGCGCTGCTGGGCGCCACCACGCTGCCCCCCGGATGCACCCGGCTGGCCTGCCCGCTGGTGCGCCGCGCCTCCGTCTCCCCACCCGCCCGCACCCCATGAACACCGTCTCCGCCGTGCCCTACGCCGACGGCCCGCGCCTGCTGGCCGACGTGGGCGCCACCAACATCCGCCTGGCCCTGGAGATCGCGCCGGACCAGTTCAGCGTCAGCGCCGTGCTGCCCTGCGCGGAGCACGACAGCCTGGAGCACGCCCTCCAGGCTTTCCTGGCCACCGCCGGCCACCCGGTGATCCGGCATGCGGCGCTGTCGCTGCCCAATCCGATCACCGGCGACCACATCAAGCTCACCAACCACCCCTGGGCGTTTTCGGTCGAAGCGATGCGCCGGCACCTGGACCTGCAGACGCTGCTGGCGGTGAACGACTACACCGCGCTGGCCATGGGCCTGACCCGGCTGGAGCCGCAGGAACGGGTGCGCATCGGCGGCGGCGAGGCCGCGCCCGGCGGCGTGATCGGCGTGATCGGCCCCGGCAGCGGCCTGGGCGTGTCGGCGCTGGTGCCGTTCCAGGACCGCAACGTGGCGCTGATCACCGAAGGGGGTCACGTCAGCTACCCGCCCCAGGACGCCGACGAGGCCGAACTGGTCGCGCTGGCGACGCAGCGCTTCGGCCACGCCTCGGGCGAGCGGCTGATCTCGGCCTCCGGCCTCGAGCTGACCCACGAACTGCTGGCCAGCCGCAGCGGCCTGCCGCCGCCGCGGCTCAGCGCCCCCGAGATCTCCGCGCGGGCGCAGGCCACCCCCGCCGACCCGGTCGCCCTGAGGGCGCTGGAGATGTTCTGCGCCATGCTGGGCACCGTGGCCGGCAACCTGGCGCTGACGCTGGGCAGCACCGGCGGGGTCTACATCGGCGGGGGCATCGTGCCGCAGATGCTGCCCTTCCTGGCGCGCTCGGCCTTCCGCCAGCGATTCGAGAGCAAGGGGCGCTTCCGCAGCTGGCTGGAGCGGGTGCCCACCTGGGTGGCGGTCGCGCCCCGCTCGGCGCTGCGTGGTGCGTCGGCGATGCTCGACGACCACCTCACCGCCGACCACGGCGCCGGCCCGCTGCTGGTCGAGATCCGCGCCGCGATGGACCGGCTCTCCACCTCGGAGCGCACGGTCGCGCAGGACCTGCTGTCGGCACCGCGGGCGTGGATGAGCGACTCGATCGCCCGCATCGCCGAGCGCTGCGGCGTCAGCACGCCCACCGTGATGCGCTTCTGCCGCTCGATGGGCTTCAAGGGCCTGGCCGACTTCAAACTGCGCCTGGGCTCGGGCCTGTCGGGCACGACCAAGGTGGCCCACCGGGAGGTGCAGCACGAGGACCCGACCGCCGAACGCATCGGCAAGATCTTCGACAACTCGATCTCCGCGCTGATCGCCCTGCGCGATCGCCTGCATCCGGCCGCCTTCGAACGGGCGACCGCGGCGCTGGCCGGCGCGCGGCGCATCGAGATCTACGGCACCGGCAGCTCTGCGCTGACCGCCGAGGACGCGCAGAACAAGCTCGGCCGCCTCGGCCTGGCGGCGCTGGCACGCACCGATGCACAGCTGCAGAACCTGACCTCGATCTACCTGGGCACTGGCGACGTGCTGCTGGTGCTGTCGAACTCCGGCGCCCTGGAGTCGGTCAACGAGGCGGTGGCGCGGGCCCGCCGGGCCGGCACGACGGTGATCACGATGTGCCCTCAGCGCAGCGAGCTGGCCCGGCTGGCCGACATCGTGCTGCCGGTCGATCACCCCGACGACGTGCACGCGCTGGTGCCGATGCTGTCGCGGCTGGCCCAGACGGTGATGATCGACGCGCTGGTCAGCGACCTGGCGCTGCAGCGCCGGGACGCGATCGGCAGTGCCCTGGCGCACCAGAACGACCAGCGTTTCGTGACCCTGAGCTCGCACAGCCGCTTCACCCCCAACGGCAAGGAGCACTGACATGGAGGTGCGCCGCATCGAGGCCCTGTGGGCCCATGTGCACTGGCTGACGGTGCTGGGCGACCTGGGCAGCTACACCGCCGCCGCGCAGCGGCTGGGTGTCAGCAAGGCCGCCATGAGCCAGCGCATCACCGAGCTGGAGCAGGCCGCCGGCGTGCCGCTGGTCCGGCGCACCACCCGCAGCGTGCGGCTGACCGAGGCCGGCGAGCAGCTGGTCGCGGCGACCCGGGGCGCGTTCGAGCAGATCGAGCGGGGATTCGAGGGGGTCAAGGACCTGGCCAGCACCCCGAGCGGCCTGCTGCGGGTGACCGCCCCGGTGGCGCTCGGCCGCCAGCAGATCGTCTCGCGGCTGCCGGCCTTCCTGCGCGCCCATCCCCAGGTGCGGGTCGAGCTGCAGCTGTCGGACCACATCGTGTCGATGGCCCAGGAGGGCTTCGACCTGGCGATCCGCCACTGCGCCCGCCCGCCCGACACCCACGTGGCCTGGACGCTGGCGCGCACGCAGTCGGTGCTGGTGGCCTCCGGCGCCTACCTGGAACGCGCCGGCCAGCCCGCGCATCCCCGGGAGCTGAGCCAGCACCAGTGCCTGCACTACCCGCGCCCCGGCGCCACGCCGGTCTGGCGCTTCGTCGCGATGAACGACGACGAAGCCGCCTCGCTGACGCAGGACCAGGGCCAGGTCAGCGTCGCGATCACCGGCCCGTTCGGCGCCAACAACAGCGAGGCGCTGCGGGAGGCGGCCGAGGCCGATCTCGGCATCGCCATGCTGCCGGACTTCAGCGCGCAGCAGGCCCTGAAGTCGGGCCGGCTGCAGCGGGTGCTGCCGCAGTGGAGCCCGGTGGGCGCCTTCGGGGAGCACCTCTACGCGATCCGGCCCTACAGCCCGCAGGTGCCCGGCGCGGTCCGGGCACTGGTGAACCACCTGCGCGACAGCCTCGCGGACGGCTTCAGGGCCTGAGCTGGAGCCGCCCGGCCAAAAAAAAGGCCCACCGCAAGGGTGGGCCGATGACGTTCATGGTGTTGAACATCGACGGAACCGACATCCGCCGACACGTCTGCATGATGTTGTTGGTAGGCGCAGATCGTTGTCGGCTGGCGTTCGTGTTCGCTCTCTGACCGTGTGACAGCCGATGCATCGACTGTAGGGGGAAGCCCTCCCCCCTCGTATCCCCTCGACGGTGGAAGCCACGTCAGCAAGCGCACACAATCCGGATCTTCCGCGTCAGCTCTCGCTTGGCTCCAGGTCAGGCCGTCGCGACCCGGGCACGCCCGACCCCGGCAGGCGAGGCCAGGAAGTTGAAGTCCAGCTCGGGCCGGCGTCCGCTGATCAGATCGGCCAGCGCGCGGCCCGAACCGGCGCCGTGGGTCCAGCCCAGGGTGCCATGCCCGGCGTTGACCCACACGCCCGGCACCGCGGTGCGGCCCATGCAGGGGATGTTGTCGGGCGTGCTGGGGCGCAGGCCGGTCCAGTAGTTCGGCTCGGTCGTGTCGGCCACGCCCGGGAACAGCTCCTCGTAGCGGCGGCGCAGCGACTCGCAGCGCACCCGGGCGGTCGGGCCGTCCAGGTCGGTGTCGTAGCCGGCCAGCTCGGCCGTGCCGGCCACGCGGATCTGGTCGCCCAGCCGCGAGATCGCGATCTTGCGTGAATCGTCGAGCAGGCTGACCACGCTGGCGCGGGCCGGGTCCCGCAGCTTGAACGTGGCCGAATAACCCTTGGCCGGGTAGATGTTGAGGGACACGCCCACGGTGCGCAGCATCGGCGCCGAATAGGACCCCATCGCGACCACGACCGCGTCGGCATGCACCCGGGTCGGCTGCACCTCGCCCGCGCGCACCACACGGACCGAACGGAAGGCGCCGCCCTCCAGGTCGAGGCCGAGCACCTGGTGTTCATGGAGAAACTGCGCACCACGCCCGGCACAGCGCTCGGCCAGCCGCTGCGTGAACACCCGGGCGTCACCGGACTCATCCGACGGGGTGTAGGTCCCGCCGGCGAGGCTCGGGCCGTAGGAGGCCAGCGCCGGCTCGATCGCCAGCACCTGCTGGCGATCGAGCACCCGGCGGTCGACGCCGTGACGGCGCATCACCTGGGCGCCGGCGGCACCGGCATCCAGATCGGCCTGCGACGAGAAGAAATGCAGGATGCCGCGCTCCAGGCGCTGGTACTCGATGCCGGTGGAGGCGACGATCTCCTTGAGCGTGTCGTGGCTGTAGCGCCCGAGCGCGACCAGCTGGCGCACGTTGCGCTCGAACGCGTCGTGGGTGCACTGGCCCAGGAAGGCCAGACCCCAGCGCCATTGGTGCGGGTCCAGACGCGGACGGAACAGCAGCGGCGAATCGTCGCGCAGCAGCCACTTGGCCACTTTCAGCGGGGCGCCGGCGTTGGCCCACGGCTCGCAGAAGCTCACCGAGATCTGCGCCCCGTTGGCGAAACTCGTCTCCATCGCGGCCTCCGGCTGGCGGTCGACCACGACCACCTCGTGGCCCTGCTCCAGCAGATGCCAGGCCGTGCTGACCCCGATGATGCCTGCCCCCAGAACGACGACTTTCATGATCCTGCTCCCAGATGGTTCAAGGAAATCCGGCCCATGCCCATCATGCGACCGTTTGCACGACCCTGCCGACGAACACCATCGAGGCCTGGGCAAGCCGCGATGGTGAAGGTCTCACCCTGGTTTGAAAAGCAGAATTGATCTTTTTCAACCATCATTAGAATGGCTGATGAAATCACTGGACCACGCCGCCCTGGACTGCCTGATCGCCCTGATCGACGAGGGCAACTTCGACCGCGCCGCGCTGCGGCTGTCGATCACGCAGAGCGCGGTGTCACAGCGCCTGCGGGCGCTGGAGGTCCAGATCGGGCAGCCGCTGATCGTGCGCTCGCGCCCGCTGCGGGTGACCAGCGCCGGGCAGGTGCTGCTGCGGCACGCGCGGCAGCTGCAGGCGCTGCGGGCCGACGTGGCGCTGGAGCTGGGCGAGACCCTGCCCTCCAAGGACCGGGTGGCCATCGCGGTCAACGCCGACAGCCTGGCCACCTGGGTGCTGCCGGCCCTGCAGCCGGTGGTCGACAGCGGCATCTCGCTGGAGCTGATCGTCGACGACCAGGACTTCACCCATGACTGGCTGCGCGAGGGCCGGGTGCTGGGCTGCGTGTCGACCGTGAACACGGCGCTGCGGGGCTGCCGCCTCTCCGCACTGGGCACGATGCGTTATGTCGCCGTCGCCTCCCCCAAGCTGGTGCGGCAGCAGCTGGAGGCCCGGCCGGTGCTGCAGGCCGGCCACCTGGGGCGGGTGCCGTTCGTGGTGTTCAACCGGAAGGACGATGTGCAGGCCCAGTGGGTCGGCCAGGCCCTCGGGGTGAACGAGCCCCGGCTGCTGCAGCGCTACGTGCCGTCGTCGGAGGCTTATGTGCGGGCCGTGGAATGCGGCTGGGGCATCGGCGTGGCCGCCTGGCCACTGGTGGCGCACAAGATCGAGACCGGCAGCCTGCTGAGGCTGCACCCCGACGTCCACATCGACGTGGACCTGTTCTGGCACCAGTGGAAGCTGACCGCCGACCCGTCGGCCGGGCCGGCGGGCTCGGGCCTGCCTTCCAGCGTGCTCGACCGCATCGGCCAGGCCCTGGCCAGCGGCGCCCTCGATCTGTCAGCGTCGCCTCGGGAACGGGCCGGCGACTGAGGGCAGTGTTGCATTTCGGAGAATCCGGCGTGCGTGATCACGGGCACTTCGTGAACTAGCCACCTGGACCGATGGTTACTGCCCGCTTGATTTTCAGTCGCACTCGATACACTGATCTTGACAAACCAGCGGGACGTGCTGCAGCTCGACATCAAGACAGCCACCCGGTCACCGCCAAGACATCACACCACACGTGGCTCGTCGGTCGAGTCAGCGGGAGAGGAAATCATGAAAGCCCGACGTTCCTGGAAAAGCTGGCTCAACTGGGTCCGGCTGCGTCCCCAGTTCAGGACACGACGCAAGGATCCGACCGACTTCGGCGACTACGGCACGGCATTCGGCCTGGACATGAGCCTGGGCCCGGCACCGTCCGAGACCCTGGGCATGAAGGCCGAGGCGGGTGACGCGCCCGTGCCGGGCCGGTCGGCCGCGACCTCGCGCTGAATCCGCGAAGACGCCCGGGAGGGCGAAGGCCGGCGCCAGCTTACCTGGCGCCGGGCATGCGCTCAGCGCACCAGCAGGACCGGCACCTTGCACGAGGCCAGCACCGACGTGGCCACCGAACCCATGACCAGCCCGCCCAGCTGCGAATGGCCGTGCGAGCCCATCATCAGCAGGTCGAAGTCACCTTCGATGGCGGTCTTGGCGATGACCTCGGCTACCCGGCCGGTCTTGCTCAGGTAGGTGGCCGCGATGCCCTGGCGGGTCAGGAACTCGCGCAGGGTCTTGAACACCGCCTCGCCTTCATCGGCGTAATAACCCTGCAGCAGCTCGCGGTCGAGCACCGCGGCGGCCCGGGGCGGCACCTGCGGCACGACCGTCAGCAGGGTGTAGCTGTGCTGCTTGCCGAGCCATTCATCGTGCGCGGCCCAGTAGGCCACCATCTTGCGGGTGAATTCGCTGCCATCGACGGCGACCAGGATCTTCATGAGCGGCTCCTCGTTGTATAGAACGACGACGCCAGTATCCCCGACGTGACACGCCGCAGGATTTGACAGTCGTCAATTCGGATCACCAGGCAGGTCACTGACCTTCCTTGCCGTGGCACTGCTTGAACTTGCGGCCGCTGCCACAGGGGCAGGGATCGTTGCGACCGACCTTCGGATCGGTGCGGCGCACCGTGGTGACCTTCAGGCGTTCGTTGCGGCCGATGTCGGCCAGTTCGACGACGTTGCCCACGAGGTCCTCGATCGCCGCGTCGAGCGACTTGATCGGATGCTCGAGGTTCAGGGCCTTGGTGTAGGCCTGCTCATCCTCGTCCTGCTCCGGCAGGTAACGACGCAGGCAGGCCAGCAGATCGGGGATCTCGGCGGCCGTCAGGTCCTCGAGCGCCGGGAAATGGTTCAGCGCATGCTCGAAGCCGACGATCCAGGGCGCCAGCGCCCCTTCGATCTCGGCCGCACCGCTCAGGGGCTGACCCTGCTCGTCCAGCGGTTGCATGATCACCGGGTCGAACCATCCGTCCTCGACCAGGGAGCGGTTCAGGGACTCGAAACGGCGGCGCACCAGCGTCTCGAGGCGCTCCTGCTTGGCCGAATGCCAGCCGGGGGTGTTGGCGTCGAGGATCTGCCCGCCCTCTTCGCTCAGGTTCCAGTCGCAGGCCGCAGGCAGCCACTGCGACATCTCGAGGGCCACCGGCTGGGCCAGCACCCCGCACAGGAAACCGTCGAGCATCACGACATCCAGCGCCTCCAGCGGCGCAGGCACGGCCGCCAGAAGGTCGTCGAGTTCACCGATCTCGGCATCATTCAGGTCAGCGGCAGCGTTCATGGTCGTCTCTTCAAAAGATCAGGTTCGAAAAACGGCATTGTGCCGGCGCTAGGATGAGAACATGGGACATCGACTCACACAAATCAGCACCCGCACCGGTGACGACGGCACGACCGGCCTCGGCGACGGCACCCGGGTCAGCAAGGACCACCTGCGCGTCGCGGCCATGGGGGACGTGGACGAACTCAATTCCAACCTCGGCGTGCTGCTGGCCGAGCCGCTGCCCGAGGACGTGCGCCACCTGCTCGTGCGCATCCAGCACGAACTGTTCAACCTGGGCGGCGAGCTGTCGATCCCGGGCTACGAGCTGCTGAAGGCCGATGCCGTCGTCGGCCTCGACCAGGCGCTGGCCGACCACAACGCGCACCTGCCCCGCCTGCAGGAATTCATCCTGCCCGCCGGGACACGCAGCGCCGCCATCGCCCATGTGTGCCGCACCATCGCTCGCCGCGCCGAGCGCTCGCTGGTCGGCCTGGCCGCCCGGGAGCCGGTGCGCGACCTGGCCCGCCAGTACCTCAACCGCCTGTCGGACCTGCTGTTCGTGCTGGCGCGCGTGCTGAACCGGGCCAACCTCGACGGCCTGGGAGGCGACGACGTGTACTGGCGCAGCGAACGGCTGCTGCAGTCGCAGGCCTGAGGCCCGAGACCTGCCGGCCGGCGGCGCCACGTCAGTAGCTGACCGCGCCGGACAGCACGTCCACCAGCACCCGCGCACGCCCGGTGGCGCCGGCGGCGGCCTGGGCGTATTCGGCCGACCAGACCGGGTCGCGCTCGAAGAGCTCGGGGCCGGCGACATCGGCCAGGGCCAGCAGCTTGTCGGCCACCAGCACCTTGCCGGAGGCCCGGGTGGGCACGCAGTCCATCTCGACGTACTGCTCGTCCAGCCAGGCGCGCGCGGCCTCGCTCGACATCGGCGCCTCGACCGGCAGACGGTGGACCTGCTGCGGGCCGAACGAGACGGTGATTTCACTGCGCATCGGGATTCCTCGGGTGAAGCCGGCGTGCCCCTAGCACGGCCGGACCCGAAGATGCTAGCGCCTCAGGCGCGCCTTGCCTTCACCGCCTGATGCAGGGTTTCCAGCACTTCCAGCGAATGATCCCAGCCGATGCAGGCATCGGTGATGCTCTGGCCGTAGGCCAGCTGGGCGGGATCGTCCTTGCCCGGCGTGAACTTCTGCGCCCCGGCGTTCAGGTGGCTCTCCACCATCACGCCGAACACCGAGCGTGAACCCCCGGCGATCTGCTCGGCGATGTCACGTGCCACGACCACCTGGCGCTCATGCTGCTTGCTGCTGTTGGCGTGGCTGAAGTCCACCATCAGCGACGGGTGCAACCGGGACGCCTCGAGCTCCTTGCAGGCCGCCGCGACGCTGACCGCGTCGTAGTTCGGCGCCTTGCCACCGCGCAGGATGACGTGGCAGTCCTTGTTGCCCTTGGTCTCGACGATGGCGACCTGGCCGTTCTTGTGCACCGACAGGAAGTGGTGCGGACGGGCCGCGGCCTGGATCGCGTCGGTGGCGATCTTGATGTTGCCGTCGGTGCCGTTCTTGAAGCCGATCGGTGCGGAGATGCCCGACGCCAGCTCGCGGTGCACCTGGCTCTCGGTCGTGCGCGCACCGATGGCGCCCCAGCTGATCAGGTCGCCGATGTACTGCGGCGAGATCACGTCGAGGAACTCGCTGCCGGCCGGCATGCCCAGGCGGTTGATCTCGAGCAGCAGCTGGCGGGCGATGCGCAGGCCCTCGTCGATGCGGTAGCTCTCGTCGAGGTAGGGGTCGTTGATCAGGCCCTTCCAGCCCACGGTCGTGCGCGGCTTCTCGAAGTAGACCCGCATCACCACCTCGAGCGTGCCGGCATAACGCTCACGCAGCGGCAGCAGGCGGCGGGCGTAGTCGACCGCCGCGGCGGGGTCGTGGATGGAGCACGGCCCGATCACCACCAGCATCCGATCGTCCTTGCCGTTGATGATGCGGCGGATGCGATGACGGGTGTCGGACACCAGGGCCTCGATCGGCGTGCCCCGGATGGGGAAGAAGCGGATCAGGTGTTCGGGCGGAGGCAGCGGGGTCACGTCATGGATCCTCTCGTCGTCGGTCTGGGAAGTGCGGTCCACACTGCCGTACCAACCGTCCGCGCCGCTGTTGCTGGCCTTTGCGTTCATCGTCTCTGCTCCTGGATGCTGTGGGTCTGAATGGAATGGGCAAAAAAAAACCGCCGGAGGCTCCGGCGGTTCTTGAGGTGCTGGCGTGGCTTCTGCTGCCTACGACTGTGCCTCTCCTCCGCCGGTGCGGTGCGAGAACCAGAAGTACGCAAAAAAGAAGTTCACGTTGATCACAGATTCACTGTAGCACGCCCCGTCGCCGATGGCTGTGGGGCTGGGGCAACGATCGCTCAGGCGGTCCCGCCGACCGTCAGGCCGTCGATGCGCAGCGTGGGCTGGCCGACACCGACCGGCACGCTCTGGCCTTCCTTGCCGCAGGTGCCCACGCCGCTGTCGAGCTGCAGGTCATTGCCGATCATCGACACGCGGGTCATCGCGTCGGGGCCGTTGCCGATCAGGGTCGCGCCCTTGACCGGATAGAGGATCTTGCCCTTCTCGACCCAGTAGGCCTCGCTGCCCGAGAACACGAATTTGCCGCTGGTGATGTCCACCTGCCCGCCACCGAAGTTGACCGCATACAGGCCGCGGTCGATCGAGGCGATGATCTCCTCGGGCGAGCGATCGCCCGCCAGCATGTAGGTGTTGGTCATGCGCGGCATGGGCAGGTGCGCGTAGCTCTCGCGCCGGCCGTTGCCGGTGGGTGCGGTCTTCATCAGCCGGGCGTTCATCGAATCCTGGATGTAGCCCTTGAGGATGCCGTCCTCGATCAGCACGTTGCGCTGGCTGGCATGGCCTTCGTCGTCGACGTTGAGCGAGCCGCGGCGATCGGCGATCGTGCCGTCGTCGAGCACCGTCACGCCCTTGGCCGCCACCCGCTCACCGATGCGCCCGGAGAAGGTGCTCGAGCCCTTGCGATTGAAGTCGCCCTCCAGGCCATGGCCCACGGCCTCGTGCAGCAGCACGCCGGGCCAGCCCGGGCCGAGCACCACGGTCATCTCGCCGGCCGGAGCCGGGCGACTGTCGAGGTTGACCAGCGCCATCTGCACGGCCTGGTCCACATAGCCTTCGATGACCTCGTCGCTGAAGTAGGAGAAGCCGAAACGCCCGCCGCCGCCCGAGGAGCCGACCTCGCGGCGCCCCCCCTGCTCGGCGATCACCGTCAGCGACAGACGCACCAGCGGACGCACGTCGGCCGCCAGCGTGCCGTCGGCCCGCGCGACCATCACCACGTCGTACTCGCCGGCCAGGCCGGCCATCACCTGCACGATGCGCGGATCGCGGGCACGGGCGCGCTTCTCGATGCGCTCCAGCAGCGCCACCTTCCGCGTGCTGTCGAGCGTGGCGATCGGATCCATGCTGGCGTAGAGCACGCGGCTGGACGCCACCTTGCGGGGCGTGTCCAGCTTGATGCGGCGGCTCTGACCGGCCGAGGCGATGCTTCGCACGGTGCGTGCCGCATCGAGGATCGCCGCCTCGGAGATGTCGTCGGAATAGGCGAACGCGGTCTTCTCGCCGGCCACGGCACGCACGCCCACGCCCTGGTCGATGCTGAAGCTGCCGCTCTTGACGATGCCCTCCTCCAGGCTCCAGCCCTCGCTGCGGGTGTACTGGAAGTACAGGTCCGCATCATCGACCTTGTGGGCCGAGATCACGTTGAGGGCCTGCGTCAGGTGGGACTCCACCAGACCGTAGGGTTCCAGCAACAACTGGCGCGCGATGGCCAGACGTTCGAGGGTGGGTTCGCGAGAGATCATGGCCACCATTCTAGGGAGACATCGCCCGCACCGTGCGACAGGGACTCGCGACACAATCGACGCATGGCAGATCTCGGCCCCTCGGGCGATGCAGCACCCTCACCACCGGACGGCGGGGCGCCCGACCGCTGGGTCGCCCACCTCGACATGGACGCGTTCTACGCGTCCGTCGAACTGCTGCGCCGCCCGGAACTGCGCGGGCAGCCGCTGGTCATCGGCGGGCGGCGCGCCGTGATCGCGGGCCGCCCGGGCGACTGGCCGCGCCTGCGCGACTACACCGGCCGCGGCGTCGTCACCACGGCCACCTACGAGGCCCGCGCGCGGGGCGTGTCCTCCGGCATGGGCTTGATGAAGGCCGCCGCGCTCGCCCCCGATGCCCTGCTGCTGCCGGCCGACTTCGACGAGTACCGGCGCCTGTCGACGGCCTTCAAGCAGGCGGTGGCCGAACTGGCGCCGGCCATCGAGGACCGTGGCATCGACGAGATCTACATCGAGCTCACCGGCCTGCCCGGCGTGGCCGATGCGGTGGCGCACGACCCGCTGGGCGGCCTACGGGCGCTGGTGCAGGACATCAAGAACCTGGTGCGCGAGCGCACCGGGCTGAGCTGCTCGGTCGGCATCGCGCGCAACAAGCTGCTGGCCAAGATCTGCAGCGACCTCGACAAGCCCGACGGGCTGACGCTGCTGACCCCGGCCGAGATCCCGACCCGGCTGTGGCCGCTGCCGGTGCGGCGCATCCAGGGGGTCGGCCCGAAGGCCGGCGCCCGGCTCGAGGCCATGGGCATCCACCGGATCGGCGACCTCGCGGTCACGCCCCTGGACGCGCTGGCCGCCCCCTTCGGCGCCTCGCAGGCGCGCTGGCTGCACGACGCCGCCAACGGTCGCGACGAGCGCCCGGTGGTCACCTACAGCGAGCCGGTGTCGGTCAGCCGCGAGACCACCTTCGAGCACGACCTGCACCCGAAGACCGACCGGGCTGCGCTGAGCACGATCTTCACCGACCTGTGCACCCGCGTCGCGCAGGACCTGCAGCGCAAGGGCTACCGGGGCCGCACGATCGGCATCAAGCTGAGGTTCGACGATTTCCGCACGGTGACACGCGACCACACCCTCGAGGCGGCCACGGCCGATGCACGCAGCATCCGGGAGGCCGCCGGCCAGTGCCTGAAACGCATCCTGCTGAGCCGGCGCCTGCGCCTGCTGGGCGTGCGGGTGGGCAATCTGGAGCGGCTCGATGGCCAGCCGATGGTGATGCGGACCGCCATCCCGGCCCCCTCGGTCAGCCAGGCCGGAACCACCGCATCGAGCAGGCCCGGCCACGGACCGGAACGCCATCCGCGCCCGGCCCGGGCCCGGGTCGACACGGACACCCTGCCGCTGTTCGGCGCCGACGAGGACAGCGACCTGCAGCGCTGAAGGCCACCCGGCGTGCCGCGGGTCACTCAGCGGCGGATCGCCTCGCGGGTGGGCAGGCGCCAGAGCCAGCAGGCCACGCCCAGGCACACCAGCGCAGGCAGCCAGCGCAGCCGGGTCATCACCAGGGCGGCGGCCACGCAGCTCACGGCCATCATCACGATGGCCAGCTGCTTGGCCCGCAGCGGCAGCGCGCGGTGCTCGCGCCAGTCACGGATGGAGGGGCCGAAGCGGGGGTGCTCCAGCAGCCAGCGCTCGCAGCGCTCGCTGCCGCGGGAGAAGCAGGCCGCGGCCAGCAGCACGAACGGGGTGGTCGGCAGCAGCGGCAGGAACAGGCCGACGAAGCCCAGCACCAGGCTCACGCCTCCGAGCACGAGCCAGCCGCCTCGCACGAGCTGCGCACGTCGGGAGGCCATCATGCGAAGGCTTTCATGGGGGAGGAGGCGACGTGCCCGACCGGGCCCGGTGACGAGGGCGCACGGCAGGTGCATGGTGTTGGTGCCGACTATCCGAATCGAACGGATGACCTACTGTTTACAAGACAGTTGCTCTACCAACTGAGCTAAGTCGGCACGGGATGGCTGGACCGGCGTGATTGTATCGGGCTCGTGCGGAGCCGATCCCTCACGCCGGCTGCATCATTTCACGCGCTTGAGCGAAGGGCGTCCGCCGGCGGCCGGGCCGGCCGGGGGCGTCGGCGCGTCATCATCGGGGGCGGCATCGTCGGTCGCCTCGGACACCACCGGCTCCGGCGCCAGGCGCAGTCCGGGCGACGGCACGCTGGTGGGCAGCGACGACACGTTCGAGCCGGCCACCGGCTCCGACGCCGGCGGGCGAGCGCCCTGCTCGGCATCGGGCACCGGATCGGACGGGGCCGGGAAGGCCATGCCCTGCCCGTTCTCGCGGGCATAGATCGCGATGACATGGTCGATCGGCACGACGATGTCGCGCGAGGTCCCGCCGAAGCGGGCCTTGAACTCGATCACGTCGTTGCCGATGCGCAGCCCGCTGGTGGCCTCGAAGCCGACGTTCAGCACGATTTCACCGTTCTTGACGTACTCCATCGGAACCCGCACGCCGGCATCGACGTGCACCGCCACGTAGGGGGTGAAGCCATTGTCCGTGCACCAGTCGTGCAGGGCACGGACGAGGTACGGACGGGTAGAGGTGCCCTGGGTGTCGGGCGGGACGGACGTCGGCATCTTCGGATCTTACTTGCGCATGACCTTTTCGGACGGCGTCAGTGCCTCGATGTAGGCCGGGCGCGAAAAAATGCGCTCGGCGTACTTCAGCAGCGGTGCCGCGTTCTTCGACAGGTCGATGCCGTAGTAGTCCAGGCGCCACAGCAGCGGGGCGATGGCCACGTCGAGCATCGAGAAGTCGTCGCCCAGCATGTACTTGTTCTTCTGGAAGATCGGCGCGAGCTGCGTCAGGCGGTCGCGGATCTGCGAGCGGGCCTTGTCGAGCTGCTTGTTGTCGGCCTTGGTGCCGCTGCGACCTTCGAGCGTGTTCACGTGCGTGAACAGCTCCTTCTCGAAGTTGAACAGGAACAGGCGCACGCGGGCACGCGCGACCGGGTCTCCCGGCATCAGCTGGGGATGCGGGAAACGCTCGTCGATGTACTCGTTGATGATGTGCGATTCGTACAGGATGAGCTCGCGCTCGACGAGGATCGGCACCTCGTTGTACGGGTTCATCAGCGCGATGTCATCGGGCTTGGCGTACAGGTCGACGTCGCGGATCTCGAAGTCCATGCCCTTTTCGAAGAGCACGAAGCGGCAGCGATGCGAGTAGGGGCAGGTGGTCCCAGAGTAAAGCACCATCATGGCTGGGGTTGCTCCTTCTATAGGTCTTGGGTCTTGAAAACAAAACGGCGCAGAGGCGGAGAACCGCCACTGCGCACCACCATCGACCGGATCAGGTCGACGATTTCAGCATCACTTGATGTCTTTCCAGAACGCCGCGTTCAGGCGCCAGGCGATGAAGGTCAGGATCGACAGGAACAGCAGCACGATCACGCCCAGCTGCACCCGCAGGCCGGCGGCCGGCTCGCCCATCCACTGGAGGAAGGCGACCAGATCGGCCACGGCATTGTCGTACTCCTGGGCCGACAGCTTGCCCGGGGTGACCTGCTCGAAGGACTTGAAGACATGAACCGTCTTGGCCGGGTCATGCGCATCCTTCTCCTCGGCATACACCGCACGGCGCACGCCCTGCAGTTCCCACAGCGCATGCGGCATGCCCACGCTCGGGAAGGCCAGGTTGTTCCAGCCCGTCGCCTTGGTCTCGTCGCGGTAGTAGGTGCGCAGGTAGGTGTAGAGGTAGTCCGCACCGCTGCCCTGGTGACCGGCACGCGAGCGGGCGATCAGCGTCAGGTCCGGCGGGGTCGCGCCCAGCCAGTCCTTGGCCTGCTTCGGATCGATCGCGGCCTGCATGGTGTCGCCGACCTTGGTGGTCGCGAACATCAGGTTGGCCTTGATCTGCTCTTCGGTCAGGCCGATGTCGCGCATGCGGTTGTAGCGCATGAACGCCGCCGAGTGGCAGTTGAGGCAGTAGTTGACGAACAGCTTGGCACCGTTCTGCAGGGCGGCCGTGTCCTTGACCTTCTCGACCGGGAACTTGTCCCAGGCGATCGTGTCGCCCGCGGCGTGGGCCACGGGGGAGATCAGGGCCAGCCCGAGGGCCAGGCTGGTGATCAGATGTGCGAAGCGCTTGATCATGATGTGATGACTCCTTGCTCTTGCGCTGCGCTCAGTGGGCCGAGAACGTCACGCGGTCGGGGACCGGCTTGAATTCACCCAGCTGGGTCCAGACCGGCATGAGCAGGAAGAAGCCGAAGTAGAAAAGCGTGCCGATCTGGGCGATCAGGGTGCCGATGTCCGAAGGCGGCTGGATGCCCAGGTAGCCCAGGACCACGAAGAACACCACGAACACGCCGTACAGCGCCTTGTGCCAGGTCGGGCGATAGCGGATCGACTTGACCGGGCTCTTGTCCAGCCAGGGCAGGAAGAACAGCAGCACGACCGCGCCACCCATGACCACGACGCCCCAGAACTTGGCGTCGAAGGTCTTGAGCAGGCCGACGGCGACCACGGCACCCA
Source organism: Sphaerotilus hippei (assembly GCF_003201595.1). Lineage (GTDB taxonomy): Bacteria > Pseudomonadota > Gammaproteobacteria > Burkholderiales > Burkholderiaceae_C > Sphaerotilus > Sphaerotilus hippei. The sequence goes on along the minus strand of NZ_QJJS01000006.1, from coordinate 195,202 downwards.
CCAGCACGGCCAGCTTGGCCTTGCCGGGCAGCTTGCCCTTCAGGAACACCAGCACCGCCGACAGGCCGACGATCACCGACAGCACGTTGATCATCACGTCGGTGGTGGCACGCAGCATCGAGTAGAACGGCGTGAAGTACCACACCGGAGCGATGTGCAGCGGGGTCTTCAGCGCGTCCGCCGGGATGAAGTTGTTGTACTCGAGGAAGTAGCCCCCCAGCTCCGGCGCGAAGAAGACCACCGCGGTGAAGCACATCAGGAAGCCCGACACGCCCAGCACGTCGTGCACGGTGTAGTACGGGTGGAAGGGGATGCCGTCGAGCGGGCGGCCCTTGGCGTCCTTCTTTTCCTTGATCTCGACACCGTCCGGGTTGTTCGAGCCCACTTCGTGCAGCGCGATGATGTGCGCGACGACCAGGCCGATCAGCACCAGCGGCACGGCGATGACGTGGAAGCTGAAGAAGCGGTTCAGCGTGGCGTCCGACACCACGTAGTCACCACGGATCAGCAGCGCCAGATCCGGACCGACGAAGGGCACGGCGGCGAACAGGTTCACGATCACCTGGGCGCCCCAGAAGGACATCTGGCCCCAGGGCAGCAGGTAGCCCATGAAGGCTTCGGCCATCAGCGCCAGGAAGATCGCGCAGCCGAACACCCACACCAGCTCGCGCGGCTTGCGGTAGGAGCCGTAGATCAGGCCACGGAACATGTGCAGGTAGACCACCACGAAGAAGGCCGAGGCGCCGGTCGAGTGCATGTAGCGCACCAGCCAGCCCCAGGGCACATCACGCATGATGTATTCGACCGAAGCGAACGCGAGGCTCGCGTCCGGCTTGTAGTGCATCACCAGGAAGATGCCGGTGACGATCTGGATCACCAGCACCAGCAGGGCCAGCGAGCCGAAGAAGTACCAGAAGTTGAAGTTCTTCGGCGCGTAGTACTCGGAGAGGTGCTCCTTGTACATCTTGCTGGCCGGGAACCGGTTGTCCACCCAGTTCAACAGCTTGACTGCGGCGGGCGCGTTCGCAGGAGCTTCCTTGAATTCAGCCATGATGTCCTCGGTGCTTGGTCAGGCCTTCTTGTCTTCACCAATGATCAGCTTGGTGTCGGACAGGAACATGTGGGGCGGCACCTCGAGGTTGTCGGGCGCGGGCTTGTTCTTGAACACGCGACCGGCGATGTCGAAGGTGGATCCATGGCAGGGGCACAGGAAGCCGCCTTGCCAGTCGTCCGGCAGGGACGGCTGCGGGCCGGCCTGGAGCTTGTCCGAAGGCGAGCAGCCCAGGTGCGTGCAGATGCCCAGCACGACCAGGTACTCCGGCTTGATCGAGCGGTGCTCGTTCTTCGCGTAGTCGGGGATCGGGTAGGCGGTGCGCTCGGAGTTCGGGTCCACCACCTGAGGATCGGTCTTCTTCAGCGACGCGATCATCTCGGGGGTGCGACGCACGATCCACACCGGCTTGCCGCGCCATTCGACGGTGATCTTTTCACCCGGCTTGATGCCGCTGACATCGACTTCCACCGGAGCACCGGCCGCCTTGGCCCGCTCGGACGGGGTGAATGTGCTGACGAAAGGCACTGCGGTCGCGATAACACCGACACCGCCGGCACAGCCCGACGCGATCAACCACGTCCGCTTCGCCTGGTCGACTTGCTGGTCACTCATGTGAATCCTCGGGGAAAAGATGATCCGGTCTTGAAGGTAGGCAACCCGCGATTCTAGCCGAGTGAACACCGGGTTTTGCCCCGACCCGACCTCCCGGAGCCTGTGCGGCACCGCTCGCACAGCCCAAAAAACAACATCCGCTGTAAGGTTGACAGCAGCAAGACCTGATGAATACTGCACACCACGCACCGCCAAGGTGCTGCCCGGGCGCTCCCGGGCGCCCAACCACCAACGAAATCGAGGAGTACCCCATGGGAATGATGAGCGAATTCAAGGAATTCACCCTCAAGGGCAACGTGATGGATCTCGCCGTCGGCGTGATCATCGGCGGCGCCTTCGGCAAGATCGTCGACTCGCTGGTCGGCGACGTGATCATGCCGATCGTCAGCAAGATCTTCGGTGGACTGGACTTCAGCAACTACTTCATTGCGCTGGCCGGCCAGACGGCCACCACGCTGGTCGAGGCCAAGAAGGCCGGCGCGGTGCTGGCCTATGGCAACTTCATCACCATCGCGCTGAACTTCGTCATCCTGGCGTTCATCATCTTCACGATGGTCAAGGCGATGAACCGCATGAGGCGCGAGGAACCCGCGGCGCCGCCGGCCCCGCCCGCGCCGCCGGCCGAGGACATCGTGCTGCTGCGCGAGATCCGCGACGCCCTGGGCAAGCGCTGACGCGCCGCGGCCGCAGCCCGGCCACACCACCATGAAGAAGGCGACCCGAGGGTCGCCTTCCCGCTTTCAGCGGCCGCCGGCCGGCGTGCTCAGCGGGACAGCACCTTGGCCATCGCCTCGGCGGTCGCCTCGACGTTGCCGCTGTTGAGCCCGGCCACGCACATGCGACCCGAGCGCACCAGGTAGACGCCGAACTCCTCGCGCAGCACATCGACCTGCTGCGCGCTCAGGCCGGTGTAGCTGAACATGCCGCGCTGGGTGACGAAGTAGCTGAAGTCACGGCCCGGCACCCGCGCGCTGAGCACCGCGTGCAGGCGCTGGCGCATGGCCTGGATGCGGCTGCGCATCTCGCCCAGCTCGGCGCTCCACGAGGCGTGCAGGCCGGCGTCGGCCAGCACGCGGGCGACGATCTGGCCGCCGTGGGTCGGCGGGCTCGAGTAGTTCTTGCGCACCGCGACCTGCAGCTGGCCGATCACCAGCTGCGCCTCGGCCAGCGTCGGGCTGACCACGCTGAGGCCGCCTACCCGCTCGCCATAGAGCGAGAAGCTCTTCGAGAAGCTGTTGGCCACCAAGAACGCCAGGCCGGCGTCGGCCAGCGCACGCAGCGCGAACGCGTCCTCGTTCACGCCATCGCCGAAGCCCTGGTAGGCGATGTCGACGAAGGGGATCAGCTCCCGCTCGACCAGCACCGGGATCAGCGCCGCCCACTGCGCCGCACTGAGGTCCACCCCCGTCGGGTTGTGGCAGCAGGCATGCAGCAGCACGATGCTGCGCCGCGGCAGGCCGCGCACCGTCTCCAGCATCGCGTCGAACTTCAGTCCGCCGCCCACCGGGTCGTAGTAGGGATAGGTGTCGACGGCGAAGCCGGCGCCTTCGAAGATCGCGCGGTGGTTGTCCCAGGTCGGGTCGCTGACCCAGACGCCGGAGGCGGGGAAGTACTTCTTCAGGAAGTCGGCACCGACCTTGAGCGCGCCGGAGCCGCCCAGCGTCTGGATCGTGACGGCCCGCCCGCTGGTGACGGCCTCGTGTCCGGCGCCGAACAGCAGCTGCTGGATCTGCTCGCGCAGGTTGGCCGCGCCGGTCATCGGCAGGTAGCCGCGCGGGCCGATGGACTGCAGCATGCGCGATTCGGCCTCGCGCACGGCCGCCATCACCGGCAGCCGGCCGGCGTCGTCGAAATAGATGCCGATGGACAGGTTGATCTTGCCCTGGCGCGGGTCCTTCTGGAAATTCTCGTTGAGCGTGAGGATGGGGTCGCCAGCGTAGGCATCGACGTGTTCGAACATGACAGCTCCTGATCAGGAACGCAATTATCAGGTCCGGCCGCCCGGGCCCCCTGTTGCAGCCCCACGCCACCCTGCAATGGGGGTGGCCGGCGCCTTGACCCCAGGGCGGCCAGATTCAACAATTTTGCATGCCTGTGTCCTCACTCTTCCACGCCCACCGCAGCCGCCGTGTCTGCCTGCATGGTTTCAGCGAGTTCGAGAGGGCGACGCTGGACAGCTACTTCCGGCTCGCCGGCGGCCCGATGCACGACTACCAGCTGGTCGACACGCTGGAGGGCTGCGAGCTGATCATCGCCAACGCCGATGCGGCGCAGGCGCTCTACACCATCGGCCGGGCCGGCCGGGTGCGCGACACGCTGTTCGTCGGCGGCGGCTCGGTGCCCTCGAGCTGCGCGGCCCACCTGTCCCGCCCGATCGACGTGATGCAGATCCGCCGGGCGCTGGAGCACATCGAGCGGCGCCGCACCAGCAGCGCCCGCCCCCCGGCACGCCCCAGCGCCCACATGCGCCAGATGGCCCAGGAGGACCTGAGCGTCCAGGACTTCCACAGCAGCTCGGGCTTCAGCAACTCGGTGCTGCTCGAGAGCGAGGCGCGACTGGACGACGTGCTGGTGGTCACCAGCAGCCCGGCCGAACGCAGCATGCTGCGCCCCAGCCTGAGCCGCTTCGGCTACCGCATCACGCTGGCCACCACCGCCGACGAGGCCCTGGTCTGCGCACGCCAGCAGTCCTTCGCCTTCATCTTCCTGGGCATCGACCGCAACGGCCTGAACAGCCTGCACATCGCGCGGCGGCTGCGCCGCAGCCACCAGCAGGCCCACGGGACGTCGGGCGCCCGCGCCCCGGTGCTGGTGGTGCTGTCGAGCCAGTCCGGCGCGATCAGCCGCATCCGGGCGACCTTCGCCGGCTGCGACGCCTACCTGCCGGTGCCGCTGGAGGCATCCGACCTGCAGCAGCTGCTGGCCCGCCACGACTCGACCTTCGAGCGGGTGTTCGAGCCGACCGCGCCGATGCCCTGCTGAAGCGCGCCGGGGCCGGCCCTCAGGCCCGATCCTGCCAGGCGGCGAGCAGGGTCGCGGCCAGGATCATCGCCCCGCCCAGCATCAGCGCGGGCGACCACGGCTCGCCGGCGATCCACAGCGCGGAGCACGAGGCGAAGAGCACCTCGGTGGGCATGACCACCGCAGTGACGTTGGCCGACAGGCGCGAGGCGCCGTACTGCAGCGCCAGGTTCGACAGCATGAACAGCAGCGACAGGCCGGCCACCGGCAGCAGCCAGCCCAGCGCCGGCTCGGGCGGCCAGTGCATCGGCTCGGCCAGGCCCAGCGCGCCGGACGAGCCGGATGCGGCCACCCCCAGGCAGGTGACGCAGCCGCCGACGAACATGGCCAGCGCACGGCTCGATTCCGGCCGGTCCGTCGCCCGGCGCAGCATGACGTTGTTGAGCGCGAACGTCATGCCGCCGAGCACGCCCAGGCCATCGGCCAGCGACAGCCCGCGTGCCGGTCCGTCCCCGTCCCCGAGCAGCACGACGGCCGCGCCGCCCACCGACAGCAGCAGGCGCAGGCCGATCCCGGCGTGCGGGCGCTCGCCGAGCAGCCACCAGGCCAGCAGCATCGCCCACAGCGGCATCAGGTAGAACAGCAGCACGACACGCGCGACCTCGCCGATCGTCACGCCCCAGTTGAAAGCCGCGTTGGTGGCGCCGGAGGCCAGCGCGATGACCCACAGCGAGGGCGACGCCAGCAAGTGGCGCCAGGCCGAGGGCTGCCAGAACGAGAAGACCAGCACCGCCGCGGCGAACACCAGCGTGGTCGCCCACAGCGGGTGCAGGCCCAGCTGCATCAGCGAGCGGAACGGCCACCACGACACGCCCCAGGTCGCCGCGTTGAACAGCAGCGCCAGCACCGCCAGCCCGCGGCCGGCACGAACCATCGGGCCCATCGGGGTCAGTGCCCCTCGTCGCGGGCGAGCTGCAGCAGGCGGTCGACCTCGGCCTTGTGCACCACGGTGTTGTTCTGGTGCCAGCGGCGGATCAGCCACATCGTGCCGGCCACCAGCAGGCCGAAGATCGTGATCGCGCCGAAGGCCGACAGCCCCACCTTGGTCAGGCCGCTGTAGAGCGCGCCCAGCGCGAGGATGCAGGCCTGCTCGTTGAAGTTCTGCACGGCGATCGAGCGCCCGGCGCCCATCAGGTTGTGACCGCGGTGCTGCAGCAGCGCGTTCATCGGCACCACCAGGTAACCGCCGACCCCCCCCAGCAGGATCAGGAAGGGAGCAGCCACCCAGACGTTGCTGATGACGTTCATCACGATGACCAGCAGACCCATCATGATGCCCAGCGGAATCACCGAGGTCGCCCGGTCGAGCTTCATCGCCACCGACGCGACGACCGCGCCGACCGCCGTGCCGACGGCCACGACCCCCACCAGCGACGAGGCCTGGGTCGTGCCATAGCCCAGGGCCGCCGCGGCCCAGGCCAGCACGATGTAGCGCAGATTGCCCGACACGCCCCAGAACAGCGTCGTCGTGGCCAGCGAGATCTGGCCCAGCTTGTCTTCCCACAGGCGGGCGTTGCAGTGGCGGAAGTCGTTGATCAGCGTCAGCGGCTGCAGCGACAGGAACTGCAGCGGCGCGTCGGTGCGCGGGATGCGCAGGTTGAAGACCGCGGCGATCACGTAGAGCGACACCAGGCTGGCGATGGCCGCCTCGGCCGGGCTGTCGATGCCCAGGTCGACCCCCGGCAGGTCCACGCCCAGCAGCCACTGCGACGCGTGCGGGCCCACCAGCTGGCCGCCCAGCAGCACGCCCAGGATGATCGAGGCGATCGTCAGGCCCTCGATCCAGCCGTTGGCCTTGACCAGCTGCGACGGCGGCAGCAGCTCGGTGAGGATGCCGTACTTGGCCGGCGAGTAGGCCGCCGCCCCCAGGCCCACGATGGCGTAGGACAGCAGCGGGTGGGTGCCGAACAGCATCATCAGGCAGCCCACCACCTTGATGCTGTTGGAGAAGAACATGACCTTGCCCTTGGGCACCGCGTCGGCGAAGGCCCCGACGAACGGCGCCAGGATGACGTAGAACAGCGCGAACATCGGCACCAGCGCCGCACGCTGCCACTCGTCGGCCCCCGACGTGCGGAGCAGTTCGACCGCTGCGACAAACAAGGCGTTGTCTGCCAGCGAGCTGAAGAACTGCGCTGACATGATGGTGAAGAAACCTTTTTTCATCCGCGGCTCAGAGAGGAACATCACCCCGGCCCCAGCATCGATGCGACGAGGGCTCCGGGCGCGGCGGGGTTATAGCACGCGCTTTCGCCGCCCCGGCCGACCGGCGCCGCACCCGGGGGAGGGGAAAGCCCCGTATCACCGGACCCGGCGTGCGCGGCATCACCCGTCGATCCGGGTCTACCCGCAGGCCGAGCCGTCCCGGGCCGCGCAAGACTGGCAGAATCGCCGGATGCCCCGTCCGATCGAAGCGATCATCCACACCGATGCCCTGGCCCACAACCTGCGCCAGGCCCGCCTCCACGCCCCCGACGCCCGGGTCTGGGCCATCGTCAAGGCCAATGCCTACGGGCACGGCATCGAACGCGCCTGGCCCGGCCTGATGGGCGCGGACGGCATCGCCCTGCTCGACCTCGACGAGGCGCAGCGGGTGCGGGCCCTCGGCTGGCGCGGCCCGATCCTGCTGCTCGAAGGGGTGTTCGAGCCCCGCGACCTGGAACTGTGCTCGCGCCTCGGGCTGTGGCACACCATCCACCACGAGTCCCAGATCGACTGGCTGGCGCTGCACAAGACCCATCAGCCGCACCGCGTCTTCCTCAAGCTCAACGGCGGCATGAACCGCCTGGGCTTCACGCCCCACGCCTTCCGGGCGGCCTGGACCCGCCTGACCGCCCTGCCCCAGGTCGAGGAGGTCAGCCTGATGATGCATTTCTCGGACGCCGACGGCGGACGCGGCATCGACGAGCAGGTCGACCTGTTCACCGCCACCACCGCCGACCTGCCCGGCGAACGCACGCTGGCCAACAGCGCGGCCGTGCTGCGCCACGGCCACCGGCCCGAGGTGCGGGCGGACTGGGTGCGCCCCGGCATCCTCGGCTACGGCAGCTCGCCCGATGCCGACGAGCACGACATCCACCACTGGGGCCTGCAGCCGGCGATGACGCTGCGCTCGCGCATCATCGGCGTGCAGCACCTGCACGGCGGCGACACCGTGGGCTACGGCAGCACCTTCGAGGCCACGACCGGGATGCGCATCGGCACGGTCGCCTGCGGTTATGCCGACGGCTACCCGCGCCTGTGCGGCACCGGCACGCCGGTGCTCGTCGACGGCCAGCGCACCCGCACGCTCGGCCGGGTCTCGATGGACATGCTCGCGGTCGACCTCACCGACCTGCCCGCCAGCGGGCTGGACAGCGAGGTCACGCTGTGGGGCCAGGGCCCGGGCGGCAGCGTGCTGTCCATCGACGAGGTCGCCCGCAGCGCCGGCACGCTGGGCTACGAGCTCATGTGCGCACTGGCCCAGCGTGTGCCGGTCCACGTCTCGCACGGGCCCGATGCGGCCTGACGCGGCCCGAGACTTGCTGGTTCCCTTCGATCCCGACCCGCCCGACACACGACCACGATGGACCTGCCCTCCCACCAACTCTCGATGACGGTGCTGATGACGCCCGACATGGCCAACTTCTCCGGCAATGTCCACGGCGGCACCATCCTCAAGCTGCTCGACCAGGTCGCCTACGCCTGCGCCAGCCGTTATGCGGGCCGCTACGTGGTCACGCTCTCGGTCGACCAGGTCATGTTCCGCCAGCCCGTGCACGTGGGCGAGCTGGTGACCTTCCTGGCCAGCGTCAACTACACCGGCACCTCGTCGATGGAGATCGGCATCAAGGTGATCACCGAGGCCATCCGCAGCCAAGTGGTGCGCCACGCCAACAGCTGCTTCTTCACGATGGTCGCCGTCGACGACGAGGGCAAGCCGGCCAGCGTGCCGTCGCTGCAACCCCAGAGCCTCGACGAGCGGCGCCGCTGGGAAAACGCCAAGGCCCGCCGCCAGCTGCGCACGGAGATGGAACAGCGCCTGCGCGAGGTCCGCAACAGCCCGCCACCGCCGCCCGGCACGCCATGAAGGCGCCGCGGGTCGACGCCGGCGAGGTCGAGTTCAGCGCCATCCGCGCCCAGGGCGCGGGCGGGCAGAACGTCAACAAGGTCTCGTCGGCGGCCCACCTGCGCTTCGACATCCACGCCTCCTCGCTGCCCGAGGCGATCAAGGCCCGCCTGCTCGCCCTGCCCGACCAGCGCATCGGCGGCGACGGCGTGGTCGTCATCAAGGCCCAGGAACACCGCAGCCTGCCGCGCAACCAGGCCGAGGCGCTGGCCCGGCTGCAGGAGATGGTGGACCTGGCCTCGCACGTGCCCAAGGTCCGGCGCCCGACCCGGCCGACGCTGGCGTCGAAACGCCGGCGCCTGGAGGGCAAGACGCAGCGCAGCGCCATCAAGGCCGGACGCCGCAGCCCGGGCGAGTCCTGAGTCAGCCCGCCAGCTGCCGCCAGGCCCGCACGAAGGCCTCCGGATCGCTCGCCGCGACGAACACGACCCCCGCCAGCGCGCCCGACAGGTGGGCGTCGTGGTTGACCCGCCCCCGGTTCTGCCGGGACGCGTGCACGCTGAAGGCCACGTAGGCCACGGCGAACAGCGGCGCGGGGATCGGCAGCGGGATGAACATCACGTACAGCGAGGCGCCCGGAAAGTGCACGATGAAGGCGAACAGCACCGCCAGGATCGCCCCGGACGCACCCAGGCACTGGTAGCCCGGTTCGCGCCGGTGGCGCAGCCAGGTGCCCGCCCCGCTGACCAGCAGCCCGAAGGTGTAGAGCAGCACGAAGCCCGCCGTGCCGATGTGGCGCTCGAGCGAGAACGCGAAGGCCCAGAACGTGAACCCGTTGAAGAACAGGTGACCGAGGTCGGCATGGATGAAGCCGCTGGTGATCAGCGTCAGGTGCTCGCGGCGGCGCTGCAGCCAGTAGGGCCGCAGCAGGTTGCGCTCGATGAGCGCCGGAGCGACGAACAGCCCGGCGAGGCTGGTCAGCACGATGGCCGCCAGCAGCAGCGCCGCGGCCGGGGCCCCGCGGCTCAGGGCCGCCAGCGTGTCCATGACCCCCGCGCCCTCAGGCACCGCGCCGGAACAGGCCGAGCACCGTGCCGGCCAGCACGAAGAGACCGCCGAAGCTGCGGTTCATCCAGCGGATCTGGCGCGGCGAGCGCAGCAGGCCGAGCACGCGCGAGGCCAGCGCGACATAAGCGCTCATGACCACGCACTCGACCACGCCGAAGGTGGCGGTGATGAGCAGGTACTGGTCGAGCAGCGGCCGGGCCACGTCGATGAACTGCGGCAGCACGGCCAGCAGGAACACCGTGCCCTTGGGGTTGAGCGCATTGATGCCCCAGCCGCGCAGCACCAGCGTGCGGCGCGCGGGCCGGGCCGCGGGCGCGCCGGGGGCGCCGACCGGGCTGGCCGGCGAGCGCCACTGCTGGATGCCCAGCCAGATCAGGTAGGCCGCGCCGACCCACTTGACGACGGAGAACGCCAGCTCCGAGGTCGACAGCAGCACGCCCAGCCCGAGACCGACGACCAGCGTCTGGGTGCACACGCCCAGCAGCAGGCCGAAGGCGATCGGCTGGCCGTGGCGGAAGCCGTGGTTGAGGCCGGCCCCCATGGCGGCGATCGCGCCCGGTCCGGGGGACAGGCTGATGGCCACCGTGGCGGCGAAGAAGGTGATCCAGGTGTCGAAGTCCATACGCGGTTTTAGCACGCGCGGCGCCTGGCGCGGCGGTGACAATCCGCTCCACATGGCGCGCGAAAAAACCCTCTACACCTGCCGCGACTGCGGTGGCACCAGCCCGAAGTGGCTGGGCAAGTGCCCGCACTGCGGCGCCTGGAACACGCTCGACGAGACGATCGCCGAGGCCGCGGCCGGCGGCGGCAAGAACAACCGCTTCCAGGCCCTGGCCAGGACCCAGCCGGTGGCCACGCTGGCCGACATCCAGGCCGCCGACGTGGCGCGCACGCCCACCGGCCTGGAGGAGCTCGACCGGGTGCTGGGCGGGGGCATCGTCGAGGGCGGCGTGGTGCTGATCGGCGGCGACCCGGGCATCGGCAAGAGCACGCTGCTGCTGCAGGCCGCCGAGGCGCTGTCGCACCAGATGAAGGTGCTCTACGTCACCGGCGAGGAGTCGGGCGCGCAGGTGGCGCTGCGGGCCCACCGGCTGGGCCTGGGCGGACAGCGGCTGCGGGTGCTGGCCGAGATCGGCCTGGAGCGCATCCAGGCCACGCTGGGCACCGAGCAGCCGGACTTCTGCGTCATCGACTCGATCCAGACGCTCTACTCCGACCAGCTCACCAGCGCGCCCGGCTCGGTCGCGCAGGTGCGCGAATGCGCCGCGCAGCTCACCCGCACCGCCAAGGCCACGGGCTGCACGATGGTGCTGGTCGGCCACGTGACCAAGGAAGGCGCGCTGGCCGGTCCGCGCGTGCTCGAGCACATCGTCGACACGGTGCTCTATTTCGAGGGCGACACCCATTCGAGCTTCCGCCTGGTGCGCGCGATCAAGAACCGCTTCGGCGCGGTCAACGAGATCGGCGTGTTCGCGATGACGGAAAAGGGCCTGAAGGGAGTCGCCAACCCGAGCGCGATCTTCCTGTCGACCCACGGCGACCCGGTGCCCGGCGCCTGCGTGCTGGTGACGCTGGAAGGCACGCGGCCGATGCTGGTCGAGATCCAGGCGCTGGTCGATGCCGGCGGGCCCAGCCCGCGGCGGCTCAGCGTCGGCCTCGAGCGGGACCGGCTGGCCATGCTGCTGGCGGTGCTGCACCGCCACGCGGGCGTGGCCTGCGCGGACCAGGACGTGTTCGTCAACGCGGTGGGCGGCGTGCGCATCAGCGAGCCGGCGGCCGACCTGGCCGTGCTGCTGGCCATCCACAGCAGCCTGCGCGGCCGGGCCCTGCCGCGTGGCTTCATCGCCTTCGGCGAGGTCGGCCTGGCCGGCGAGGTGCGCCCGGCCCCGCGTGGCCAGGAGCGCCTGAAGGAAGCCGCCAAGCTGGGCTTCGCCCACGCGCTGGTGCCCAAGGCCAATGCCCCGAAGAAGCCGATCGAGGGCCTGAGCGTCATCGCGGTCGACCGCATCGAGGAGGCCATCGCCCGACTGCGCGAGATCGACAGCTGAAGCACGCAGCGCCCCCTCCCGCCGCCTCCCACCGATCCTGAAACCCCTTCAAGACCATGAAATTCCTCAATTCCGCCCCCGTCAGGAATGCCGCGCTGGCCGGCTCGGCCATCATCATCGCGACCTGGAGCTACGGCTGGCGCGGCCTGGTGTTCGCGCTCACGCTGATCGTGTTCTGGACCGTGCTGCAGTTGCGCCGTGCCACCCGCCTGATGCAGCAGATGGCCAACCGCCCCAAGGGCCGCACCGACAGCATCGACCGGGTGCTCGCCGGCCTCAAGCCCGGCATGAGCATGGACGAGCTGCTGCCGCTGACCGCCAGCCTCGGGGACCGCGTGGACGAGCGGGGCGACTGGCGCTGGCAGGACAACGACGGCCGGGTCATCGTCGTCACGATGCGCCGCGACGTGGTCGTGCGCTGGGCGGTCGGCGAGGTCGGGTCCGCCGGCACGACGACCGCCGGCACCCCCGAGGACTGACCCCGGCGCCCGCCCGGAAACGAGAAGGCCGGTCCCCCTCGTCAGAGGGACCGGCCTGCGGGGGCTTCACGGCTGCCCGGATCGTCGATCCGGGCAGCCGTGAAGCGGATCAGCCGAAGTGGCAGATGTAGTGGTAGGGCTCGCCCTCGACCTTGATCTCGAAGCTGGTCTGGCCCGGCACCTCGAAGCGTTCGCCGGGACCGTAGGTCTTCCACTCGCTGGAGCCCGCCAGCTTGACGCTGCAGGCACCGGCGACGGTCTCCATGATCTCGGGCGCGCCGGTGTTGAACACCAGCGTCGAGGGCAGGATCACGCCCACGCTCTTCCTGATGCCGTCGGCGAAGGTGACGTTGTGCGAGACGCAGCGGCCATCGAAATAGACGTTGGCCTTGGACAGCACGCTGACCGGGTTCAGGCTGTCGGTGATGCTCATGGTGCGTGTGCTCCGTTCAGGCCGCGGTCTTGCGGGCGGCGCGCTTGCGCACGGGGGCCGCAGGCGTCTCCACCACGGCGGCCACGGGCGCCTCGACGACGGCCGCGGCCTTCACCTTGCGCGCCACCGGGGCCTTGCGGGCGACCACGACCGGGGCGTCGACCGGCACGTCGGCGACGACGGCGGCGGCCTTCGGTGCGGCCTTGCGGGCCGCCGGCTTGGTCGCGGCCGGCTTGGTCGCTGCCGGCTGGGCAGCCGCCGACTTGCGGGCCGCCTTCGGTGCAGCCTTGCCGCGTGCGGCCTGCACGTTGGCGCCGATGCGCAGGCGCAGCGCGTTGAGCTTGATGAAGCCCGCGGCGTCGGCCTGGTTGTAGGCGCCGCCGTCGTCGTCGAAGGTCGAGATCATCGGGTCGAACAGCGAATCGGTCTTCGACTCGCGGCCCACGCACATGATCGTGCCCTTGTAGAGCTTGAGCTTGACGGTGCCGTTGACCGGCGCCTGCGACGCGTCGATCAGGCCCTGCAGCAGCTCACGCTCCGGGCTGAACCAGTAGCCGTTGTAGACCATGCGCGCATAACGCGGCATCAGGTCGTCCTTGAGCGCCAGCACTTCGCGGTCCAGCGTGATCGACTCGATCGCGCGGTGGCCGGTCAGCAGGATGGTGCCGCCAGGGGTCTCGTAGCAGCCGCGGCTCTTCATGCCGACGTAGCGGTTCTCGACCTTGTCGAGGCGGCCGATGCCGTGCAGGCCGCCGATCTCGTTGAGCTGGGTCAGCACCTGGGCCGGCGACAGCTTGACGCCGTCGATGGCGACCACGTCACCCTTGGCGTAGGTCAGCTCGATGACCTGCGGCTTGTTGGGCGCCTTCTCCGGGCTGCGCGTCAGGCGCCACATGTTGGCTTCGGGCTCGAAGTTCGGATCCTCGAGGATGCCGCCTTCGTAGCTGATGTGCAGCAGGTTGGCGTCCATCGAGTACGGCGCGCCGCCGCCCTTGCGCTTCTTGAAGTCGACCGGGATGCCGTGCTGGTCGGCATAGGCCAGCAGCTTCTCGCGGCTGAGCAGGTCCCACTCGCGCCACGGGGCGATGACCTTGACGCCGGGCATCAGCGCGTAGGCGCCGAGCTCGAAACGCACCTGGTCGTTGCCCTTGCCGGTGGCGCCGTGGCTCACGGCGTCGGCCTTGGTCTTGCGGGCGATCTCGACCAGGCGCTTGGCGATCAGCGGGCGCGCGATCGACGTGCCCAGCAGGTATTCACCTTCGTAGAGCGCGTTGGCGCGGAACATCGGGAACACGAAGTCGCGCACGAACTCCTCGCGCAGGTCCTCGATGAAGATGTTCTCGGGCTTGATGCCCATCTTGATCGCCTTGGCGCGAGCCGGCTCGATCTCCTCGCCCTGGCCGATGTCGGCGGTGAAGGTCACCACCTCGCACTGGTACTGGTCCTGAAGCCACTTCAGGATGATGGAGGTGTCCAGGCCGCCCGAATAGGCGAGCACTACGCGCTTGATGTCTTTGGACATGGTCGGTCGATCTGCTGAGTAGAAGGGCAATCCGCCATTTTAGGCCGCTGCGGGACCACCCCGGTCACACGAGCGTCACGGCGGCCCTGGAGAGGCCGGCCTACTCCTCGTCGGCGCGGTCTCCGCCCGGCACCCGCACGACCGTGACGGTGCAGTCGGCCTGGGCCAGCACCACCGACGAGACCGTGCCCAGGTAGCGCCGCAGCGCGGACTTGCTGCGCGCGCCCATGATGATGTGGTCGGCCTGGTTCTTGGTCGCGAACTCGACGATCGCGTTGGCGATGTCGGGCGCCTCGAGCACGTGGAAGGTCAGCCGGCTGTCGCCCAGCTGCAGCCCCTGGGACAGCGGACGGGCCCAGTGCTTCAGGCCGATCAGCTGCTTGACGTGGTGGCTGCGGCCTTCGCTGTCGGTCAGCTCGTCCATGCCGATCAGGTTGGTCTTCATCACGCCGACGCAGGCCAGGCGGGCGCCGGGCTCGGTGATGACGGCCCGGCGCACGGTCTCGCGCAGCAGGTCGAGCATCTCGGTGGGCGTGCCCTCGACGGCCACCGCCGCGATGATGATCGGCGCGCGCTTGAGCTGCTCGCTGGCGCTGCCGCGCTCGGCGGGCTCGCTGCCCAGCGAGCGGAACCAGCGCTGGAAGGTGCGCACCCGGCTGGAGCCTTCCAGGCGCGAGGCCCGCGCGGTCAGCGGCACGCCTTCGGGATTGAGCAGGTCCTGGGCCAGGTGGGCCGCGCTGGGCGGGCGCCTGGCCGCGTCGACCTCCAGGCAGCGCAGGATCAGCTCCTGCAGCCACGGCGGGCAGTCGGGCCGCCATGAACGGGGCGGCCGGGGGTCGCGGAAGAGCCGCTCGCGCAGGCCGCGCACGCTGGTGGGCGCGCCGAAGGGGCGTTCGCCGGTGGTCAGGTGGTAGAGCATCACGCCCAGCGCGAACAGGTCGCTGCGCGGCTCGCTGCGCACGAACTGCACCTGCTCGGGCGACATGTAGGGGCCGGTGCCCATCGGCAGGTTGAACTCCTCGTCGAGCAGGTCGGGCAGGTGGTCGTGGCGCGACAGGCCGTAGTCGACCAGCACCGCCTCGCCGCTCGGGCGGAACAGGATGTTGCTGGGCTTGATGTCGAGGTGGATGACGTGCTGGCGGTGCAGGTCGTGCAGCGCGGTGGCCACGGCCGCACCGATCTCGGCGACCTCGGCGATGGGCAGCGGCGCGGCCTCCAGCCGCGGGCGCAGCGAATCGCCCGGGATGTGCTCCATCACGATGTAGGGCCGGGTGGTGAAGTCGCCGCGCGCGATGAAGCGCGGCACGTGCACGCCCTTGAGCAGCGGCAGGATCATCTGCTCGACCTCGAAGCCGACGATGGCCGCCGGGTCCTCGCCGCCGCGGATGCGCGGCACCTTCATCAGCATCGGGATCTGGTGATCGGCGTGCGTGACCCGCCACAGGAAGGCCATGCCGCCCTGGTGCAGCCGCTCCTCGAGCCGGAAGCCGTCGATCACCATGCCCGCCGACAGCGGCCCGAACGGCGACACCGCGGGCAGGCTGGCCGGATCGGCACCGGCGCGCGCCAGGGCCTGCTCGATCAGGTTGTCCTCAGGTGCCTTCATGCAGACGCTCCGCGAGCTGGCGAGGCAGGCCGGCGGCCATGATCTTGGCCGCCGTGGCTTCGTGGTGGTAGGGCACGCGGTGGAAGGTCAGCGTGTGGCGCGAGTCGTCGAACATCGCCCAGCAGGCCGCCGGGTTGCCGTCGCGCGGCTGGCCGCAGGAGCCTGGCAGCGCCAGCCACTGGCGGTGCGCCGGCACCGGCACCGCCACGCCCGGCACGGGCGTGAAGTCGGCGATCTTGCCGGTGCTCGACAGGTGGTAGAGCGCGGGCTGGTGCACATGGCCGGCGAAGGTGTGGCGGCAGTCGGTGGCCATCATGCTGCGCACCGCCTCGCTGCGGCTGAGGATGTATTCCCAGCCTTCGGGCGCCCACGCGTTGGCATGCACGAACAGGCTGCTGCCGAGCTCGTTGCGGTAGGGCAGCGAGCCCAGGAAGGCGAGGTGCCCGGGCGCCAGCGCGTCGCGGGTCCACTGCACGGCGCGGCGCGCGTCCTCGACGAGGTTGGACGTGGCCATCTTCACCACCGCCTCGTCGTGGTTGCCGCGCACGGCGATCGCGCCCTGGGCGACCAGGTCCTGCACCCGCTCGACCACCCAGCCCGGGTCGGCCCCGTAGCCGACGAAGTCGCCCAGCAGGGCCAGGCGGTCGGCACCATGGAGGTGCGCCTGTTCGAGGCAGGCCTCGAAGGCCTCGCGGTTGGCATGGATGTCGGTGATCAACGCCAGCTTCATCTGATGGGTCTCCTGCTCGCCCGGTCGGGTCGGTTCACGGTTCTGGTGCTGCTCTAGAATCCGCGCGCACCACAAGGGTTTCACCGGAGCCGGGCAAGCGCCCGGACCCGGCCCCGTTGTTCAGTCACGTGCGCGGTGTCAGCCGACATCCTGACACGTTCAGGAGCCTGTTTCACATGTCCGTCCCCAACTCGGCGCCCCACGATCCCGCGCCGGCCCCCCGCGGCCACCACTGCGACGTCCTGATCATCGGGGGCGGCCCCGCGGGCTCGACGCTGGCGACGCTGCTCGCGCGCCGGGGCCGTGACGTGGTGGTGCTGGAGCGGGAACACCACCCGCGCTTCCACATCGGCGAGTCGCTGCTGCCGGCCAACGTGCCGCTGTTCGACGAGCTGGGCCTGCGCGAGGACCTGGAGCGCATCGGCATGCCCAAGTGGGGCGTCGAGTTCGTCTCGCCCCACCACGAGCACCGCAGCCTGCTCGAGTTCGGCGACGCCTGGGACAAGAGCCAGCCCTATGCCTGGCAGGTGCGCCGCGCCGACATGGACGAGCTGCTGTTCCGCCACGCCGGGCGCGAGGGCGCGCGCACGCTCGAGGGCCACCGCGCCCGCGAGGTGAAGTTCGACGCCGACGGCGCCGACGTCAGCGTCGAGCTCGACGACGGCAGCCGCCAGCAGTGGCGCACCCGCTTCGTGGTCGACGCCAGCGGGCGCGACACGCTGCTGGCCAACCAGTTGCGCATCAAGCACAAGCACCCGCGCCACAACAGCTCGGCGCTGTTCGGCCACTTCACCGGCGCGCGCCGCCTCGATGGGCGCCAGGAAGGCAACATCACCATCCTCTGGTTCCCGCACGGCTGGTTCTGGTTCATCCCGCTGGCCGACGGCAGCACCAGCGTGGGCGCGGTGTGCTGGCCCCACTACCTGAAGTCGCGCCGCAAGCCGCTGGTCGAGTTCTTCCACGACACCATCGCGATGTCGCCCGAGCTGGCCGATCGCCTGAAGGACGCGACCCTGGTGGACGACCAGGTGCACGCCACCGGCAACTACGCCTACGTCAGCGAGCACTGCGCCGGCGAGCGCTACCTGATGCTGGGCGACGCGTTCGCGTTCATCGATCCGGTGTTCTCCTCGGGCGTCTACCTGGCGATGAAGAGCGCGTTCGCCGGCGTCGACGTGATCGACGCGACGCTGGACCAGCCACGGCGGGCCGCGGCCGCGCGGCGCGGCTACGAGAAGATGATGCGCCACGGGCCGCGCGAGTTCTCGTGGTTCATCTTCCGGGTCACCAACCCGACGATGCGCGAGTTCTTCATGTACCCGCGCAACCCGCTGCGGGTCAAGGAGGCGCTGCTGTCGGTGCTGGCCGGCGACATCTACGGCCACAGCCCGATCGGGTGGTCGCTGCGGGCCTTCAAGACGATCTACTACCTGGTGTCGCTGCGCCACCCGGGCCGCACCTGGCGGGCCTGGAAGCAGCGCCGCCTCAACATCCGTGACGTGGGAGCGCCTGCCGCGTGAGCCTTCGCCCTTGCCCCGACCCTTCGGGCGCCGCACCCGCAGCGCCCGCCCGCGGGCCGATCCTGACCCCGCTGCAGCACCACCGGCAGGCCCCGGCGGACACCACCGGCGCGCACACTGCGCTCGACCTGCGGGTGTTCGGCCCGACCGAACCCGGCACGGTGGCGCAGCCCGCGCTGCTGCAGCCCGCCGCTGAAGTGACCGAACGCTGGTGCAGCGACACGGCCGCGGCGTTGCAGGCCGGCCGCCACGGCTGCACCTCGTGGCGCAGCG
This sequence comes from Sphaerotilus hippei, assembly GCF_003201595.1. GTDB lineage: Bacteria > Pseudomonadota > Gammaproteobacteria > Burkholderiales > Burkholderiaceae_C > Sphaerotilus > Sphaerotilus hippei. The sequence continues at coordinate 176,788 of NZ_QJJS01000006.1, read as the reverse complement.
ACGGCTGCTGGCTGTGGGTGCGCGCGGTGATCGACGAGCGCCAGGTCGACGGCGGCCTGCAGGAGGCCGCCCGGCGGCTCTACGGCGACCTGTTCACGCTGCTGCGGCAGCAGGCCGACCGGCTCGGCCGGGCGCTGCACGTCGTGAAGGTCTGGAACTACCTGGCCGACATCAACGGCACGGACCCGCTGCACGGGCTGGAGCGCTACCGGCTGTTCAACATCGGCCGCCAGGATGCGTTCCTGGACGCCGGCCAGAGCGCGTTCGCCGGCGCCCCGGCGGCCTGCGCGCTGGGCACGCACCGCGGGCCGCTGACGGTCTGGCTGCTGGCCGGACCGGTGGCCAGCCGCGTGGTCGAGAACCCGCGCCAGACCAGCGCCTACCACTACCCCGGCGACTACGGCCCGCGCGCGCCGACCTTCTCGCGGGCCGCCCTGGCCGACGCCGGTGGCGGGCGCGAGCTGCTGGTCATCTCCGGCACCGCCAGCATCGTCGGCCACCTGACGCGGCACGCCGGGGACGTCGAACGCCAGACCGGCGAGACCCTGGACAACCTGGAGGCGGTGCTCGGCGCCGCCGCGCCGGCCGCCCGGGCCCGGCACGGCCTGGACACGCTGGTGCTGACGGTCTACCTGCGCCACGCCCGCGACCTGCCCGTGGTGCAGCGGGTGCTGGCCGATCGCCTCGGCGCCGACAGCCCCGCGCTGCGCGGGGCCCTCTTCCTGCTGGCCGACGTGTGCCGCGCCGATCTGCTGGTCGAGATCGAGGCGCACAGCCTGCAGGCCTGTTCCCCGATGTCCATCCCCACGCCCGCATGAAGCCCATCCCGCGCCTGCCGCTGCCCTCGAGTCCGGCCCCGGGAGCCCTCGCCGGAGGTGCCGCCTGCTGGCTGCTCGCCCTCGCCGCCCTGCCCTGCGCGGCCCAGGTCGACACCGTGACGCCCGTGACCCCCGGGGCGCCCGTTGCCGCCGTGGCGCAGGCCGACCCCGGCACGACGGGGGCCGACACCCCGCCGGCCATGCCCGCGGCCGCGCCCGCCCCGCTGAAGGTCGACCGCCGGGTCGCGCGCCCGCTGTGGGAGATCGGCCTGGGCCTGGGGGCACTGAACTGGCCCGACTACCGCGGCGCGGCCCACAGCCAGACCTACGTGGTGCCGCTGCCCTACGTGGTCTACCGCGGCCGTTTCCTGCGGGCCGACCGGGGCGGCGCGCGGGCGGTGCTGGTCGAGAACCAGCGCCTGGAGATCGACCTCAGCCTGAGCGGCTCGGTGCCGGTGCGCAACCAGGCCGGCGGCGTGCGCGAGGGCATGGCCGACCTGCCGTCGACCTTCGAGGTCGGCCCCAACGTCAACCTGATGCTGTGGCGCTCGGCGGACAACCGCAACACGCTCGAGCTGCGCCTGCCGGTGCGTGCGGCGATCGCGCTGCAGTCGCCGCTGCGCTCGATCGGACTGATCTCGACCCCCAAGCTCAACCTCGACCTGCACCAGCTCGCCGGCTGGAACGTCGGCCTGCTGGCCGGGCCGGTGTTCGGCTCGCGGCGCTACCACGAGCACTACTACGGCGTGCGCGCCAGCGAGGCGACCGCCGGGCGGCCCGCCTACGAGGCCCGCTCGGGTTATGCCGGCTGGCACGCGATCGCCTCGGCGTCGCGGCGCTTCGACCGGTTCTGGGTCGGCACCTACGTGCGCCACGACCAGCTGCAGGGCGCGGTGTTCGCCGACAGCCCGCTGGTGCAGCGCACCCGCAACTGGTCGGCCGGCATCGGCCTGGCGTGGGTGCTCGCGTCGTCGCAGGACCAGGTGCTGGTCGACGAACGATGAGGCGGCTGCGTGTCCTGCTGTGGCCCTGGCTCGCCTTCATGCTGCTGTGGCTGGGCGTGCTGTCGCTGGCGTGGAACCTGGTCGCCTTCGTGCTGCAGCCGCTGCTGCCGGAGCGGCGCGCCGGCCGGATCGGCCGGGCCGGCATCGCCTACGGCTACCGGCTCTACTGGGCCACGGCCCGCGCCAGCGGCCTGATGCGCATCGAGGCGGACGCGCTCGACGTGCTGCGGGATGAACCCGGCGGGCTGATCATCGCGGCCAACCACCCCAGCATGCTCGACGCGCTGGCCATCGTCGCGCGGCTGCCCCGCAGCGTGTGCATCATGAAGGCCTCGCTGATGCGCAACGTCTTCCTGGGCGCCGGCGCCCGGCTGGCGCGCTACATCTGCAACGACTCGCCCCGCACGATGATCCGGGCCTCGGTGCGCAGCCTGAGCGAAGGCGGCCAGCTGGTGCTGTTTCCCGAGGGCACCCGCAGCGTCGGCGGGCGCCTCAACCCCTTCCTGCCGGGCATCACCAGCATCGCCGACAAGGCGCAGGTGCCGATCCAGACGGTGCTGATCGAGACCGACTCGCCCTACCTCGGCAAGGGCTGGCCGCTGTGGCGCCTGCCTCCCATCCCCATCGTCTTCCACCTGCGGCCCGGCCGGCGTTTTGCGCCACGCACCGACCATGCGGCCGCGCTGGCCGAGCTGGAAGCCTATTTCCGCGACGAACTGGGGTCGCCCGCCCGGCCCGCGTCCCCCGACCCGGAGCCCACGCCGTGACCGCCCGCCCCACCACCGCCCACCCGACCCACGCGGTCATCATCCCGAGCTACAACACCGGCCCGAAGGTCTACGAGACCGTGCGCGCCGCGCGGGCGCAGTGGGCGCCGGTCTGGGTGATCGTCGACGGCTCGACCGACGGCACCGACGAGGGCCTGCAGGCCATGGCTGCCGACGATCCGCTGCTGCGGGTGCTGGTGCTGCCGGAGAACCGCGGCAAGGGTTCGGCCGTGCTGACCGGCCTGGAGGCCGTGCGCCTGGAAGGGGGCACGCACGCGCTGACCCTGGACTCCGACGGCCAGCACCCGGTCGACCTGATCCCGCAGTTCATGCGGACCTCGCTGGACCACCCCGGGGCGATGGTGCTGGGCGAGCCGGTGTTCGACGCCTCGGCCCCGCTGCTGCGGGTGCGCGGGCGGCGCATCTCCAACGGCTGGACCAACCTCGAGACGCTGGGCGCGGGCATCCACGACTCGCTCTACGGCTTCCGGGTCTATCCGATCGACGCGCTGGTCGCGGTGATGAAGGGCCAGCCCTGGATGCGCCGCTTCGACTTCGACACCGAAGCCGTCGTGCGCCTGGCCTGGCGTGGCGTGGCCCCGCTGAACCTGCCCGCGCCGGTGAAGTACCTGCGACCGGAAGAAGGCGGGGTCTCGCATTTCCAGTACGGCCGCGACAACCTGCTGCTGACGTGGATGCACACCCGGCTGATGCTGGAGTTCGTGCTGCGCCTGCCGCTGCTGCTGCTGCGCCGCCTCACCGGCGCGCCGCCGTTCCAGTACCTGCGCCGCCGCTGAAGCCGCGCCAGCGGCCGTGACGGGCTGCACCCGGCGGGCAGGCCCGACCGCTGTGCACCCGCGTGCCGAGCAGGCACACTGCGGTGCATCCTGTTGCCTGGGCCCGACATGCACCCGACGCCACCGCCCCGAACGCCCCGCCACCGGCACGCCGACACCCACGCCCCGGGCGGGCGCCGCCGGGCGCTGGGAGGCCTGGCGGCGCTGGTCGCCGCCGGACTGGGCGGCTGCGCGCTGCCGGCGCTGCAGCCGCTGCCCGCACTGCCGGCCGGTGCCAGCGCCGATCCCGAGGCCGCCGAGCTGCTGCTCGACAGCGCCCGGGCCCACGGCCTGGCCGGCTGGCAGGCGGTCAGCGACCTGAACGTCAGCTACCGCGGCGAGTGGGGGCTGCTGCTCGACACGCTGCAGCCCGAGCTGGTCGATGCCGCCTTCCGGCAGCGCTCCGAGGAGCGCCTGCTGCCGGCCGCCGGCCTGATCGCCCAGCAGCACCGCGGCCCGGGCGGCCGCAAGCAGGTGCTGCGGCGCGGTGGCAGCGCCGGGCTGGTGGCCACCGAGGGCGGCACGGTGCAGGTCCGCTTCAACGGTCAGGCCAGCGACGACCCGGCCCGGCTGGACGCCGCAGCCCTGGTGGCCGACGGCTACCGGCTCTTCCTGCTGGGCCCGCTGGCGCTGCAGGGCCGCGACGGCCTGGGCCTGGCGCTCGACGGCGAGGAGCGCATCGACGAGCGCCTGTGCGACCGCCTGCGGGTGCGCCTGGCGCCAGGGCTCGGGCGCAGCGACGCCGACACGCTGCTGCTGTTCATCGACCGGCACGAGCGGCTGATGCGCCGGGTGCGCTTCTCGCTCGAAGGCCTGGCATCGACCCGCGGCGCCATCGCCGAGGTCGATACCTTCGGCTTCATCGAACGCCATGGCGTGCGCTGGCCCACCCGCTTCCACGAGCGCCTGCTGCGGCCCATCCCCGGCCTGCCGGTGCACGACTGGCGGCTCACCGGCCTGGACATCAACCGCGGCTGGAGCGCCGACGAGGTCGGCGAGGACGCCTGGCGAGGCCGGGCGGCCGCCCCGGCCACGCCGATCTGAACCCGCCGCACGGAAGGCTCGCCCCATGTTCATGGTCTACGGCACCGCCGGCCGGCTGTTCACCGGCACGCTCGAGCAGCTGCGGGACCACCTGCCCGTGCAGGCCGCCGGCCGCACGCCGGCCATCCGCCCGGTCGAGGCCGAAGGCGACAGCTCGCCCGCGCGTGACCTGCGCGAGGGCGAGCCGCATCCGCCCGCCGCCCTGCCCCCGGCGCTGGCCGCCTATGCCCGCCAGCAGCAGGCCGCCCCCGGGCGACAGCCGCTGTCGCGCGCCGACCAGGTCATGACCCGCCGGGTGCTGACCGTGCCCGCCGACCTGGCGCTGCCCGACGCCTGGCGGCTGCTGCACGACCACCACATCGGCCAGGCCCCGGTGGTCGACGCCCGGGCGCGGCTGGTCGGGCTGGTGAGCCGGGCCGACCTGCTGCCCGAGCCCTGGCGGCCGCTGGACGACACGGCGCAGGCCGCCCTGCGCACCCTCGCCCGCCAGCCCGTGGCCGCGGTGATGCACACCCCCGTGCCCGCCGCGGCGGCCGACACCGACCTGCGCCGGGTCGCCAGCGCGCTGCTCGACAGCGACCTGCCCGCGCTGGTGGTCACCGACGAGCAGGGCGCGGTGATCGGCCTGGTGAGCCGCAGCGACCTGCTGCGCGCGATCGCCGCCGATCCGCCGCTGGACCTGTGGGGTTGATGAGGCCGGGGCGGTGCCTCAGGGCGCGCCCGCCAGCACCGCGTCGCCCCGCAGCCCCGGCAGCCAGCGGCGCAGCAGCGGCGTGGTCACCAGGGTCGAGAAGACCGCCATCAGCACCAGCATCGTGAAGACCTCGCGGCCGATGACGCCCAGGTCGTAGCCGACGTTGATGATGATCAGCTCCATCAGCGCGCGGGTGTTCATCAGGATGCCCACCAGCCGCGCGGCCGGGCCGGACAGGCCGGCCACGCGGGCGGCCAGCCAGCAGGCGCCGAACTTGCCGAGCGTGGCCAGCGTGATCAGCAGCGCGCACCAGCCCCAGGCCGACGCGCTGCCCAGCGACCCCACGTCGGTGCGCAGGCCGGTGTAGGTGAAGAAGATCGGCAGGAAGAAGACCTGCACGAAGCTGCCCACGCGCTCCTGCCAGGCCAGCGCGAAGTCGCGCTGGCGGTGCAGCAGCACGCCGGCCATGAACCCGCCGAAGATGGCGAAGATGCCGAGCTGGAAGGTGGCCATGCCCATCAGGAAGATCACGGCGATGATCACGCCCATCAGCGTCGGGTCGAGCGTCGCCGGGCCGGCGCCGCCACCGGCCGCGGCCTCGCCCCGGCCCAGCCGCCAGGCCACGAAACGCTCCAGCGGCGGGCGGATCACCCACCACGACAGCGCGCCGAAGGCCAGCACCAGCGCCACCTCCACGGCAAAGTCGCGCAGCGAGAAGGCCGCGGTGCTCAGCGCGGTGACCATCGCCAGCAGCAGCCAGCCGACCACGTCGTTGATCGCCGCGGCGCTGATCGTGATGACGCCCAGCGGCGTGCGGCTCAGCCGGAACTCCATCAGGATGCGCCCGAGGATGGGCAGCGCGGTGATGGAGAACGCGGTGGCCACGAACAGCGCGAACGCCAGCCGGGGCGCCTCGGTCAGGTAGGCCGGCGGCAGCCACCACGCGAACAGCAGGCCCAGGCCGAAGGGCGCGACCAGCCCGGCCGCGGCGACCCACCACACCACGTGGCGGTTGCGGCGCTCGCCCAGGTGGGCGAAGTCGAACTCCAGACCGATCTGGAACATCAGCAGCAGCAGGCCGATCTGCGAGAGCATGGTCAGCGTCTGCGGCGGCGTGGAGCGGAACACCGCGGCGAACAGCTCGGGCGCCAGCAGGCCGAACAGCGACGGTCCGAGCAGCAGGCCCATGACGATCTCGCCCACCGCCGCCGACTGGCCCAGGCGCCGGGCCAGCACCCCGCCCAGGCGGCCACCCAGCACGATGATCACCAGCTGCACCAGCGTGGCGAACAGCAGGTGCTCGCTCGCGTGCACCCCCGCCACGCGGGCGGCCGACGAGGCGGCCTGGGCCGCGCTGACCACCAGGCTCGGGTCGCTGCCCATCAGATCATGCCGCCGTTGATGGAGATGACCTGGCCGGTGATGTAGCCCGCCTCGGGCCCGGCCAGGAAGGACACCAGCGCGGCCACCTCGTCGGGCGTGCCGGCGCGGCGGGCAGGCACGATCCGCGCGATGGCCTGGTCGTCGAACGTGGCGGCGGCCATCGGCGAGGCGATGATGCCGGGCGCCACCACGTTGACGGTGATGCCTCGGCTGGCCAGCTCGAGCGACAGCGACTTCGTCGCGCCGTGCAGCGCGCCCTTGGCCGCGGCGTAGTTGACCTGGCCACGGTTGCCGGCGACCGCCGCCACCGAGCTGATGCTGATGATGCGGCCGCGGCGGGTGCGGATCATCGGCATCGTCAGCGGCTGGGTGATGTTGAAGAAACCGTGGAGCGAGACGTCGACGACCCGGTCCCACTGCTCGCCCCGCATGCCAGGAAAGACCGCGTCATCGTGGATGCCGGCGTTGTTGACCAGCACCTGGATCGGGCCGTCGGCCAGCAGGCGCTCGAGCGCGGCGGCGCAGGCCGCCCGGTCGGTGACGTCGAAGGCGACCGCCTCGGCGCGGCCGCCGGCGGCGCCGATGTCGGCCACGACGGCCTGGGCGGCATCGAGCCGGGCATTGGCGTGCACGATGACGTGCAGGCCGTCGCGGGCCAGGCGGCGCGCGATCGCGCCGCCCAGTTCACCGCTGCCCCCGGTGACGAGGGCACGCTGGAGGGGTTCGGTCATGGTGCGCAAACGGGGTCCGGGGTGGAGTTCAGTGCGGGGGGCAGCGCGTCGAGCACCACCGCCGCGCGGCCTTCGGCGATCGGCTCACCCTGGTGGCTCACGCTGAAGGCATAGAGGATCTGGCGGGCATCGCCGGCCTGGCGTTCGGCCACCACGTCGAGCGGGCCAGCCAGGTCGTCGAGCCGCAGGCGGTGCAGCGTCACGCCCCGCGCGCTCGCCAGGTAGCCGGGGCTCGCGGTGCCCCCGGCCTGGCGGGCCAGCAGCGCGCCGTGCAGCGCCATCGCCTGGGCGGCACATTCGATCGCCGCCGCCGCGAGCAGGCCGCCGGCACTGCGCAGCGGATGGTCGGGGGCGGTGTGGCCGGTCACCCGGCAGCGGATGCGGCCCGTGTCCCAGGCCTGCATCGAATCGAGCAGGCACATGCGGCCCGCGTGCGGGATCAGCGCCGCGAGGCCGGCGTGGTCCAGCGTGGCGGGCACGAAGGCGTCGGCCGGGCCGCTCGTCAGGCCGCTCGTCGGAACGCTCACGCCGCCGCTCCGGTCTCGAGCGTGAGCACCAGCCGCAGGTCGGGCCGGCAGCCGATCACCACCGTGTGCGGGCCGGGCGATCCGGCCCGGGCCCGCGCGAGCGCTGCCAGCAGCGGCAGCGCCTGGGCGGCGGGCAGCGCCTGGCGCAGGCGCTCGAGGGCGGCGTCGGCACAGGGGGTGACGGGGCCGGTCGAGCCGGCCGGCTGCAGCTCGATGCCCAGCCGGGCCTGTGTGGCCGGACCGGGCTGAGGCGTCAGCACCAGCGCGACGCCCAGCGCATCGGGCAGCGGCCGGGTGGCGTGCAGCGGCTCGGGGTAAGGCGTGTCGCTGGCGACCAGCAGCAGCTGCTGCTGCTGCGCGCCGACCTGCATCACCGCCTCGACCAGGCCGGCACCGAAGCTGGCGTCGAAGCCGCAGACGCTGGTCGACGCGGCGCGACTGCCCACGGCGATGTGCCAGTAGCCCGCCGCGGCGTTGTGGACCGAGTTGGTGAAGCGGGTGGGCGACAGCAGGCGGTCGGCACCGGCCAGCGCCTCGCACAGCGCGTGGCAGTTGGCGCCGTCGCCGCTGGAGGACGTGAAGACCGTGGCCAGCAGCGCCGGGTCGATGCCGGCGTCGGCACAGGCGGCATCGGCCACCGCCATCGCGATCCGGATGGCCGCACCGGCCCGGCGGCGCTCGGCCGGCGGCAGGCGCTGCGGCGGCGGCACCACCGTCGCGGCGGGGCGGGCGGCCTGCTCGCCGCGCAGCACCGGTGCCGCCTCGGCCCAGCCCTCCAGGCCCGGGCCCAGCAGCCCGACGCCCTGCAGGTACAGCGTGATCCCGGTCATGACGAGGCTCCGAACACGAGGCTGGCGTTGGAGCCGCCGAAGCCGAAGGAATTGCTCAGCACATGGCGCAGCGGCGCACGGCGGTTGTGGTCGAGGTAGTCCAGGCTCAGCGCCGGATCCGGCTCGCGCCGGTTCAGGCCGCCGGGCATCAGGCCCTGCTGCAGCGCCAGCAGGCTGATCGCGGCCTCGACCGCCCCGGCCGCGCCCAGCGTGTGGCCGGTCGCGCCCTTGGTCGAGCTGCAGGGCACGGTGCAGCCGAACACGGCGCTCACCGCGCGGTCCTCGGCGCTGTCGTTGTTGGGCGTGGCCGTGCCGTGCAGGTTGATGTAGTCGATCTGCGCGGGCGCCAGCCCGGCCTGCGCCAGCGCCTGGCGGATGGCCATGATCGCGCCCAGCCCTTCGGGGTGGGGCGAGCTCATGTGGTGGCCGTCGTTGCTCTCGCCGGCCCCCAGCAGCCAGCCGGCCGAGGGGGCGCTGTCGCGCTGCAGCAGCGCATAGGCCGCCGCCTCGCCCAGCGACAGGCCCTGGCGCCGGGCGTCCCAGGGCCGGCAGATCTCGGGCGAGAACAGCTCCAGCGAGTTGAAGCCGTAGAGCGTGGTCAGGCACATGCTGTCGACCCCGCCGACCAGCGCCGCGTCGACCCAGCCCGCCTCGATCAGCCGTGCGGCCGAGGCGAACACCTTGGCGCTCGACGAGCAGGCGGTCGACACCACCCAGGCCGGGCCGCCCAGCTGCAGCGCCTCGGCGACGAAGCCGGCCAGCGAGAAGGTGTTGTGCGTCTGGGCATAACGGAAGTCGGCCGGCAGCTCGCCCGCCGGCCCGCGGTGGCGGTAGGCGTGTTCGGTCTGCAGGATGCCCGAGGTGCTGGTGCCCAGCAGCACGGCGACCCGGTGGGCGCCCCAGCGCTGGCGGGCCGCGTGCACCGCGTCGATGAAACCGTCCTGCTGCAGGCCGAGCCAGGCGAGCCGGTGGTTGCGGCAGTCGTGGCGGGCCAGGGCCTCGGGCAGGCGCACCGCCTCCACGCCCTCGACCTCGCCGATCCAGCCGGGCAGCACGACGTCCTCGAAGCGGCACGGCGCCAGGCCGGTCCGGCCGGCCTCGATCGCGGCGAGCGTGGCCGCGTTGCCGGCGCCCAGCGCGGTGCTGAGCGTGGCGTGCGTCACCGCCACCGGGGTCACGGGACACGGGTTCATCGCGCGCCCCCTGCCGCGGCCGCGCCGCGCCGGGCCACCAGCAGCACGTTCGCGAACGGCGTGCCCTGGCTCATCGGCCGGGGCTCGACCGTGAAGCCGAGCTGGCGCAGGGCGTCGATCCAGGCGCCCAGCGGCCGGCCGTGGGTCGGCGGCGCCCGGTGGCCGCGCACGCGGGTGACGACGCGGTCGACCCACTGGCTGATGGCGAAGCCGCGCGGCGCGGCCGCGTCGCCCACCCGCAGCAGCAGCAAGCCGCCGGGCCGCAGCGCGGCGTGCACCCGGGCGAGCACGCGGTCCTGCGCGGCCGGGTCGATGTAGTGCAGCACGTCGAGGATGACCACCGCCTCGCAGTCGGGAAAGTCGGCCTCGCGCATGTCGGCGCAGACAAAACGGGCGTCGGGCGAGCGCACGCCCAGCGCAGCGCGGGCCCGCTCGACGTCGCTGGCCATCAGCTCGATGCCGGTGACCTTGCAGCCCGTGGGCGCGGCCGCCCAGCCGGCGGGCCAGCCGCCCTGCCCGGCCACCGGGCCGACCGCCCGCAGCAGGCTGGCCAGCAGCCCCTGGCCGCAGCCGATGTCGAGCACCCGCGCGCCCGGCGGGATCAGGCCCCGGGCCAGCAGGTGGCGGAACACCGGGTCCATGCCCAGCTTGCCGCGGGCGAAGTGCCAGGCAAAACGCCCGGCGCTGCGGTAGGGCGCACTGGCGCCGTCGATCAGGCGGCTCCAGGCCTGTCGATCGTCGGTGGCAGCGGTGGCGGTCGTCGTCATGAAGGCAGTCGTCTCGAAGTCACGGGCCCTCTTGCAGGGCCTCGGGCAGGGTCACCAGGCGCAGGCCGTCGGCCTGGCAGCGCGCCAGCAGCGCCGGCAGCACCTCCAGCACCACGGGGCGGCCCGACGCCGTGCGGGCCGCATGGCCGTCGTGCAGCAGCAGGATGTCGCCGGCGGCCAGGCCGCGGCTCAGGCGCTGCAGCACCCGCGCCGGATCGGCCTCGCGGGTGTCGTAGCCGCGCCGGGTCCAGCTCACCAGGTGCAGGCCCAGCCGGTGCAGCACCGGCGCCAGGAAAGGATTGCGCAGGCCGGCCGGCGCACGGAAACAGGTCGGCCGCACGCCGGTCAGGCCCTGCAGCGCCTGCTGGCCGGCCTCGACCTCGCGCCGGAAGGCGCCCGGGCCGCTGAGCGAGAACCGGTGGTCGTGGCGCAGGCTGTGGTTCTGCACGCTGTGGCCACGCACCACGATCTCGCGCAGCAGCTGCGGGTGGGCCATCGCCTGGCGGCCGATGCAGAAGAAGGTCGCACGGGCGCCGGCCCGGTCGAGCAGGTCGAGCACCGCCGGAGTCACCTCGGGGTCCGGCCCGTCGTCGAGGGTCAGCGCGATCTCGCGGCGGGCCGCCGAGGCGGCTGGCAGGCGGGTGACGTTGGCCCCCAGCCAGGTCGAGCGCGGCCACAGGCCGGTGGCGGTCAGCAGCGCGTGGTTGGCCCCCAGCAGGGCGAGCGCCCAGGGCCAGTCCTGCGGACGCAGGGCCGGCCACGCCACGGCACCGAGGTGGCACAGCGCGCTCCATTGCAGCAGGGGGGGCAGCGGCCAGCGCGATGTCGGCTGGCGGCTCGGCAGGGCACTCACGGCAGGGGGTGGCTCACGGATCGAACGTCAAATTGTCCCACAAGGCACTTCGTGCCGACCGGCCGCGACGGCCGACCCGGTTCAGGCGCGCCCGGCCGTGCGGGGGGCCATGAATGCCGCCGCCAGCCACAGGCTCAGCGCCGCCCCCGGCGCCACGACCTGCCCGATGGCCGCCAGCGCCGGCATGCTCGCGCCGGCCAGCAGCGCGAAGGACAGCACCAGCGTCAGGTTGGCGATCAGCAGCGACGCCAGCATCTCCAGGTCGGGCTCGACCCCGGCCTGCTGGCGCAGCTGGTCGAAGAACAGCGCGTAGTTCGAGCCCACCGCCACCACCAGCAGGAAGCCGACCAGGTGCAGCACCCCCAGCGCCACGCCGGCCAGCGCCAGCCCGGCATGCACCAGCACCACGCTGGCGGCCAGCGGCGCGCACACCCGCAGCAGCCGGCGGCCGTCGCGCAGGTGCAGCGCCAGCAGCGCCACCACCAGCCCGGCGCCGGCCAGCGCCTGCCACAGCGCCTCGTGCAGGTAGTGGCCGTAGAGACCGTCGAGCTCGGGCTGGATGCGCACCAGGCGGGTCTCGGGCAGACCGGCCAGGGCGCTGCGCAGCGCCGGCACCGGATCGGCACGCCCGGCGCCCGCCTCGGGCAGGTGCAGGTGGATCAGCGCGGTCCAGGCCCGGGCCGGCTGGCCGTCGGCCGCCGCCCGGCCGGGGGTCAGCTGCGCCTGCACCGCCGACGCCAGCGGCGTGCCGGCCAGCGAGGCGCTGGTGATCAGCGCCGCGCCACGCTGCGCCTGCACGTCGGTGATGAACGCCTCCAGCCGCGCGGCCGGCAGCGGTCCGCCTTCGGTGGCCTGCTGCAGCCGGGCGCGCAGCACCTCGGCCGTCGGCAGACCGGCCTGGCGCTGGCGCTGCAGCGCGGGCGACGGCAGCCAGCGGGCCGGGCTGTCGTAGCCCGGCAGCAGGCCCTGGTCGACCAGTCCGTCCAGCCGCGCCCCGGCGGCCTCGGCGCGCTCGAGCACCGTGGCCTCGTCGGGTCCCTCGACCGCGACCAGCACGCCACCATCGGCGGCCCCCAGGTCGGCGCGCAGCGAGGCGTCGAGCGCCATCGCGGCGGCGCTGACCGGGCTCATCGAGGCCAGGTTGCCCCGCCAGGCCGACGGCGCCAGGCACAGCCCCGCCAGCGCCACCGCCGACAGCAGCCACAGCGGCAGGCGCCAGCGCGGCAGCTGGTGCAGCGCGGCCCGCATCCATCGGCCCATCAGCGGGCGCAGGCCCTGGCCGGTGGCCCCGTCAGGTGCCAGCCGCACCAGCACCCAGCGGGTCGTGGCCGCCGCCGCCAGCAGCCCGGCCGCCGAGAACACGCCCAGCTGCGCCAGCCCCGGAAACCCCGACAGCGCCAGCGCGGCAAAACCGGCCAGCGAGGTCCACAGCCCCAGCCGCACCGTCGGCCAGCTGTGCGCCAGCCAGTGGCGGGCACCGGCGCCCGGGGCGCCCTGCACCCCGCGGGCCTGGATCAGGTAGTAGATCGCGTAGTCGACCGCCTCGCCGATCAGCGTCGTGCCGAAGCCGAGCGTGAAGCCGTGCACCTGGCCGAACACCAGGCCGACGACCACGAAGCCCGCCAGCACCCCGCTGGCCACCGGCAGCAGCGCGACCGACAGCGCCCGCAGCGACGCGAACGACAGCAGCAGCAGCAGCACCATCAGCACCGTGCCGACCCGGGCCAGCCACTCGACCTCGGCCTCGATCAGCGCGCGCGACTGCACCGCCATGACACCCGGCCCCGACAGCTCCAGCCGCAGGCCGGCGGCGCGGGCGGCGGGCTCGCGCGCCAGCACCGCCTCGAAGGCGGCGCGCACGCCGGCCTGCGCCCTCGCCTGTCCGTCCAGGTCGGCCCCGTCGGCGCGGGTGGTGGCCACCAGCACCGCGCGCGGCAGCTGGCGCGACACCCAGACCCCGCCTTCGCTGCGTGGCGCCCCGGCGGGCAGCATCGAGCGGGCCATCTGCGCGACCTCGCCGGTCGGGTCGCGCCACAGCAGCGGCTTGATCATCGCGCCCGCCGGGGTGCCCAGCAGCGACAGCGTGTCGTCGATGCCCGCGCGCAGGCCCTCGACGGTGAAGCGCTCCGGCGTCACCGCCGGGCTGAGCAGGTAGCGGTGGGCCAGGAACCACGGGCCGCTGTCCTGCCAGGCCGTGGTGTCGCCGTTGTGCACCGCCTCGAACTCGCCGCCGCGGCGCAGGGCCTCGCCCAGCGCACGCGACACGCGGGTGCGCAGCGCGGCCGCCTCCGGGTCCTCGGCGGGCATCGTGGTGGTGCTGGTGCTGGTGCTGGTGCCGGCAGGCGGCGCGTCGCTGCGCACGCCGATCAGCAGCAGCCGGGCGGTCGCACCGCTGCGCAGCTGCTCGATCAGCACCCGCTGCTCGGCCGTCGGCGCGGCCGGCAGGAAGGCCGACAGGTCGGCGACCACCCGCGTGCGGCTGGCCAGGCCCGCGGCCACCAGCATCAGCAGCAGCCACAGCAGCACCGGCAGCAGGCGCCGGACCGTCGATCGCGCCATGGCTCAGCGGGCCGGCAGCGGCTCGATCTGCGTGACGGTCTCGTCACCGTCGGCCAGCAGCACCTGCATCTCGCGCAGCACGGCCTGGCGGCCCGACACCTGCACCCGCGCGACCTGGCCGCGCAGCTGCGCATCGCGCGGCACGAGCTCGAGCGTCCAGCGCTCCAGGCTGCCACTGAGGCGGGGCGTGAACAGGCGCTCCAGCGTCGCGCGGTTGCCCGTCAGCGTGCCGCGGATCGCCTCGACCAGCACCTGGGCCTCCGGCGTGGCATCCAGCGCCAGCGTGCGGCTGCGCCCGCCAGCGGTCATGGTCACGGTGTTGCCGTCGACCGCGAGCCGGTCGGGCCGGGGGCTGAGCGTCTCGCGCACCAGCACCGACGGGGCGGCAAAGCTCAGCCGCCCGCTCGACTCCAGCGTGCGGTCCAGCGACTGGATGTGGCGGCGCTCGACGAAGCGGGCCTCGCCCGACTTCACCTGGGCGAGCGTGGCCATCAGCGCCTCCAGCGTCAGCGCGGGCGCGGCCACCGCCGGGCCGGCCGGCAGCAGCACGGCCAGCCACAGCGCGGCCAGCAGCAGCACCAGCCCGGCACGGCAGCGGGCCTGCAGGCGGCGCCACGGCGGGCGGACGGCGGCGGGCGGGAACACGACGGCATTCATGGACGGGCAGGCTCCGGTCGGCGACAGGCAAGGCAGCGGGGAAAAGCGGGTTCTGGCGGTTTCACGGCGACACGCGGGGGCAAGCATAGCCGCCGCCGGGCCTCAGCCGAGGCTCAGCCGGGCGGGGCCGGGGCCGGCGGCAGGACCTCTGTCGGTTCGGGCCGAGCCCAGAAATCGAAGAAATTGAACCAGTTGTACGGCGTCTCGCGGCACAGCGCCTCGACCTGCGCGACGTAGGCCTGCAGCGCCGCCTCGACCGCGGCGTCGACGCCCGCACGGTCCGCCGAGCGGCCCGATGGCAGCGTGGAAAAATCGGCCAGGCGGGCAAAGCGCAGCTCGTAACACGCGCCGCCGTGGTACAGCCCGGTCATGAACACCACCGGGCGGCGCAGCAGCGCGGCCAGGCGGAAGGGCCCGTCGGAGAAGCTCGCCGGCTCGCCCAGGAAGGGCAGCGTCCAGGTGTTCGAACGCTGCGACTGCACCGGCAGGCGGCGGTCGGCCAGCAGGCCGGCCACGCCGCCGTCATCGAGCCACTGGCGCAGCGTCAGCATCGCGCCCAGGTGGCCCAGCGCGATGGTGTGCAGCGGCACGTCGGGCGCGATCGCCCGCAGCGTGTCGTTGATCTGGCGGGCGTTGTCCTCGTACATCAGCATGGCCACCTTCAGGCCGCGGCGCGACTGGCCCAGCGCCCGCAGCGCCTCGAAGCTGCCCAGGTGGGCGCCGATCAGCAGCGCGCCCCGGCCGCGCTGCAGCAGCTCGTCGAGGTGCTCGACGCCGGTGATGCGGATGTCGAAGCCGCGCAGCCGGTCCTGCAGCAGGTAGACGCGGTCGAGCACGGTCGCCGAAAAATGGTGGATGTGGCGCAGCCGCTCGCGCCAGCGCGGCGCGCGGCCCAGCACCCGGCGCAGGTAGTCGGCCGACGCCGCCGGCGCCGGCCCGCCCGCGAGCAGGAAATACAGCGCGATCGGCCACAGCACCCCACGCGCCACCGGGCGGCCCAGCGTCGTGGCGATCCAGCTCATCACCCGCAGCGTGCGCAGGTTGCTGCGCTCGGCCTGCCTCGACCAGTCGGCCGGCTCCGCCGGCGTGGTGCCGGCGGGATCCGGCGGCAGGCTCACGCGCGCAGCTCCAGCTGGCCCGAGGCGGCGAGCACCTCGTCGCCCCCGGCGGCCGCGCGGCACCAGACCTCGAAGCGCAGCCGCTGCTGCTGGCGGGTCCAGTCGATGCGCAGGTGGTCACCGGGGCGCACCGGATGCAGGAACTTCAGCACCGGCACGGCGCAGCCGGCGTCCAGGCCGCCCTCGATCGCCTGCACCGCCTCCATCACCTCGGCCAGCAGCGCCACGCCGGGCAGCAGCGGCTGGCCGGGAAAATGGCCGGCGAACGCCGGGTGGTCGACGGCAACGGTGAGTCGGGCTCGGGACATGGCGGGCGATCGGGACGGACGCGGCTCAGCCACCGCGGGAGGCGGACGCCGCCAGCTGCACCACCCAGTCGGCCAGCCGGCCCGCCGGCAGCTTGCCGGTCGGGTCACGCGGCAGCGTGTCGACGAAATGGATGCGCCGCGGCAGGAAGACCGGATCGACCCGCTGGCGCAGCGCGGCCAGCAGCGCCTCGCGGGTCAGCGACGGGGCCACGACCACGGCGACGAGGCGCACCATGTCCTCGGCGCCATCCGCCGGGGGCAGGTGGAACACGCCGTCGACGACCCCGTCGATGCTGTTGAGGTGGAAGTTCAGGTGCGACAGCGAGCTGCGCTTGCCGGCCACGTTGATCAGGTCGTTGGAGCGGCCGAGCAGGCGGAAGCGATCGGGCGCCAGCACCTCCAGCACGTCGGCCAGCATCACCGGCGCGGGCACGTGCCCGCCCGAGACGATCGCCTCGGCGCCATCGCCCTGCAGGCTCAGGCCGTCGAAGGTACGCCAGTCCGGGCCGGCCGTGCAGCGGCGGGTGGCGACCTGGCCGGCTTCGGTACAGCCGTAGATCTCCATCAGCGGGCCGGCCAGCGCCAGCTCGGCGCGCTGGGCCAGCTGCGGCGACAGCGGCGCGGTCGCGCTGATGATCAGGTCCACCGGCGGCAGTACCAGGCCCGACGCGACCAGCGTGCGCAGGTGGAACGGCGTGGTCACCAGCACCCGCGGACGCGGCACCGACTCGAGCACCTGCACCACGTCGGCCGGGAAGAACGGCCGCTGCGCCGCGAAGGCCGCCCCGCCCAGCAGCGCCAGCAGCACCGTGGACTCGAAGCCGTACATGTGCTGGGCCGGCACGGTGCCCACCAGCGTGACCCCCTGCAGGTCGGCGCGGCCCAGGTGCTCGGCCACGCGCCGCGCCTCGGCACGGATGTTGACCACCAGCGCGCCCCAGGCCTTGTCGTGCGGCACCGGCTCGCCGGTCGAGCCCGAGGTCAGCACCTGGGCGCAGACCTGGTCGGCCGGCAGCCAGGGCGGCTCGACCGCCGCGGCGGCCTCGTCGAGCCCGATGCGCTCGACCTCGACCGGCCAGGGCCGCATCGACAGGCCGGTCGGCGCGGCCGTGCCGGCCGGCAGCTCGTCGACCAGCGCGTGCAGACCCTCGAAGCGGGCCGCCAGACGGGCCATCAGGTCGGGCGTGTGGTTGGGCGGCAGCAGGCTGGGCTGGCCGCGCCAGAGCGCGGCCGCCAGGCTGAGCGCGAAGCGGTAGCGGTCGTTGGTCAGCGCCAGCAGCGGGCCCCGGTCGGGCAGCAGGCTCGACAGCGCCTGCGCCTGCCGCAGGAACTGCGCGCGGCTGATCGCCCGGCCGGCCCGCCAGGCCAGCGGCGCCTGCAGATCCCCATCGCCCAGCAGCGGCCAACCCGCGGCGCTCATGACGACGACCCCAGCAGGCCGTCACCGTGGCAGGGCCGGGGGCGGGCGGGAGCGGCGGCGTGGGCCCGGTAGGCCCGCACCGCGTCCAGCAGCGCCACGCGCTCGAACTCCGGGTGACGGCGATAACGCCAGACGTATTCACCGACGAACATCAGCACCAGCGACAGCGGGCTCAGCAGATTGGCGAACAGCGACCACGCCGGCAGCGGCGCCAGGGCGAACAGCAGCACCGAGACCGTGGCCATCGTGGCGAAGTAGCCGGTCCAGACGCCGGTCAGCGCCCGGGTGTAGACGGCCATGCTGGCGATCAGCGTGCCATGCACCCGCTCGGCCAGCGTGCAGATCAGCGCCTGGCGACCGGGTTTCAGGGTCGAGCCGAACCACAGGCCCAGCGCGGCATGCACCCCGGCGTGCTGGGCCAGGTAGAGCCACTCGACCGCCAGCCGGCCGCTGCCGCCGGCACCGATCAGCCCCACGCCGGCCAGCGCCAGCGCGCCGGCCCGCCAGCGCCGGCCACCGGACCACAGGCCGGCCACGCCCAGCACCGTCATCGGCCCGAGCACCGTGACCTGGGCCCAGGGCGAGGACGGATCCCGCGAGGTCAGCAGGTGGCACAGCAGCGCATAGCCACAGGCACCTGCCGACGCCAGCAGCAGGCGCAGGGTCGTCCGCGAGAGCATGCGGGGACGCCGTTCAGGCCGTGCGGTGGCGCGCGATGTGGTCCGCCAGGCTCTCGAGCGAGGCGAAGATGCGCGAGTTGTCGCTGTCGTCGGAGCGCAGCTGGAAGCCGTAGCGCTTGGAGACCACCAGCGCGAGCTCGAGGATGTCGATCGAGTCCAGGCCCAGGCCGTCCCCGTAGAGCGGCGCCTGGGGATCGATCCCGGCGGCGTCCACCTCCAGGTTGAGGGCCTCCACCATCAGCGCTGCCACTTCCTGCTGAAATCCCTTGTCGGCCGTGTTCATGCTTGCTCCGCCCCGTGTCCCGGCCTGCGCCGCATCTTGATGGAAAGCCCTCGAGTTTACTCAATGCCCCGAGGCCGACCGCCCCCGATCCGCGCCCCCCGGTTCCGGCTGTACCATCGCAGCCGCAATTCCAAGAACAAGCGCACGAACGAGCATGCCCAGCACCCCCACTTCCGGCACGTCGCAGGCGGCCCCCGCCCAGGCCGTGCAACTGCCCCACTCGCCGCTGCCCGACTACTACGGGGACGGGGACGGCGCGGCACGCGAGACCTTCCTGCGCCAGACCTTCGACGACACCGCGGTCGACTACGACCGCCTGGAGAAGATCCTCGGCCTGGGCACCGGCTCGTGGTACCGGCGCCAGGCGCTGATGCGTGCCGGCCTGAAGCCGGGCATGAACGTGGTCGACGTGGGCATGGGCACCGGACTGGTGGGCCGCGAGATCCTTGCGCTGACCGGCGAGCCCGGGCGCCTGATCGGCGTCGATCCCAGCCCCGGCATGATGGGCCAGGCCTCGCTGCCCGCGGACGTCGAGTGCCGCCTGGGCCGCGCCGAGGACATCCCGGTGCCCGACGCCAGCGCCGACTTCGTGGTCATGGGTTATGCGCTGCGCCACATCGCCGACTTCTCGGCCGCCTGCCGCGAGTTCCGCCGCGTGCTGCGCCCGGGCGGCACGCTGCTGGTGCTCGAGATCACCAAGCCACGAAGCGCCCTGGGCACCCGCCTGCTGAAGGCCTACATGCGTGGCGCGGTGCCGCTGGTCGCTCGCATGGTGTCACGCTCGCCGACCAGCCCGATGCTGTGGCGCTACTACTGGGACACGATCGAGGCCTGCGTGCCGCCGGCCGCGGTCGTGCGCAGCCTGCAGGAGGCCGGGCTGGCCGACGTGCGCCGCCACGTCGAGCTGGGCATCTTCTCGGAATACCTCGCCCGCGGCTGAAGCCGCGGCGTGATCCCGGGGCCGGCCGGCCCCGGCCGGTCGTTCAGCCCAGGCGGCCGAGCAGCAGGTACTCCATCAGCGCCTTCTGGACGTGCATGCGGTTCTCCGCCTCGTCCCAGACCACCGACTGCGGGCCGTCGATGACGTCGGCCATGACCTCCTCGCCGCGATGCGCCGGCAGGCAGTGCATGAACAGCGCGTCCGGTCGGGCCTGGGCCATCATGTCGGCGTCGACGCACCAGTCGGCGAACGCGGTCTTGCGGGCCTCGTTCTCGGCTTCGTAGCCCATGCTGGTCCAGACGTCGGTCGTGACCAGATCGGCGCCGCGGCAGGCCTCCTGCGGATCGGCGAAGACGCGGTAGCAGTCGCTGCTGCGGATGCCGGCCACCGCCGGATCGACCTCGTAGCCGCCCGGCGTGCTGACGTGCACCGTGAAGCCCAGCGTCTCGGCCGCCTGCAGCCAGGTGTTGGCCATGTTGTTGCCGTCACCGACCCAGGCCACGACCTTGCCCTTGAGGGACGCCAGGTCGTAGCCCCGGGCGCCCACCGGCGCGCGGTGCTCGAGGTAGGTGAACAGGTCGGCCATGATCTGGCACGGGTGGAACTCGTTGGTCAGCCCGTTGATCACCGGCACGCGCGAGTGCGCGGCGAAACGCTCGATCTTGGTGTGCTCGAAGGTGCGGATCATCACCAGGTCGACCATGCGGCTGATGACACGCGCGCTGTCCTCGATCGGCTCGGCCCGGCCGAGCTGGCTGTCGCCGGTGGTCAGGTGCACCACCGAGCCGCCCATCTGGTACATGCCGGCCTCGAAGCTCACGCGGGTGCGCGTGCTGGCCTTCTCGAAGATCATCGCCAGCGTGCGGTCGACCAGCGGCGTGTACTTCTCGTAGTTCTTGAAGCGGGTCTTGATCAGGCGGGCCCGCTCGAACACGTAGGCGTACTCCTCGGCACGCAGGTCCTTGAACTGCAGGTAATGCTTCATGAGGCTCATCCCAGGTTTCATGACGTCGTGCCGGTGCTCAGGAAGTCCTTGATCAGCGGGCACAGGATGGCCACGATCTGCTCGGCTTCCTCGACCGTCAGGATCAGCGGCGGCACCAGCCGGACCACGCTGTCGGCGGTCACGCTCAGCAGCAGGCCGGCTTCGGCCGCACGGCCCAGCAGCACGCCGCAGGGGCGGTCGAGCTCGATGCCCAGCATCAGGCCGGCCCCGCGGATCTCGAGCACGCCCGCCACGCCCTCGAGCTCGCGCGCCAGCGCGGCCCGCAGCGCGGCGCCGACGGTGGCGGCGTTCTCGAGCAGGCCGTCCTCGGTCATGATGCGCAGCGTCTCGACGCCGGCACGCATGGACAGCGGGTTGCCGCCGAAGGTCGAGCCGTGGTTGCCCGGCTGGAAGATGCCGGCCGCCCGCGGGCCGCAGACCACCGCGCCGACCGGCACGCCCGAACCCAGCCCCTTGGCCAGCGGCATGACGTCGGGCTGGATGCCGGCCCACTGGTGCGCGAACCACTTGCCGGTGCGGCCGATGCCGCACTGCACCTCGTCGAGCATCAGCAGCAGGTCGTGCTCGTCGCACAGCCGGCGCAGGCCCTGCAGGTAGTCCCAGCGCGCCGCGTGGATGCCCCCCTCGCCCTGGATGGTCTCCAGGAACACCGCGACGACGTTGGGGTTGCCACGCACCGCGGCCTCGACGGCCTCCAGGTCGTTGAGCGGCACCCGCACGAAACCCTCGACCAGCGGGCCGAACCCGGCCTGCACCTTGGGGTTGCCGGTGGCCGACAGCGTCGCGATCGAGCGGCCGTGGAAGGCCTTCTCGTAGACGATGACCTCGGGGCGCTCGATGCCCTTGTCGTGGCCGAACTTGCGCGCCAGCTTCAGCGCCGCCTCGTTGGCCTCCAGGCCGGTGCTGCAGAAGAAGGCATTGCTCAGGCCCGACAGCTCGACCAGGCGTGCGGCGAGCTGCTCCTGCAGCGGCACGTGGTAGTAGTTCGAGCAGTGGATCATCCGGCCGATCTGCTCCTGCAGCGCCGGCACCAGCTTCGGGTGCGCATGGCCCAGCGTGTTGACCGCAATGCCGCCCAGGCCGTCGAGGTATTCACGACCTTCGGTGTCCCACACCCGGCAGCCTCGGCCGTGCGACAGCGCGATCGGCAGTCGGCCGTAGGTCTTCATCACGTGGGGATCGTCGAACGTCGCGTGCGGCGCAGCGGAAGTCATCAGGGCTCTCCTGCAGCAAAGCTGAAAAACAAAGGCGCCCCGTCAATCAGGGCGCCTGGTCCATTGTAAGGACAGATTCCGCACACACGGCGACAGTGCGCTGACAGCCAGTGCTGCGACACTCACGGATGATGGCGAGACGCCCGTATCGCTCTGGAGCGTGGTCGGCATTCGCAGGACCACGGACCTCCATGCTGCTGCACTGCAGCACAATACGGATTTTCGTGGACAGTGCCCGCGGCCCGGCCGGGCGAGGATCGATTCAGGTGACGAACATCAACAAACCGCGCGAAGTCTTCATCCAGGGCATCACTCAGGACGGCCGAACCTTCCGTCCCAGCGACTGGGCCGAGCGCCTGGCGGGCGCCATGTCGTGCTTCCGCCCCGGTGGCACCAAGGCCGCCGGCCTGGGCGCGGCGATCGGCTACTCCCCCTACTGCATCCCCACGGTGATCGGCAGCACCAAGTGTGTGGTGGTCAACGAGGCGCTGCGCGAGATCGAGCCGATGGCCTGGGAGTTCGTGATGAACTTCGCCCGCGACAACAACCTGCAGGTCTCCGACGCCTGCCTGCTGCCCGACCCGCCACGCAAGCCGTGAGCGCGGCCGGTCGCCGCCCTCAGACCTGCGTGCCGTCGTCGCCGACCACCGGTCCGCGACCGCTCCAGCGCTCCAGCGCCAGGAAGATCACCGGCGTGATGTAGAGCGTCACTGCCTGCGACACCACCAGGCCGCCGACCACCGCCAGGCCCAGCGGCTGGCGCAGCTCGGCCCCCGCGCCCAGCCCGAGCGCGATGGGCAGCGCCCCCATCAGCGCGGCCAGCGTCGTCATCATGATCGGCCGCAGGCGCAGCAGGCAGGCTTGGCGGATCGCCTGCTCAGCAGCCATGCCCTGCTCGCGCTGGGCCTGCAGGGCGAAGTCGATCATCATGATCGCGTTCTTCTTGACGATGCCGATCAGCATCAGGATGCCGATGGTGGCGATCAGCGTCAGGTCCTGGCCGAAGAGCTGCAGCGTCAGCAGCGCCCCCACCGCCGCGGACGGCAGGCCGGCCAGGATGGTCAGCGGGTGGATGTAGCTCTCGTAGAGCATGCCCAGCAGCAAGTAGATCACCAGCACCGCCAGCCCCAGCAGCACCAGCTGGCCGGACTGCGAGTCCTGGAACACCGCCGCATCACCGCCGTAGGTGCCGATCACCGTGGCCGGCATGCCGAGCGTGCGCACATGGCCGTCCAGCTTGGCCGTGGCCTCGCCCAGCGACACGCCCGGGGCCAGGTTGAAGCTCAGCGTGATCGCCTGCAGCTGGCCCTGGTGGTTGACCGCCATCGGCCCGAGCGTGCGCTGCACGGTCGAGAAGGAGCCCAGCGGCACCAGCGCCCCGCTGCGCGAGCGCACCTGGACCTGGGCCAGCGCCGCCTCGGACTGGCGGTCGGCCGCGGCCGCCTCCATCACGACCTGGAAGGTGTTGCCCGGCAGGTAGATGCTCGAGACCTGGCGCTCGCCGAAGGCGCTGTAGAGCGCGCTGCGCACCTGGGCCATGTCGACGCCCAGCAGGTTGGCGCGGTCGCGGTCGATCTGCAGCGTGGCCTGCAGGCCACGCTGCTGCGCGTCGCTGGTCACGTCGCGGAACAGGCCGTCCTCGCGCAGCCGGGCCTGCAACCGGCCGGCCCAGTCCCCCAGCGCGTCGGCGCTGACGCTCTGCAGCGAATACTGGTAGCGGCTCTTGCTGGCCCGCCCGCCGATCTGCAGGTTCTGCACCGGGCGCAGGTAGACCGCCACGCCCGGGATGCCGCGCAGCTGCTGGCGCAGGCGGTCGACCACCTCGGCCATCGGCGGGCGCTGGCCGCGCGGCTGCAGCGTGACGAACAGGCGGCCGGTGTTCTGGGTCGAGGCGTTGTTGCCGCCACCGAAGAAGGCGCCGAC
This sequence comes from Sphaerotilus hippei, assembly GCF_003201595.1. GTDB lineage: Bacteria > Pseudomonadota > Gammaproteobacteria > Burkholderiales > Burkholderiaceae_C > Sphaerotilus > Sphaerotilus hippei. The sequence continues at coordinate 153,233 of NZ_QJJS01000006.1, read as the reverse complement.
CGTCAGCACCGCCGGATCGGCCCGGAAGACCGCCGCCACCTGGTTCTGCACGGCCAGCATGGCCGGGAAGGAGATGTCCTCCGACGCCTCGGTCGTCACCTGGATCTGACCGATGTCCTCTTCCGGGAAGAAGCCCTTGGGGATGTGCTGGAACAGCAGCACCGTCAGCACCAGCGTGGCCAGCGTCAGCGCACCGATCCACCAGCGGTGGCCCAGCGCCCAGTCGAGGCTGCGGGCATAGGCCCGCAGCAGCGCGTCGAAACCCCGCTCGAACGCCCGGCCCAGCGCCCCTTCCTCGCGGTAGGCGGTGTGGGGCTTGAGGAAGCGGCTGGCCAGCATCGGCACCAGCGTCAGCGAGACGACGGCCGACACCAGCACCGACAGGCCCACCACGACCGCGAACTCGTGGAACAGCAGGCCGATCACGCCGGGCATGAAGAAGATCGGGATCAGCACGGCCACCAGCGACAGCGAGATCGACACGATGGTGAAGGACATCTCGCGGGCGCCCCGCAGCGCGGCCTGGAACGGCGGCACGCCCTCCTCGACATGGCGCGCGATGTTCTCGAGCATGACGATCGCGTCGTCGACCACCAGGCCGACGGCCAGCGTCAGCCCGAGCAGCGAGACGTTGTCCAGGCTGTAGCCGCCCGCGTACAGCAGCGTCAGCGCGCCGATCAGCGAGACCGGCAGCGACAGCGCCGGGATCAGCGTGGCCACCAGCCGGCGCAGGAACAGGAAGATCACCAGCACCACCAGCACCAGCGTCAGCAGCAGCGTCAGGTTGACGTCGTGCAGCGCCTCGCGCACCGACAGCGAGCGGTCGTTGAAGGGCGTGATCTGCACCGAGGCCGGCAGCTGGGCGGCAAAACGCGGCAGCAGCGCCCGCACCCGGTCCACCACCTCGACGGTGTTGGCGCCGGGCTGGCGCTGCACCGCCAGCGTGATCGACGGCTCGCCGTTGAACGAGGCGGCGGTGCGGGTGGTCTCGACGCTGTCCTGCACGTCGGCCACGTCGCTCAGGCGCAGCGGGGCGCCGTCCCGCTGGCCGATGATCAGCCGGGCGAACTCGGACGCCCGCGCCAGCTGGCGGTTGGCCTGCAGCGTCAGCGTCTGGCGCGGCCCCTCGAGGATGCCCAGCGGCGTGTTGGGGTTGGCCGCGGCGATGGCCGTGCGCAGCTCGTCCATCGTCAGGTTGCGGGCCGTCAGCGCCTGCTGGCGGACCTGGATGCGCACCGCATAACGCTTCTGGCCGAAGATCGACACCTGGGCCACGCCGGGCACGGTCGACAGGCTGGGCGAGACCAGGTTCTCGGCGAAGTCGTTCAGCTCGGCCGCATCCATCGACGGCGAGGTCATCGCCAGCAGCAACACCGGCGCGTCGGCCGGGTTGACCTTGCGGTAGGACGGCAGCGTCGTCATCTCCGCGGGCAGGCTGCGCTGGGCACGCAGCAGCGCGGCCTGCACGTCGACGGCCGCGGCGTCGGTATCACGCGACGGATCGAACTCCAGCGTGATCGAGCTCTGGCCCAGCGTGTTGACCGAGCTGATCTGCGCCAGGCCGGCGATGGTGGAGAACTGCTTCTCCAGCGGCAGCGCGACCGAGCTGGCCATGGTCTCGGGGCCGGCGCCCGGCAGGGAGGCGCTGACCTGGATCACGGGCGTGTTGTACGTGGGCAGCGCCGCCACCGGGATGCGGGCCAGCGCCACGATGCCCGCCAGCACGATGGCCAGGTTCAGCAGCACGGTCATCACCGGCCGCCGGATGAACAGGTCGGTCCAGTTCATCGTGCCGGGCCCGATGCACCTGCGGCGGCGGCCGCGGCCGCCAGACGCACCCGGGCCCCTGGCCTCACGTTCTGCTTGCCCTCGACGATCACCCGCTCACCGGCGGCGATGCCGTCGACGGCCACCCAGTCGCCGCTGCCATGGCGGATCTGCACCACCCGCGGCTGCGCCAGCAGGTCGGGCCCGACCACATAGACCGAACGCTCGGAGCCACGCTGCACCAGCGCGGCCTGCGGCACCTCGACCGCATCACGCAGCGTGCGCAGCGTCAGGCGCACCGAGACGTACTGGCCCGGCCAGAGCTGGCGCTTCGGATTGGCGAAGCTGCCCTTCAGGCGCACGGTGCCGGTGGTGCTGTCCACCGCGTTGTCGATGAAGCTCAGCTCGCCGTCGAGCGTCGCACCGCCATCGCGCTCGCTGCCATTGCCATTGCCATTGCCATTGCCATTGCCATTGCCGCTGGCCGACGGCCCGGACGCGGCCGGACCGGGGCGCTCCCCCGCGCCCGGCAGGCGCGCCGTCAGCTTCAGCGCCGCCGTGCGGGCCTGCAGCAGGCCCGACAGCTCGCGCTCGGGCACGGTGAAGGTCACGCCGATCGGATCCATCTGGCTGATGGTCACCAGCGCCGGGCTGCTGGCACTGACCTGCGCCCCCGGATGCACCGACACCGCACCGGCCCGACCGGCCAGCGGCGAGCGGATGACGGTCTGGCTCAGCGCCACCTCGGCATCCCGCACGCCGGCCTCGTCGGCGGCGATGACGGCGAGCTGACCGTCGAGCTGGGCCTGGATCGTGTCCACCGCGCTGCCGGTGACGAACTGCTGGTCCGCCAGGTCGCGGGTGCGCTGCAGCTGGCGCTTCAGGTCGGCCAGCGTCACCCGGTCGCGCGCGAGCTGGGCGCGGGCCTTGTCGAGCGCCGCACGTTCGCTGCGATCGTCGAGCCTGACCAGCAGCGCACCGCGGGGCACCTCCTGGCCGTCGCGGATCAGCACCTCGTGCACGGTGGCGCTGGACAGGCGCGGCCGGATCTCGACCGTGTTCAGCGGCACGGCCGTGCCGGAGGCCTCGACGCTGACCGACACGTCGCGCACCCGGGCCGGCACCACCGACACCTGGGCCGGTGGCCGCTGCGCGCCGGAGGCCGCTGCCGCGCTCCCCGCCCCATCCGACGGACCGCAGGCCGACAGCAGCAGCGCCAGCGCCAGACAGCCCCCCGCCAGGAGGAACGAGCGGGGCCGCAGGCCCGGAAGATCTGCGCCCGTCGGGCTGTGCGTCAGTGGAGACATCGGAGACAGGATGAGGTGAGCGGAGCGGTCTGAGGACAGCGCGCAATCTAACATCGAGACCGCTGCCCGCGTGTCGGGGAGAACCGGTGGCCGCCACCCGCCGGGGGCTCTCGAGGCCTGGCGACATCGTCCTACGCCACGACGGGCCGCGGACCGGCATCACCGGCGGCGCGGCCGGGCTGCAATCGCACGATGCCCTCGAACACGCCGATGACCTGGACCCGGTTCTGCGCCATCAGCCACCGGGCCGCCCGGGCCTGGGTCGACGATCGGGCCTCCAGCATGGGCGCGGCACTGGCCTACTACGCCCTGTTCTCGCTGGCGCCGCTGCTGCTGATCGTCGTGTCGGTGGCCGCACTGGTGTTCGATGCACAAGCCGCGCGCCATGAAGTCGTGGCGCGGCTGCGCGAACTGGTCGGGCCGGCGGGTGCGGCGGCCGCGCAGGGGGTGATCGAGGGCGTGGACTGGCCGCGCGGGAGCTGGCCGGTCTCGCTGCTGGGGGTCGGGCTGGTGCTGGCCGGCGCCACCACGGTGCTCACGGAGCTGCAGGGGGCGCTCGACCTCATCTGGCGCGCACCACCGGCGCCACGCCAGGGTGTCTGGCGGCTGATCCGCGCCCGCGTGCTGTCCTTCGTCCTGATCCTCGGTGCGGGCCTGCTGCTGCTGATGCTGCTGTTGACGGGCACCGCGGTCGCCGCGCTGCGGCGCTGGTGGTCGCCCCTGCCGGGCCCCTGGCCGCTGCTGATCGAGGTGATCGACTTCTCCACCAGCTTCGCGCTGCTCAGCCTGCTGTTCGCGATGATCTACAAGCTCATGCCGCGGGTGCCGGTGGCGTGGTCGGATGTCCGGGTCGGCGCGCTCGTGACCGCCCTGCTCTTCAGTGCCGGGCGCACGCTGCTGGGCCTGTACCTCGGCCACAGCGCCGTCGCCTCGGGCTTCGGCGCCGCGGGCTCGGTGGTCGCGCTGCTGGTCTGGATCTACGGCTCGGCGCAGATCTTCCTGCTCGGGGCTGAATTCACCCGGGCCTGGGCCGACGAGGATCGGTCGGCCCAAAACAAAAGGGACCGCTCCGATGAAGAAGCGATCCCTTGAAAGATGGTGCGGCTGGCAGGATTCGAACCCACGACCCCTTGGTTCGTAGCCAAGTACTCTATCCAACTGAGCTACAGCCGCATTGTGCGGATTGACGTCTGGTGCGGCTGGCAGGATTCGAACCCACGACCCCTTGGTTCGTAGCCAAGTACTCTATCCAACTGAGCTACAGCCGCCCGCGTCTTTCACACATTCGACGTTTTTGCGTCGAGAAAGAGAATATACCGCGCTTTCGAGTGACCCGTCAAGTGTTCTGAGCAATTTCTCGATAACAGCGCTGCACCAGCGCCTGGTCCTCGTCGTTCTCGGCGATCGTGGCCAGGCTGCGCCAGGCCTTGCGGCGCAGCTCGCGGTCGGCCGACGGCATCGTCGCGGCATTCTCGAGCAGGCGGCGGGCACGGCCCCAGAGCTGGCGCTCGGCCATCGCGCAGCCGACCGCATGCGACAGGGCCGCATCGCCCGGGGCCGCCGCGACGGCCTCCTCCAGCAGCGGCAGCCAGTCGGCCGACAGGCCGGGCAGCGCCTCGACCAGCGCGTCCTGCACATCGCGGCGTTCACGCTCGCCCAGTTCGGCCAGGCGCTCCCAGTGCGGACGCAGCCAGCCGCGCGCCTCGGCCGCGGCATCCATCGCCGCCGCATGCCGGGCCGCGCGGGACGCCACGTAAGGATCACGCCGGTCGGCCGCATCGAGCTGGGCCCAGATGCGGCGCAGCTGCTCGGCGTCGCGGGCCGTGTCCAGCGCCTCGACCGCCAGGCTGCGCAGCAGGCCCTGCGCCGCCACGGGCCCGAAGGCCTGGTGCTTGGCCAGCAGGCGGGCGGTCTTGAGCGCCTCGATGGGCTGGCGCGCCAGCCGGGTGGCCTGCAGGCGCATGCGCAGGGCCAGCGTGCGGCGGGCCACGCCGGCGGGCAGCAGCGCCAGCTGGTCGAGGGCGCGCTCGGCATCACGGTCGTCGAGCGCCCATTCGGCGCTGAGCAGCCGGGCCCCTTCGGCCACGGCGCTGCCGGTGGCCAGGCCACCGGCCAGGGCCTGGGCCTGCGAGAGCTGCTGGTCGCGCCGCTCGCGGTCCTGCAGGCGGTGCAGGCCGCTGGCGGCCAGCAGGTGGGCCAGCGCGCCGAACTCGACGTCACGGTCCAGCTCGGGCGTCATGCTCTGCAGCTCGAGCGCCCGCTGGGCCGACTTGTGCGCCCGGCCGTAACGCCCGGCGAACAGGAAGGCGAGCGACTCGCGCAGCGCCGCCTGGGCCGCCCGCTCACGGCGCTGCACCCGCCACAGCCGGGCCCGCTCCGGCAGGCCGACGAGCTGGTTGAACGCACCGACCAGCGCATAGACCAGCACGCCCGACAGCAGCATCAGCAGCAGGAAGAAGTTCAGCGACAGGTCGAAGCGCCACGGTGCCCAGTAGATGGACACCAGGCCGTCGTTGGCACCGAGGATGGTCGCCGCGAGCACGGCCACCACGAAGAGCAACAGGGTCCACACCACGGAACGCATGGCAGCCCCTCAGCGCACGACGCTCAGCGCGGCGATGGCCGACAGCGTCTCGTCGGGACGGGGCACGCTGACCTGGCGGCCCTGCTGCTGCACCTGCCGGATGAGGTCGCTGATGACCTGGGTGCGCCGGGCGTTGCCGTCGAAGTAGCGGTTCACCGCGCCCTGGCAGTCGTCGAGGTCGGACGCCGCCGCCTCGTACTGGCGCGACAGCAGCGACAGGCGGGCATTGAGCAGCCGCAGCTTCAGGTTCTCGCGCACGAAATAACCCTGTTCAGGAGCGACCAGCATGCCTTCGGGCCGGTCGATGCGGGTCACGCGCAGCAGGCCGCGCACCTCGTCCCAGACCGCCAGCAGGGGCTTCTGCACCGACTGCCACTGCAGCTCGACCCAGCCGGGGGCCGATGCCGCCGCGGCGGCGGCCTTGCCGGCCTGCTGGACCGACCGGGGCGGCGTGTGGCTGCTGCGGCTCGCCTCGTCGTTGCGGGTCGGCGCCGGACGCATCGACAGCAGCGGCAGCTCGTCGACCAGGCGCACCGCCTCGTCGAGCTTGATCAGCAGCACCCCGACATCGGGCACGCCGACCGCACGGACCCGCTCGAGGTCGCGGGAGATGGCCCGCCGCACCCGCTCCAGGCGAGGCTGGTCGACCCGGCCCAGGCGCTCCTCGGAGGCCCGCAGCGCCGACACCAGCGGCTCGGCGCTGCCGGTCAGCGCGCTCTGCTGCAGCGCCACGCGCAGCGAGGCCTCCACATCGGTGACCAGGTTCTCGTCACGCGAGCGCGACAGCGACAGGATCAGCTCCTCCAGCTGGCCCCGCTGCAGCGCGACCTCGGAGAGCTTCTCCTCCAGCACGCTGACCTTGGCCGCGCTCTCGCGGGCCAGGTCCTGCGACTGGCGCGCCAGCAGGCGCGCCTCGGCCGACTGCTCGGTGCTGCCCTGCTGGCGGCGCACCAGCTCCTGCTCGATCGCGCCGACCTGGCGATGGGTCTGCACCGCCTGCCAGGTCGACACGGCCGCCAAGCCGGCCATCAGGGCCATGCCCGCCCACACCCAGGTCGGTGCATGCGCCGGCATCGACGCCGGTGCGGGCACGGAGGCCGATGCGACCGACGGGGCCGGGGCCGGTGCAGCCGCAGGGGCCGAGGCCGCCTCGGGAGGCGGCGCGACGGGCATCGTGGCACTGTCCGGCGGAGTCAGGCTGCGGGAGGAGGCTTGTTCGTCGGTCACTGGCGTTCACTCGGGTGGTCAGACCACGAAGGGATCTGCAAAGGTGCGCGTCGATTGTATCGAGGGGGTGCGCCGATCCGGCACACGCTCGGGCCGATCCGATCAGTCCAGCGAAGCGACGACGGCCGCCGCATCCGGCGACACCGGCCTCACCTCGGCAAAACCCAGCCGCCGGGCCGTCTCGGCGATGCGGGGATGGGTGGCCAGCACCGGCAGCGACCGGGCCGCCCGCAGGCGCTCGGGATCGTCGACGAGGTGCGCGGCCAGGTGCTCGATGCACTGCGAGCTGCTGAAGAACCACACCGGACGCGCCCGCCCGGTCGCCTCGGCCTGCGCCAGCAGCGAACGCAGCAGCGTGACCTCCGCGGTCGACCAGCACGGCGGCTGGCGCCGGTAGGCGGCCAGCAGGTCGACGCCCGCTCCCGCGGCGCACAGGCGCTGCGCCAGCCAGTCGCGGCCGTCCTCGCCCCGCACGATCAGCACCTGCGCGCCGGTCCAGTCCCGCCGGGCCAGCACCTGCTGCCACAGGGTCTCGGCGTCGAAGCGCTCGGCGTCGTGCGCCGGCGCATCGATCAGCCCGGCCGGCACGCCGCACTGCAGCAGCGCGGCCTCGGTGCCCGGGCCGGTCGCGGCAGCGCGGGTGTCCGCCGGCCAGGGGGCCGCCGCCGGGCGGCCGGCGAAGAACTGCAGCACCGCGTTCGGGCTGACGAACATCACCAGCCGGTGCTGCGCCAGCGTGCGCCAGGCCGACCGCAGCACCGGGCCGTCGGCCTCGAGGGCCTCGATGCGCATCAGCGGCAGCGCCACGGCCGGCTGGCCGCGGGCGGCCAGGTCACGCACCCAGGCATCGGCCTGCGGCTGCGGCCGGGTGACGACCAGCAGCGCGCGGCGCGATGCCGCCGCATCAGCCATGGGCGAGGCGGTCCAGGATGTCCCGGCCGCCAGCCTCGATCAGCTCGGCGGCCACCCCCTGGCCCAGCGCCTCGGCGGCCGTGGTCGTGGCGACCCGGCTGCGCTGCTGCGCCCGCAGCATCGGCCGGCCGGGCTGCAGCGGATCGCCCAGCCGGGCCTCGAGCGCCAGCGCCCCGTCGGACCAGAAGGCATAGGCGGCCAGCGGCATGCTGCAGCTGCCACCCAGGGCCCGGGACACCGCCCGCTCGGCGTGCACCGCCAGCCAGGTCGGCGTGTGGATCAGGCCGGCCAGCGCGTTGCGCAGCGGCGTCGCGTCGGTGCGCACCTCGATGCCGAGCGCACCCTGCCCCGCGGCCGGCAGCATCCATTCGGGCGAGATCACCTGGCGGATGCGCTCGGCCAGCCCCAGGCGCTTGAGCCCGGCCGCCGCCAGCACGATGCCGTCGTACTGGCCCTCGTCGAGCTTGCGCAGACGGGTGTCGAGGTTGCCGCGCAGCGGCTGCACGTCCAGGTCGGGCCGCCGGGCCTGCAGCTGCACCACCCGGCGCAGGCTGGAGGTGCCCACGCGGGCGCCCTGCGGCAGCGCCTCGATGCTCTCGAAGCTCGAGGACACCCAGGCGTCGCGCGGGTCCTCGCGCTCGAGCACCGTGCACAGCGAGAACCCGTCGGGCAGCTCCATCGGCACGTCCTTGAGCGAGTGCACCGCCAGGTGGGCACGGCCCTCCTCCAGCGCGGTCTCGAGCTCCTTGACGAACAGGCCCTTGCCGCCGACCTTCGACAGCGCGCGGTCGAGGATCTGGTCGCCGCGGGTCGTCATGCCCAGCAGGTCGACCGACCAGCCCAGGCGCTCGGTCAGCAGGTCTCGGACATGCTCGGCCTGCCACAGGGCGAGCCGGCTTTCTCGGGTGGCGATGACGCAGGGGTCGGGCAAGGTAGTCATGGCGCGATTGTCCCTCAGCCCGCACCCGCCCGAAGCGGGCACGCCCCATGCTGGTCCTTCCCGGATGCAGCGCCGCACCAACACCAGGCGATGCCGATGACAGTTGGTTCGCATGTTTATTGCGCATAAACTGCTACCATTTCCAGTAACCAAGTTACGCCATCCCAGACCTCGAGGTTTCAATGCCCAGTGCCGCCCGCACCCGCCGCTCCGCCACGACCGTCGCCGAAAGCACCGCCCGGGTGCGTGAGGACGCCGCCGAGAAGAATCGCCCGCTGATGGAGGACATCCGCCTGCTGGGCCGCATCCTCGGCGACGTGATCCGCGAGCAGGAGGGCAAGGAGGCCTACGAGCTGGTCGAGAAGGTGCGCCAGCTGTCGGTCGGCTTCCGCCTCAAGCAGGACGCCACGGCCGGCAAGGCGCTGGACCGCCTGCTGAAGAACCTGACGGTGGACCAGACGGTCAGCGTCATCCGTGCGTTCAGCTACTTCTCGCACCTGGCCAACATCGCCGAGGACCGCCACCACGTGCGCCGCCGCGAGGTGCACGAGCGCGCCGGCGACCTGCAGGAAGGCTCGCTGGCCATGTGCTTCGAGCGCCTGGCCGAGGGTGACGTGCGGGCCACCGACATCGCGCGCACGCTGGGCAAGGCCTACATCTCGCCGGTGCTGACCGCCCACCCGACCGAGGTGCAGCGCAAGAGCATCCTCGACGCCGAGCGCGCCATCGCCGAGCTGGTGGGCGAGCGCGACGGCCTGCACACCGAACGCGCCCGCACCGACAACGAGGCCATGCTGCTGGCCCGCGTGACCCAGCTGTGGCAGACGCGCATGCTGCGCTACACCAAGCTGACGGTGGCCGACGAGATCGAGAACGCGCTGTCGTATTACCACTCGACCTTCCTGCGCCAGATCCCGCGCCTGTACGGCGAGGTCGAGCGGGCGCTGCCGGGCTGCGACATCGGCAACTTCTTCCGCATGGGCAACTGGATCGGCGGCGACCGCGACGGCAACCCCTTCGTCACCGCCGAGACGCTCAAGCGGGCGCTGTCGCGCCAGAGCGAGACCGCGCTGCGCTACTACCTGACCGAGGTGCACACGCTGGGCGGCGAGCTGTCGATGTCGCTGCTGCTGGCCCAGGTCACGCCCGAGATGCTGGCGCTGGCCGAGCGCTCGCCCGACCGCAGCGAGCACCGCAAGGACGAACCGTATCGCCGCGCGCTGATCGGCATGTACTCGCGCCTGGCCGCCACGCTGCACGAGCTGACCGGCACCGACGCGCTGCGCCACGCCGTGCCGCCGCAGAACCCCTACCTGCAGGCCGAGGACTTCCTGGCCGACCTGCGCACCATCGAGGCCTCGCTGCGCTTCCACCACGCCGATGCGCTGATCGGCGCGCGGCTGGCGCCGCTGATGCGCGCGGTGCAGGTCTTCGGCTTCCACCTGGCCACCGTCGACCTGCGCCAGAGCTCGGACAAGCACGAGGAGGTCGTGGCCGAGCTGCTGCGCATCGCCGGCATCGAGGCCGACTACAGCGCGCTCGACGAGAGCGGCCGGCGCGAGCTGCTGCTGCGCCAGCTCAACGACGCCCGCGGCCTGCGCGTGATCGGGGCGGACTACTCCGAGCACGCCCGCAGCGAGCTGGCCATCTTCGAGACCGCCCGCACCATGCTGGCGCGCTACGGCCGCCACGCGCTGCGCCACTACATCATCTCGCACACCGAGGACGTCAGCGACCTGCTCGAGGTCCTGCTGCTGCAGAAGGAAGTCGGCCTGCTGCGCGGCAAGCTCGACAGCGACGCCGCGATCAACGACCTGATCGTCGTGCCGCTGTTCGAGACCATCGGCGACCTGCGCAACGCCGCGCCCATCATGGAGCAGTTCTACGCCCTGCCCGGCGTGGCCGCGCTGGTGCAGCGCTCGGGCGGCGAGCAGGACATCATGCTGGGCTACTCCGACAGCAACAAGGACGGCGGCTTCTTCACCAGCAACTGGGAGCTGTATGCGGCCGAGCTGGCGCTGGTCGAGCTGTTCGCCACGCTGGGCAAGAGCCACGGCATCGTGCCGCGCCTGTTCCACGGCCGCGGCGGCACCGTCGGCCGCGGCGGCGGCCCGAGCTACCAGGCCATCCTCGCCCAGCCCCCGGGCACGGTGAACGGCCAGATCCGCCTGACCGAACAGGGCGAGGTCATCGCCTCGAAGTACTCGCACCCGGAGATCGGCCTGCGCAACCTCGAGACCCTGGTCGCCGCCACGCTCGAGGCCACGCTGCTGCACCCGACCAAGAGCGCGCCCAAGTCCTTCCTGGACGCGGCCGCCGAGATCTCCAACGCCAGCATGGCCGCCTACCGCGCGCTGGTCTACGAGACCCCGGGCTTCACCGACTACTTCTTCAGCGCCACGCCGATCCGCGAGATCGCCGAGCTCAACATCGGCTCGCGCCCGGCCTCGCGCAAGGCCACGCGCGCCATCGAGGACCTGCGGGCCATTCCGTGGGGCTTCAGCTGGGGCCAGTGCCGCGTCGCGCTGCCGGGCTGGTGCGGCTTCGGCTCGGCGGTCGAGGGCTACCTGAGCGCCCAGGGCGAGGACAAGCGCCCCGCCCGCCTGGCGCTGCTGCAGAAGATGTTCAAGCAGTGGCCCTTCTTCCGCACCCTGCTGTCCAACCTGGACATGGTGCTGGCCAAGTCGGACCTGCGCATCGCCGCGCGTTACCTCGAGCTGGTCGAGGACAAGAAGCTGGGCAAGAAGATCTTCGCCGCCATCGAGGCCGAGTGGCAGCGCACCGACGCCGCGCTGAACCAGATCACCGGCGACACGCAGCGCCTGGCCAGCAACCCGTCGCTGGCGCGCAGCATCGAGCACCGCTTCCCCTACCTCGACCCGCTGAACCACCTGCAGGTCGAGCTGATGCGCCGCTACCGCCAGCGCCCGGCCGACGCCAAGACCGACTCCACGGTCGAGCGCCTGCAGCGCGGCATCCACATCTCGATCAACGGGGTGGCCGCCGGCCTGCGCAACACGGGCTGACGCAGGCGGGCCCACCGGGCCGTGCGGCGCCAGCCGCCGCGGTCCGGACAGGCCCGACGGCCCGCGACCGCCGGCTTCAGTTCGCGGGCAGCAGGCCGTCCAGATCGATGCCGTCGGCCCCCAGCTCGAAGCCGATGGCCAGCAGGTGGCTCTCGGCCTCGAGCAGCAGGTGGCGCGTGGTCTCCGGGCCCACCTGCTCGGCATAGCGGCGGATCAGGTCGTAACGCAGCACCAGCAGCCCGCGCAGCTCGGTGTGCAGCACCACGTCCCGGTGGACCGAGGACGACAGGCCCGCGCCGGGCGCATGGATCTCGCGCATCGCCTCCAGGAAGCCGTCCTTCTGGTCGAGCGGCAGCCCCAGCACACGCGCCAGCCGGGCGATCTGCACATCGAGCGCTTCCATCGACTGCTCCAGCCGCTGCAGATGGGCCTGCTCCGCCGGGACCGGCGCCGTGGTGACCTGGTTCATGGGGTGTTTCCGGAAACTGCCATCCGCGCATTCTGAGGCAAGACCAGGGAAAACCCTCGGTGCAGCCCGTCACGGCGCGGCCAGCACCCCTCGATGCCACTCCCGCAGCAGGTTCTTCTGCACCTTGCCCATCGTGTTGCGCGGCAGGTCGGGGGCGATGAGGATGCGCTTGGGCACCTTGAAGCCGGCGATGCGTGATTTCAGCGAGGCGATCAGCTCGTCGGGGTCGGGCGTGGCGCCGGGGCGGGCGATGACGATGGCGACGACGGCCTCGCCGAAGTCGGGGTGCGGCACGCCGATGACGGCGGACTCGGCCACGCCGGGCAGCTCGTTGAGGAAGCCCTCGACCTCGGCGGGATAGACGTTGTAGCCCCCGGTGATGACCAGGTCCTTGCTGCGGCCGACGATGGTGAGGTAACCCTTCGGGTCGAAGCGGCCGACGTCGCCGGTGCGGAACCAGCGCTGGCCGTCGGCATCGGTGGTGAACTCCTCGGCGGTCTTGCCGGGCAGGCGCCAGTAGCCGGCGAAGACGTTGGGGCCGCGGACCTGGACCTGGCCGATCTCGCCGGCGGGCAGCCGCACGCCCGTGTCGTCGACCACCCGCACGCCGACACCGGGCAGCGCCGGGCCGACGGTGCCGCCGACGCGCTCGCCGGCCTCGGGGCGGCAGGGGTTGGAGGTGAGCATCACGGTCTCGCTCATGCCGTAGCGCTCGAGGATGGTGTGGCCGGTGCGGGTCTGCCAGTCGCGGAAGGTCTCGATCAGCAGCGGCGCGGAGCCGGAGATGAACAGGCGCATGCCGGCGCAGGCCTCGCGCGTCAGGCCGGACTCCTGCAGCAGGCGCACGTAGAGCGTGGGCACGCCCATGAAGACGGTGGCACGCGGCAGGCGCTCGACGACGGCCTTCGGGTCGAAGCGGCCGAGCCACAGCATGCAGCTGCCGTTGAGCAGCGCACCGTGGATGGCGACGAACAGGCCGTGCACGTGGAAGATGGGCAGCGCGTGGATCAGCACGTCGCCGGGCCGCCAGTCCCAGAAGTCCTTGAGCACCAACGCGTTCGACAGCAGGTTGCCGTGGCTGAGCATCGCGCCCTTGCTGCGCCCGGTGGTGCCGCTGGTGTAGAGGATGGCGGCGAGGTCGTCGGCGCGGCGCGGAACCGGCTCGTGCCGGTCGCTGAAGTGCGAGGCCCGCTCGAGCAGCGTGCCGGTGCGGTCGTCCTCGAGCGTGAAGACATGGGCCACGCCACGCTGGAAGGCCAGCTTGGACAGCCACGGGAAGGCCGCGCCGGTGCAGACGAACACGGCCGGCTCGGCGTTGTCGATGAAGTACTCGAGCTCGGCGCGCTGGTAGGCGGTGTTGAGCGGCAGGTAGACGAAGCCCGCGCGCAGCGTGGCCAGGTAGAGCGCCAGCGCCTCGACCGACTTGTCGGTCTGCACGGCCACGCGCGAACCGGGCGGGATCTCCAGCGAGGCGAGCAGGCTGGCGAGCATGGCCGAGGCCCGCTCGAGGTCGCGCCAGGAGTAGTTCAGGCCGCTGTCGGTCTCGATGGCGATCCCGTCGAGGTCGCTCGGAAAGGCGGCGCGCAGCGCGCTGTAGAGGTTCTGGTCGTCGGTCGGTGGCATGGCACGGGGCTCCTCGGGGCGCACCGGCCCGGCCGGCGCGGTGACAGCCGCCGATTGTGCGTCGGACCGACGGTGGCGGACGAGGCGCCGGCCACCACGCGGGCGGCCCGGCGCAGGCCGGGCTCAGGAGCCGGTGAAGTTCGGCGGGCGCTTCTCGATGAAGGCGATGATGCCCTCGCGGTGGTCGGGGCCGCTGGCGTAGGCGGCCAGCGCCGTGCGCTGCGCCTCGGTGAAGCCGACCTGCGGGGCGAGCAGACGCAGCGTGCGCTTGTTGAGCCGGGCGGCCAGCGGCGCACCGGCGGCGATGCGGGCGGCGGTGGCCTCGGCCTCGGCGGCGACCTGTTCGTCGGGCACGACACGCTGCACCAGGCCGCGCTGCAGCGCGGTGGCCGCGTCGAGCAGGCGGGCCTCGAGCAGCACCTCGGCGGCGGTGGCCCAGCCGACCACCCGCACCACGCCGGCCAGCTCGTCGGGGGCCATCGGGAAACCCAGCCGGGCGATCGGCGCGCCGAAGCGGCTGCCCTGCCCGGCGATGCGCAGGTCGCACTGGCAGGCGATCTCGAGCCCGCCGCCGACGCAGGCCCGCTCGATCTGCGCCACCAGCGGCACGTCGCAGCGGTACATCGCCGCCAGCGCCGGGGCGACGATGCGCTCGTGGAAATGGCGCAGGCGCGCCTCGTCGAAGCGGAAGGCGGGGAACTCCTCGATGTCGCCCCCGGAGACGAAGCTGCCGCCCTCGCCGCGCACGATGACCGCACGCAGGCGCGGCTCGCGCTCGGCCAGGCCGTCGAAGACCTCGTGCAGACGCTGCCACATCACGACGCTGACGGCGTTGAGCTTGCCAGGGTGGCTGAGGGTCAGGACGGCGACGTCCTGCAGGGTGCTGTGGGGGGCGAATCGCACGTCGGCGCTGCTCATGTCGGGTCCTTGGATCGAAGTGGCGGACAGCAAACCGGCGATGCTAGCGAGCGGACCTCCCGGCCCGCTGACAAGGCGGCGGGCCCGCTCAGCCGCGCGGCCAGGCGTCGGCCAGCAGCTTCAGGCCGGTCAGCAGCATGCCCAGCTGGGCGAGCAGGTAGAAGCGCCGCGGCGAGAGCCGGCGGGCCAGCTTCAGGCCGATCCAGACGCCGAGCATCGCCAGCGGCATCAGGCCGATCGAGGTGGCCAGGCCCCGCAGGTCGATCAGGCCGAGGCTGGCGTACATCGGCCACTTCGACAGGTTGACGGCGCCGAACAGCACCGCCAGCGTGGCGGTGTAGGTCATCGGCGGCAGGCGCATCGGCAGCAGGTAGGCGATGACCGGCGGGCCGCCCGCGTGGGCGACGAAGCTGGTGTAGCCCGAGGTCATGCCCAGCACGGCCCCGGCCCAGGGGCCGGCCGCCCGTGCATCGGCCCGCGGCGGGAAGAACACCTGCTGCGCCAGGAACAGCAGCGTCAGCCCGCCGACGATGCCCGAGACGGTCGCCCGCCCGAGCAGGCCGAAGCTGAGCCAGCCGATCAGCACGCCGACCAGGGCGGCGGGCAGCAGCCGCCACAGCAGCCGGCGATCGGCCTCGCGCATCAGGCTGGACAGCCCGACCAGGTCGGCCACGGTGAGCAGCGGCAGCATCACCGCCGCGGCCTGCGGCACCGGCATGGCCAGCGCCAGCAGCGGGGTGGCGAGCGAGCCGAAGCCCGCGCCGAAGCCCGACTTGCCCAGGCCCAGCAACAGGGCCGAGGGCACGGCCACCGCATAGAACAGGGCGTCGTGCGGCAGTGCCGCCCACCACTGCGCCCCCCATTGCGCGATCACGCCGGCCCGATCAGAGGATCTCGCAGACCGTGTCGAACGACAGGCGCGGGCCACGCGGGCGCAGCGCGGCCGGGTCGCCATGGCCGAGGTTGACGACCAGGAAGCTGCGCAGCGGCGTGCCGGCCAGGAACTCGGCGTCCACGCCGGCCGGGTCGAACCCGCCCATCGGGCCGACGTCCAGGCCCAGCGAGCGGGCCGCCAGGATGAAGTAGCCGGCCTGCAGATGGGCGTTCAGGGCGCCGTCACGCTGGGCACGCTCGGGGGCGGCGCGGTACATCGACACGGCATCGAAGACCGGGAACAGCGTGCCCATCTGCTCGTGGAAGGCGCCGTCGACGGCCAGGATGGCCACCACGGGCGCGGCAGCCGTCTTGGCGCGGTTGCCTTCCATCATCAGCGGCAGCAGGCGCGCGCGCGCCTCGGTGCTGGTGATGAAACGCAGGCGCAGCGGGCAGCTGTTCATCGCCGTGGGGCCCCAGCGGGTCAGCTCGTGGAGCTGGTGCAGGGTCTCGGTGCTCACGGGCTGGTCGAGCCAGCCGTTGTGGGTGCGGGCGTCGGTGAAGAGCTGGGCCAGGGCTTGCGCGTTCAGGGCAGTGGTCATGAAATGGGGGGTGCCGGACGGCGGTCTTGTCGATCGGGTGACAATCCTCGCATGTTCGCCCCCAGTCAGCACGACGTCCGTTCATTCTTCTGCGAGGCCTGGCGCAAGCAGCGCGCCGCCGAGACGATGTCTCCGATGGAGACGCTCGCCGCCGAGTGGATCACCCGACACCCCGAGTACCACGCCGACCTGGCCGATCGTGAGGCGGCGCTCGCGGCGGTCTACACGGTCGAGGACGGTCGCACCAATCCTTTCCTGCACCTGTCGATGCACCTGTCGATCAGCGAGCAGGTGTCGATCGACCAGCCGCGTGGCATCCGCCAGGCGGTCGAGCTGCTGGCGGCCCGGCGCCAGGACCTGCACGCCGCCCACCACGAGGTGATGGACCTGCTGGGCGAGATGATCTGGCAGTCGCAGCGCAGCGGCCTGCCTCCCGATCCGCACGCCTACCTCGACCGCGTCAGGCAGCGCGCCACCCGCTGAGACCGGGCAGGCTCAGGCGCTGGCGAGCGCGGCCCTGGGCAGGCGCTTGTAGACCCCGCAGCCCAGCACGTGCTCACGGTCGAGCGCGATCACGAAGGACGACTTGGGCTGCGCCAAGCCGGTCTCGGGGTGGGCCACCGCGTAGTCCACCCAGCCGGGCGAGCGGTCGGCGCGCTGCCAGATGTCGTGCAGCAGGCGCGCGCCGTCGATGCCGGGCAGCCGCGTCACGTCCTGTCCGACCCGGGCCGGCTGGCCGGCGAAGCCGAGGTAGTGGCCGCGGCGGTCGAGCACGAAGAGGTAGAGGTCACGGTCGACGTAGGGGCTGTCGCCGCGGTTGCACTGCGCCAGCAGCGCCTGCAGCCCCTCGGACGTGGCCTGTGCATGGCCCTGCTCGACCAGGCGGCGGGCCTCGTCGGAGGTGCCCTGGCGCAGGCGGATGTCGACCACCGCCCCCGACAGGTTGCTCGAGCGGTCCAGCAGCGCGCGGGCCTCGCCCGCCGCGCCTTCGATCATGGTCGCGTTGTCCTGGCTGATGTGCTCGAGCTGGGCGATGACCTGGGCCATCTCGCGCAGGCCGGTGCTCTGCTCGTCGCTGCCACGGGCGATGCGGTTGACCTGGCCGGCCACCTGGCGGATGCCGTCGACCACCTCGCGCACCCGGGTGTCGATGACATGGATGTGCGAGACGCCGGAGCCGACCTCCTCGGCCGACTGGGCGATCAGCGAGCGGATCTCGCCGGCCGACGCGGCGCTGCGCTGGGCCAGCGTGCGGACCTCGGCGGCGACCACGGCAAAACCGCGACCGGATTCACCGGCGCGCGCGGCCTCGACGGCGGCGTTGAGCGCCAGGATGTTGGTCTGGAAGGCGATGCTGTCGATCACCGCGATGATCTCGCCCATGCGCCGCGAGCTGCCCTCGATGCGTGACATGCCCTCCAGCGCCCGGCCCATGACCTCGGTCACCGACTCGGCGCGCTGGCACACGTCACGGGTCAGCGCATCAGCTTGGTGAGCACCCTCGGCATTGCCCTGCACCGAGGCGCTGAGCTGGCGCACTGCAGCGCTGGACTGCTGCAGACTGGAGGCCTGCTGCTGCGCATGCTGCGACATGGCCTGGCTGGCATCGGCCAGGCTCTGGCCGGCGTCGCCGACCATGTCCGCCTGCGAGCGGATCTCGGCCACGCTGGCCGACAGCGACTGCACCATCTGCTCCAGGTCCCGACCGATCTGGGCGAACTCGTCGCGACCCCGGACCTCGACCGGCACGCTCAGGTCGCCGCGGGCGCAGGCCGCCACCGTGCGGCGCAACGAACGCACCGCCGCCGAGATGCTGCTCGACAGCACGGCCAGCATGTAGACCGTCAGCAGCGAGATGCCCGCAGCCACCACGGCCATCAACAGCCGCTGCCGCTCGATGTCGCGCTCGCGCTGCATCAGCACGGCCTGCAGGCGGTCCATCGCCGCGTGTTCGAAGGCCAGCACGCGGGTGATGACCCGGGAGGCTTCTTCGTAATGGCGCAGGCCGGCCTGCTCGTCGTCCACCGTGGTCATGCCGCCGACGAACAGCGCACGCACCTGGCCCGCGAAACCCGCCGCTGCCGTCCGGGCCTCGGTCCAGCCGGCCGGCTCGGACTCGCCGACCCGCTGGAGCGCGTCCATGCGGTCCTGCAGGTCCAGCAGGTTCTGGTCGATCTCGGTGGCGTAGCCCAGCACCCGCGCGGCCTCGACCGAAGAGGCCTCGCCCCGCACCAGGATGCTGCTGACCAGGCTGCGCGCCTGGCCGATCTGGTTGATCCACGGCGCGGTGCGCTCGACGGCCAGGTCCATCAGGAAGAAGCTGTTGGCCTGCGGATCGAGCAGCAGCGCCGAGGCCTCGCCAGTGCGCCCGAGCAGGCGGCGCAGGTCCTGCACCAGCTGGTCATGCCATTCGATGGATTCGCGCCCCACGCCCGGATGCCGGCCCTGGCTGGCCGCCAGCAGCCGTTCACGCACGGAGGTCCAGGATTCGTCGAGCCCCCAGTCCGGCTGGGTCTTGACCAGCGTGTCGATGCCCTCGACGGACTGCTTCAGGCGCTCCCGGGTGGCCGGCAGCGCCTGCCGGACGTTGCCGCCGGCGCGCTCGGACAGGCCGCTCTGGCCGCGGTGCTCGGTCAGCAGCTGCATCGCCTCGAGCAGCGCGTCGACCAGCCGGGTGCCCTGCAGCTCCGAGCGCACGAAGGCCAGGTCGGCCTGCTGCTGGCGCAGCGTCGTCGCGACCAGCCCGACCAGCGGGATCAGGACCAGACCGGCCAGCAGCCCCAGCTTGGTCCGCAGCCGGAAACGCCCCATGGCGACGATGCCCGGGGTCATGATGAAACGGAGCACTGACGTCATCTTGTGGGTGGGGTCGAAGGGTTCGGGACGGGGACAGGATCGACTGTGAACCCCCTTGACCGATGGCAAGCCGCCAAAAAGACCAGCGAAGCCGGCGCTCCTGCATCGATGCCCCCAGGGGCACCTTCGCCCCGACCGGCGGGCCCTCAGCCGCTATCATCGCCGTCGCATGAGCCGCCCCACGCCGACGCCACAGACCCCCTGCCTGGCCCTGGCCGGCCCCACCGCCAGCGGCAAGACCGCCGCCGCGCTGCAGCTGGCGCAGGCCGCCGTGGCCGCCGGCCTGCCGCCGCTGGAGATCATCAGCGTCGACTCCGCGCTGGTCTACCGTGGCATGGACATCGGCACCGCCAAGCCGACCCCGGCCGAACGGCACGCGGTGCCGCACCACCTGATCGACGTGATCGACCCGACGCAGGCCTACAGCGCCGCCGGCTTCGTCGCCGACACGCACCGGCTGATCGCCGACATCCGCGCCCGCGGCGCCGAGCCGCTGCTGGTCGGCGGCACGATGCTGTATCTCAAGGCCCTGTTCGACGGCATCGACGACCTGCCGGGCGCCGACCCGGCCGTGCGGGCCGAGCTGGACCGGCGGGCGGGCGAGCTCGGCTGGCCGGCGCTGCACGCCGAGCTGGCGCGTGTCGACCCGGTCACCGCCGCCCGGCTGCCGCCCGGCGACAGCCAGCGCATCCAGCGGGCGCTGGAGGTCTGGCAGCTCAGCGGCCAGCCGCTGTCGAGCTTCCACACCGGTCGCTTCGAGCGGGACCGCGGCCCCAGTGCCGGCTTCCACCTGCTGAGCCTGGAGCCCGGCGAGCGGGCCTGGCTGCACGGGCGCATCGCGCAGCGCTGGGCCCTGATGGAGCAGACCGGCCTGATCGACGAGGTGCGGGCGCTGCGGGCACGGGGGGATCTGCACCTCGACCTGCCGTCGATGCGCTGCGTCGGCTACCGCCAGACCTGGGAGATGCTCGACGGCCTGTGGCCGGCCCGCGAGCTGGCCGAACGCGCCGGCGCCGCCACCCGCCAGCTCGCCAAGCGCCAGCTGACCTGGCTGCGCGGCATGCCCGCCCGCGAGGTCATCGCCTGCGACGCGCCCGATGCGCCCGCGCAGGTCGTCACGCGGGCACTGGCCTGGTGGCGGGCACGGGGGCCGGCATGAGCGCCCCGGCCCTGCTGACGCTGCGCGGCCTGACGCGCCGCCACGGCGAGACGCCGGTGTTCGCCGGCATCGACCTGGACCTGCAGCCCGGCGAGGTGGTCGCGCTGATCGGCGAGTCGGGCGTGGGCAAGTCGACGCTGCTGAACTGCATCGCCGGCCTGGACCGGCCCGACGCGGGTGAGGTGCGCATCGACGGGCGGGCGGTCGCGCAGCTGTCGGAGCCGCAGGCCGCGGCGCTGCGGCGCGATCGCCTGGGCTTCGTCTTCCAGGCCTTCCACGTGCTGCCGCACCTCAGCGTGGCCGACAACGTCGCGCTGCCGCTGCGGCTGCAGGGCACGCTGGCCGAGCCCGAGCTGGCGCAGCGCACCCGGGCGATGCTGGCCGAGGTGGGCCTGGACGGCCTGGGCGAGCGGCGGCCGCGCACCCTGTCGGGCGGCCAGCTGCAGCGGGTGGCGATCGCACGCGCGCTGGTGCACCGCCCGGCGCTGATCCTGGCCGACGAGCCGACCGGCAACCTCGATCCGGCCACCGCCGAGCGGGTGCTCGACCTGCTGATCCACCAGGCCCGGACCCACGGCGCGGGCTGCCTGATCGTGACCCATGCGCTGGCGGGCGCCCGGCGCGCCGACCGCTGCCTGCGGCTCACGCCTACCGGGGTGCTGCCGCAGGATCTGCCGGGCTGATCCCGCGCGCGAGCGGCGGGCAGGCCCCTTGCCGCCTCAGGCCGAGGCGCGGTGCGGCCGCATCCCGTCGGCAGGCCCGTCGGGCGCCGCCACGTGCACCCGGTCGCGCCCGGCCCGCTTGGCGGCGTAGAGCGCCTCGTCGGCCCGGCGGATCAGCGTGTCCAGCGTCTGGTGGGGGGTGGCCTGCGCGACCAGGCCGATGCTGACCGTCAGGTGCAGCGACGGCGGCCGGGCCTCGTCGGGCAAGGCCAGTGGCGCCCGGGCAACGGCGCGGCGCAGGTGCTCGGCCAGCGCCGCGGCGGCGGCCTGCGGGGTCGACGGCAGCAGCACGATGAACTCCTCGCCGCCGAAGCGGGCGATCAGGTCGCCGGCCCGCAGCGTGTCGCGGCAGCGCCGGGCCACCTCGACCAGCACCCGGTCCCCCGCCTGGTGACCATGCCGGTCGTTGACCTGCTTGAAGTGGTCGACGTCGATCAGCATCAGGCTCAGCGGCTGGTCGTGGCGCCGCGCCCGCATCAGCTGGCGCCGGGCGGCCTCCATGAAATGGCGGCGGTTGTGCAGCGCGGTCAGCGGATCGGTGATCGACAGCAGCTCGACCTGGCGGCGGGTGCGCTCCAGCGCCGTCACCAGGCACAGCATCGGGTAGGCGCCCAGCATCGACAGCGGCAGCGGGATCAGCAGCGCCAGGTAGAAGGCGTCCCCCAGTTCATGCTCGCCCTGCCAGCGGAACCAGGTCCAGGTGATGGCCAGCGACAGCAGCGCGGTGGCCAGCGCGATCAGGCCGGCGACCTGCCAGGCGCCGCAGCGCAGCGTCAGCGCCGCCAGCCGGTGCGACAGCGGCGCGGCATCACGCTCGCTCCCGCCCTGCGCGGCGGCCAGCCGGGTCGACGAGCCCCCGGATCGGGGCGCAGCGGTGGAAAAAAGGTCGGGCACACGGCATTGTGACCCGCGAGACGCCCGGGTACCCGTTCGGTCCCCCGGGGTCCCGGGGCATCTGCGGGACGGAATGCGCATCCGCGCGCGCGGCGTTCACCTTGGGCGACACTGTCGGCTCCTCCGCCCCGGACCCCACCGTGCCCGCCTTCGATCCGGCCTTGCCCGCAGCCCCTGCCCGATCCCGTCCGCAGCGCCTGCTGCGCCACCTGATGGTGCAGGAATGGCGCCACCACCCGGGCCGGCAGCTGACCGCGCTGCTGGCCATCGCGCTGGGGGTGGCGCTGGCCTTCGCGGTGCACCTGATCAACCGCTCGGCGCTGGCCGAGTTCGGCCAGGCGGTGCGCACGGTCCAGGGCCAGCCCGACGCGGAACTCAGGCCGGCCGGCGCCGGTGCGCTGCCCGAGTCGATCTACCCGGTGCTGGCGCTGCTGCCGCTGGTGGCGCAGGCCAGCCCGGTGGTCGAGCGCCAGACGGTGCTGATCGACCGCGAGGGCCGCAAGCAGCCGCTGCGCCTGATCGGGCTGGACCCGCTGGCCGCCGCCGGCCGGCAGCCGGCGCTGCTGCCCGTGCCCACGCCGGGCCGGCGCGACCGCCGCCTGGCCCTCGACCCCGACGCGGTGCACCTGAACCCGGGCGCGCGGGCCCTGCTCGAGCCCGGGGCCCGCACGCTGCGGGTCCAGGCCGGGGCCGCGGTGCTGAGCCTGCCGATCGGCGGCACGGTCGCCGCCGACGGCGCGGCGCTGGCCGTGATGGACATCGCCGGTGCGCAGGCGCACTTCGGCCAGCCGGGCCAGCTCAGCCGCATCGACGTCTGGCTGCATCCGGGCACGGACGTGCCCGCGCTGGAGCGGGCCTTGCAGCAGGCCTGGCCGCCCTCGGCCGGCGGCCCGGCCTGGCGGCTGGCCCGCCCGGACGAGGGGGCGCTGCGCCTGTCCAACCTGTCACGCGCCTACCGCGTCAACCTGACGGTGCTGGCGCTGGTGGCGCTGTTCACCGGGGCCTTCCTGGTGTTTTCGGTGCAGTCGCTGGCGGTGGCCAAGCGCCTGCCGCAGCTCGCGCTGCTGGGCGTGCTGGGCATGGACGCCCGCACCCGGCTGCGGCTGATCCTGACCGAGGCGGCGGTGCTCGGGGTGCTGGGCGCGGCCACCGGCCTGGGCCTGGGCACGGCGCTGGCCACGCTGGCGCTGCAGGTGCTGGGCGGTGACCTGGGCAGCGGCCTGTTCGGCGGGGCCGCGCCGCCGCTGCAGTGGTCGCTGCCCGCCGCGCTGGTCTACGGCGGACTCGGGGTGGCGGCCGCGCTGGCCGGCAGCTGGCAGCCGGCGCGCCAGGCCGCACGCATCGCCCCGGCCCAGACGCTCAAGGGCCTGGGCGACGACAGCCAGCCCCTGCCCCGGCTGTGGCCGCCGCTGCTGGCGCTGCTGCTGGCCGGCGCCCTGGCCCTGCTGCCGCCGCTGGGCGGACTGCCGCTGGGCGCCTACGCCTCGGTGGCCCTGCTGCTGCTGGGCGGCATCGGGCTGGTGCCGGCCGTGGTCGGCGTGCTGCTGGCGCGCTGGCGCACGCCGCGCCATCCGGTGCTGCTGCTGGCGGTGGAGCGCGCACGTGACCAGCGCGCCACCGCCACGATCGCGGTGGCCGGCGTGGTCTCCAGCCTGGCGCTGTCGGTCGCGCTGACGGTGATGGTGGCGAGCTTCCGGGATTCGGTGAGCCAGTGGCTGGAGCAGGTGCTGCCCGCCGACCTCTACGTGCGCACCGCCAGCAGCGCCAGCCAAGCCGAGGCGGTCTGGCTGGACGAGCCTTTCCTCGCCGGGGCCGCCGCCCTGCCGGGGGTCCTGCGGCTGGAGACCCAGCGCCTGGTGCCGCTGTCGCTCGACCCCGGCCTGGCCCCGGTGACGCTGATCGCCCGCCCGCTGAGCGCCGACGCCCGCGAGCTGCCGCTGCTCGGCGCGCTGGCGCCCGCCGTCACCGGGCCCCGGGCGCCGGTGGCGGTCTACCCGAGCGAGCCGATGGCCGCGCTCTACCGGCTGCGCCCGGGCGACCGCTTCGAGCTGCCGCTGCCCGACGGGCGACGGGTGATCACCCAGGTCCGCGGCCTGTGGCGCGACTACGCCCGCCAGCAGGGGGCGCTGGCCATCGCCCGCGAGGACTGGCTGCGCCTGAGCGGCGACCACCGCATCAACGACCTGGCGCTGTGGCTGGCCCCGGGCGCGGACAGCGCCGCGGTGCAGGCCGGCCTGCGTCGCCTGGCGGCCGACCCGGCCCTGCTCGAGCTGGCCACGCCCGCGGCGATCCGGGCGATCTCGCTGCAGATCTTCGACCGCAGCTTCGCCGTCACCTACTGGCTGCAGGCGGTGGCCATCACCATCGGCCTGGCCGGCATCGCCGCGAGCTTCTCGGCCCAGGTGCTGGCCCGGCGCCGCGAGTTCGGTGCGCTGCAGCACCTGGGCTTCAACCGCCGACAGGTGCTGACGCTGGTGGTGGCAGAAGGGGCGGTCTGGACCGGCATCGGCACGCTGCTGGGCCTGCTGCTGGGCGGGCTGATCAGCGTGGTGCTGGTCCAGGTCGTCAACCCGCAGAGTTTCCACTGGACGATGGAGCTGAGCCTGCCGGCCGGCCGGCTCGCCGCGCTGGCCGCCGCCGAGATCGCCGCGGGCTGCCTGACCGCGTGGTGGGCCGGCCGCGCCGCCGCCAGCCACCAGATGGCCCTGGCCGTGAAGGAAGACTGGTGAACCGACCCGACCGCCCGACCCCGCCCCGCCGGCACTGGCTGGGCACCACCGCCGGCCTGGGCGCGGCCCTGCTGCTGCCCGGCCCCGCCCCCGCGGCCGGCCTGGTGCGCCGGCCGCTGCGTTTTCCGGCCGACCTGGGCGCCCACCCGGACACGGCGCTGGAGTGGTGGTACGTCACCGGCTGGCTGTCGATCGGGGTGGCCCCGGCCGCTCCCTCCACGCCCCCGCGCCCGACCCACGGCTTCCAGGTCACCTTCTTCCGCTCGCGCACCGGCCTGTCCGAGCCCCACCCCAGCCGCTTCGCGGCCCACCAGATCCTGCTGGCCCATGTCGCGCTGACCGACCTGGGCGCCGGCCGGCTGCACCACGGGCAGCGGGTCGCCCGCGCCCACGAGGGCCTGGCCGGCAGCCGCACCGGCGACACCGCCGTGCAGCTGCGCGACTGGCGCCTGTCGCGCCGCGACGCGGGCGACGACGCACAGGCCGCCTCGGTCTACCGCATCGAGCTGCCCCGCGAGCCGGGCGGCTTCGGGCTCGAGCTGACGCTGCGGACCACCCAGCCGCTGCTGCTGCAGGGTGAGGCCGGCTGGTCACGCAAGGGCCCGCGCCCGCAGCAGGCCAGCCACTACTACAGCCAGCCGCAGCTGCAGGTGCAGGGCCGGCTGCAGCAGGACGCGCGCGAGCACCCGGTGCACGGCCGGGCCTGGCTGGACCATGAATGGAGCGACAGCCTGCTCGACGCCGACGCCGTCGGCTGGGACTGGACCGGCATCAACCTGCACGACGGCAGCGCGCTGACCGCCTTCCGCCTGCGCCGCGCCGACGGCAGCACGCTGTGGGCCGGCGGCTCCTGGCGCCTCCCGGGCGGCGCCGTGCGCCCCTTCGGCCCCGGCGACGTGCGCCTGACGCCCGGGCGCCGCTGGAACCACGCCGCCTCGGGCGCGGCCTATCCGGTGCAATGGACGCTGGAGACCCCCGCCGGCCGCTTCGAGCTGCAGGCGCTGCTCGACGCCCAGGTGCTCGACACCCGCGCCTCGACCGGCACCGAATACTGGGAAGGGCTGAGCGTGCTGCGCAGCCCCGACGGCCGCGAGCTCGGCCTGGGCTACCTGGAGATGACCGGTTACGCCGGACGGCTGCAGCTGTGACCGCCATCGCCTGAAATGAAAAAACCGATGGCGACGCCGCTTTTCAGGCGATCGCCGCCCAGGCCGCACGAACACACTCTGCCCCACGAGGTACCCGGCGGAACCCCGTTCCGCCGGGTGAGGAACACGAACCGGCAGAGGAAAAGAATGAGTGGCAAGCCCCATGGCGCAGCATCGGTTTCACCCCCCCGGCGAGGCGCCTCGAGCGGAACGATCCGGGATTTCTTCCGCTACCACGGCCTGTGGTCACCGGGCGTGCGGCTGTTCCGCGCGATCGGATTCACCCAGAAGGCCTGGGCGATCTCGCTGATCTTCTCGATCCCGATCCTCGTGCTGGGCTGGCAGTACTTCTCCGGCAACCAGGCGCAGATCGATTTCACCCGCAAGGAGCGGCACGGGGTCGCGGCGCTGCGGGAGTTCGTGCCGGTGCTCAAGGGCATCATCGACGTGCGCAACGCCACCCGGGCCCAGCTGGGCGGCTTCGATGCGGCCGCGGCCTACACGGACGCACGGGCCCGCACCGACGCGGCGCTGCAGCGGTTGCAGTCGGCGCTGGCCACGCAGGGCGATCCGCTCGAGCTGACGGCGCCGGTGGCCCGGCTGAAGGAGCGCTGGGACGCCACGGCGGCTGCCGAGCGGGGCGTCGACGCCGAAGGCCGCACGGTGTTCGGCCCGGTCACGACCGCCTCGGTGGAGCTGCTCAACACGATCGGCGACCGCTCGAACCTGGTGCTCGACCCCGACCTGGACAGCTTCTACCTGGTCAACGCCACGGTGCTGACCCTGCCCAGGACCCTGGAGGACGCCGGGCAGATCTGGGGCTGGGGCACGTTCGCGACCCTGCGCGGGGGCATCGGCTCGGAGCACGAGAGCAAGTGGCAGGTCTGGTCGGCGCGCCTGGAGGCCGGCGTGGACGAGGCACGCGACTCGCTGCGGCGTGCCCTGGCGGCCAACCCGGGCCTGGAGACACGCCTCGACGCGTCGGCACTCGACCAGGCGCTGGCGCTGCGCAAGGCGGGACAGGCCGCCGTGTTCGAGGCCGACGGTCCGCGACCGGCCGCCTACTTCGCCCAGGGCGCGGCGGCCGTGTCGCGGCTCGAGGCGCTGCAGATCGACCTGCTGGGGGTGCTCGACGAGCTGCTGGCCGTGCGCGAGCAGCGGCTGCAGCACGCCCGCCTGGCCACCTGGGGCGCGCTGATCGTGTCGCTGCTGCTGGCGGCCTACCTGTTCAAGTCATTCCGCAAGGTGCTCGAGGGCGGGCTCAGCGAAGTGACCTTCCACCTGCACTCGATGCGCGAGGGCGATCTCACCACCCGGCCACGCGCCTGGGGCAAGGACGAGGTGGCCGGCCTGATGGTCACGCTGTCGCAGATGCAGGAATCGCTGACCCGCATCGTGAGCAACGTGCGCAGCGCCTCGGAGCACCTGGTCGTCTCGAGCGGCCAGATCACGGGCGGCGCCGACGACCTGTCGGCCCGCACCGAACAGTCGGCGGCCAACCTGCAGCAGTCGGCCGCCGCGATGGAGCAGATCTCCGCCACGGTGATGCAGTCGGCCGAACTGGCCCGCAGCGCGGTGCGACTGGCCACCGACAACACCCGGGCCGCCACCCAGGGCGGCGAGGTGATCCGCTCCACCGTCACGACGATGCAGGGCATCCACGCGGGCTCCAGCCGGATCTCCGACATCATCGGCACGATCGAAGGCATCGCCTTCCAGACCAATCTGCTGGCGCTGAACGCCGCCGTCGAGTCGGCCCGGGCCGGCGAGGCGGGCCGCGGCTTTGCCGTGGTCGCCGCCGAGGTGCGGGCCCTGGCGCAGCGCACCACCACGGCCGCGCTCGAGGTCAAGGCCCTGATCACGGCCAACGTGCAGCAGGTCGCCTCGGGCTCCGAAGTGGCCGACCGGGCCGGCCTGTCGATGGAGCACATCGTCGGCACCACCCGCCAGGTGCACGAGCTGCTCGACCGCATCGCCAGCGGCGCGGCCGAGCAGGCGCTGAGCGTCGCGCAGACGACCCAGGCCATCCACCAGCTCGACGACATGACCCAGCAGAACGCCGCGCTGGTCGAGCAGACCGCCGCGGCCGCGTCCTCGATGAAGAGCCAGGCCGAATCGCTGGCCGCCGAGGTGGCCCGCTTCAAGGTGAGCGCCTAGCCTCGGCGCCACCCTGCCCGGGGAACGGCCGGCGGACCTGCCCTAGACTGGGCCGCCTCGCTCCGAGGCGCCCCGCTCCCGAACCCCCCATGGCATCCACTTCCGGCCGCAGCGCGGCCTCCCTCGCCGGGGCCGACCTGCCCGCCTCGTCCTCCCGCCCCCCGGCCAAGGGCCAGCTGGTCTCGCTGTCGGGGCTGCGGCCCTTCCTGCGGCCTTACCGGCTGCAGATCGTGCTGGCGGTGCTGTTCCTGCTGGCCGCGGCGGCCACGACGCTGGCGGTGCCGATGGCGCTGCGGCTGCTGGTCGATCGCGGGCTGGTCGATCCGGCCGTGGCCAGCGGCTCGCCGGGCGAGCGGGTGCTGGCGCTGCGTGAACATTTCCTGCTGCTGGCGGGCTGCGGGGTGGCGCTGGGCCTCTTCTCGGCCGCACGCTTCTACACCGTCAGCTGGCTGGGCGAGCGGGTCACGGCCGACCTGCGCAGCGCGGTCTACCGCCACGTGATCGGCCAGAGCCCGGAGTTCTTCGAGACCAGCGCCACCGGGGAGGTGCTCAGCCGGCTGACGACCGACACCACGCTGGTGCAGACCGTCGTGGGCTCCAGCCTGTCGCTGGGGCTGCGCAATTCGGTGATGGGGCTGGGCGCCTTCGCCATGCTGCTGTGGAGCAGCCCGACGGTGATGGCCCAGGTGCTGGGCGTGCTGGTGCTGGTGGTGCTGCCGGCACTGCTGTTCGGCCGGCGGGTGCGGCGGCTGTCGCGCGCCAGCCAGGACCGGGTGGCCGACGCCAGCGCGATCGCCGCCGAGGTGATGAACGC
Organism: Sphaerotilus hippei; assembly: GCF_003201595.1. Classification (GTDB taxonomy): domain Bacteria; phylum Pseudomonadota; class Gammaproteobacteria; order Burkholderiales; family Burkholderiaceae_C; genus Sphaerotilus; species Sphaerotilus hippei. The sequence continues at coordinate 124,506 of NZ_QJJS01000006.1, read as the reverse complement.
GATCCCGGTCGTGCAGAGCTACACCCAGACCGACCGCGAGGCGCGGCGTTTCGCCGACGCGTCGGAGGCGGCCTTCCAGACCGCGCGGCGGCGCACCGCGGTGCGGGCGGTGCTGGTGGCCTTCATCATCAGCGCGACCTTCGCGGCGCTGCTGTTCGGCCTCTACCAGGGCACGCAGTCGGTGCTGCGGGGGGAGTCGACCGCGGGCGAGCTCGGCCAGACCGTCGTCTACGTCATCCTGCTGGTGGGCAGCGTGGCGGTGCTGTCGGAGGTCTGGGGCGACCTGCTGCGCGCCGCCGGGGCGACCGAGCGGCTGATGGAGCTGCTGAGCGCACGCTCGCCGGTGCAGGAGCCGGCTTGGCCGGCCCACCTGCCGGCGGTGCAGGGCGGCTCGACGCTGCGGATGCACGGCGTGAGCTTCCACTACCCGTCGCGGCCGGACCGGGCCGCGCTCGACGGGCTGGACCTGGACATCCGCGCCGGCGAGACGGTCGCGCTGGTCGGCCCGAGCGGCGCGGGCAAGACCACGCTGTTCCAGCTGCTGCTGCGCTTCTACGACGCCCAGGCCGGTGAGCTGCGGCTCGACGGCGTGCCGCTGCACGAGCTGCCGCTCGACGAACTGCGCCAGCGCATCGGCATCGTGCCGCAGGACAGCGTGATCTTCTCGACCAGCGCGCTGGAGAACATCCGCTACGGCCGCCCCGACGCCAGCGAGCACGAGGTGATGGCCGCGGCCCGGGCCGCGCATGCCGACGAGTTCATCCGCACCCTGCCCCAGGGTTACCACACCCACCTGGGCGAGCGGGGCGTGCGCCTGTCGGGCGGCCAGCGCCAGCGCATCAGCATCGCCCGCGCCATCCTGAAGAATCCGCCGCTGCTGCTGCTCGACGAGGCCACCAGCGCGCTGGACGCCGAGAGCGAGCGGGTGGTGCAGGCCGCGCTGGAGGCGGCGATGAGCGAGCGCACGACGCTGGTCATCGCCCACCGGCTGGCCACGGTGCAGAAGGCCGACCGCATCCTGGTGCTCGACCAGGGCCGGCTGGTCGAGCAGGGCACACACGCCGAACTGGTGGCCCAAGGGGGTGTATATGCCCGGCTGGCGTCGATGCAATTCCGTGCAGAATGACCGTTCCACCCCGTTCCGGGGCTTGCTCCGGCTGCCGCCATGACCCTCTCCGCCAAGACCCTCGATTCGCGCAAGGAACCACGCTTCAACGTGTCCTGGCGAGCCCGGCTGCAGCTGGCCGGCGGCCAGGAGGTGGAGGTGCGGGTGCGTGACATCTCCGAGAGCGGCCTGGGCGTGGTCTGCGACCACCCGGTGACCCAGGGCTCGGTGCTGAACATGACCGTCGGCGTGCCCGACCTGGCCGAAACCGGCCGCACCCTCGCGCTGCAGGGCCGCATGCGCGTGATGTTCGCGGTGATGAAAGGCCACGACTTCCTGATCGGCGGCCACTGGGCCGAGCTGTCGCCGGCGGCCCAGCAGCTCTGGCGCGGCTGGGTGATGCGGCTGCGCACCGGCGGCAGCTGAGCGCTGGCCTAGAATCGCGCCCTCCTCGACCCCCGACGCCGGCCAGCGCTGTGGCGTCCCCCACGCCATGTCCGCCTCTCCCGCCCCGACCGAGCGCCCGGTGCGCACCCAGTACGAAGACCTGATGCGGCTGGTGCACACCACGGGCACGCTCAAGGGCGACCGCACCGGCACCGGCACCCGCAGCGTGTTCGGTCACCAGATGCGCTTCGACCTGTCCGAAGGCTTCCCGCTGGTCACCACCAAGAAAGTGCACCTGCGCTCCATCATCCTGGAGCTGCTGTGGTTCCTGCGCGGCGACTCGAACGTGAAGTGGCTGCAGGACCGTGGCTGCACCATCTGGGACGAGTGGGCGCGCGACGACGGCGACCTCGGCCCGGTCTACGGCGTGCAGTGGCGCTCCTGGCCCACGCCCGACGGCGGCCACATCGACCAGATCGCCGACGTCATCGGCCAGCTGCGCAGCAACCCCGACTCGCGCCGCCTCCTGGTGAGCGCCTGGAACGTGGCCGAGCTGTCGAAGATGGCGCTGATGCCCTGCCATGCGCTGTTCCAGTTTTACGTCGCGGACGGCAAGCTCTCCTGCCAGCTCTACCAGCGCAGCGCGGACATCTTCCTGGGCGTGCCCTTCAACATCGCCAGCTACGCGCTGCTGACGCACATGGTGGCGCAGCAGTGCGACCTGCAGGTGGGCGACTTCATCTGGACCGGCGGCGACTGCCACCTCTACAGCAACCACGTCGCGCAGGTCGAGCAACAGCTCTCGCGCGAGGCGTTTGCCTTCCCGACGCTCCAGATCCGGCGTCGCCCCGACTCCATCCTCGACTACGAGTTCGAGGACTTCGAGGTGCTGGACTACCGCCACCACCCGGCCATCAAGGCCCCGGTCGCGGTATGACGGCGCTGGCCCTGATCGCCGCGGTGGCGCGCAACGGCGCCATCGGGCGCGACAACCAGCTGCTGTGGCACGAAGCGGCCGACGCGCAGCATTTCCGCCGCACGACGATGGGCTGCCCGGTCATCATGGGCCGGCGCACCTGGGATTCGCTGCCCGAGCGCTTCCGCCCGCTGCCGGGCCGGCGCAACCTGGTGCTGACCCGCCAGGCCGGCTGGAGCGCCTCCGGCGCCGAGCCGGTCGCCAGCCTGCAGGCCGCGCTCGAGGCGCTGGCCGACGTGCCACGCGCCTTCGTGATCGGCGGCGGCGAGCTCTACGCGATGGCCCTGCCGCTGGCCGACGAGCTGGTGCTGACCGAGATCGACGCCGAACTCGACGGCGACACCTGGTTTCCCGCCTGGGACGCCCAGGCCTTCGAGGAGATCTCGCGGGTCTCCCAGCCCGGCAGCGCCCCGGGCCGCCCGGGCTTCGACTTCGTCGTGCGCCGCCGACGCGGCTGAGCGGCCGGGCACCGGCGCGCGGCTCAGCCCGCCGCCTGGGCCACCTGACTCGCCCCGGCGACCTGCCGGGCCTCGCGCAGCCACTGCCCCGCCGCATCGGCCGGCATCGGGCGGGCGTAGTGGAAGCCCTGCAGCTCGTCGCAGCCGGCCGTGCGCAGCGTCGCGGCCTCGCCGGCGGTCTCCACCCCTTCGGCCACCACCTTCAACCCCAGCGAGCGGGCCAGGCCGATGATGGCGCGCACGATGGCGAGATCCCGCCCGCCCTCGAGCATGCGCCCGCGCACGAAGGAGCGGTCGATCTTCAGCTCGTCGATCGGGAACTGGCTCAGGTAGTTGAGGCTGGAGTAGCCGGTGCCGAAGTCGTCGATCGACAGGCGCACGCCGAGCTCGCGCAGCGCGGTGAGCAGGCGCAGGTGCGGCTCGACCTGCTCCATCAGCACCGATTCGGTCACCTCCAGCTCCAGGCTGCCGGGGCCGAGCTGGTGGCGGCGCAGGCTGCTGGCGATCGTGCCCAGCAGCTCGGCGTCACGCAGCTGCAGCGCCGACAGGTTGACCGAGATGCCCAGCGCCGTGTGGCCGGCCGCGCGCCACAGCGCCAGCTGGCGGCAGGCCTCCTCGATGACCCAGGCCCCGATGGGCACGATCAGGCCGGTCTCCTCGGCCACCGGGATGAAGCGGTCGGGCAGCTGCTCGCCCAGCTCCGCGCTGCGCCAGCGCAGCAGCGCCTCGAACCGGGCGGTGGTGCCGCTGGCCATGTCGATGCGGGGCTGGAAATGCAGGCTCAGCTCCCCCCGCTCGAGCGCATGGCGCAGCTCGGTCTCCAGCCGCAGGCGCTCGCTGGCGCGGGCATTCATGTCCGAGGTGAAGAAGCGGGCGCTGTTGCGGCCTTCGGACTTGGCCTGGTACATGGCCAGGTCGGCCTGGCGCATCAGCTCGTCGATGTCGCGGCTGTCGTCCGGGAACATCGCGATGCCGACGCTGCAGGAGACGTGCAGCTCGTTGGAATCGACCTCGTGGGCCGCCCTCACCTGCGGGATCAGGCGCTGCTCGACCAGCTGGGACACCTCCAGCACCTCGTGGATCTGCGGCAGCACGACCACGAACTCGTCGCCCCCGAGCCGGCTGACGGTGTCCCCCGGACGCACCGCGCCGCTCAGGCGCTGGGCGACCGACCGCAGCAGGCCGTCGCCGGTGTGGTGGCCCAGGGTGTCGTTGATGGTCTTGAAGCGGTCCAGGTCGATGAACAGCACCGCCACCCGCTGTCCGTCACGCTCGGCCAGCTGCAGGGCCAGGCGCAGGCGCTCGGTGCAGAGCATGCGGTTGGGCAGGCCCGTGAGCGAATCGTGCTCGGCCAGGTAGCGGATGCGCTGCTCGGCCTGGCGCCGCTCGGTGATGTCGATCGAGGTGCAGACCATGTGGGTCAGCTGGCCCGGGTCGTCACGCACCGCGCTGATCAGCATCCAGGCCGGGTAGGCGCTGCCGTCGCGGCGGCGCAGCAGCAGCTCGCCGCGCCAGGTGCCGCGCCGGCGCACGGCCTGGTCGATCGCCGGCCAGCGGGCGACTTCCTCGTCGCCGAGCAGGATCACCGGCATCTGGCCGTTGAGGTCGCTGAGCTCGTGGCCGGTCTGGCGCATCAGCGCCCGGTTGGCGGTGACGATGCGCTGGCGGTCGTCGAGGATGCAGATGCCTTCGGACGAGGTCTCGAACACCTTGGCCCACAGCGCCAGGCGCTGCTCCATCTGCTTGAGGTGGTTGACCGGAGCCAGCGCGGTGAGCACCGCATCGCGCCCTTCGAAGCGGATGCGCCGCGCCGACAGCACCGCCCAGGCGGGCGTGCCGGTCCGCAGCGCCTGCCAGTGCACCTCGAACTCGTCGACCTGGCCCTGGTCGGCGAGCTGCTGGAAAAAGCGGGTGCGGGCCGCCACCGACAGGTGGCTGGCCCAGGGATCGACCTCGCAGCCGGCCAGCCACTGCTGGGCCGGCACGCTCGCGTGCAGCACCTCGTGGCCCGGGATGGCGGTGACGAACAGCGGCATCGGCAGGGCCTCGAGCAGACGCCGCTGGGCCTCGACCGCGCGCTGGCTGGCGGCCAGCTCCTGCAGCTGCTCACGCTCGAGGTCGAGCTGGCCCAGCATGTCGTGGAAGGCGTCGATCAGCCGGCCGATCTCGTCGCTGCTGCGCCAGTCGACCCGGCGGGTCAGGTCGCCGCTGTGGCGCACCTCGTCGGCCACGGCTGCCAGCCGGCGCAGCGGCCGGGCGATCTGCTGGGCCACGAAGGACACCACGGCCAGGATGCCGAGCATCAGCGCCAGCGCCGTGCCCAGGTGCAGCGCCATGCGCCGGTAGTGGGCGTCGATGCGCTGGCGCAGCAGCGTGTCGAGCTCGATGCTGCTGCGCTCCCAGGCCAGCTGCAGGGCGTCGAAGACGAACACCTGGTGCTGCCGCAGGCGCTCCTGGTGCACGGCCCGGTCGGGGCCCGGCGCGGCCGCGGTGTCGGCCGCCGCACGCCGGAAGCCCTCGACGGCATCGAGCAGCGCCTTCTCGCTGGGCATCAAGGCGGCCCGCAGCGTCGGGCCCCCAGCGGCATAAGCCTCCTGGAAATCGGAGCGCAACGCGGTCAGCACCGCCCCCAGGCGGCCGTCGAGCATCAGGTAGCGGGCCTGGCCCGCTGCCGGACGGGACTCGGCCAGGCTCAGGCCCAGGCCCAGGCCGTTGACCACCTCCAGCAGCTCGGGCAGGCGCAGCACGGCCACCGACATCGTGTAGTAGCTGTCCAGATCGGGGTCGAGGATGAGCTTGGACTGGTTGACCACCCGCGTCAGCAGCGCCTGGCCGTGCTGCCGGACCTCGGACAGCGATGCCGGCGCCAGCACCTCGCCGCCGTCGCGCCCCAGCCGCTGCAGCGCGGCGATGTAGGCGCGCGACAGCTCGGCGCTCTGCATGCCCTGGCCATGTTCCTGCTCGGCCAGCTCGAGCGCCTGCACGGCCATGGCGGTGCGGTCAGCCGCCACGGAGGGCATCGAGCGCATCGCCTCCAGCGGCGCCCGCGAGACGTCCAGCAGGCTGCGCGCCACGGTCGAGACATAGGCGCTGCCCGCGAGCTCGTCGCGGGCGAAGTCGATCGCGATGAACTTCTCGTCGATCAGCATGCCGGCCACGTAGAAGACCGAGCACAGATCGAGCAGGTAGATCAGCATCAGCTTGCGACCGACGCCCAGGCGGCCCACCAGTCGGGCCAACAGGGTCAACATCCAGGATCCACCTTGCACTCTGCACCACTTCCGGCCACACCGGGGGCCTGTGCGCTGGGTGGCCTCCCGGGGGTTCTGCGGCATGATCACGTCCCGATCCGCCTCGCCGCCTCACTGCATGAAACTTGCCACCTGGAACGTCAATTCGCTGTCCGTGCGCCTGCCCCAGCTGCTCGACTGGCTCGCCCAGCAGCAGCCCGACGCGCTCGTGCTGCAGGAAACCAAGCTCACCGACGACAAGTTTCCCGTGGCCGCACTGGAAGAAGCCGGCTATCGCTGTGCCTGGTTCGGCCAGAAGACCTACAACGGCGTCGCACTGCTGGCCCGCGAAACGCCGACGCAGATCGTGTGCAACATTCCCGGTCTGGAGGATCCCCAGGCCCGGGTCATCACCGGCACGGTCGGCGGGATCCGGGTGGTCGGCGCCTACTTTCCCAACGGTCAGGCCCCCGAATCCGAAAAATTCGCTTACAAGATGCGCTGGCTGGAGGCGTTGCAGTCCTGGCTGCGCACCGAACTGGCGCAGCACCCGCGGCTGGTGCTGATGGGCGACTTCAACATCGCCCCGGAGGACCGCGACGTGCACGACCCGGTGGCCTGGGCCGGCCAGATCCACTGCACCCCCGAGGAACGGGCCCATTTCCAGGCCCTGGCCGCACTGGGGCTGCACGACGCCTTCCGCCTGTTCGAGCAGCCCCCGCGCAGCTGGAGCTGGTGGGACTACCGCAACCTGGCCTTCCGCAAGAACCAGGGCCTGCGCATCGACCACATCCTGGTCAGCGAGGCGCTGCGGGCCGGCGTCACCGCCTGCGGCATCGACAAGGCCCCGCGCCGCAACGAGCGGCCGAGCGACCACGCGCCCGTGCTGGTCGAGCTGGGCTGAGGCCGCACGCCCGACCCGCGCCCGCATACCACGGCAGGCATGTGCGCGTGGGGGGCATGGACAAGCGCAACTGGGGGATCATGCCGACATGAACTCCCTGTTTTCACCCCTCACCCTCGGCCCGCTGACGCTGGCCAACCGCATCGTCATGGCCCCGCTGACGCGCAACCGCGCGCCCCAGGGCCAACCCGGCGACCTGATGGTCGAGTACTACCGCCAGCGCGCCAACCCGGCCACCGGCGCGGGGCTGATCATCACCGAGGCCAGCCAGATCAGCCCGACGGGCCAGGGTTACCTCGACACGCCCGGCATCCACAGCGCCGAGCAGGTCGCCGGCTGGAGGAAGATCACCGACGCGGTGCACGCCGAGGGCGGACGCATCGTGATCCAGCTGTGGCACGTGGGCCGCATCTCGCACCGCTCGCTGCTGCCCGGGGGCGCCGCCCCGGTGTCCTCCACCGCGCGGGTGGCCGAAGGCGCGATGACCTTCACCGCCGAGGGTTTCGTGCCCACCTCGGCGCCGCGGGCGCTGGACACCGAGGAGATCCCGGCACTGGTGGACAGCTATCGCCAGGCGGCCCGCCATGCGATCGATGCCGGCTTCGACGGCGTGGAGGTGCACGCGGCCAACGGCTACCTGATCGAGCAGTTCCTGCGCGACAGCATCAACGACCGCACCGACGCCTACGGCGGCCCGATCGAGCACCGCCTGCGCCTGCTGCGCGAGGTGATGGACGCGGTCTGCGGCGAGATCGGTGTCGCCCGCACCGCCATCCGCCTGAGCCCGGTGATGCAGGGCAACGCGGCCGGCCTGGACAGCGACCCGCAGGCGCTGTTCGAGGCGGTGGCCGCCGCCCTGCCCGCCGGCCTGCTCTACGTGCACGTGATCGAAGGCCAGACGGGCGGCCCGCGCGACAACGCCCCGTTCGACTACGCCGCGATGCGCGCCCGGCTCCCGTCCGGCACGCCGTGGATGCTCAACAACGGCTACGACCTCGACCTGGCCGTGCGCACGGTGGCCGACGGACAGGCCGATCTTGTGGCATTTGGCCGCCCTTTCATCGCCAATCCGGACCTCGGCTGGCGCCTGAAGCATGAAAAGGCGCTCAACGAACTCGACCGTGCCACACTCTACGGCGGTGGCGCGACCGGTTACACCGATTACCCGGTCGCGGCACCTGCGAGGTAGGCAGCCGGCGTGCAGGTCTGAGCCGGATGCCCCACCTGTCCGGCCCCCGTGGCCTCTGTGCCTGCGACGGTCCCCCCGGACCGCTGTCGGGACACACCACCACCGAGACCGCATGCAAGCCTCCTTGCTCCGTCACTCCCCCGCCACGCTGGCGACCCTGGCCGTGGCCACCGCCGCGCTGCTCACCGCCTGCGGCTCGGCGCCCCCGCGTGGCGCTTCGGGCGCCAGCCGCCCGTCCGCCTCGGTGCCGCCGGTCACGCCGCGCTACACCGACCGGGACGGCCCGCCGGTCAACCCGCCGGCCGGCTTGGCCGACACGCCCGATCCGCAACCGGTCATCGAGCCGGTGCGCGTCGGCGGGCCGAACAAGCCCTACGAGATCGCCGGGCAGACCTATGTGCCCACCCGCGTGGACCTGCCGGTGATCCAGCGTGGCCTGGCCTCCTGGTACGGCACCAAGTTCCACGGCAAGCGCACGGCCAGCGGCGAGGTCTACAACATGTACGCGATGACGGCCGCGCACCCGACGCTGCCCATCCCCAGCTACGCCCGCGTGCGCAACCTGTCCAACGGCCGCGAGGTGATCGTGCGCATCAACGACCGGGGGCCGTTCCACAGCAATCGCATCATCGACCTGTCCTACACCGCCGCCCTCAAGCTCGACCTGCTGAAGGGCGTGAAGACGGTCGAGCTCGAGCGCATCACGCACGAGGCCATCCGCAACGCCCAGTGGCAAGGGCAAGGCGGCGGCCAGCGCATGGCGCAGTCTCCGGACGAGGCCGAGTCGATCGAGCCGGTGATCACGGCGCCCGCCCAGCCCGGCCGCGACCAGGGGCGCCCGCCGATCGAGACCGACCTGCGCCCGGCCGCGGGCGAGGAGCGTGTCAGCGCGGTCGCGCCCAGTCCGGCCCCCGCGGCCGAGGCCGTCCGGCGCCCGACGGCGCCACGGCCCGAGCGCAGCGTGAACGCACGGACCCACGCGGCGGCGGCCACGACCGGCGCGGCCACGGTGAGCGCCGCCACGCCACCGCCGCCCCCGAAGGCGGTCGCCGCACCGGTCGCGCTGCCGGTCGCAGCCCTGGCCGAACTGCTGCCTGCGCCGACGGCCCGCGCCCTGCCGGCCGAGCGGGCCGGCACGACGGCCGCGCGCGGCTGGTGGCTGCAGCTGGGGGCCTTCAACAACCACGAGGGGGCTGCGAAGTTCCACCGCCAGGTCGCCGACGTGGTGCACTGGCTCGACCCGCTGATGACGCTGTTCAAGGACCAGTCGCTGCACAAGCTGCAGGCCGGCCCCTTCGGCAGCCGGGACGAGGCACAGCGTTTTTCCGCCCGCCTGCGCGAGGCGATCCAGCTCTCGCCGGTGCTGGTGGAGCGGCGCTGAGGCCCGCCCCGGGGCCGTCAGCCCACCACCACCGGCTCGGGTTCGAGCCGGATGCCGAAGCGGCCGTAGACACTCTCCTGGATCGCCCGGGCCAGCGTCACCACCTCGGCCCCCCGGGCCTCGCCGCGGTTGACCAGCACCAGCGCCTGCCGGTCGTAGACGCCGGCCCCGCCGACCGTCTTGCCCTTCCAGCCGCAGGCGTCGATCAGCCAGCCGGCGGCGAGCTTGAAGTTGCCGTCGTCCATCGGGTAGTGCACCAGGTGGGGATCGCGGGCGATGATGTCGCGGCACTGCTCGGGCGTGACCACCGGATTCTTGAAGAAGCTGCCGGCGTTGCCGATCACGGCCGGATCGGGCAGCTTGGCGCGCCGCACCGCGCAGACCCAGTCGAAGATCTGCCGGGCGTCGGGCTCGGCGATGCCGGTCTCGTCCATCTTGCGCTGCAGGTCGACGTAGCCCAGCATCGGCTGCCAGGGCCGCGGCAGGCGCAGGCGCACGCGGGTGATGACGCTCTTGCCCGCCAGGGCCTGCTTGAAGACGCTGTCGCGGTAGCCGAAGCGGCAGGCCTGGGCGTCCAGCGTGACGGTGCGCCCGGTGACGAGGTCGACCGCGTCGAGCGACTCGAAGCGGTCCTTCAGCTCCAGCCCGTAGGCGCCGATGTTCTGCACCGGCGCGGCCCCGACCGTGCCGGGGATCAGCGCCAGGTTCTCCAGCCCGGGCAGGCCCTGCTCGATGGTCCAGGCCACCAGACCATGCCAGGACTCGCCAGCCCCGGCTTCGACGATGATCGCGTCTTCGCGCTGCTCGAGCACGCGGCGGCCCATGATCTCGATCTTCAGCACGCAGGCGGTCACGTCGCGCACCAGCACGATGTTGCTGCCCCCGCCCAGGATGAACTTGGGCGCCCGGCCGAACTCGGGGTGATCGACGACGCGGCGCACGTCGGCCGGCGCCTCGATGCGGATCAGCGTGTGCGCCACCGCAGGCAGCGCGAAGGTGTTGAAAGATTTGAGGCTGACGCCGGTCTCGATTTGCATGGCAGAATTTTCCGCCATTCCGCCCCCTTTTCCCTGAGAGAAAAACATGCCCAGCTTTGACGTCGCCCTCGAACCCGACATGGTCAAGATCAACAACGGTGTCAGCACCGCCATCAAGGAAATCGGCACGCGCTTCGACTTCAAGGGCACCAGCGCGAGCCTGGAGCTGAAGGAAAAGGAGAAGGAGATCCACCTGGTCGGCGACAGCGACTTCCAGATCGACCAGATCTACGAGGTGCTGGTCAGCAAGCTGACCAAGCAGGGCGTGACCATCAACTTCTTCACCAAGGGCGAGAAGCTCGAGAAGATGGGCGGCGACAAGCTGCGCCGCGTCGACAAGATCAAGGACGGCATCGAGGCCGAGCTGGCCAAGAAGATCACCGGCGCGGTGAAGAACAGCAAGCTCAAGGTGCAGGCCAGCATCCAGGGCAACGAGGTGCGCGTGACCGGCAAGAACCGCGACGACCTGCAGCTGGCCATCGCGATGCTGCGCAAGGAATTCCCCGAGCAGCCGCTGACGCAGAAGAACTTCCGCGACTGAGCGGGCCCCCCGGCCCGGGCGGGCCGCTCAGTCCGCCCGGAAGATCTGCACCGAACGCACCAGCACCAGCGCCTGGCCTTCCAGCGCCCGGCACGACTGTGCCGCCTGCTCGGCCAGCGTCGCGTTGTGCTGGGTGGCCTCGTCGAGCTGGCGCACGGCCAGGTTGACCTGGCCGATGCCCTCGTTCTGCTGGCGGGCGGCCCGGCTGACGGCCTCCAGGCGCTCGGCCACGCCACGGGCCTCCTGCACCACCTCGGCGATGCGCCGAGCCACGCCGTCGACCCGATCGGCCCCCTGGCGCACCTCGCCGGTGGACATGCCGATCAGCTGGCCGATCTCGCGCACCGCATCGCGGCTGCGCTGGGCCAGCGTGCGCACGTCCCCCGCCACGACCCCGAAGCCTCGTCCCTGATCACCGGCGCGGGCCGCCTCGACCGCCGCGTTGAGCGCCAGCAGGTGGGTCTGGCTGGCGATCTGCTCGATCGTCTCGACGATCTCGTTCATGCGCAGCGACGACTTGCGGATGGTGTGCATCATCGCCGTCACCTCCTCCATCGTCGCGCCGCCTTCGGCCGCCCGCTGGCTGGCGTGGCGGCTCTGCTCGCTCAGCTCGTGGGTGCTGTGCGCGGCGTCCTCGACCGTGCCGGCGATCTGCTGCAGGGCCGCGGCGGTCTGCTCCAGGCTGGCGGCCTGGGCGTCGGCGTGGGCGGCCATCTGCCGGCTGCCACGCGCCAGCGACTCGGTCGCCCCGCGCATCATGCCGACCTCCGCGCGCACCTCCGAGACGATCGCGCGCATGTTCAGGTTGATCAGGTCGAGCCGGCGCAGCAGCGAGCCCAGCGGGCTGGTCGGGTCGTAGTCCAGCCGCATCGAGAGCCGGCAGCTGGCCACCTGGGCGGCCATCGTGTCGGCCAGGCGCAGCGGCCGGGCCACCTGGACCTCGAACCAGGTCATCAGCGCGACGATCACCGGCAGGCCCAGCCACAGGCCGGCGGTCGCGCTCATCCAGGGCGCGGGCTGGATGCCGGCCCAGGCCCAGTACAGCCCCGGCAGCACGGTGGCCAGCGCGAGCAGCACCATCGCCGCGCTCATGCGCTGGACGAGCGAGAGGCGCCAGATGCGGTGGGGCCAGTCGCGCCAGCCGGTGCGGCGCAGCCGCCCGGCATGCAGGCGCCAGCGCGGCGACGGGCGATGGCGCTCCTCGGCCAGGCGGGCGTGCAGGGTCTCGGCCGCGGCGATCTGCGCCCGGTCGGGCGCCAGGCGCACCGACATGTAGCCCACGGGCCGTCCCCCTTCCAGCACCGGGGTCACATGGGCCAGCACCCAGTAGTGGTCACCGTTGCGGCAGCGGTTCTTGACCACGCCGGTCCAGGGCCGGCCCCGTCCGATCGTCGACCACAGGTCGCGGAAGGCCTCGGGCGACATGTCCGGATGGCGGATCAGGTGGTGGGGCTGGCCGATCAGCTCATCGTAGGCGTACCCGCTGACCGTCACGAACTCCCGGTTGCAATGGGTGATGCGACCCTGCAGATCGGTCGTGGACACCAGCATCCAGCGGGCATCGTAGACATGCTCACGGTCGGTGACGGGGCGGGGCGGAGCGGCGGAAGGGGCCATGGCATCTCGGAAGGGAAGGACGGGAGAGGTGGTGTCGGTTGGTACCGATCGTTCGTTCGTGCGTTTCTATCAGTTCAGGCTCGTCGATCGATGCCGATACCCGCCCCGGTGCTTGATGCAGAACAAACCCCGTCGCGAAGCCCCCCAGGGCTGCGACATGCTCCACACTAGTGCCCCCGCTGAACCCTGAAACACGTCCCCGTTCATCCCCATGTCCAAGAAAAACAAGGCCCAGGCGCGCCGCGCGCAGACGATCTCCGAACTCTGCGTCGAGGACATCCTCTTCAACCTCGGTTTCGGCACCCGCCACGAATGCCGCGGCCTGTCTCTGTCGGGTGCGGTGCGCCGCGACGGCCAGCTGCTCGACGACCCGTTCGACCAGATTCCGCTGGAGGGGCTGGTGCTCAACATCGAGGGGGTCGACTGGCCGGTGCGCGAGCATGCGCTGCTGATGCTGCACAAGCCCGCGGGCTTCGAGTGCTCGCAGAAGCCCAAGGTCTGGCCCAGCGTGCTGAGCCTGCTGCCCGCGCCGCTGCGCCGCCGCGGGGTGCAGCCGGTGGGCCGGCTCGACCAGGACACCACCGGCGTGCTGCTGCTGACCGACGACGGTGCGCTAATCCACCGCCTGACCCATCCGCGCAAGCACGTGAACAAGGTCTACGACGTGCGCTGCGCCCGGCCGGTGACCGAGGAGCAGATCCGCAAGCTGCTCGCCGGGGTGGTGCTGGTCGACGATCCGAGCGTCGTGGTGCCGGCGGCCTGCACGCAGGTCGATGAATTCAGCCTGCAGCTCACGCTGACCGAAGGCAAGTACCACCAGGTCAAGCGCATGCTCGCCGCGGTGGGCAACCATGTGGAGCAGCTGCACCGCAGCGCCTTCGGCCCGGTGACGGTGCCCGAGGACTGCGCGCCGGGCCAGTGGCGCTGGGTCGACCCCGCCCTCTTCGACACCGCGCCGCCCGCCGCCACGGCCGCCGAGGCCGAGGTGCAGCCGTGAGCGGCGCCCCTCCGCGCCTGCCTGCCGACGCGCAGGCCCGCCTGCAGCAGCTGATGGCACCGTCGCCCGGCCGCTCGCCACGCCGCCTGCTCGGCCTGGTCGGGGCCCCCGGGGCCGGCAAGTCGACCGTCGCCGAGGCCATCGCCGCCGCGCTGGGCGAGCAGGCCCGGGTCGTACCGATGGACGGCTACCACCTGGCGCAGGCCGAGCTCGAGCGCCTGGGCCGGGCCGGACGCAAGGGCGCGCCGGACACCTTCGACAGCGACGGCTACGTCGCGCTGCTGCGCCGGCTGCGCACGCAGACCGGGGACGAGCGGGTCTACGCCCCCGAATTCCGTCGCGAGATCGAGGAGCCGGTGGCCGGCGCGATCGGCGTGCACGGCGACACGCCGCTGATCGTCACCGAAGGCAACTACCTGCTGCTCGAGCAGGGCCCGTGGCAGCAGGTGGCCGGGCTGCTCGACGAGGTCTGGTACGTCGACGTGGACGAGACCGCCCGCCGCGAACGCCTGAAGGCCCGCCACATGCGCTACGGCCGCAGCGAGCAGCAGGCGCTCGACTGGATGGCGCAGACCGACGACCCCAACGCCCGGCTGATCGCGGCCGGACGGGCGCGTGCGCACTGGATCCTGAGCTGGGACTGAAGGCATCGCCCCGGCGGTCGATAATCCCGCCATGCAAGTGTTTCGTGGACATCACCACCCCGGCCTGGCCCGGGCCTGCGCGCTGACGATCGGCAACTTCGACGGCGTGCACCGGGGTCATCAGGCCATGCTGGCCCTGCTGATCAACGAGGCACGCCACCGCGGCCTGCCCAGCTGCGTGCTGACCTTCGAACCGCACCCGCGCGACTTCTTCGCCGCCCGTGCGGGCACGCCGGAGAAGGCGCCCTCGCGCATCGCGACGCTGCGCGACAAGCTGCAGGAGCTCGACCGCTGCGGGGTCGACCAGGTGGTGCTGATGCGCTTCGACCAGCGCCTGGCCGGCCAGCCGCCCGAGGCCTTCATCGACGAGGTGCTGGTGCAGGGCCTGGGCGCACGTTACGTGCTGGTCGGTGACGACTTCCGCTTCGGTGCCCGGCGTGCCGGCGACTACACGATGCTGGACGCGGCCGGCACGCGCAAGGGCTTCGACGTCGCCCGCATGATGAGCTACGAGGTGCACGGCCTGCGGGTGTCCAGCTCCGCGACGCGCGAGGCGCTGGCCGCCGGCGACATGGCGCGGGCGGCCGAGCTGCTGGGCCGCCCCTACAGCATCAGCGGCCACGTGATCCACGGCCGCAAGCTCGGTCGGGACCTCGGCTTCCGCACGATGAACCTGCGCTTTGCCCACCCCCGGCCCGCCGCACAGGGCATCTTCGTCGTGCAGGTGCGTGGCCTGGGCGGCCCGGACGCGCGCCCGCTGCAGGCCGTGGCCAGCCTGGGCGTGCGACCGACGGTGGAAGACGCCGGCCGGGTGCTGCTGGAGGTGCATGCGCTGCAATGGCCGGCCGACCTGCCCCTCGACGGGGGCTACGGCGAGGTGGTCAGCGTCGAGCTGCTGCACAAGCTGCACGACGAACGCCGCTACCCGTCGCTCGAGGCGCTCCAGGACGGCATCGCCCGGGACGTGCTCGACGCGCGGGCCTGGTTCGAGGCGCGCCGCCCGGCCTGACGCGGCCGGCGGGCGACGCGCCTCAGGCGACGCGCCGCCCGGCGGCCGAGCGGGCCACCTGCTCGCACACGGCCAGCGTCTCGACGGCCACGTCGTCCCAGCTGCGGTTCATCGCCGCGGCGATGGCGCCATGGTCCCACACGCCGTCGAGCGCCCGGCGCAGGCCGTCGGCCAGCGCGGCGGCGTCACGGGGCGGGATCAGCACGCCGTTGCGCGCGTTCAGGATCTCGCGGGTGCCGCCGACGTCGGTGGCCACCACCGGCCGGCCGCAGGCCACCCCCTCGACCACCACGTTCGGATACCCCTCGCTCCAGCTGGGCAGCGTCAGCACGTCGGCGGCATTGATCCACTCGGCCACCTGCTCGGGCGGCAGGCCGCCCGGGAAGTGGACCCGGTGGCGCAGCCCGGTGGACTCCAGCAGCCCGGTGAGCTCGTCCTTCATCACGCCATCGCCCACCAGCGCGAGGCTGAGGTCGGGGTCGCTCGCGGCCAGTGTCGCGAACGCGCTCACCAGCTCGCGCATGCCCTTGGCCTCGACGAAGCGGCCGACGTAGACGATCAGCTTCTCGCGCGGCCCGACGCCCCACTTGAGCCGCATCGCGGCGCCATCCATCGGCCGGAAGACCTGGGTGTTGAAGCCGTTGACGATGGTGTGCACCCGCTCGGGGGCCGCGTCGAACTCGCGGATCGTGTACTGGCGCATCGCCTCGCTGACCGTCAGCAGCGCGTCGACGCCGGCGATGGTGCGCCGGGTCATCGTCTGGTTGACGCCCGAGCGCACGTGGATGTCCGAGCCGAGCGCGCCGACCACGCAGGGCACGCCCAGCGCCCGGGCGGTGCGCAAGGCGGCGAATCCGTCCGGATAGACCCAGTAGGCCAGCACCAGGTCGGGCCGGAAACGGCGCACGCGCGGGGTCAGCGACCAGCTGGCGATGTGGCCGTTCCAGCCCCGGCTGAGCACCGGCACGCCGCTGTAGCGGAAATGCTCGACGTCGCAGCCGTCGAGCGTGTAGTCGGCGCCGACCTCGCCATAGAGGTAGCTGCGCGGGCGCAGCCCGGGCAGCCGCGGGTACTGCATGGTCTGAAAGAAGGTGCGCACGGTGGCCAGTCGACCGAGCGAGCGCGCCGTCTCGTGGATGTAGCGGCCACGGGTCTGGTCGTGGGCCACCGGCAGCATCGGGGTGACGAGGGCGATACGCAGCATGGGGGATGGGGCAGGCACGGGTTCTTATCGACCTGCCGATTGTGGCCGGAAAGCGCGCAAGCGCAACAAGACGTAACAAATGCCGCCGGGCTTCAGTCCCCGCCGCTGCCGCATCCACCGTCGCCCGCGCCGCCCCCGTCACCGCCCTCGTCCCCGGCATCCTGCGCTTCGTCCTGCCCGTCCCCGGCCTGCTGGCGCCGCGCCAGCGCCTGCTGGTAGAGCTGCTTGCGCGAGACGCCGCTGGCCTGGGCGGCCAGGTCGGTGGCCTGGCGCAGCGGCAGCGCCGCCAGCAGGGTCTCGAGCAGGCGGTCGAGCGGCACGGACTGCGCCAGCAGCGTGGTCTCGGCCGCCGGTGCGCCATGCAGCACCAGCACGAACTCGCCACGCCGGCGGTCGGCGTCCTCGGCCAGCCAGGCCGGCAGCTGCGCGGCCACCACCGTGTGGATGGACTCGAACTGCTTGGTCAGCTCGCGGCAGACGGTCACCTGCCGCCCCGGCAGCACCTCGGCCAGCGCCGCACCCAGCGCCTCGATGCGATGGGGCGCCTCGAACAGCACGCAGCTGGCGGTCTCGCCGGCCAGCGCCTGCAGCGCGGCCGCGCGGGCCTGCGCCTTGGGCGACAGGAAACCGACAAAACGGAAGCCGCTGGCCTGCACGTCACCGGCCGCGCTCAGCGCCGTGACCACGGCGCTGGCGCCCGGCAGGGGCAGCACGCGGTGACCGGCCGCACGCACGGCCGCGACCAGCCGCGCGCCCGGATCGGACACGGCCGGGGTGCCGGCATCGCTGACGTAGGCCACCCGCTCGCCGCGCACCAGCCGGTCGATCACGCCCAGCGCCGCACGCTCCTCGTTGTGCTCGTGCACCGACAGCAGCGGCTTGTGCAGGCCCAGGCGCTGCAGCAGGCCGCCGCTGACGCGGGTGTCCTCGCAGGCCACGGCGTCGGCCAGCGCCAGCACGTGGATGGCCCGCAGGCTGAGGTCGGCGAGGTTGCCGATCGGGGTGGCCACGACATACAGTGTGCCGGCGGGATGCTGCTGCCCGCCGGCGGCCTGGGCGGCCGCCTGCAGCAGCAGGGGAGAAACAAGAGTGTCCAGGCTCACAGGCAAGGCGGGCGAGATCGCCCCTCGGTTGAAGCAGTCGGCGGAAGAACAGGACGCCGCCCGCCGGGAGCGGGGCAGCGCCGCGGAAGCACGCGCCCTGCAGCATCTGCTGAGCCAGGGCCTGCGGCTGGTGGAGCGCAATTATCGGGTCGCGGCCGGCCCCAGCCGGCGGGCCGGCGAAATCGACCTGATCATGCGCGACCGCGACGGCACGCTGGTCTTCGTCGAGGTGCGCAGCCGGCTCAGCCGGTCGCAGGGCGGCGCGGCCGCCAGCGTCACGCACGCCAAGCGGCAGCGGCTGGTCTATGCCGCCCAGCGCTACCTGCTGCGCCTGCCCGGCGAATGGCCCCCCTGCCGCTTCGACGTCGTCGCGATCGACGGGGGTGAGCTGCAGTGGCTGAGCGCCGCCTTCGACGCCTGAACCGGGCTCGCCCGACCGGCCAGGCACCACGCCAGAAACGGTGCGGGCGCTGACATATCATTGGCCCATGCTGCAGCAACGCATCCAACAACAGTTCTTCGACAGCGCCGACCTCAAGTACGCCGCGGCCGAGACCCTCACCCGACCCATTGCCGACGCGGTGAACGCCATCCTCGGCTGCATCACCTCGGGCGGCAAGGTGCTCGCCTGCGGCAATGGCGGCTCCGCGGGCGACGCTCAGCACTTCGCGGCCGAGTTCGTCGGCCGCTTCGAGCGCGAGCGCCCGGGCCTGGCAGCGATCTCGCTGTCGACCGACACGTCGATCATCACCGCGGTCGCCAACGACTACGCCTTCGACCAGATCTTCTCCAAGCAGGTGCAGGCGCTGGGCCACCCCGGCGACGTGCTGCTGGCCATCAGCACCAGCGGCAACTCGTCCAACGTGCTGGCGGCCATCGAGGTCGCGCACGACAAGGAGATGATCGTGGTCGCGCTGACCGGCAAGGGCGGCGGCAAGATCGGCCAGGCGCTCAAGGAGACCGACGTGCACATCTGCGTGCCCCATGCCCGCACGGCACGCATCCAGGAAGTCCACCTGCTGGCCATCCACTGCCTGTGCGACGGCATCGATGTCCAGCTGCTCGGAGAACAGGAAGACGAATGACGCTTTCACGCCTGCACCGCACCACCCTGCCCCGCCTGGCCGCCGCCGCGCTGGTGGCCGCCACGCTGGGCAGCGGCCTCGCCGGCTGCGCGCCGCTGATCATCGGCGGGGCCGCGCTGGGCGGGGCCATGCTGGCCACCGACCGCCGCACCTCGGGCAGCCAGCTCGACGACCAGACCATCGAGCTCAAGGCCGGCAGCCGCATCCGCGAGCTGGTGGGTGCGCGTGAACACGTCAACGTGCAGAGCTACAACAAGGTGGTGCTGCTGACCGGCGAGGTGCACAACGACGCCGACCGCAAGGCCATCGACGAGTCGATCCGCAAGATCGACGGGGTCAAGGACGTGTTCAACGAGACCGTGATCGGCTGGCCCAGCTCGCTGGGCGAGCGCTCGAAGGACGAGTTGCTGCGCAGCAAGGTGGCCACGCGGCTGCTGGGCTCCAAGGAGCTGGCGGCCAACATCTTCACCGTGGTCTGCGAGCGCAACGTGATCTATCTGATGGGCCGGGTGACCGAGCGCGAGGCGGGCATCGCCACCAACCTCGCCCGCGAGGTCGAAGGGGTGGAGAAGGTCGTGCGCGTGCTGGAGATCGCCACCGAGGACCAGATCGGCGTCAGGAAGCCGGGGATCTGATCCCCGGCAGCGGGCCGCGCGTCAGTCCTGGCGCGGCTCGCGCAGGCGGCGGATCAGGCTGGACGTGTCCCAGCGTCCCCCGCCCTGCTGCTGCACGTCGGCGTAGAACTGGTCGACCAGCGCCGTGACCGGCAGCCTCGAGCCGTTGCGCCGCGCCTCGGCCAGCACCAGGCCCAGGTCCTTGCGCATCCAGTCGACCGCGAAGCCGAAGTCGAAACGGTCGTCGACCATGGTCTGGCCGCGGTTGTCGAGCTGCCAGCTCTGGGCCGCGCCCTTGCCGATGACGTCGAGCACCTGCTTCATGTCCAGGCCGGCATGCTCGCCGAAGGCGATCGCCTCGGCCAGGCCCTGGACCAGGCCGGCGATGCAGATCTGGTTGACCATCTTGGCGCGCTGGCCGGCGCCGCTGCCGCCGACCCGGGTGATCGCGCGAGAATAGGCCATGGCGACCGGGCGCACCGCCTCGAACGCCGTCTCGTCCCCCCCGCACATCACCGTCAGCAGCCCGTTGACCGCACCGGCCTCGCCCCCGGACACCGGCGCGTCGACGAAGCCCAGGCCCCGTGCCTGAGCCAGCGCCGCCATCTCGACGGCCACCTCGGCCGACGCGGTGGTGTGGTCGGCCACGATGGCGCCGGCGGCCAGGCCGGCGTACACGCCGTCGTCGCCCAGCAGCACCGAGCGCAGGTCATCGTCGTTGCCCACGCAGACGAACACCAGCTGCGCGCCCTCGGCGGCCTCGCGTGGTGTCGCCGCGGCCCGGCCGCCGTGGCGGGCCGCCCAGGCCACGGCCTTGGCGGCCGTGCGGTTGTAGACACTCACCTGATGGCCGGCGGCGGCCAGGTGGCCCGCCATCGGGCCGCCCATCACGCCCAGGCCGATGAAGGCCACACGGTGGGAGGGCACGGAGTCGTAGGTCTTGGTCATTGAAAGGGAAGACGGTTCTGGAGGATCGGGCTCACACGATAGCAAGGTGTTCGATGCCCGTGCCGAAGTCGGTGTTGCGGGCCCGCGTGCTGTGCAGCTTGATCTGCAGGCGCAGGTCGTTGACCGAGTCGGCGTTGCGCAGCGCATCGGCGTAGGTCACGCTGTGGCTCTCGTAGAGGTCGAACAGCGCCTGGTCGAAGGTCTGCATGCCCTGCTCGCGGCTCTTCTTCATGATCTCCTTGATGGCGGAGACCTCGCCCTTGAAGATCAGCTCGGAGATCAGCGGCGTGTTGAGCAGCACCTCGACCGCCGCGACCCGGCCCGCGCCGTCGTCACGGGGCAGCAGGCGCTGCGACACCATGGACTTGAGGTTCAGCGACAGGTCCATCAGCAGCTGGTCGCGCCGCTCCTCGGGGAAGAAGTTGACGATGCGGTCCAGCGCCTGGTTGGCGCTGTTGGCATGCAGCGTGGCCATGCAGAGGTGGCCGGTCTCGGCGAAGGCGACCGCGTGCTCCATCGTCTCGCGGTCACGCACCTCGCCCATCAGGATCACGTCGGGCGCCTGGCGCAGCGTGTTCTTGAGCGCCGACTCCCAGCCCAGCGTGTCGATGCCGACCTCACGCTGCGTGATGATGCAGTTCTTGTGCGGGTGCACGAACTCGACCGGATCCTCGATGGTGATGATGTGGTCGTAGGCGTTGATGTTGCGGTGATCGACCATCGCGGCCAGCGACGTGCTCTTGCCCGAGCCGGTCGCCCCGACCAGGATGACCAGGCCACGCTTGATCATCGCGATGTCCTTGAGCACCGACGGCAGGCCCAGCTTGTCGATCGTCGGCAGCTCCTGCGGGATGGTGCGCAGCACCAGCCCGACCTGGCCCTGCTGCACGAAGGCGTTGACCCGGAAGCGCCCGATGCCCTGCGGCGAGATCGCGAAATTGCACTCCTTGGTGCGCTCGAACTCGGCCGACTGCTTGTCGTTCATCACCGCGCGGGCGAGCGCGACGGTGTGCTGGCCGGTCAGCGGCTGGGGCGAGACCTTGGTGACCTTGCCGTCCACCTTGATCGCCGGGGGAAACTCGGCGGTCAGGAACAGGTCGGAGCCGCTGCGCGACACCAGCAGCCGCAGCAGGTCGTTGATGAACTTCGAGGCCTGGTCACGTTCCATCTGTGCTTCTCCCTGCGCGGATCACGCGCTCATCCCGGGAAGTTCTCGGGCGAGCGGGCCTTGCTGCGCGCCTCGGCCGGCGTGATCTGCCCCTTGCGGACCAGGTCGGTCAGGCACTGGTCGAGCGTGACCATGCCCATGGCCTGGCCGGTCTGGATGATCGAGTACATCTGCGCCACCTTGTTCTCGCGGATCAGGTTGCGGATGGCCGCCGTGCCCAGCATGATCTCGTGGGCCGCCACGCGGCCGTTGTTGTCCTTCTTCTTGCACAGCGTCTGCGAGATCACCGCGACCAGCGACTCCGACAGCATCGCGCGCACCATCTCCTTCTCGGCGGCGTCGAACACGTCGATCATGCGGTCGATGGTCTTGGCCGCGCTCGAGGTGTGCAGCGTGCCGAACACCAGGTGGCCGGTCTCGGCGGCGGTCAGCGCCAGCCGGATGGTGGCCAGGTCACGCAGCTCGCCCACCAGGATCGCGTCCGGGTCCTCGCGCAGCGCCGAACGCAGCGCGCTCTCGAACGAGCGGGTCTGCGGGCCGACCTCCCGCTGGTTGACAAGGCATTTCTTGGACTCGTGGACAAACTCGATCGGATCCTCGACCGTGAGGATGTGGCCGTACTCGCTCTCGTTGAGGTGGTTGACCATCGCCGCCAGCGTGGTCGACTTGCCCGAGCCGGTCGGCCCGGTCACCAGCACCAGGCCGCGGGGCTTGAGCGCCAGCTCGGCGAACACCTTGGGCGTGTTGAGCTCCTCGAGCGTCTGGATCTTGCTCGGGATGGTCCGGAAGACCGCACCCGCGCCGCGGTTGTGGTTGAAGGCGTTGACGCGGAAACGGGACAGGCCCTGGATCTCGAACGAGAAGTCGCACTCCAGCGTGTCCTCGAAGGTCTTGCGCTGCGCGTCGTTCATGACGTCGTAGACCATGTCGTGCACCTGCTTGTGCGCCATCGGGTCCACATTGATGCGCCGCACGTCGCCATGCACCCGGATCATCGGCGGCAAACCGGCCGAAAGATGCAGGTCGGAGGCCTTGTTGCGCACCGAAAAAGCCAGCAGCTGAGTAATGTCCATACGCTCCCCGGCCCTCACGGACAGGCTCCAGGCCCGGCGGACTCACGCCTGCGCAGCCCCTTCACATGCACGCTCCGGGCGCTCTTCAAAATGATCTAAGCTGATCGATTATGACGACGATCGTTACCAGCGTACAAGCCATCCGGACCCGACTTACCAAAGCTTGCATACAGGCCGGCCGGCCGGTCGACGGCGTCACGCTGCTGGCCGTCAGCAAGACCCGGTCCGCCGATGCGGTGCGGGCCGCCCATGCCTGCGGGCTGAGCCGTTTCGGCGAGAACTACGTGCAGGAGGCGCTGGACAAGATCGACGCGCTGGCCGACCTGCGTGACCGGCTGGAATGGCACCTGATCGGGCCGCTGCAGAGCAACAAGACCCGCGCGATCGCGGCCGCCGTCGACTGGGTGCACAGCATCGACCGGCTGAAGATCGCCCAGCGGCTCAGCGAGCAGCGGCCGCCGCACCTGCGGCCGCTGCAGGTCTGCCTGCAGGTCAACATCAGCGGCGAGGCCAGCAAGAGCGGCCTGGCGCCCGACGAGGTGCTGGCCGTGGCCGAACAGGTCGCCGCCCTGCCGCGGCTGCAGCTGCGCGGGCTGATGTCGATCCCCGAGCCCGCGGACACGCCGCAGGCACGGCGCCAGCCCCACCGGGCGCTGCGCGAGCTGCTGGACACGCTGAAGGCCCGCCCGGCGCTGGCCCGGCTCGACACGCTGTCGATGGGCATGAGCGACGACCTCGAGGAGGCCGTGCTCGAAGGCTCGACCCTGGTGCGGGTGGGCACGGCGCTGTTCGGCGCGCGCGGCTGAGCCCGGGCGGCGCTCAGCCGCCACGCACGCCGTCGGCTTCCAGGTGGAAGACCGAGACGGCCTGCACCATCTGGCGGGCCTGCACGCGCAGGCTCTCGGCGGCGGCGGCACTCTCCTCGACCAGGGCCGCGTTCTGCTGCGTGGCCTGGTCCATCTGCGTGATCGCCTCGCCGACCTGGGCCACCCCGGAGCTCTGCTCCTGGCTGGCCGAGCTGATCTCGCCGACGATGTCGGTGACCCGCTGGATCGCGCGCACCACCTCGGTCATGGTCTCGCCGGCCTGGCCGACCAGCTCGGAGCCCTGCTCCACGCGCTCGACGCTGGCGGTGATCAGCGACTTGATCTCGCGCGCGGCTTCGGCCGAGCGCTGCGCAAGGTTGCGCACCTCGCCGGCCACCACGGCAAAACCGCGGCCCTGCTCACCGGCCCGGGCGGCTTCCACCGCGGCGTTCAGCGCCAGGATGTTGGTCTGGAAGGCGATGCCATCGATCACCGAGATGATGTCGGCGATGCGGCGCGAGCTGTCGTTGATGCCCTTCATCGTGTCGACCACCCGGCCGACCACCTCGCCCCCGCGCTCGGCCACGCCGGAGGCGCTCAGCGCCAGCTGGTTGGCCTGTCGGGCGCTGTCGGCGTTCTGTCGCACGGTGGCGTTGAGCTGCTCCATCGTCGCCGAGGTCTGCTCGAGCGCCGAGGCCTGCTGCTCGGTGCGCCCGGACAGGTCCTGGTTGCCCTGGGCGATCTGCGCGCTGGCTGTCGCGACGCCATCAGCGCTCTGGCGCACGCCGGAGACCATCCGGGTCAGCGCCTCCTGCATGCGCGCCACGGCGGCCATCGCGCTGCTCGAATCCCCGGCCTGCAGCGCCGGCCTCGAGCTCAGGTCACCCTCGGCCACCAGGCCGACCACGGTGGCCAGCTCGCCCGGTTCAGCGCCCAGTGCACGGCGCAGATGGCGGCTGATGGCCCAGCCCACGCCCACGCCGATGACCGCCATCAGCACCGCCAGCGCGACCATGATGGCGATGGCTTGCTGCATCGCTTTGACCGTGTTCGCGGTCAGCTCCTCCGACAGGGTCTTCTGCAAGGCCCTGGAATCTTCCACCGCCTTGAACAGGATGTTCTGCCGGGGCAGCACCCGCGTGGTCAGCAGCGCCCCCGCCTCCGTCTTCCAGCCGCCCATGGCGGTCGCCATGGCCTCGTCGAGCGCCGCGTTGTAGGGCCCGCGGTGGTCCTGGATGCGCTTGAGCAGCTCTCGAGACTGGGGAACGACCAGGGTCCGGTCCAGCTCGGCCAGCAACTGGTTGTCGGCTGCGCGCAGCTCGGCGATGCGCTTCTTCTCGGTCTCCTGGACGGCCGGATCGTTGCTGATGATGACGTTGCGCACATGGCGCGCGACGGTGGCCAGGTTGTCCTTGAACTCGGTGAACTGCGCGACCTTGACCATGCGCTCGTCGGTCAGCTCGCGCAGTCCGGTCGACATGCTGTTCATCTGGACCACGGCCGTCGCCGCGATCACCACGCCGGCGGCGATCAGACTGCCCACGCCGAGGGCGAGGCGGGTGGAGACCTTCATTCCTGCAATACCTGACACGACGTGTCTCCTGCTGCTGAGGGGGAAACGAAGGCGCTTGCACCCACGCTCCCCAGTCGGCGCTGCCAGGAACGGAGTTCGACACCCTCCTCCAGGGATTCTCTGCAGAGGGGCCCGGGCCATCGGGCCGATAAGACGCGGAAAAGCGGTGCAGTCAGCGCCGTCGAACGGTGTCGAGCAGGGCCTGCTGCTGCACCGGGGTGCGCCGCTGCACCAGCGTCAGCAGGGTGTCGCGATCGAGCAGGTGGATGCGGTGCTGGCGGGCGAACTCGACCGCCTCGGTGCCGAAGCGCCCGTTCGTCACGAACTGGCCACGCACGATCCGGTGGGCCTGCATCACCGCATGCTGCTCACGCAGCGCGACCGCATCGACGCAGCGCCACGGCTCGCCCGCGCGCCGATGCCGGCAGCGCACCAGGCTCACCGGCCGGCCGTCGGGCTGGCTCGCGGACTGCAGCCACAGATCGGCACCACCCGCACGGGCGTGCAGCCGCGGAAGGAAGCCGGCCTGGATGAACAGGCGCTCGACCAGCGCGACCAGGCCAGGCTCGTCGAGCTGGTCGATCAGGGCCTGGCTCCAAGGCGACGGAGCCCGGCGGGACGGCGTGGCCGCCAGGCGCTGCTGCTGCAGGCGGTTGAACAGCGCATGCAGCGACTCCTGCGGGGACGCCGGCGCCATCCCGCCCGGCCCGGGATGGCGCCGCACCGACACCTCGGTGCGAGGCGGGAACGGGATGATGTTGTCGAGCACGGGATAAGCGTGCTCGACAACATCGACGGCCTGCGGCGGCACGACGCGCAAGTCCGGCTCCCGGGCGGGGGCCCGGGCCGGCGGCATCCCGTCACGCTCGGCGGCCGGCATCGACGCGCCCAGGCGCTGCAGCCAGCGCACCGGCAGGATCAGCAGCCCCCCCGAGACGATCGTCGCCAGCACCGCCAGCGGCTGCAGCGTCATGACCACCGCCCCCAGCATCGACAGGCGCGACAGCACCGACAGCATCAGCAGGGCCAGCCCCAGGCAGAAGACGGCCCGGAGGTGGCGCCGCCAGGGGCGGATGCCGGCATCGGCGTCGGTGGGCATGCCGAACGCCACGACGGGCTGCGACGACAGGCGGCCGCCGAGCACATGCACGTCGGCGTCCGCAGCGCCGTCGGCCGGGCCGTGCGGACGTCTGTCGGAAGGGGATCGGACCACAGTGAACTCCTGCTGATGGTGTCGCCACATCGTAGGCGCAGCAGGATCGGGCTCGTCCACCCTGAAATGGAAAAACTGGACACACCGTGACACACGTCCGGCGCCGGGCGCGACACCCCCGCGGACAGGGGTTCAGATCGGAATGGCGTTGGTGTTCTTGACCTCTTCCATCACGACATAGGTGCGGGTCTCGCGCACGCCGGGCAGCGCCCAGACCACCGAGCCGATGAATTCGCGGTAGGCCACCATGTCGGCCACGCGGGTCTTGAGCAGGTAGTCGAAGCCGCCGGCCACCAGGTGGCACTCGAGGATCTCGGCGCGCACCTGGACGGCGGCACGGAAGTTGTCCATGACGTCGTGCACGGTGCGGTCCAGCAGCACCTCCACAAAGACCATGAGACCGGCGCCGAGCAATCGGGGGTTCAATCGGGCTTCGTAGCCCAGCACATAGCCGTCACGGGTCAGGCGACGCACCCGCTCGAGCACCGCCGTGGGCGACAGGTGCACCGCTTCGGCCAGCTTGAGGTTGGCAATGCGACCGTCCTGCTGCAGCAGACGCAGGATCTTGCGGTCGATGGAGTCGAGCCCGGCGGGCTCCTTGACGTCATTCATGCTGGATTTTGTCCAGATTAAAGCAAGATAAATAGAAAGTTATTCATGTTGAACGACATTATTCTAGACGAATAGTTCGACAAACCGGCATTCAAAAGCATGACCACCCCAACCAGAACCTCCGCTGCCGCACCGCAGGCTGGCGCCTCCTCCCTGTCCGGCAGCGATCTGCTGGGGGCGCCCGTGCTCGACGAGATGCAACTGGTGCGCCAGCTGCTCGACAGCTGGGGACCCGGCGCCGGGCCGCGCCTGGACTGGGCCGCGGTGCGCCGCCGCGCCGCGCCGTGGGTCGACGCGGTGCGCCAGCATCCGCCGGCGTTCTGGGCGATGGAGTCGCTGCTGCAGGAATACCCGATCTCGAGTGCCGAAGGGCTGGCGCTGATGCGGCTGGCCGAGGCGCTGCTGCGGGTGCCCGACACGGCCACCGCGATCGCGCTGACCGCCGACCAGCTGGGCCGGGCCGACTTCTCCGGCCACGGCGGCTCGACCGCCCACCCGGTGCTGGCCAGCCTGGCCAGCCAGGCGCTGGGCTGGTCGAAGAAGCTGCTGCCCGCCGGCAGCGACCAGCAGCCCGGGCTGCTGCAGCGCCTGGGGGCGCAGACGGTGGTGGGCGCGACGGTGCGCGCCATCCAGCTGCTGGGCCGCCAGTTCGTGCTGGGCGAGACCATCGAGTCGGCGCTGCGCCGCGGCCACGGGGGCGCGGTGCCCGGGCGGCTGCTGCACAGCTACGACATGCTGGGCGAAGGCGCCCGCACCGATGCGGATGCGCGGCGCTACCTGGCGTCCTACCAGCACGCGATCGAGGCCATCGCCACCAGCCTGCCTGGCGGGCGGGCGTCCCGCCCCGAGGCGGCCGACGGCATCTCGATCAAGCTGTCGGCGCTGGAGCCCCGCTACGAGGCCTCGCACGGGCACCGGGTCCATGAGCGGCTGCTGCCGCGGGTGACCGGCCTGATGGCCTCGGCGGCCGCGGCCAACATCAACCTGACCATCGACGCCGAGGAGTCGGAGCGGCTGGAGCTGTCGCTGCAGGTGCTCGACGCGCTGATGGCCCACGCCGCCCGCCACCACCCGCAGTGGGGCGGGCTGGGCCTGGCCATCCAGGCCTACCAGCTGCGGGCACCGCGCATGATCGAGGCGGTCATCGCGCTGGCGCGCCGCCACGGCCTGCGGCTGATGGTCCGGCTGGTCAAGGGCGCCTACTGGGACAGCGAGGTCAAGCGGGCCCAGGAGCTGGGCCTGTCGGGCTACCCGGTCCACACCGAGAAGGACCACACCGACCTGAGCTACCTGTGCTGCGCCCGCCTGATGCTGGCCGCCCCGGATGCGCTCTACCCGCAGTTCGCCACCCACAACGCCGGCACCATCGCCGCCATCGGCACGCTGGCCGCGACGGCCGGCGTGCCCTACGAGCTGCAGCGCCTGCACGGCATGGGCGAGGGCATCTACCGCGAGGTGATGAAGGCCGCCGACGCCCCGCCGGTGCGGGTCTACGCGCCGGTGGGTCAGCACCGCGACCTGCTGGCCTACCTGGTGCGCCGGCTGCTCGAGAACGGCGCGAACTCGTCCTTCGTGCACCAGCTGGCCGACCCGCAGGTGAACCTCGACACCCTGCTGCGCAGCCCGCTGCAGCCGGTGGCCACGATGAAGCTGGCGCTGCCGGCACGGCTCTACGGCAGCGAACGCCCCAATTCACGCGGCGTCGACCTGAACGTGGCCGCCGAGCGCCTGCCGCTGGTCGAGGCCCTGAAGGTGGCGCCGGCCGCGCCGGTGCCCGACGCCAGCGTGGCCGAGGCCCGCGCCGCGATGGAGGCGCTGCACGCCGCCCAGCCGGCCTGGAACGACGTGCCGCTGGCCGAGCGCTGCGCCGTGCTGCAGCGCACCGCGGACGCGATGGAAGCGCAGCTGCCGCGGCTGGTCGCGCTGCTGGCCCATGAAGGCGGCAAGACCCTGGGCGACGGCGTGGCCGAGGTGCGCGAGGCGGTCGACTTCTGCCGCTACTACGCCGCACAGGCCGGGCAGCGCCTGGCCCCGCAGGCGCTGCCCGGCCCGACCGGCGAGCGCAACGAGCTGCGCCTGCACGGCCGCGGGGTGTTCGTCTGCATCAGCCCGTGGAACTTCCCGCTGGCGATCTTCGCCGGCCAGGTGGTCGCCGCGCTGGTCACCGGCAACACCGTGGCGGCCAAGCCAGCCGAGCAGACGCCGGCCAGCGCACGCGCCTTCGTCGAGCTGCTGCACGACAGCGGCCTGCCACGCGACGCCCTGCGGCTGCTGGCCGGCCCGGGCGAGACGGTCGGGGCCGCGCTGGTCGGCCACCCGCGCT
Source organism: Sphaerotilus hippei (assembly GCF_003201595.1). Classification (GTDB taxonomy): domain Bacteria; phylum Pseudomonadota; class Gammaproteobacteria; order Burkholderiales; family Burkholderiaceae_C; genus Sphaerotilus; species Sphaerotilus hippei. The sequence continues at coordinate 95,309 of NZ_QJJS01000006.1, read as the reverse complement.
GCGCGGGCGTGTGCTTCACCGGCTCGACCGCGGTGGCCCGGCTGATCGCCCGCACGCTGGCCGCCGGCGACGGCCCGATCGTGCCGCTGATCGCCGAGACCGGCGGGCTCAACGCGATGATCGTCGACTCCAGCGCCCTGCCCGAGCAGGTGATCGACGCGGTGGTGACGAGCGCCTTCCGCAGCGCCGGCCAGCGCTGCTCGGCCCTGCGCCTGCTGTGCGTGCACGAAGGCATCGCCGACGGGCTGTGCGAGATGCTGGCCGGCGCGCTGCAGGAGCTGCAGCCCGGCCGGCCCGCCGACGCGGCGCAGAGCTGGGCGGTCGACGTCGGCCCGGTCATCGACGCCGAGGCGCACGCCCACCTGGGCCGCCACGTCGCCCGGCTCGAGCGCGAAGCCCGCCTGATCGGCCGCACGCCGCTGCCCGAGGCGCTGCGCGACACCCACATCGCCCCGGCCGCCTTCGAGCTCGCCCAGGTCGGCGACCTGCGGGAGGAGCTGTTCGGCCCCATCCTGCACGTGGTGCGCTGGAGCGGCGACGTCGACACGCTGGTCGACCGCATCAACGCGCTGGGCTACGGCCTGACGCTGGGGGTGCACACCCGCATCGACGAGCGGGCGCTGCGCGTGGCCGAGCGGGCGCGGGTGGGCAACGTCTACGTCAACCGCAACATGATCGGCGCGGTCGTGGGCGTGCAGCCCTTCGGTGGCGAGGGCCTGTCGGGCACCGGACCGAAGGCCGGGGGCCCGCACTACCTCTACCGCTTCTGCGGCGAGCAGACGCTGACGATCAACACCGCCGCCGCCGGGGGCAACGCCGCCCTGCTGGCCGGCGGCTGACCCCGGGCCCTCCCCTAAACTCGCCCGCCATGAACACCACCACCCCCTCATCCGGCACCCTCGCCTTCATCGGCGGGGGCAACATGGCCAGCGCCATCCTCGGCGGCCTGATCGACAGCGGCACCCCCGTCGCCGACCTGCTCGTCATCGAACCCTGGGACGAGCAGCGCGCCCGCCTGCAGGCGCGCTGGCCCGGCCTGAAGGTGCAGGCCGGAGCCGACGCGGCGCTGGCCGCTGCGGCCACCGTGGTCTGGGCCACCAAGCCGCAGACCTTCGCGCAAGCCGCCGCACCGTGCGCCGCCCATGTGGCGGGGGCGCTGCACCTGTCGGTGATGGCGGGCATCCGCAGCGATGCGATCGCTCGGGCCACCGGCAGCGACCGGGTGGTGCGCTCGATGCCCAACACGCCGGCGCTGATCGGGCGTGGCATCGCCGGGCTCTACGCCCGCGAGGCCGTCAGCGCCGACGAGCGCACGCTGGTCGAGCGGCTGCTGGCGCCCACCGGCGAGGTGCTGTGGGTCGATGCCGAGGTCGATCTCGACGCGATCACCGCGCTGTCGGGCTCGGGCCCGGCCTACGTGTTCCATTTCATCGAGGCGATGACCACCGCGGCCGAGCGCATGGGCCTGAGCGCCGAGCAGGGCAAGCGCCTGGCGATCGCCACCTTCGGCGGCGCCACCGAGCTGGCCCGCCGCTCCGACGAGTCCCCGGCCGTGCTGCGCGAGCGGGTCACCTCCAAGGGCGGCACGACCTGGGCCGCGCTCAGCGCGATGAACGAGGCCGGCGTGGGCGAGGCCTTCGTGCGCGCGATGCAGGCCGCGCAGGCCCGGGCGCGTGAACTGGGCGACCAGTTCGGCGGCTGAACGCGCGCCGGTGGCGGCACCCTCGTAGTCTCCCGCTGGCGCGATCGGCCCATCCGGGGCAGCACGGCGGCGCGGCGGGATCTGCCCATGCACAAAGCGCATGAAGCAGGCGTGGCAAGGGCTCCCGGGCTTTCTACAGTGACGCTCCGGGTTGCGCAACCCGTCGGCATCCCACCCGGACCGACCTTCCACGCCACCAGGTCCCGCCACACGCGAGGCCGTCCACACGCCTTCACCGAAGAGGTTCTTCCATGGCCAACGAAGCCTTCCCCTCCACCGGCAGCACGCTGTCCTACGTGCAGCCCTCGAGCCACAGCCCCTGGGGCACCTACCTGTCGCAGGTCGACCGGGTCGTGCCCTACCTCGGCCCGCTGGCCCGCTGGGCCGACACGCTGCGCCACCCCAAGCGGGCGCTGATCGTCGACGTGCCCATCGAGATGGACGACGGCACGGTGCGGCACTTCGAGGGCTACCGGGTGCAGCACAACCTGTCGCGCGGCCCGGGCAAGGGGGGCGTGCGCTACCACCCGCAGGTCACGCTCGAGGAGGTGATGGCGCTGTCGGCCTGGATGACGGTCAAGAACGCCGCGGTCAACCTGCCCTTCGGCGGGGCCAAGGGGGGCATCCGGGTCGATCCCAAGCAGCTGTCGCTCAAGGAGCTCGAGAAGCTGACCCGCCGCTACACCAGCGAGATCGGCCTGATCATCGGCCCGCAGCAGGACATCCCGGCCCCGGACGTCAACACCAACGCCCAGATCATGGCGTGGATGATGGACACCTACTCGATGAACGTCGGCGCCACCGCCACCGGCGTGGTCACCGGCAAGCCCATCCACCTGGGCGGCTCGCTGGGCCGGGTCAAGGCGACCGGGCGCGGCGTGTTCGTCACCGGCCGCGAGGCCGCCCGGCGCATCGGCCTGCCGCTCGAGGGCGCGCGGGTGGCGCTGCAGGGCTTCGGCAACGTGGGCAGCTCGGCGGCGGAGCTGTTCGTCGCCGCCGGCGGCAGGGTCGTCGCGGTGCAGGACCACAGCGGCACGGTCATCAACCCGCACGGCCTGGACCTGGCCGCGCTGAGCCGCCACGCGCAGGAAGCCGGCGGCGTCGCCGGCTTCAGGGACGGCGAGCGCATCGACAACGAGGCCTTCTGGGACGTCGCCTGCGACATCCTGATCCCCGCGGCCCTGGAAGGCCAGATCGACGTGGCCCGCGCCCAGCGGCTGAAGGCCCGCCTGGTGCTCGAAGGCGCCAACGGCCCGACGATGTCCGACGCGGACGACGTGCTGGCCGAGCGGGGCGTGCTGGTCGTGCCCGACGTGATCTGCAACGCCGGTGGCGTGACGGTCTCCTACTTCGAGTGGGTGCAGGACTTCTCGAGTTTCTTCTGGACCGAGGACGAGATCAACGTCCGGCTCGACAAGATCATGGTCGAGGCCCTGGGCAAGATCTGGGACACCGCCGACCAGCACCGCATCACGCTGCGCACCGCCACCTTCGCCGTGGCCTGCGGGCGCATCCTGATGGCACGCCAGGAGCGCGGGCTCTATCCGTGAGCCTGCGCGGCCCCGGCCGCCGCCGGGGTGATCAGATCACCCCGGCGCGGCGCAGCGCCTCGCAGCGTCCGGCCGGCAGGTCCAGCCACTCGGCCAGCACCTCGTCGGTGTGCTGGCCCAGCAGCGGCGGGGCCCGCCGGTAGTCCACCGGCGAGGCCGACAGCCGGATCGGGTTGGCCACCAGCGGCACCTGACCGGCCACCGGGTGCGGCAGCTCCATCCGCAGGCCGCGGGCCCGCACCTGCGGGTCGTCGAACACCGCATCGAGGCGGTTGATCGGCCCGCAGGGCACGGCCGCCGAATCGAGCGCCTCGATCCACTGCGCGGTCGTGCGCATGACGGTGGCTTGGCGCAGCAGCGGGATCAGCACGGCGCGGTGGCGCACCCGCTGCGGGTTGGTGGCGAAACGCTCGTCGGCGGCCCAGTCCGGGTGGCCGGCCAGCGCGCAGAAGCGAGCGAACTGGCCGTCGTTGCCGATGGCCAGGATCATGTCGCCGTCGGCGGTCGGGAAGTCCTGGTAGGGCACGATGGCCGGATGGGCATTGCCCATCCGGCGCGGCACCACCCCGGCGGCCAGGCAGCTGGCCGCCTGGTTGGCCATCGCGGCAACCTGCACGTCCAGCAGCGCCAGGTCGATGTGCTGGCCCCGCCCGGAGCGCTCGCGCTCGGCCAGCGCCGCCTGCACGGCGATGGTCGCGTACAGCCCGGTCATCACGTCGACCAGCGCGACCCCGGCCTTCTGCGGCCCGGCGCCCGGCTCGCCGTCGCTGCGACCGGTCACGCTCATCAGCCCGCCCATGCCCTGGATCAGGAAGTCGTAGCCCGCCCGCGCGGCGTACGGCCCGGTCTGGCCGAAGCCGGTGATCGAGCAGTAGACCAGCCGCGGGTTCAGCGCGCACAGGCTGGCGGCATCGAGCCCGTAGGCGGCCAGGCCGCCGACCTTGAAGTTCTCCAGCAGCACGTCGGCCTGCAGCGCCAGGCGGCGCACCAGCGCCTGGCCGTCGGCGCAGGCGATGTCGATCGTCAGCGAGCGCTTGTTGCGGTTGGCGCAGAGGAAGTAGGCGGCCTCGCGCGTCTCGGCCCCGGCCTCGTCGTGCAGCCAGGGCGGGCCCCAGGCACGGGTATCGTCGCCCACGCCGGGGCGCTCGACCTTGACCACGTCGGCGCCCAGGTCGGCCAGCAGCTGGCCGGCCCACGGTCCGGCCAGCACCCGCGACAGGTCGAGCACGCGCACGCCGGTCAGCGGCGCCGGGCGGGGGCCGGTCGAGGCCGGATCGGCCGCCCCGGGGATGTGGTGGTCCATGGTCGCCTCAGTTTCCGAACGCGGCCAGGCCGGTGATGGCCCGGCCGAGGATCAGCGCGTGCACGTCGTGCGTGCCCTCGTAGGTGTTGACCACCTCGAGGTTGACGAGGTGGCGGGCCACGCCGAACTCGTCGCTGATGCCGTTGCCTCCCATCATGTCGCGCGCCAGGCGGGCGATGTCCAGCGCCTTGCCGCAGCTGTTGCGCTTCATGATCGAGGTCACCTCGACCGCCGCGCTGCCCTCGTCCTTCATGCGCCCCAGGCGCAGGCAGCCCTGCAGGCCCAGGCTGATGTCGGTCAGCATGTCGGCCAGCTTCTTCTGGATCAGCTGGTTGGCCGCCAGCGGGCGACCGAACTGCTGGCGGTCCATCGTGTACTGGCGGGCGCGCTGGAAGCAGTCCTCGGCCGCGCCGAGCGCACCCCAGGCGATGCCGTAGCGCGCGCTGTTCAGGCAGGTGAACGGGCCCTTCAGGCCGCGCACCTCGGGAAAGGCGTTCTCCTCGGGACAGAACACCTCGTCCATCACGATCTCGCCGGTGATGCTGGCACGCAGGCCGACCTTGCCGTGGATCGCGGGCGCGCTCAGGCCCCTCCAGCCCTTCTCCAGCACGAAGCCGCGGATCGCGCCTTCGTCGTCTTTCGCCCAGACCACGAACACGTCGGCGATCGGGCTGTTGGTGATCCACATCTTGCTGCCGCTCAGGCGGTAGCCGCCCGGCACTTTCTTGGCGCGCGTGGTCATGCTGCCGGGGTCGGAGCCGTGGTTCGGTTCCGTCAGGCCGAAGCAGCCGATCCATTCGCCACGCGCCAGCTTCGGCAGGTACTTCTGCCGGGTCGCCTCGTTGCCGAACTCGTGGATCGGCACCATCACCAGCGAGCTCTGCACGCTCATCATCGAGCGGTAGCCCGAGTCGACGCGCTCGACCTCGCGCGCCACCAGGCCGTAGCAGACGCAGTTCAGGCCGGCGCCGCCGTAGGCCTCGGGAATCGTCGCGCCGAGCAGGCCGAGCTCGCCCATCTCGCGGAAGATGGCCGGATCGGTGCTTTCGTGGCGGAAGGCCTCGAGCACGCGCGGCAGCAGGCGGTCCTGGCTGTAGGCCTGCGCGGCGTCGCGCACCGCCCGTTCGTCGTCGCTCAGCTGCAGGTCGAGCAGCAGCGGGTCGTCCCAGTGGAAACGGGGCTTGCTGCGGGGGCTCGTGTTCGTGGAAGTCATCTGGATCTCCGGCAAGGGATGGGCTGGCTCGCACTGTACGCAGACGGATGCGCTCGATCAAACGACTTCGAAGCACGATGGTGTGCGTTAATCGAACTCCGAACACGTTGTCCGACAAAACCCATGGCCCGCCGCATTCCGTCCACCACCGCCCTGGCGGCCTTCGAGGCCGCCGCCCGCCACCAGAGCTTCTCGCTCGCCGCCCAGGAGCTGTCGGTCACGCAGAGCGCGGTGTGCCGCCAGATCGCGCTGCTGGAGGACTTCGTCGGCGTGCGGCTGTTCCGGCGCACCCGCCGCGGCGTGCTGCTGACCGAGGCCGGCACCGACTACAGCCGCAGCGTGCGGGCCCGGCTCGACGAGGTCGAGCGCGACACGCTGGCGCTGATGGCCCGGGGCGAACACGGCGGAGAGCTCGAGCTGGGGGTCGTGCCGACCTTCGCGACCCAGTGGCTGGTGCCGCGCCTGCCGGACTTCACCCGCCAGCACCCCGGCGTGACGGTGCACCTGAGCTCACGCACCCGGCCCTTCCTGTTCGAGGACAGCGGGCTCGACGCCGCGCTGCATGCCGGCACGCCGGCGGCCTGGCCCGGCACCGACGCCCACTTCCTGATGGCCGAGACGCTGGTGGCGGTCGTCAGCCCCCGGCTGCTGGCCGCCGGCCAGGCGCATGACGCCCGGGCGCTGGCCGGCTTGCCGCTGCTGCAGGCCAGCACCCGGCCGCAGGCCTGGCGGCAGTGCCTCGAGGCGCTGGGCCTGCCCACCGACCGGGCCCGGTCGGGCCCGCGCATGGAGCTGTTCTCGATGCTGATCGAGGCGGCGGTGCACGGCCTGGGCGCCGCGCTCGTGCCCGGCCTGATGGTCGAGGCCGAGTGCGCCGACGGCCGTCTGGTGTCGCTGCTGCCCGAGCCGCTGCCCAGCGACCGGGCCTACTACCTGATCTGCCCGAAGCAGCGCCAGCCCGGCGCCGCGCTCGTGGCCCTGCGCGACTGGCTGCTCCGCCAGTGCGCGCCGCAGGCCGGCACGCTTTCTTGACCGGCCGCAAGGTGCGGACGCCGGCTCACCCTTAGCCTCGGCGGCTTTCCTGCCACCGATGACAACCATGCCGACCTGGTCCGACGAGCTCGCCACGCACCACCCCGAGATGGACCGGACCCACCGGGAGTTCATCGACCACATGACGCAGGTCGAGGCCGCGCTGACGCTGGAGCTGCCCGAGCTGCTGGCGCGCTACGACGCCATGCTCGCGCACACGGTCGAGCACTTCGCGCGCGAGGACGAGTGGATGCTGGGCTCGGGCTACGCCGCCGACAACTGCCACAGCCTGCAGCACCGGCAGGTGCTGGGTGCGCTGCGCGACGTGCGCGCGATCGTCGAGGCCACGCCGGAGCGCCGCCACATCGTCGGCGAGCTGCTGGTCGAGCTGCTGCGCTGGTTCGAGCACCACGCCCGCATGGCCGACGCCGGCCTGGCCGAGCACCTGGCCGAGCAGCCGCAGTGCCCGACACCGGCCGGCACGCTGCACGGCTGCGGCAGCGACAGCTGCGGCGACCATGCCCCGACCCACGCCACGCCCGCCACGGCCACCGCATGACCCCGGCGCGGCCGCGCCGCGCCCGCTAACATCGACCGCCGTCACTGCCACGCCGCGCGGTCCCCGATGCCTGCTCCACTGCCCGGACGCCCCGCCGCCATCCGCCCTCGCCGCTGGCCCGCCTACGCCTGGGCGGCACCGGCCAGCCTGATCGGGCTGGGCGCCGCGCTGGGCTGGCGCCTGCTGGGTGGCCGCTCGCAGGTGGTCGACGGCGTGCTCGAGGTCGGCGGCGGACGGGTGCCGCATCTGGTCGCCCGCCTGCCACGCGCCTGCCGCTTCGAGGCGATCACGCTCGGCCATGTCATCCTGGGCACGGATCGCCGCACGCTGGCCAGGCTGCGCCCCCACGAGCAGGTGCATGTGCGCCAGTACGAACGCTGGGGCCTACTGTTCTTCCCGCTCTATGGCGCCGCCAGCCTGCTGGCGCTGCTGCGGGGCCGCGACCCCTACCGCGACAACCGCTTCGAGCGCGAGGCCTTCGCCGCGGAGCGGGCCGAACGGCCACCGCGCTGAGCCCGGGCCTCAGGCCGGCGTCCAGGTCGGGTCGATGCGGCCGTCGACGATCGCGATGCGCCGGTCGGCCCGGGCGGCGAAGTGGCCGTCGTGGGTGACGGCCACCACCGTCTTGCCCATCTCGTGGGCCAGGCCGTGCAGCAGGTCGCGCACGTTGGCGCTGGAGGCCGAGTCGAGGTTGCCGGTGGGCTCGTCGGCCAGGATGATCTTCGGGTCGTTGGCCAGCGCCCGGGCCAGCGCCACCCGCTGGCGCTGGCCGCCCGAGATCTGGTGCGGCCCCTTGTGCGCCTGCGCCCCGAGGTCGAACTGCTCGAGCAGCAGCATCGCCCGGCGCCGCGCCGCGTCCTCGCCCAGCCGGCCCAGCCGGCGCATCGGCAGCATCACGTTGTCGAGCACGCTGAACTCCGCCAGCAGGAAGTGGAACTGGAAGACATACCCCAGCCGCGAGAGGCGGAAGTCGGTCAGCCCGTCCTCGTCGAAGCCGGTGGTGTCCTGGCCGTCGATCCAGACCCGGCCTTCGGTGGGTCGGTCGAGCAGGCCCAGCAGGTAGAGCAGCGAGGACTTGCCCGAACCCGACGGCCCCATGATGCAGACGAACTCGCCGCGCAGGATCTCCAGGCTGACGTCACGCACCAGCGTGACGGGCACCTCGCCGTCGAGGCGGCGCACCAGGCGCTCGGCCCGGATCATCGGGATGCGCGAGGCGTCCATCACCGCCGGGCGGGTCTCCTCGAACCGGCTGTTCATGCGGCCCCCCGCAGGATGTCGACCGGCATCACGCCCGCCGCGCGGCGCGCGGGCAGCCACGAGGCCAGCACGCACGACACCAGCGCGAACACCGCCGCCAGCACGAACTGGTCGCCGCCCCACCACAGCGGCAGGTGCACCACCTCCTGCACGCCGGGCGGCTTGATCACCACCTCGGCCAGCCCGCGCATCAGCACCAGGCCCAGCAGCACGCCCCCGGCGCTGCCGATCAGCCCGACCAGCAGGCCCTCGAGCAGGAAGATGTTGCGCACGTCGCTGGCGTGGAAACCCATCGACTTCATGATCGCGATGTCACGCGTCTTCTCCATCACGATGGTCGAGATGGTGTTGTAGATGCCGAAGCTGGCCACCACCAGGATGGCCGCGACCACGCTGTACATGATCAGGTTGCGCACCAGCAGCAGGCTGAGGAAGTCCTCGGAGGCCTCGATCCACGACACGCTCTTGTAGCCGGTCATGCCCTCGACGGTCTGCGCCACGGTGCGGGCCTCGTAGGGATCGCTCAGCTGGATGATGATGCGGTTGACGCGGTTCTCGCGCCCCAGCAGCGCCTGCGCCCGCTTGAGCAGCACGAAGGCCTGGCCTTCGTCGTAGCTGGCGTTGCCGGTGCGGAAGACCCCCACGACCCGCAGCGCCCGGCTGCTGCCGTCGCTGGCCAGCACCGTCAGCGTGCTGCCCAGGTGCAGGCTGAACTTGTCGAGCAGGCCCTGGCCGATGATGACGCCGTTGGGATGGGCCTCCAGCGACTGCAGCGTGCCCTGCACCATCTTCTCGTCGATGGTGCTGACGTCACGCAGCGTCGCGGGCACGACCCCGTTGAGCGCCACCGCCTGCTGGCGCCCGGCAAAACCGAGCAGGGCCGAGCCGCTGAGCGTCGCGGCCGCACGCACGTCGGGCAGCGCCTCGATCGCCTCCAGGCGCTCGGACCAGCCCCGGATGCCGCGGGTCTCGCGCTGCGGCTTGACGTGGCGCACCTCGACGGCCGCGCCCGGCCAGCGCAGGTGGGCCGGCTGGTCGGGCGCGCGGCGGAATTCGTCGTAGACGGTGACATGCGGGCTGTTGTCGACCAGCCGGGCCAGGAAGTCCAGCTCCGAGCCGCGCATCAGCGAGGACACCGCCAGGAAGAAGGCCACCCCCAGCACCACGCCCGTCAGCGACACCAGCGTCTGGCGCTTGCGGCTGGTCAGGTGCGCCAGCGCGACGTCCAGGGCGATGCGCAGCGCGGGGCCGGCCATCGTGCTCAGCCCCCGGAGGCGGCCGATGCCGCCGCCGCGGAGGGTGCAGGAGAAGGTGCTGAAGGAGACGCGGAGGCCGCAGCGGGCGCCGACCCGGCCACAGCGACCTCGCGGGCTCGGGCGCGCTGCCCTTCGCGCAGCCCGGCCGCCGGGCTGACCACGACCTCGTCGCCCTCCTCCAGCCCGGCGAGCACCTCGGTGCGCTCGACGCCGGCGGCTCCGACCTTGACCGGCACCCGCTGCAGCGTGCCCTCGTGCAGGCGCCAGACCACCGCCCCGCCGAGCGCCTGGCTGGGCATCAGCAGCGCCCGGTCCCGCTGGCCGGTCACGATGTTGGCGTCCATCGTCATGCCGCTGCGCACGGTCTGGTCCGACACCGGCGGGGCCTCCTTCAGCGTGATGCGCACCCGGTAGCTGCGCGAGACCGCATCGCCCTTGGGCGTGATCTCGCCGACCTGGCCATCGAAGAGCCGATCGGGCAGGGCCTCGGTGCGCATGACCACCGGCTGGCCGGGACGGACCCGGGCGATGTCCTCCTCGTCGACCTCGACGGCCACCCGCAGCGGCGCGCAGCAGGCCAGCGTGTAGACGGCCTGCCCGGCCGGGATGAACTGGCCACGCTCGCCATCCCGGCGCAGCACCAGCCCGTCGGCCGGGGCGAGCAGCTGGCTGTAGTCACGCTGCGTGCGCGAGCGCTGCAGCGCCGCCTGTGCCGCCTGCAGCTCGGTGCGGGTGCGGTCGAGTTCAGCCGGCGACAGGAACTGCTGGCGCACCAGCGTCTGCGTGCGCTCGTACTGCAGGCGCGCCAGGCGTTCACGCGCGGTCATTTCGTCGACGGTCTGCTGGAGGTCGTCGGACTCGAGCCGCGCGAGCACCTGGCCCTGGCGCACCGCCGCCCCTTCGTCGACCTCGAGCGCGGTCAGCCGCGCTCCGGTGCGCGGGGCCACCGGCACCATCACCGTCGGCTCGATCACGCCGGTGGCGTACACCGCATCCACCGCGGTCCCGCGGGTCACGAGCGCGGTCGTGACCTCGACCGGCTGCCACCACCACGCCAGCGCTGCCGCGCCGGCGAGCAGCCCCGCCCCCATCAGCACTGCTGCAGTTGTGCGCCGCACCGAGCCCCTCCGTCCTGTTGTCGTCGCTCGTACTATCGCACCGAGTCGACTCCCGCGTCAGCCCTGGATCAAGCCGGCTTGACACCGCCCGGCCGGCGCTGCACGAGGCCACGAAGCGATGTCGATATCATGACGGGGCCCAGCACGGCCCAGGGCATCGTCATGTGGGCCGTACAGATGACAAAGAACATGGCAACCAAGACCGCCTCTAAAACCGCTCCCCTCCCCGTCAAGGTGCCTGCAAAAGCCCCGGCCAAGGCACCCGTGAAGGCTGCGGCCAAGACGACGGCCCCGAAGACGGCAGCGGCCAAGCCCGCTGCAAAACCCGCGACCAAGGCCGTGGCTGCACCGGCTCCGGCCCCTGCTCCGGCTCCGGTCGTCGCCAAGCCGGTCGCCAAGACCGCCGCCAAGCCGGCCGCGAAGGTCGCCGCCCCGGTGAAGGCCGCCGCCCCGGTGAAGGCCGCCGCTCCCGTGAAGGCAGCCGCTCCGGTGAAGGCCGCCGCCAAGGTCGCGAGCAAGACGGCAACGGCCAAGCCGGCCGCCAAGCCTGCAGCCGCACCGGCTCCGGCCGCCAAGAAGGCCGCGGCCAAGCCGCCGCTGACCAAGGCGGTCTTCGTCGAGCTGATCGCCGCCGAATTCGACCTGCCCAAGACCCGCTCGGCCGACGTGCTGGAGTTCGTGTTCGACGCGATCAAGAAGTCGCTGAAGAAGACCGGCACGGTGTCCGTGTCCGGCTTCGGCACCTTCAAGGTCGCCAAGCGCGCCGCCCGCACCGGCCGCAACCCGCAGACCGGCGAGTCGGTGAAGGTCAAGGCCTCCAAGACCGTGCGCTTCAAGCCCACGCCGGGCTACAAGGACACGCTCTGATCCAGGGCTGACCCCTCGTGCATCGGCCTCCCCCGTCGATGCAGGGAAGACCGGCATCGAGCGATGTCCGCCTTCCGCAGGGCGGCGCACCGAGCGCCGCGCCGCCCCGCACGCTCCGGCAGCCGCTGGGCGAGAATGCCGCCACACCCGGCACCGACTCCCCGGTGCCCGGCACATGGGGCTCGACACCTGATGGATACACGTGCGTTGCAGCAGAAGACCCTGATCCTGCTGCTGGTGAGCGTCACCGCGGCCTTCGGCTGGGTGCTGTGGCCCTTCTTCAGCGTGGTGTTCTGGGCCGCGGTGCTCGCGGTGATGTTCATGCCGCTGCACCGGCGCCTGCTGGGCGCGCTGCACGGACGCCCCAACCTCGCGGCCGTGCTCACGCTGCTGCTGGGCCTGGTCGGCGTGGTGCTGCCGCTGTCGCTGGTGGGCGTCTCGCTGGTGCACGAAGGCGTGGCCACCTACCACCGCATCAGCAGCGGCGAGATCGACCTGCCGGGCCTGTTCGACCGCATGGTCGGCGTGCTGCCGCAGTGGGCCACCGACCAGCTCGACCGCTTCGGCCTGGGCGACCTGGCCGCGCTGCGCCAGAAGATCTCGGCGGCCATCGCCAAGGGCGGGCAGGCCATCGCCGGACAGGCGCTGGCCCTGGGGCAGAACACCTTCGAGCTGCTGCTGCACGGCGGCCTGACGCTCTACCTGCTGTTCTTCTTCCTGCGTGACGGCGCCTCGCTGACCGCCAGCGTGCGCAACGCGGTGCCGCTGAGCCGCGACCACAAGCGCCTGCTGTTCAGCAAGTTCATCACCGTCATCCGCGCCACCGTCAAGGGCAACATCGCGGTGGCGGCCACGCAGGGCCTGCTCGGCGGGCTGATCTTCTGGATCCTCGGCGTGCAGGGTGCACTGCTGTGGTCGGTGCTGATGGGCTTCATGTCGCTGGTGCCGGCCGTCGGGGCCGGACTGATCTGGGTGCCGGTGGCGATCTATTTCCTGGCCACCGGCGCGCTGGTCAAGGGCCTGGTGCTGATCGCCTTCGGCGTGCTGGTCATCGGCCTGGTCGACAACCTGCTGCGCCCGATCCTGGTGGGCAAGGACACCCAGCTGCCCGACTACGTGGTGCTGATCTCCACGCTGGGCGGGCTGTCCGCCTTCGGCATCAACGGCTTCGTCATCGGCCCGCTGATCGCCGCGCTGTTCATCGCCGCCTGGGACCTGTTCGTGACCGGCCAGTCCGGCGACGACACCGCGTCGCGCTGAGCCCCCCGCGAGGCGGAACGCCCGCCTCGCCACGGTCCGCCCCGCGGCCCCACCGCTCCCGACCCGCCGCTCCCGCACCACCCTGCCACGCGCCGGGTCCGCTGCACCGCCCGCCGGACCGGCCGTGGCACCTCCCATGTCGTGGATCCCCTTGCACCGCTGCACGCACGGCAGCTCCGGCGGGCGCGGCGCATGGCGTCGCGCGGGCGGGAAAACCCCGTGTGCCGAATCCTTGACCCGGGGCCGGGCTCTGCCCAGAATGAACACAAGTTCAAACAACGATCAATTGTTCAAAAGACACCCGCACCATGGACAACGAACAGAGCCTGTCGATCCGCGCCGCCTGGCTGGCCTACGTGGGCGGCTACACCCAGGAGCAGATCGCCGAGCGCCTGGGCGTCTCGCGCATCAAGGCCCAGCGCCTGATCGCCTCGGCGATGCAGAGCGGCATGGTGAAGTTCTGGGTCGAGGGCGTGCCGGCGGACTGCATGGCGCTGGAAGACGAGCTGATGAAGGCCTTCGGCCTGAAGCGCTGCGTGGTCGTGCCCACGACGCATGACGACGAGGCCCCGGGCGACGAGATCGCCGCGCTGGCCGTGGCCGGTGCCCGCTACCTCTGCCGCGAGCTGGAGAGCGGCACGCTGAAGTCGGTCGGCATCGGCCACGGCCGCACGCTGGCGGCGATGGTCGACCGCATGCCGCGGATGAACCTGCCCGACACCCGTTTCGTGTCGCTGCTGGGCAGCCTGACGCGCAGCTCGGCCGCCAACCCCTACGACGTGATCGCCCGGCTGGCCGAACGCACCGGCGGCGAGTGCTTCTTCCTGCCCGTGCCCTTCATCGCCGACAGCGGCGCCGACGCCCAGGTGCTGCGCGCGCAGAGCGGCGTGCAGCATGTCTTCGAGATGATCCGCGAGTGCCAGCTGTGCGTGGTGGGCGTGGGCGAACTCGGCCCCAGGACCCACCTGCAGCGCAGCCACTCGGTGACGCTGGAGGAGCGCCAGCGCCTGACTCGCGCCGGTGCCGTGGGCGAGCTGGCCGGGCGTTTCATGACCGCCGAGGGCGGGCTGGTGGACAGCGAGATGAACGAGCGTGCCGTCGGCGCCTCGCTCGATGACCTGCGCGGACGCGACGTGCTCGCGGTGGCAGGCGGAAAGTACAAGGCCGACGCGATCCGCGCCGTGCTGCGTAGCGGTGTGATCACCGCTCTGATCGTGGATGAGGCCACTGCCCGTCAGGTGCTTCACCCGCAAGCCGCGTCGCGCTGAACGGATCAGCGTTTCGCTTTGACAGTACAACGAGGAGACAAAGACATGTCCGAAGCATTGAAGGCACTGGCCCGGTCCTGCCACGAGAACCGGCTGGGTCGTCGCGAGTTCCTGTCCCGTGCCACCGTGATGGGCTTCAGCGCCACCGCGGCGAGCCTGGCCCTCAACGGCGTGGCCACCGACGCGCTGGCCGCCGGCGGCGTGGACTTCCAGAAGCACAAGGGCCGCACCATCAAGCTGCTGCTCAACAAGCATCCCTACGTGGATGCGATGCTGAAGAACCTCGACAACTTCAAGGCCCTGACCGGCCTGAACGTCACCTACGACATCTTTCCGGAGGACGTCTACTTCGACAAGGTCACCGCCGCGCTGGCCAGCAAGAGCAGCCAGTACGACGCCTTCATGACCGGCGCCTACCAGACCTGGAAGTACGGCCCTGCGCGCCAGATCGTCGACCTGAACGTGTTCCTGAAGGATCCGAAGCTGACGTCCGACGCCTTCCAGTGGGACGACATCTACGAAGGCCTGCGCACCTCGACCGCCTGGGACGGCAAGGCCGGCTCGCAGCTGGGTGCGGCCGGCTCCAAGCAGTGGGCGCTGCCCTGGGGCTTCGAGCTCAACTCGCTGACCTACAACAAGAAGGTGCTCGACGGCATGGGCATGAAGGCGCCCACCAGCCTGCCCGACCTGGTCGACAAGGCCAAGGCCATCAGCAAGGGCGGCAAGATGTACGGCGTGGGCGTGCGCGGCTCGCGCTCGTGGGCCACCATCCACGCGGGCTTCCTGTCGGGCTACACCAACTACGGCTGCAAGGACTTCAGCAACAACGGCGGCAAGCTGGTGCCGGCGATGAACTCGGCCGGCAGCAAGGCCTTCCACAAGCTGTGGATCGACATGCTGAAGAACGGCGGCCCGAAGAACTGGACCAACTACACCTGGTACGAGGTCGGCAACGACCTGGGCGCCGGCCAGTCGGCCATGATCTACGACGCCGACATCCTGGGCTACTTCATGAACGGCGGCTCCAACAAGGAAGCCGGCAACCTGGCCTTCAGCGGCTTCACGCCCAACCCCGAGGCCAAGGCACCGACGCCCAACATCTGGATCTGGTCGCTGGCGATGAGCGAGTTCTCCAAGCAGAAGGAAGCCGCCTGGTTCTTCATGCAGTGGGCCACCGGCACCGACAACACCACCTTCGGCGCCACCAAGGGTGACCTGGTCAACCCGATCCGCAAGTCGGTCTGGGCCAACCCCGAGTTCCAGCAGCGCCTGGAGAAGACCTACCCGGGCTACCTGAAGCAGTACCAGGACTCGATCGCCAACTCGAAGATCCACTTCACGCCGCAGCAGCTCTTCCCCGAGTTCACCACCGAGTGGGCGGCGATGCTGCAGCAGATGTACGGCGGCCAGATCCCTGTCGACGAAGGCCTGGACAAGCTGGCCCAGACGCTGACCCGCAAGCTCAAGGACGTCGGCTTGGCCTGAGCACGCTGACCAGGGGGCCTGCTGCGGCCGATCGCGGCCGCAGCCTCTCCCTTGCCAGCCGACCCGGTTCCGGCGCCGGCTGGCGTCCTTCTCCTCTGTCCGAGCTCCGCCTCGCCCGCCCGGGCCGGGCGCGCTCCACTGCGCCCGCAAGGGAGGCCCCACCGTGTCCACATTGCCCCTCTCCACCAGCCCGAAGCCGCGCCGTGCGCTGCGCCTGCAGTCGGTGCTGCCCTATCTGCTGAGCCTGCCCGCGCTGCTGGTGTGCATCGGCATCCTCATCCCCTTCTTCACCGCGGTCGGCTACTCGTTCCAGCGCTACAACCTGTCCTTCCCGGACCAGCGGGCCTACGTCTGGTTCGACAACTACATCAGCCTGTTCACCGATGAGGCGTTCTGGAACACGGTGCGCGCCTCGCTCACCTACACCGTGGCCACCGTGGGCATCCAGCTGCTGCTGGGCCTGGGCATCGCGCTGCTGCTGCAGCAGCGCAGCCGCTTCAACAACGTGATGAGCGTGCTGCTGATCCTGCCGCTGATGGTCGCCCCGGCCATCGCCAGCCTGATGTGGAAGCTGATGACCAACCCCGGCTTCGGCGTGCTGAACTGGCTGCTGGGCCTGGTCGGCATCCCGGACTTCGGCTGGTCCTCCCGCCCCGAGAGCGCGATGTTCACCGTGGTGCTGGTGGACACCTGGGTCTACACGCCCTTCATCATCGTGCTGCTGCTGGCCGGCCTGCGCGCCCTGCCCCGCCAGCCCTTCGAGGCGGCCGAGCTCGACGGCGTGCCCGCCAGCTTCGTGTTCTTCCGCATCACGCTGCCGATGCTGGCGCCCTACATCCTGACGGCGGGCATGTTCCGCATGCTCGACTCGATCCAGCAGTTCGACATCATCTACTCGATGACCCAGGGCGGCCCGGGCGACTCGCTCACCGTGTTCCAGGTGCAGGCCTACCTGGAGGCCTTCAGCTTCAGCAACATCGGCAAGTCCGCCGCGCTGGTGCTGATCCTGTGGGCCATCACCTACGCGCTCTCCACCGCGTTCATCAAGCACTGGCTGAAGCTGCGCCAGCGTGCGCGCGGTCAGGCCTGACCGCGCCCGACACCGCTCCACAGGACCCATCGCATGAACACCGCCACCCTGCTGCGCATCGGTCGAGTGTCCGCACTCACCGTCGTCGGCCTCTTCTTCCTTTTCCCCTTCGTCTGGGTGCTCCTGATGAGCTTCATGACGAACCAGGACATCCTGCGCTCCACGCCCAGCCTGGCCTTCGATGCCACGCTGGACAACTACAGCTCGCTGATCCGCGGCGAGCTCAAGACCGACGTGGGCACGCTCACCAGCGACTACATCAAGAACCTCGGCAACAGCCTGCTGCTGTCGAGCGCCTCGGTGCTGCTGTCGCTGATCCTGGGCGTGCCGGCGGCCTACGCCTTCGCGCGCTTCAAGTTCAAGCTGGGCGAGGACATCGCCTTCACGCTGCTGAGCTTCCGCTTCGCGCCGCCCATCCTGGTGCTGCTGCCGCTGCAGCTGTACTTCCAGGAGATCGGTCTGTATGACACCTACATCGGCCTGATCTGGGTCTACCAGCTGATCACGCTGCCGCTGATCCTGTGGATCGTGCGGGGCTACTTCGAGGACATCAGCCCAGACATCGAGCACGCCTACCGGCTCGACGGCCACAGCTGGTTCAGCAGCTTCATCAAGATCGCCATTCCGCTGGCCGGCCCCGGCATCGCGGCAGCCGGGCTGCTGAGCTTCATCTTCGCGTGGAACAACTTCGTCTTCGCGCTGATCCTGGGCTCGTCGTCGGTGCAGCCGGTGACGGTGGGCGCGATGGCCTTCATCACCGCCTCGGGCATCCAGTACGGCCAGATCGCCGCCGCGCTGATGCTCAGCGTCATCCCCACCGCCACGATCGCGATGTTCGCGCAGCGCTACCTCGTCGAAGGCCTGAGCCTCGGCGCCGTCAAGGGCTGACCGTGAGCCCCCTGGAGAACGACCCCATGTCCTATCTGAAACTCTCCGGCCTGAGCAAGGCCTTCGGCAAGAAGCAGGTGCTCGACGGCCTGGACCTCGAGGTGCGCAAGGGCGAATGCCTGGTGGTGTTCGGCGGCTCGGGCTCGGGCAAGACCACGCTGCTGCGCCACATCGCCGGCGTGATGGAGCCCGACGCCGGCAGCATCTCGCTGGGCGGCCAGGACCTCGGCGACGTGGGCCCCGAGGCCCGCGGCGTGGCGATGGCCTTCCAGAACTTCGCGCTCTACCCGCACATGACGGCGTTCGAGAACATCGCCAGCCCGCTGCGCGCGCGCCGGATGGGCGAGGCCGAGATCGTCAACCGGGTGCAGGAGGTGGCGCGGCTGCTGCGCATCGATCATGTGCTGAGCCACCTGCCCAAGCAGCTCAGCAACGGCCAGAAGCAGCGCACCTCGCTGGGCCGCAGCCTGGTGCACAAGCCGCCGGTGATCCTGCTGGACGACCCGCTGCGCAACGTCGACGCCAAGATCCGCTTCGAGATGCGGCTGGAGTTCCCGAAGCTGTTCAAGGCCTTCGGCTCCACGGTGCTCTACGTGACGCAGGACTACCGCGAGGCGCTGGCGCTGGGCGACCGCATCGGCGTGCTGGTGAACGGCCGCTTCCAGCAGATCGACTCGCCCTCGGGCATCTACCGCAACCCGCGCACCCGGGAGGTGGCCCGCCTGTTCGGTGATCCGCCGATCAACCTGTTCGAGGTCACGCCACGCGCCGGCGGCGCCGGCCAGACGGTGGACATCGGCGGCCAGACGCTGGTGCTGCCCGATGCCCGCCCCGACCTCGAGGGCCAGCCCTGCGTGCTGGGCGTGCGCCCGGAGGACGTGGTGTTCAGCACCCAGGCGGCCCCCGGCGCGATGCCGGTGGCGCTGGAGGCGGTCATGCCCTTCAACGTGCGCACCATCACGCTGCTCAAGGCCGGCAGCGGCACGGAGATCCTGGCCAGCCGGCCCGAGGACACCGAGCTGGCCGGCACCCGCGAACGCATCCCCGGCTTCGCGCACCTGAGCGCCGGCCGCACGATGTTCTTCGACCGCGCCACCGGCGCGCGCCTGTAAACCCTTCAGCACCAGGAGCCGACCATGGCATCCGTCACCCTCGAACAGGTCAGCAAGATCTACGGGGACAAAGGCAAGACCGGCAACCGTGCGGTCAAGTCCGTCAACATGGCCATCCACGATGGCGAGATCATCTCCCTGCTCGGCTCGTCGGGCTGCGGCAAGACCAGCACGCTGCGCATGATCGCCGGCTTCGAGTCGGTCAGCGAAGGGGCGATCCGCATCGGCGACCGGGTCATCAACCAGCTCAAGCCGGCCGAGCGCAACGTGGCGATGGCCTTCGAGGGTTATGCGCTCTACCCGCCGCTGACGGTGTCGGACAACATCGCCTTCAGCCTGCTGCGCAACAAGGTGCCACGCGCCGAGGTGACGCGGCGGGTGCGCCACGTGGCCGAGCTGCTCGAGATCACCGACATCCTGCAGGCCTACCCGCCGACGCTGTCGGGCGGCCAGCAGCAGCGGGTCAGCCTGGCGCGCGCGCTGGTGCGCGACGCCGATCTCTACCTGCTCGACGAGCCGATGTCGCAGCTCGAGCCGCAGCTGCGCGCGGTGCTGCGCGGGCGCATCAAGGAGTACCTGATCGAGCACCGGATGACCTCGGTCTTCGTCACCCACGACCAGACCGAGGCGGTGGCGCTGAGCGACCGCATCGCGGTGATGAGCAACGGTGTGCTGCAGCAGTTCGCCTCGCCCGCCGACCTGAAGGAGCGGCCGGCCAACCTGTTCGTGGCCGGCTTCATCGGCGAGCCGGCGATGAACCTGATGCCCGCGCGGCTGTCGCTGCGCGACGGCCAGCTGTGCGCGGTGGTCGCCGCGCAGGCCGGCTCCGGCGAGGCGCTGCGCGTGAGCTTCGGTGCGCTCGACCGGATCCACCCGGCCGCCGCGCTGCACGAGGGCCAGAAGGTGCACCTGGGCGTGCGGCCGCACAAGGTGGTGCTGGGCCACAGTCCGGCGGGCACGCAGGCGGCCCGCGGCACGCTCGCCTTCAACCAGTGGCAGGGCGACCAGAGCCATGTGGGCATCGACCTGGGCGGCCACACGCTGCTGGTGGTCACCGACGGCGCGGTCGACGTCGATGCCGACCAGCCGGTGACGCTGGGCCTGCCGCTGCAGGCGCTGCACCTGTTCGACAGCGACAGCGAGCTGGCGCTGGTGCACGGCACCGACCTGCGCTGAACGCCATGGCACCCGACCTCCTCATCGGCATCGACGCCGGAACCTCGGTCATCAAGGCCGTGGCCTTCGACCTGGGCGGGCGGCAGATCGCGGTGGCCAGCACACCCAACCGCGTGCTGCACGGCCCCGACGGTGCGGCCGAGCAGGACCTGGACGGCACCTGGGACGACACCGCCGCGACGCTGCGGGCCCTGGCCGGGCAGGTGCCGCAGCTGGCCGCGCGCACGCTGGCCCTGGCTGCCACCGCCCAGGGCGACGGCACCTGGCTGATCGACGCGGACGGCCGGCCCGTGGGTCCGGCCATGCTGTGGCTCGACGGCCGCAGCGCCCCGCAGGTCCAGGCCCTGCGCGCCAGCCCGGCCGGCGCGGCCATCGCCGCCCGCACCGGCACCGCGCTGAACCCGTCGATGCAGAGCGGCCACCTGCTGTGGCTGCAGGCGCATCAGCCGCAGCGCCTGGCCCGCGCGACCACCGCGATGCACTGCAAGGACTGGCTCCACTTCAAGGCCACCGGCCAGCGGGCCACCTGTCGCGCCGAAGGGGTGTTCACCTTCGGCGACCACCGCAGCGGCAGCTACGACCCCGAGGTGCTGGAGCTGCTGGGCCTGGCGGCCTGGCGCCACCTGCTGCCCCCGATGCAGGACGGCATCGGACCCGCCAGCCCGCTGAGCGCGGCGGCCGCGGCGCAGACCGGCCTGCGGGCCGGCACGCCGGTGGTGCTGCCGGTGATGGACGTGCCCGCCACGCTGCTCGGCGGCGGTGGCGTGGCCTTCGACGCCCGGGGCCTGCGGCGCGTGGGCTGCTCCATCCTCGGCAGCACCGGCATGCACGGCTGGGTGGCCGAGGGGCTGGAGGCGATCCGGCCCAGCGCCGAGGCGGGCTACACGATGATGATGCCGCTGCCCGACGTGCGTGCCCGGCTGATGTCGCACATGGCCGCCACGCTCAACATCGACTGGCTGATCGGCCTGCTGGGCGAGGCCGCCATGCTGGCCGGGGCGGCCTCGCCGTCCAAGGCGGCGCTGCTGGCCCGGCTCAACGACCTGGTGCTGGAGACCGCACCGGCACAGGCCCTCTACCACCCCTACATCGCCGACAACGGCGAGCGCGGCCCGTTCGTCGACCCCTGCGCCCGCGCCCAGCTCAGCGGCTTCAGCACCCGGCTGGGCCTGCCCGGGCTGGCGCGCGCGGTGTTCGAGGGCATCACGCTGGCCGCGCGCGACTGTTATGCCGCGCTGGGCCCGATGCCCGAGGAGATCCGCCTGTCGGGGGGCGCGGCACGCAGCCCGGCGCTGCGCCAGCTGCTGGCCTCGGTGACGGGGGTGCCGGTGCGGGTGTCGCACCGCGAGGAATGTGGCGCGGCAGCGGCCGCGATGTGCGCCGCGATCGCGCTGGGCGTGCACCACGACGTGCGCGAGGCGCTGCCCACCTGGGTCGACGCCTGCCTCGACGAGCGGCTCACCCGGCCCGACGCGCAGCAGACCGCCCTCTACGACCAGCTCTTCCCCGTCTACCGCGCGCTGGCCGAGCGCTCGCGCGCGCCGTGGCAGGACCTGGCCCGGCTGCGCAGCGCGCAGCGGACCGCCGCCACTTCTCCCCACCCCAACCACGACCAGGGATGACCCCATGACAAGACTGCAAGTGGCCGTGATCGGCGACCATTTCATGAAGGCGCACTTCTTCGAGGACGCGCTGCGGGCCGCGCTGCCGGACACCGCGCTGGAGATCCGCTCGCTCGAGCTCGACTGGCCCGACACGCCGATGGCCCACGGCTACGGCGCCGAGGCCGCCCACCCGGACCTGCAGGGCCTCAGGGAGTACCTGGGCGACCCGGCCGAGATGGCCGCCTTCATCGGCGAGGCCGACGTGCTGGTCACCCACCTGTCGCCGCTGACGGGCAGCATGCTCGACCGCTGCCCGCGGCTGCGGCTGGTGGCGGTGTCGCGCGGCGGGCCGGTCAACATCGACATGAAGGCCGCCCGCGAGCGGGGCGTCAAGGTGGTCAACGCCCCCGGGCGCAACGCCAGCGCGGTGGCCGAGTTCACCATCGGCATGATCCTGGCCGAGACGCGGCTGATCACCAAGGGCCACGTGTCGCTGAAGGCCGGCCAGTGGCGCGGCGATCTCTACCGCGCCGACCTCACCGGCGAGGAGCTGTGCAACCAGACCGTCGGCCTGATCGGCTACGGCCACATCGGCACCAAGGTGACCAAGCTGCTGCGGCCCTTCGGCTGCCGCATCCTGGTCTGCGACCCCTACGTGAGCCTGGACGACACCGACCGCGAGGCCGGGGTCGAGCAGGTGGACCTGGCCACGCTGCTGGCGCGCAGCGACATCGTCTCGCTGCACGCGCGGGTCACGCCCGAGACCACCGGCTTCATGAACGCGGCGGCCTTCGCGCGGATGAAACCCGGCGCCTACTTCATCAACACCGCGCGCGGCCCGATGGTCGACTACGCCGACCTGCACGCCGCGCTGCAGAGCGGCCACCTGCGCGGCGCCGGGCTCGAGACCTTCGGCGTCGAGCCCTGCGATCCGGCCGATCCGCTGCTGCAGCACCCCAACGTGACGCTGACCCCGCACATCGCCGGCGCCTCGCTGCAGACGGTGAAGGTGGCCGCCGGCATGGTGGCCGAGGAGCTGCGCCGCCATGTCGCCGGTGAACCGGCACTGAACCCGAGCTGATGCCGTGACCACCGCCCTGAACCGCTCCCCCCTGGAGGCATCGCCGTCGTCCGGCCGGCCGGCCGCCAGCGCCGCCGGCCCGGCCGGCCGCACCGGTGTCGACGACCGCACCCGGCTCCACCCCGCCCAGCGGGCCCGCGACCTGGCCGACGCCGCCGCCGGCATCGCCGACGTGCTGGTGATCGGTGCCGGCGTGACCGGTGCGGGGGCGGCGCTGGATGCCGCCGCGCGCGGCCTGAAGGTGGTGCTGGTGGAAGCCGGCGACCTGGCCATCGGCACCTCGTCGCGCTCGGGCAAGGCCTTCCACGGCGGCCTGCGCTACCTGGAGCAGCTCAACTTCAAGCTGGTGGCCCACGCCATCGCCGAGCGGGACCTGATGGTCAAGACCCTGTGCCCGCACATGGCCTGGCCCGAGCCCTTCGTCTACCCGCTCAGCCACCAGTGGGAGCGGCCCTACGTGGGCGCGGGCGTGCTGCTCTACGACCTGTTCGGCCTGAAGGGCCGGGCGGTGCCGCGGCAACGGCATTTCGGCCGCCGCGGGCTGAAGGCCCACATCCCGTCCATCGACGAGCGTCGGGTGGTCGGCGGCATCCAGTACTACGACGCGCTGATGGACGACGCCCGCCACACGCTGGCCGTCGTGCGCACCGCCGCCGGCCTGGGCACGCGGGTGCTGACGGGCACGCCGGTGGTCGACTTCATCCGGGACACGGCGGGGACGGTCGGCGGCGTGGTCGTGCAGGACCGGGACGACGGGCAGCGCCACGTGCTGAGGGCACGGGCGGTGATCAACGCCGGCGGCATCTGGGCCGACGAGCTGCAGCAGCGGGCCGGCGCCAACACCTTCCGGGTCCAGCCCGCCAAGGGCGTGCACCTGCTGCTGCGCCCGGAGGCGATCCAGTCGCAGGCCGGCATCCTGGCGCGGGCCACCGACTCGGTGATCATCGCGCGCCGCTGGTACGGCTACTGGCTGGTCGGCACCACCGACACGCCCTGGCAGAAGGACAAGTCCCGCCCGGTGGCCGAGCGGGCGGACATCGACTACCTGCTCGACAACCTGAACCGCTACCTCGCCCGGCCGGTCACGGCCGACGACGTGCTGGGCACCTTCGCCGGCCTGCGCCCGCTGCTCAAGCCGGTGGACGGGGTGGACAGCACCTCGGCGCTGTCGCGTGACCATGCGGTGCTGACCGGGCCGCCCGGCCTGACCACGGTGGTCGGCGGCAAGTACACCACCTACCGGCGCATGGCGATGGACGCGGTGGATGCCGCGCTCGCCCCGCTGGGCATCGACACCCCGTCGTGCACCGACCGGCTGCCGCTGCTGGGGGCCCAGCGCTGGCCCGAGACGCTGGCACGCGCCGACGAGATCGCCCGGCAGCACCGGCTGCCCCCGTCGACGGTGAAGCTGCTGCTGGCCCGCCACGGCGACCGCATCGACGAGGTGCTGGCGCTGGCCGGCAGCGACCCCGCGCTGGGCCGTCCGCTCGAGGGCGCCCCGCAGTACCTCGCGGCCGAGCTGGTGCACGCGGTGATGGCCGAAGGCGCGCGCTCGCTGGCCGACGTGCTGGTGCGGCGCACCCACCTGTCGATCGAGCAGCGTGACGGCGGCCTGTCCCTGGCCACGACGGCCGCCACGCTGATCGCCCCGCTGCTGGGCTGGACGGCCGCGCAGACCGAGGCGCAGCTGCAGGCCTACCGCGACCTGATCCACGCCGAACGGGCCGCGCTGGACGCGGCCTGCGGCCGCACCACCGGAGCGCAACCATGACCACGACCCACGACCCCGCCGACGCCTCCACCCACCGCGCCGCCCTGGTGGCGCATGCACTGAGCCTGTCACCCAGCGGACTGTCCCAGGGCACCTCCGGCAACCTCAGCGTGCGCTGGCGGGAGGCGGGATGCGAGGGCATGCTGATCACGCCCAGCGGCGTGGACTACCGGCGCCTGCAGCCTGGTGACATCGTCTTCGTGCAGCTGCACGACGGCGCCTGGCAGGGGCCGCTGAAGCCCTCGTCGGAATGGCGCTTCCACCGCGACATCTACCTGGCCCGGCCCGAGGTCGGCGCGGTGGTACATGCCCACCCCACCCACACCACCGCGCTGGCGGTGCAGCGCCGCGGGATCCCGGCCTTCCACTACATGGTGGCGGTGGCCGGCGGGCGCGACATCCGCTGCGCGCCCTATGCGACCTACGGCACCGAGACCCTGTCGCGCCATGCGCTGGCCGCACTGGCCGACCGGCGCGCCTGCCTGCTGGCCAACCACGGCATGATCGCCGTCGGCGCCGACCTGGGCTCGGCCTTCGCGCTGGCCATCGAGGTGGAGCAGCTCGCGCACCAGTACCTGCTCGCGCTGGGCACCGGCGGTCCGGTGCTGCTGCCCGACGACGAGATGGACCGCGTGCTGGACGCGTTCCGCAGCTACGGCGCCAACGCCCAGTCCGCGGCGGCGCAGGAGCCGGCATGAACACGCGGCACCGGACACCGGGCCGGCGGACCCGTCCTTCGGCGTCGCTGCTCGAGGTGAGGCGATGAGCGCCCTGTTCGTCGGGATCGACGTCGGCACCTCCGGCGTGCGCGCGGTGGCGGTGGACCCCGACGGCACGGTGGCGGCCGGGGCCCGCACGCCCCTGCCGCCGCCCGAGCGCGACGGCCAGCGCCTGACGCAGGATCCCGCGCTGTGGTGGCAGGCCGTCGATCGCACGCTGGCTCAGCTGATGATCCTGATCGATCCCGCCCGGGTGGCCGCGCTGGCGGTGGACGGCACCTCGGGCACGCTGCTGCTGGCCGATGCCGACGGCCGGCCGCTGAGCGCCGGCTGGATGTACAACGACACGAGCTGCGTGGCCGAGGCCGCCCGGGTGGCCGCCACCGCCGCGCCGGACAGCGCGGCCCACGGCAGCAGCTCGCCGCTGGCCCGCCTGCTGCACCTGCAGGCGCTGCACCCCGAGGCCGTCCATGTGCTGCACCAGGCCGACTGGCTGGCCGGCCGGCTCGCCGCCCGCCATGGCGTCTCCGACGAGAACAACGTGCTGAAGCTGGGCTACGACGTGGTGCACCGCCGCTGGCCGGACTGGTTCGACCGCCTCGGCGTGCGCCGCGCGCTGCTGCCCGAGGTGCGGCCGCCCGGCACGCCGATCGGCCGCATCGACCCGGCGCTGGCGCGGCGCCACGGCCTGCGCCCCGAGGTGGTGGTGGCCGCCGGCACCACCGACGGCGTGGCGGCGTTCCTCGCCACCGGCGCCACCGAGGTGGGCGACGCGGTCAGCTCGCTGGGCACCACGCTGGTCCTCAAGCTGCTCAGCGACCGGCCGGTGTTCGCGCCCCGCCTCGGCCTCTACAGCCACCGGCTGGGCGACCTGTGGCTGCCCGGCGGCGCCTCGAACAGCGGCGGCGCGGCGCTGCTGCGCTTCTTCACGACCGAACAGATGCTTGCGATGACCCCACGACTGCAGCCGGACACCCCGACCGGCCTGGACTACTACCCGCTGCCCGGCCCGGGCGAGCGTTTCCCGATCCACGACCCGGCGCTGCAGGCGCGCGTCGACCCCCGCCCGGCCGATGACCTGCGCTTCTTCCAGGGCCTGCTCGAAGGCGTGGCGGGCGTGGAGCGACTGGCCTTCCAGCGCATGGCCGAGCTGGGCGCCCCGCCGGTGCGGCGGGTGTTCAGCGTCGGCGGGGGGGCCCGCAATGCCGCCTGGGGCCGCATCCGCGAGCGCCTGCTGGGCGTGCCGGTGTGCACCCCGGCGCAGGACGAGGCCGCGGTGGGGGTCGCCCGCCTGGCCCGCCAGGGCGCGGAGGCCGCGGCATGACACAGTGGCTGGATCACCTGGGGGCACTGGCCGATCGTTACGACGGCTACGTGATCGACCAGTTCGGCGTGCTGCACGACGGCATCACGCCCTACCCCGGCGCGGCCGAGGCGCTGCGTGAGCTGCGCGCACGTGGCAAGCGGGTCATCGTGCTGAGCAACTCGGGCAAGCGGGCCGCGCCCAATGCCGAGCGGCTGAGCCGCTTCGGCGTCACGCCGGCGCACTACGACGCGCTGATCACCTCCGGCGAGCTGATGTTCCAGATGCTGCGCCAGCGCGACCGGGCACCGTTCGACACGCTCGGCCGGCGCGTCTGGCTGGGCCATCCGGCCGAGGACGGGCCCACGCTGCAAGGCCTCGACCTCGAGGCGGTGGAAGATCCCGCACAGGCCGACTTCGTGCTGCTGGCCAGCCTGCCCGACGTGGCCGGGGCGGCCGAGGCGCTGCACCCGGCGCTGGACCTCGCGCTGGACCGCGGCCTGCCGCTGATCTGCGCCAACCCCGACCGGCAGCGCCTGAGCGCCCGCGGCGTCGAGCCCTCGAGCGGTGCGCTGGCCCAGCGCCATGCCGATCGGGGTGGCGAGGTCGTGTGGCTGGGCAAGCCGCATGCGCTGATCTACACCGTCTGCCGCGAGGCGCTGGGGCGCTGGGGCTCACGCCACTTCCTCGCGATCGGCGACTCGCTGGAGCACGACATCGGCGGCGGTGCCCGCGCCGGCTACGACACCTGCTTCATCGCCGGTGGCCTGCATGCCGCGGACTTCGCCTCGGCCGCCCCCGCCGAGGCCACGCTGGCCCGGCTGCTGGACAGCCCGCCGGCCCACGGCGCCCCGGCGCCCACCTGGGCGCTGCCGACGCTGCGCTGGGCCTGAGGCCCTGCCACATCACACCTGCACGCCACCTTCACGCCTGCCTGCGCCACCACCATGAACTCGCCCGACTACACCCCCGCCTGCCTCACCCTCGCCCGGCTGTCCGCCCGCCTCGGTGCCGATCCGCTGCTGATCCAGGGCGCCGGGGGCAACACCTCGATCAAGGAAGGCCGCACGCTCTGGGTCAAGGCCAGCGGCCTGTGGCTGCGTGATGCGCTGGCCCGGCCGATGTTCGCCCCCGTCGATCTGGCCGAGGTGCGCCGGCGGGTGGCCGGGGGCGAGGCCGACCCGGTCGGGCCGGCGCTGCAGGCCGGGCGGGCCGCGCCCGGCCTGAGGCCCTCCATCGAGACCACGCTGCATGCGCTGATGCCCCATGCGGTGGTGCTGCACGTGCATGCGGTCGAGGCGATCGCGTGGGCGGTGCAGCCCGATGCCGAGCAGCGGCTGCGCATGCCGCTGGCCGGCCAGCGCTGGGCCTGGGTGCCTTATGCCCGCCCGGGCCTGCCGCTGACCCGGGCGGTCGCGACGGTGATGGCCCGGCACGAGGTCGACGTGCTGCTGCTCGCCAACCACGGCCTGGTGGTGGGCGGCGCCACGCCGGACGAGGCCGAGGACCGCTTGAACCACGTCGTGGCGGCGCTGCGCCGTCCGCAGCGCCGCGCCCCCGCGGCCGACCTCGTGGCGCTGCGCACGCTGGCCGAGGGCACCGGCTGGGCGCTGCCGACCCACGAGCGCTGCCACGGCATCGCCACCGACCCGGCGCAGCTGGCCCAGGCCCGCGCCGGCGTGCTCTATCCGGACCATGTCGTCTTCCTGGGCACCCGGCAGCACACGGCGCCGCAGCGGCTGATGCACGACGACACCGCGCTGCGCCAGTGGCTGCAGTCCGAACGGCAACGCGGCGAGCACACCCCGGCCAGCCTCGCCCTGCCCGGGCGCGGCATGCTGGTGCGCGACGACCTGGGTGAAGGTGCGCAGGACATGCTGGCCTGCCTGGCCGACGTGCTGCCGCGCCTGCCCGCCGACATGATCCCGGTCTGCCTGCCCGACGACGAGGCCCGCGGTCTCGCCGACTGGGAGGCCGAGAAATTCAGGCGCCAGCAGGTGCGCTGACGCCGACACCCCGAACCCCACCCCACACCACACCACCGCCGAGGAATCCAGCCCATGAACCCCATCACCACCGTCGTCTTCGACATGGACGGCATCCTGATCGATTCGGAGGTGCTGTGGCGCCAGGTCCGCGAGGAGTTCGCGGCCGACCACGGCCTGGTCTGGTCGGCCGAGGACCAGGAGTCGACCATGGGCTGCAACACCCGCATGTGGTCGCGTCTGATGGTCGAGCGCCTGCAGCTGCAGGAGCGCCTGGGCATGGACGACGCGGCCATCGCCGCCGAGATCAAGGGTCGGCTGCTGCGCAAGTACGAACAGCACCTGCCCGAGCGTCCGGGCGCGGTGGCCGCCGTGCACCGCATCGCCGCGAAGTACAAGGTCGCGCTGGCCTCGGGCTCACCCAATGAGCTGGCCACGTTCGTGATGAAGGCCACCGGCCTCGACCGGGTGTTCCTCGCCGCCACCTACGGCGACGACGTGGTGCACGGCAAGCCCGCGCCCGACATCTACCTCGACGTGCTGGCCAAGATCGGCGTGGCGCCGCAGAACGCGGTGGGCATCGAGGATTCGGGCAACGGCATCCGCTCGCTGAAGGCCGCCGGCATGGGCATCGTGGCCGCGCCGGGGCCGGAGTTCCCGCTCGCCCCCGAGGTGCTGGCGCTGGCCGGCGTCTGCATCGGCGACATGAGCGAGCTGAGCATCGAATGCATCGAGCGCGCTGGCGCGGCCCGCCGCTGAGCACCGCCAACGCGGCCCCACAAGATAGAAAGCCTGATCACGCGGGGCGGGATCAGGCTTTGCTGCGGTGCTTGCACACCATCGTGTGGTGCGCCCGGCTGGGATCGAACCAGCGACCCTTGGCTTCGGAGGCCAATACTCTATCCACTGAGCTACGGGCGCAGAATCCACATTCTAGCAGGTATATGAGCGAGGTCTGCACGCAACACGCATCGAGCAGGGGTGCCCCTTATAATTGCGAGGTTTTGCGCACCGCGTTTGCCCCGCGCTGTCACCGCCAGAGGAACCCATGAGCGACGCCCGACCCCAGACTGCCAACCACGACGAACATTCGAGCCCGATCAAGACGCCCAAGCAACTGATCACCGCCGTGGTGTTCGCGCTGGTGGTGCCGATCTTCGCGATCGCGCTGCTGGTGAAGAACGTGTCGATGAACAAGACCACCGGTGCCGGCACCGAAGCGATGAGCGCGGAAGCCGTCGCGGCACGCATCCAGCCGGTCGGCGCGGTGGAGATCAAGCTAGAGGGCGGCCCGCTGCGCTCGGGTGAAGAGGTCTACAAGGGCCAGTGCTCGGCCTGCCACGCCGCCGGCGTGGTCGGTGCACCGAAGTTCGGCGATGCCGGCGCCTGGGGTCCTCGCCTCGGCCAGGGTTACGAAGCCCTGCTGAACTCGGCCCTGAAGGGCAAGGGCAACATGAGCGCCCAGGGCGGCGGTGAATTCAACGACACCGAAGTCGGCCGTGCCGTGGTCTACATGGCCAACGCCGGCGGTGCCAAGTTCGCCGAGCCGGCGGCACCGGCCGCTTCGGCCCCGTGAAGGGCGCAGGCCACCCGGTCTGCCCGCCCCGGAACAGCCGGCCCCTCGAGGCCGGCTTTTTTCATGGTGCCGGCCCGGCCAGCGCCTGCTGCGGGCTGAGCACAAAACCAGCGCGCCGCGGCAGGCCGGCGCGCGTCACCTCGAGCGGCGCCCAGAGCCCCTGCTCGACCGGCTCGACCGCGACGGCCATGTCCATCGAGCGCACCAGCCCCAGGCCCAGCTCGGTCTGCAGGTAGAGGCGCCCGGACTCGTCGAGCAGCGCCTCGCGCACCTCGCGCACCGGCTGGCCGGTGTGGGCCGTGACGGCCCAGCCCCCCGCCGCACCGGTCTCGCGCTCGACGCCCAGCACCAGCGGCGCGGCCTCCAGCTCGACGAAGACCTGCTGCGGGCCGTTCTGGAAGAACCAGCGGCCCTGCCCGTCGGCCTGGTAGTTGCGCTGGATGAAGCCGATCAGCTTCGCATGCTCGATGCGGCTGCCCTTGACCTGCGGGAACGGACCCGCCTGCTGGGTGCGGTCGTCACGCATGTACCAGTCGCCACGCGCATCGAGCGCCAGCCAGCCGTGGCAGGCCGGCACGTTCGGCCACTTGGCCATCGCGGCCCTGACCAGATCATCCATGATCACATCCTCCTTGCCGCAACCAGCGCATGACCACCGCCGGCAGCGTGGTGACCGTGCCCGGACAGGGCCCGGTCGCAAAACCGACATGCCCGCCGTGGGCCGGCTGCCACAGCATGACCACATCGCTGACCGCCCCCGGCGGCGGCAGGCTGTGCACCGGCACGAACGGATCATTGCGCGGATTGATCACCAGGGCCGGCACGCGGACATCGGCCAGCCGCCAGAGCGAGGATGCACGCCGCCAGTAGTCGTCGGTGTCGCGGAAGCCGTGCAGCGGCGCGGTGAAGACGTTGTCGAAATCGTGCAGCGTGCGGGCAGCGCGCAGGCGCCGGGCGTCGAACAGGCCCGGATGCTGGGCCAGCTTGGCCAGCGCCTTGGGCTTCATCGAGCGCAGGAACATCGGCGTGTAGAGCAGGCGGTTGAGCCCCCGCCCGATGGCCGCCCCGCTGGCGGCCAGATCCAGCGGCGAACAGACCGCCACCACCGCGCCCGCCAGGCCGCCCGCCTGGTGACCGGCTTCCTGGGCCCAGCGCAGCAGCGCATTGCCGCCCAGCGACACGCCGACGGCCAGCACCGGCGCGGCCCCGTGCTGGCGCCGCACCTGCTCGAGCATCCAGCCGATCTCGACATGGTCACCGCTGTGATAGGCCCGCGGCGCGCGGTTGATCTCGCCAGAGCAGCCCCGGAAATGAGGCAGCACCAGCGCGTGGCCGTGGCGCTGCGCCCAGTCGGCCCAGGCGACGGCGTAGTGGCTGGCCGAGCTGCCCTCCAGTCCGTGGAACAGCACGATCAGCGGTGCGGGCGCGGCCTCGGCAGGCCCGGCGGGGATCAGCCAGTCGGCATCGATGAAGTCACCGTCGGGCGTATCCCAGCGCTGGCGCCGCCAGCGCGGCGCCTCGCCGAGCCGGTGGCGCGACAGCAGGGCCGGCCACACCGTCTGCAGCTGCCCGCCGGGCAGCCACCAGGGGGCATCGGCCCACTCGACGGCGAGGCGGTTCAATGGAAGATGGCGGACGGATCGCGGAACTCGAGCAGCTCCGCAGGCCCGCCCGGGCTGGCGTGGTGCACCAGCAGCTTCCAGCCCTGCGTCGTCTTGGCGTAGAGGTTGGTGGCCACCACGTAGCCGGCATGCGTGCCCTGCTCGGTGGGCACGCGCACCTCCTCGAGCACATGGTGCACGGCGCAGCCGCCCACCACCACCCGGCGGACCTGCACCACCCGCACGTTGACGCCGCCCTGGGCGAAGATCTCCTCGAAGCCGCCGCGGATGGCGGCGGCCCCGATCTGGCGCGGACCGCCCGGAGAGATGCAGGCGATCTCCTCGTCATCGGCCCAGACGGCCATCACCTGCTCGAGATCGGCGCGCTGGAGCGCCTCGTAGAACTGGGCCTCGGTGTCATCCGGGGTGGCCATCAGGGACGCTTGCAGGGGTTTCTGGCGCGGCATGGTGAAGAGGAGGTCAGCGGAAGACGACGGTCTTGCGGCCGTTGAGCAGGACACGGTGCTCGACATGCCAGCGCACGGCGCGCGCCAGCACGACACATTCGACGTCACGCCCCACCGCGGTGTAGTCCTCCGGGCTCAGGGTGTGATCGACGCGCTCGACATCCTGCTCGATGATCGGACCTTCGTCGAGGTCCGGGGTCACATAGTGCGCCGTGGCACCGATCAGCTTCACCCCCCGATCGTGGGCCTGGAAATAGGGCTTGGCGCCCTTGAAGCTGGGCAGGAAGCTGTGGTGGATGTTGATCGCCCGGCCCTGCAGGAAGTCGCAGAACTCGGGGCTGAGGATCTGCATGTAGCGCGCCAGCACCACCAGGTCGATCTGGTGGCGGGCGAACAGCGCCTCGACCTGCTGCTCCTGCTCACGCTTGGCCGCCGCCCCGCTGCCCGTGGCCAGCGGCAGGTGGTGGAAGGCGATGCCGTAGCTGGCCGCCAGGTCGGCGAAGTCGGGGTGGTTGGAGACGATGGCGGGGATGTCGACCGCCAGCTGGCCGCTCTTCCAGCGGAACAGCAGGTCGTTGAGGCAGTGGCCGTACCGGCTGACCATCAGCATCAGGCGCGGACGGCGCTGCAGTCCGTGCACCTGCAGGCGCATCGCGAACTGCTGGCGCACGTGGCCGAAGAGGCGCTCGAGCGTCGGGGCGTCGGCCAGGTGCTCCGGGGCGTCGAAATGCACCCGCATGAAGAACAGCCCGGTGGCGTCCTCCCCGAGCACATCGCCGAACTGCTGGGAGTCGATGATGTTGCAGCCGGCCTGGTAGAGCAGGCCCGAGACGGCGTGCACGATGCCCTTGGCATCCTGGCACGACAGGGTGAGTACGAATTCGCGGGACATGGGCATGGTGGCCCGGATTCTATTCAGCCCCGCCGGCCGGCGCTCGCCCCTAGAATCATCCACACCCACGATCCTCCGCCCCCCCCATGCCCCAGCCACCGGCCGAACGCGCCCAGGAACTCGCCGATCTGCTGTCCCGCACGGCGCTGGGTGACCGACAGGCCTTCGCCCGGCTGTACGAGCGCACCAGCGCGCATCTGCTGGGCGTGATCCTGCGTATCCAGCGTCGACACGACCTGGCGGAAGACCTGCTGCAGGAGGTCTACGTCAGCCTCTGGCGCCATGCGGGCAGCTTCGATGCCCAGCGGGCCCAGGCGCTGACCTGGATGTCGAGCGTGGCCCGCCACCGGGCCATCGACAGCCTGCGCCGGCTGCACACGCAGCCGCAGACCCTCAGCAGCCACCGGGCCGGCCACGACGAAGAGGACGATCACGACATGCTGCAGGACTTTGCCAGCGCCGACCCCGACCCCCAGGACCTGCTCGACAGCGCCGTGCAGGCGCGCGCGATGCAGACCTGCCTGGGCACGCTGAACGCCGACCAGAAACAGAGCCTGGCGCTGGCCTTCTACCAGGGCCTGACCCACGCCGAGGTGGCCGAGCACCTGAAGCAGCCGCTGGGCAGCGTCAAGAGCTGGGTGCGCCGGGGCCTGCAGGCCTTGCGCGGCTGCCTGGAGCGAGCGGGCCTGGGCGATGCGGCCGTCGTGCGCATGCCGGTGTCGAAGGCCTGACCCCATGGACTACAGCCGTCCCGAACTGGCCCAGCGCCTGGCCGCCGAATACGTCGTGGGCACCCTGCACGGCGGCGCGCGGCGGCGCTTCGAGAGCCTGCTGCCGGCCCACCCCGGCCTGCGCCAGGCGGTCTGGCAATGGCAGGATCGCCTGATGCCGCTGACCGCCAGCGTGCCGCCGGTGCCGCCGTCACCGCGGGTCTGGGCCGGCATCCAGTCCACGCTGTTCGCGCCGCCCGCTTCCGGCGAGGCCGGGCCCTGGTGGCAGCGCCTGAGGGTGTGGCAGGGCCTGTGCGCCGCCGCGGGCGCCTGCAGCCTGGCGCTGCTGGTCGCGCTCGGTCTGCCGGCACCGGTGCAGCCCCCCGTCGTGGTGGTGATGAACAGCGAGCAGGGTCCGGCCACCTTCGTCGCCAGCGTCAGCGCCGACGGCCGCAGCCTGGTGCTCAAGCCGCTGGGCGGCATGGCGCTGAGCGCGACGCAGGCGCTGGAGCTGTGGGCCGTGCCACCACAGGGTGCCCCGCGGTCGCTGGGACTGGTCTCGGCACAGGGCGCCACCACGGTGCGGCGGGCGGAGCTGCTCCAGGGCACGGCCGCGTTCGCGGTCAGCATCGAGCCCCCCGGGGGCTCTCCGACCGGCGCGCCGACCGGCCCGGTGGTGTCGGCCGGCAAGCTCGAGCTCTGAGCCGGGCCGACGGGCCGCGTGGGCGCGACGGGCACACGGCCCGCCCGCCCCGTGCGCTCACAGCCGGCTCTTCAGCGCCTCGTGCACCCGCTCGGGGCTGACCTCGGTCAGGCAGCGGGTGTGGCCATAGCGGCAGGTGCGCTCGAAACACGGGGCGCAGTCCAGCGCCAGCTCGTCCTTGAGCCACAGCACCGCCGCCCGGGCATTCAGCGGCGGCGTGTGCTCCGGGCTGGTCGAGCCGAACACCGCCACCTGGGGCAGGCCGAAGGCCGCCGCCACGTGCATCAGCCCCGAATCGTTGCTGACCAGGCCACGGGCCCCGGCGATGACGGCCATCGCGTCGTCCAGCGAGGTCTTGCCGGCCAGGGCCAGGCAGCGGACCGCCGTGCCGGCGCGGCCGTCGTCGGCCTGCTGCGCGATGCCTTCGGCCAGTGCGGCCTCCTTGCCCGAACCCAGCAGCAGCACCGGCAGGCCGGTCTCGTCCATCAGGCGCCGGGCCAGCCGGGCGTAGTGCGCGGCGGGCCAGCATTTGGCCGGACCGTATTCGGCGCCCGGGGCAAACGCCCAGTAGCCACCCGGCGACAGGCCCAGCCGGGACAGCGCCGCCGTGACCCGCGGCGCATCGATGACCAGCCGGGGGGCCGGTGCGACCGACCCGGCCGCGGGGGGACGCCCATCGGCCAGCGCCAGGTAGAAGTCGACCATCGGGCCGCGGTGGCCGGGATTGGGCAGCGCCTCGTTGATCAGCCACCAGCGGGATTCACCCCGATAGCCCACCCGCCGCGCCATGCCCGCGAAGACCGGCAGCAGGGCCGACTTCAGCGAGTTGGGCAGCACGTAGGCCACGTCGAAGTGACCGCGCCAGGAGCGGCCGAGCGCGCGGCGCGCGGACCAGTCGAGGCGACCATGCGCGAACGGCAGCTCGACGATCGCCGCCACGCCCGCCATCGCACGGTAGACCGGCGCGACCCAGGGCAGCGCCGCCACGGTCACGGTCTCGCCGCGGGCGGCCAGCGCGGCCACCAGCGGCTGGCTCATGACCGCATCCCCGATCCACTGCGGGGCGATGATCAGTGCACGCTTCATCGCCGGGCGCCCGGGTGCATCACTGACGGAACATGGCGCCGCACGCAGGCGGCCGGGCCGGAACCGGGGATCACGCGATCAGTGGGCGTGCAGCGACTCGCCGGCCTTCAGGCGATAGACCGTGCCGCAGTACGGGCAGCGGCCTTCGCCCGCGTGGCTCAGGTCGATGTAGACCTTCGGGTGGGTGCTCCACAGCGCCATCTTCGGGTTCGGGCAGGCCACCACGCCGTGACCCTGCAGGTCGCGGGCGGTGACTTCGACGACAGCTTGTTTTTCGCTCATGGTCAGACCTTGGTGAGCCAGTCGGCGTACTTGGGGTTGCGTCCGTTGACGATGTCGAAGAACGCGCTCTGGATCTTCTCGGTGATCGGGCCGCGCGAGCCGATGCCGATCTCGATGCGGTCGAGTTCGCGGATCGGCGTCACTTCAGCGGCCGTGCCGGTGAAGAAGGCCTCGTCGGCGATGTAGACCTCGTCGCGGGTGATGCGCTTCTGCACCACCTCCAGCCCCAGATCCTTGCAGATGTGGAAGATGGTGTTGCGGGTGATGCCGTTGAGCGCACCGGCCGACAGGTCGGGCGTGTAGACCACGCCGTTCTTGATGACGAAGATGTTCTCGCCCGCGCCTTCGGAGACGAAGCCGGAGGCGTCGAGCAGCAGTGCCTCGTCGTAGCCGTCGTCGGTCGCTTCCATGTTGGCGAGGATCGAGTTGGTGTAGTTGCTCACCGCCTTGGCCTGCGTCATCGTGATGTTGACGTGGTGGCGGGTGTAGCTGGAGGTCTTGACGCGGATGCCGCGCCGCATGCCCTCTTCGCCCAGGTAGGCGCCCCAGGACCAGGCCGCCACCATCAGGTGGATGCGGTTGCCCTTGGGCGAGACGCCCAGCTTCTCGGTGCCGATCCAGGTCAGCGGGCGCAGGTAGCCGCTGGCCAGCCCGTTCTCGCGCACGACCGCCTTCTGGGCCTCCTCGACCTGCTCGATCGTGAAGGGGATCTTCATGCGCAGGATCTTGGCGCTGTTGAACAGGCGCTCGGTGTGCTCGCGCAGGCGGAAAATGGCGGTGCCGTCGACGGTGTCGTAAGCGCGCACGCCTTCGAACGCGCCGCAGCCATAGTGCAGCGTGTGCGTCAGCACGTGGATCTTGGCATCACGCCAGTCCACCATCTCGCCGTCCATCCAGATCTTGCCGTCTCGGTCTTCCATCGACATGGGTATGCGCTCGAGCGGGGCCGCCGCCGAGTCTCTCGGGGTTCTTGCAGGGGTGTCGATTGTATGCGGTGGCCGACCCGCTCAGGCACCGGCCCGGGCGGGTTCGGGCGGCCGGCGCGGCAGCTTGGCCGCGATCATGGCGCGCAGCTTGTTCGGCGCCACCGGCTTGCGCAGCAGGTGATGGCCCGCAGGGGCTGCCCCGCCGCCATCCGGTCGCGGCACCTCCCCCGTGATCACGATGGCCGGCAGGTCGGGCTGGAAACGCTCGCGCAGCAGCCGGATGACCTGCGGTGCGGTGACCTGCTGCGGCAGGCCATGGTCGACGATCAGCAGATCCGGGCAGCGCACGCACGGCTGCGAGACCCAGGCCTGGACGCTGGCCAGGTCAGGAAACCCG
Organism: Sphaerotilus hippei; assembly: GCF_003201595.1. Lineage (GTDB taxonomy): Bacteria > Pseudomonadota > Gammaproteobacteria > Burkholderiales > Burkholderiaceae_C > Sphaerotilus > Sphaerotilus hippei. Next base: position 58,067 of record NZ_QJJS01000006.1, on the reverse strand, counting down.
ATCACGTCGGCGCCCCAGCCGGTCAGCAGCAGCGTCAGACCGGCCCGGACGGCCTCGTCGTCCTCGACCACCACGAGGCAACGATCGACCAGCGAGGTCGAGGTCAGCATCGCCTGCTGCCGGACCTGCGCCGGCGGCGGCGAAGGCGCCTCCTGGGGCCGGCCGGCCGGCACGGTCAGGCTGAACACCGAGCCCTGGCCGGGCCTGGAGCAGAGCTGCAGGTCGGCCTGCATCAGGCCGGCGAGCCGCTTGACGATGGCCAGCCCCAGGCCGAGCCCCTTGCGGTGGGGCGAGGCCAGCCGGTGCTCGCCGGACACCTGGTAGAACTCGTCGAAGATGCGCTCCTGCGCCTGCGGCGCGATGCCCACGCCCGTGTCCCAGACCTGAATCAGGAACTGACCGCGCCGCGGGCGGCAGGTGACGAGCACCCCGCCGTCCTCGGTGTAGCGGATCGCGTTGGCCACCAGGTTGCGCAGGATGCGCTCGAGCACCTGCTCGTCGGCCTGCAGCCAGTGCCGCCCGCCGCGCAGCTCGAACACCAGCCCCTTGTCGAAGGCCACCGGCTCGTGGTGCGGCCGCAGGCGCTCGAACACCCGCTCGAACGGGAACGACTGCGGATGCAGCTCCACCCCGCCATGGTCGATCCAGGTCAGGTCGAGCAGCTCGTCGAACAGGCCGTCCAGCGCGCGGACGGCATCGGTGATGCCGCCGGTCAGGTGCAGCACGTCGGGGTCGCGGCACCGCTCGCGCAAGGCATCGGCAAACAGCACCAGCGCATGCAGCGGCTGGCGCAGGTCATGGCTGGCGGCGGAGAAGAACTGGGTGCGGGCCTGCAGGGCCGCTTCGGCCACTTCACGCGCCTGCTCCGCACTCGCGTGGGCGGCACGGGCCTGCTCCCGCTGGCGCGCCAGCCGGTGCTCGAGCCGACGGCAGCGGGCCTGCAGGGCCAGCGACCACCCCACCAGGCTGCCGACACCACCAATCAGCAGCACCAGGCCGGCGACGACCCACCACAGCGGCAGCTCGACCAGCCCGTCCGGCACCAGCGGCGCCAGCCGCCCGACCAGACCGGCGTCCGGCGCCTCGGCGACCACCGCGACAGGGAGGCTCGACATCGCTGCTCCTGCTCGCCGGGGCTTCAGGTCCGCATCAGGCGCATGGCTCCGCCGCGGGTCTGCTGGATCTGGTTGACCACCAGCACCGCCTGGGTCCGGGAACTCACGCCCAGGCTGCGCAGCACGGCCGCCACATGGTCCTTGATGGTCTCCACCGACAGGCCCAGTTCCCGGGCGATCACCTTGTTGGCCTTGCCCTGCAGCAGCAGGGCCAGCACCTCGCACTGGCGCGGGGTCAGGCCGAGCGACTCCAGCGGCACCAGGCTCGCCCGGTCGGCCGCATCCGGGCGCGGCTCGCGCGCCTCGTCCATCGCCACCTCGTCCATCTCGACCATGGCCGACAGGGAACGGGTCGACACCGGCCCCATCGCACCGGCCGGACCGACCACCTGGACCGGCGCGTTCGACGGCGGCTGGCTCAGGGAAGGCGCCATCGGCGGGATGTACAGCCCCCCGGACATCACCAGGTGCAGGGCCTCGATCAGCATGTCGTTGCTCGCACGCTTGGGCACGTAGCCCATCGCGCCCGCGTCGATCGCACGGATCACGTCGCTGGCCCGGTCCGAGGCCGAGACCACGACCACCGGCAGCGCCGGCCAGCGGTCCCGCAGCTCGACCAGCACATCGATGCCGTTCGCGTCGCCCAGCAGCAGGTCGAGCAGCAGCAGGTCGTAGTCGGCCTGTCGCTCGAGCAGCGCCTTCGCCTCGCGGGCGGAACCGACCGAGGTGGCCTCCACCTGGGGGCCCAGCCGGGCCATGACGGACTGCATGGCCGCCAGGATCAGCGGGTGGTCATCGACGAGGAGCACTTTCATCTGACATTCCCTGAACGGACTCGCTGGTCCGGATGTGGTGCGTGATGCGTGAGGTCCCGGGCACTCGGGATCGATGCTAGCGGGGGATGGCGCCACGCCGCCTCCCTCCGACGGGGGAGGCCGGCACGAAGGTCGCAACAACTCGTTTCAGGCCCTGGAGACCGGCAGATCAGGTACGACCACGAGCCTGTTCGTCCAGCGCCCGCAACCGCGCCAGCTTGTCGGCGATCTTGATCTCCAGTCCGCGGGGCACGGGCTCGTAGAAGCGTGTCGCCGGATCCATGCCGTCGGGCAGATAACGTTCGCCCGCCGCGTAAGCGCCCTCTTCGTCGTGGGCGTAGCGGTAGTCACGGCCGTAGTCGAGCGACTTCATCAGCGCGGTCGGCGCATTGCGCAGGTGCAGCGGCACCGGGCGGGTGCCGTCCTGCTTGACGAGCGCGCGCACGGCCTTGTAGGCCTGATAGACGGCATTGGACTTGGGCGCGACCGCCAGGTAGACCACCGCCTCGGCCAGCGCCAGTTCGCCCTCGGGCGAGCCCAGGCGCTCGTAGGTCTCGGCGGCGTCGAGCGTCATGCGCAGCGCGCGCGGGTCGGCCAGCCCGATGTCCTCGGTGGCCATGCGGATCAGGCGACGCGCCAGGTAACGGGCATCGACCCCGCCATCGATCATGCGCACGAACCAGTAGAGCGCCGCATCGGGCTGGCTGCCCCGCACCGACTTGTGCAGCGCGGAGATGGTGTCGTAGAACTGCTCGCCGCCCTTGTCGTAGCGGCGCAGCTGCGCACCCAGGCTGCGCTCCAGCGCCGCCTCGTCGATCGGGCGGACGGCCCCGAGCATGCGCACCACGTTCTCGAAGGTGTTGAGCAGGCGCCGCGCATCGCCGTCGGCATAGGCGATCAGCCGGTCGGCCGCGGCCGGCAGCGGCGCCACCGCACCCAGCGCCTCGGTGGCGCGCCGCAGCAGGGCCTGCATGTCCTCGTCCGACATCGGCTGCAGCACATGCACCGTGGCACGCGACAGCAGCGCCGAGTTGACCTCGAAGGACGGGTTCTCGGTCGTGGCGCCGATGAAGGTGAACAGGCCCGACTCGACGTGCGGCAGGAAGGCGTCCTGCTGCGACTTGTTGAAGCGGTGCACCTCGTCGACGAAGACGATGCAGCGCTGGCCACGCGCCTGCGCCACCCGGGCGCCCTCGACCGCCTCGCGGATGTCCTTGACACCGCCGAGCACCGCGGAGATCTGGATGAAGTGGGCATCGAAGGCATCGGCCATCAGCCGCGCCAGCGTGGTCTTGCCGACGCCCGGCGGGCCCCACAGGATCATCGAGTGAGGCTGCCCGGACTCGAAGGCGACACGCAGCGGCTTGCCCTCGCCCAGCAGGTCGTGCTGGCCGATGACCTCGTCGAGGTGCTGCGGCCGCAGCCGCTCGGCCAGCGGCACCTGGGCGTCGTGGGCACTGGCACCGGCACCGGCACCCGCCCGCGCGGATGCGGGCGGATCGGCGGCCGTGCCGCCGAACAGGTCGTCGGCCACGTCGCTCACTGGTTCAGCACGTCCGCACCGGCCGGCGCCACGAACTTGAAGCGGGCGGCGGGGATGGCGGCCTGCGTCTCCAGGCGGGTGAACTCCAGCCGCGAACGCTGCCCGAAGGCGTCGGTCATCTCGAAGGCGGCGAGCTCACGGCCACGGAAACCGATGCGCAGCTGGCGGATGCTGCCTTCCTTGCCCCTGGGCGTGGCCAGCACCCATTGCAGCCCGCCCTCGTCGGCTTCGTTGCGCAGCGTGAAGTCGCGGTCGAGCTGGCCGCCGGTCAGCAGCGCCGCCGGGGTCTGGCCCAGCGCCTGGTCGTAGGGACGCACCGTGACCTGGTTCAGGTCCAGGTCGTACATCCAGACCTTCACGCCATCGGCGACGACCTGCTGCTCGTAGGGCTTGCTGTAGTCGAAGCGGAAGCGGTTCGGGCGCTGGAATTCGAAGGTGCCGCTGGAGGTCTTCTTCTTCGCGCCATCGGGCGAGCTGACGGTCTGCGTGAAGCCGGAGCGGGCGCTCTGCACCGTCTGGACGAACTGGCGCAGCGCCTCGGAGGCATCGGCACGGGCGACGGCATGCGCCGTCAGCAGGACGATGCCGGTCAGGCAGGCCAGCAGCGGTCGGGACAGGGATCTGGAGGACATGAGGTTCATTCCGGGTTGCGGGCGGCGGGCACCAGGATGTCCCGGTTGCCGTTGGTCGCCATGCCCGATACGAGTCCGGACTGCTCCATTTGTTCCAGCAGGCGGGCCGCACGGTTGTAGCCGATGCGCAGGTGGCGCTGCACCAGCGAGATCGACGCGCGACGGTTCTGCAGCACCACGGCCACCGCCTGGTCGTACATCGGATCGGACTCGGCATCACCGCCACCGCCTTCGGCGTTGGTGTCGTTGCCGTCGGCATCGAGCACGCCACCTTCGAGGATGCCCTCGATGTAGTTGGGCTCGCCCTGGGACTTGAGGTACTCGACGACGCGGTGCACCTCGTCGTCGCTGACGAAGGCGCCGTGCACCCGCGTGGGCAGGCCGGTGCCGGGGGCGAGGTAGAGCATGTCGCCCTGCCCCAGCAGCGCCTCGGCGCCCATCTGGTCGAGGATGGTGCGGCTGTCGATCTTGCTCGACACCTGGAAGGACATGCGGGTCGGGATGTTGGCCTTGATCAGACCGGTGATGACGTCCACGCTGGGGCGCTGCGTGGCCAGGATCAGGTGGATGCCGCAGGCGCGCGCCTTCTGCGCCAGCCGGGCGATCAGCTCCTCGATCTTCTTGCCCACCACCATCATCAGGTCGGCCAGCTCGTCTATCACCACGACGATGAAGGGCAGGCGGTCGAGCGGCTCGGGCTGCTCGGGGGTCAGGCTGAACGGGTTGGGGATCAGCTCGCCGCGGGCGCGGGCCTCGTCGATCTTCTTGTTGTAGCCGGCGAGGTTGCGCACGCCCATCTTGCTGAGCAGCTTGTAGCGGCGCTCCATCTCCGCCACGCACCAGTTCAGCGCGTTGGCCGCCTGCTTCATGTCGGTCACGACCGGAGCGAGCAGGTGCGGAATGCCTTCGTAGACGCTCATCTCGAGCATCTTCGGATCGATCAGGATCAGCCGGACGTCGCTGGCCTCGGCCTTGTAGAGCAGGCTGAGGATCATCGCGTTGATGCCCACCGACTTGCCCGAGCCGGTCGTGCCGGCCACCAGCAGGTGAGGCATCTTGGCCAGGTCGGCCACCACCGAATGACCGACGATGTCCTTGCCCAGGCCCATGGTCAGCTGCGAGGTCGCGTCGTGGTAGACCTGCGAGCCGAGGATCTCCGACAGGCGGATCGTCAGGCGCTTCGCATTGGGCAGCTCCAGCGCCATGCAGTTCTTGCCGGGGATGATCTCGACCACCCGGATCGAGACCAGGCTCAGCGCCCGAGCCAGGTCACGGGCCAGGTTGACGATCTGGGAGCCCTTGACCCCGGTCGCCGGTTCGATCTCGTAGCGGGTGATGACCGGACCGGGCATGGCCGCGACCACCCGGACCTCGACGCCGAAGTCCTTGAGCTTCTTCTCGATCAGCCGGCTGGTCATCTCCAGCGACTCGGTGGCCACGGTCTCGACGAACTGCGCCGGCGGGTCCAGCAGATCGATCTGGGGCAGCCGGCCCGGATCGGCCTGCGAATCCCTGAACGGCGGCGGCGCCGGCTCGCGGACCACCTGCTGCAGCACCGGCGCCACCACGGGGGCCGGCACCACGAGTGGCGGCCGCGGCGGGGGCACGGGCACCGTGGCCACCGGAGCCGGCGGCACGGGCAGCGCAGACGACGCCGGTGCAGGCACCCGCGGCGGCGGTTCCGGATCGACCACCCGCTCAATCACCAGCGGCACGTGCGTGGCGGCCTCCTCGCGGCGCTGGTCGTCGACCACACGCTCACGCTCCTGCTGGGCCTGCTGGCCGATGCGCAGGTCCTCGTCACGCTCGAGGCGCTCGACACGCCGGTGGCGCAGCCCCTCCAGGGCCTCGCCGATCTGCTCGGCCAGCACCAGCCATGAAAAACGGAAGGCCCAGGACAGCCCCAGCAGCAGCAGGCCCACCGCCACGACACCGCTGCCCGTGAACCCGAGCCAGTGCATCGACTGCGGGCCCAGCATCGCGCCGAGCACGCCGCCCGCGTGGGAGCCGGGCACACCGGCCTCGACCCGGTAGACCCGGGTCCACTCCAGCGTGGTGCTGGCGATCAGCACCAGCGCGAGCCCGATCCATGGAACGCCCCAGGGCCGCCAGGACGCCGGTGCCTCGACCCGGGGCGCCTCGGGGGCGGTGCGCAGCAGTCCGGCCAGCAGGGCCAGCCAGTCCCGCAGCGCGAACAGCGCGCACCACCAGACCGAGTAGCCAAACAGCACGTAGGAGATGTCGGACCACCAGGCGCCGATCACGCCGGCGCGGTTGTGCACGGCCTCGCCCGGAATGCCGGACGTGGAGAAGGCGACATCGGCGGGGTGGTGCGTGAACATCGCCAGACACCAGACGAGCCAGAGCACGGCGCCGACGGTCAGGCCGATCTGGAGCCGCCGGCGACTGGACGGGATCCGGGACGGCGAGGCATCGGCCGCAGCCGCGGCGCGGTCACCGGAGCGGCCCGAGCGTAGGGTTCCAAGCGAATAGGTCATCCGCGCATTCTCTGCGATCGACCGTGCCCGCCGCACCCGCGGCCTGCCACTTGCGACACGGTCCGCCGCGCCACGAGGCTCACTGGGTCGTGAGCCGCTCGGTCAGGTTGACCCAGCCGTTCTCCTGGGTCTCGATCAGGCCGCGCTCCTCCAGGTCCTTCATCACCCGGCTGACCATCTCGCGCGAGGCGCCGACGACCTTGGCCAGGTCCTGGCGCGACACCTTGCTGCGGATGACCTTGCTGCCGTCCTCCTCGTCCTGCGCCATGTCGAGCAGGGCTCGGGCCACCCGGCCGTAGACATCGAGCAGGGCCAGGGACTCGATCTGCCGGTCGGCATTGCGCAGGCGCGACACGAGGCCGCGCAGGATGGCGTAGGACAGGCTGGAGTTCTCGGGCAGACAGGCCGCGAAATCCGAGCGGGCCAGCACCAGCACGTCGGTCTGCACCTCGGCCCGCACGGTCGCCGAGTGGGGCTCGTTGTCGATCAGGCTCATCTCGCCCAGGTAATCACCCGACTCGAGCACGGCCAGGATCACTTCACGGCCCCGCGCGTCGGAGGTGATCACGCGTGCGCGTCCGCTCAGCAGGATGAACAGCGCATCGGACTTGCGGCCCTGCTCCACGATGATCTCGCCCCGCCGGTATCTCCGCTTGATCACGCCGTCGGCGATGGTCTGCGCCTGTTCGGTGGTGAGCATGGAAAACAAGGGGACACGGCGGATCAGGTCGAGGTTCGAGAGCATCGCCATGTAGGCACTCCTGCTTGAATATTTCTATTGTTGACATTGGGAGTGGCATGCGCCGGACGACAGCGACACTTCCTACAATGTCCAGGTCAGGTTGATGCTCGACCTGTTCCGGCTCCGCGGGGCTTTGACCGCCCTCTGTTGCGCCATGCCAATCCGTTACTACTCTACATGAAGAGCTACCGAATTGAACAGCGTGATAGCCCGAAATGAAACCGTGCGTGACGATCCCGCCGCACCACCGATGAACCCTACCAGCTCCACGATGACACACGCCCAAGTCCTGATCCTCGGCTCCGGCCCGGCCGGCTACACCGCCGCCATCTACGCGGCGCGCGCCAACCTCCAGCCGCTGCTGATCACCGGCATGGCCCAGGGCGGACAGCTGATGACCACCACCGAGGTGGACAACTGGCCTGCCGACGTCATGGGCGTGCAGGGCCCCGAGCTGATGGAGCGTTTCCAGAAGCATGCCGAGCGCTTCAACACCCGCATGGTGTTCGATCACATCAACGAGGTGGATTTCAGCCAGCGCCCCTTCGTGCTCAAGGGCGACTCCGGCACCTACACCTGCGACGCGCTGATCCTGGCCACCGGCGCCAGCGCCCAGTACCTGGGCCTGCCGTCCGAACAGGCCTTCATGGGCCGCGGGGTCAGCGGCTGCGCCACCTGTGACGGCTTCTTCTACCGCGACCAGGAAGTCTGCGTCGTCGGTGGCGGCAACACCGCCGTCGAGGAGGCGCTCTACCTGTCGAACATCGCCAGCAAGGTGCACCTGATCCATCGCCGCGACAAGTTCCGCGCCGAAGCCATCCTGGTGGACAAGCTCAACGAGAAGATCGCCGCGGGCAAGATGCAGACGCACCTGTTCTCGACCCTGCAGGAAGTGCTGGGCGACGCCAGCGGCGTCACCGGCGTGCGCCTGGCCGACGTCAACACCGGCGCGACGACCGATCTGGCCCTGACCGGCTGCTTCATCGCCATCGGCCACAAGCCCAACACCGAGATCTTCCAGGGCCAGCTGGAGATGAAGGACGGCTACATCGTGACGCGCTCGGGTCTGGACGGCTTCGCGACCATGACCAGCGTGCCCGGCGTGTTTGCCGCCGGCGACGTGCAGGACCACGTCTATCGCCAGGCCATCACCAGCGCCGGAACCGGCTGCATGGCCGCGCTGGATGCCCAGCGCTTCCTGGAACAGGGCCACTGAGCGGCGCCTCGGTAGCACAAGCACGTTCTTTCAGGCTACAATCTTCGTTTTGCCGTAATACGTCCCGGCAGCCGAAGTTCGCTCAGGCGGTGTTTTCACACCTGAGCGGGTCAGGCAGCCGGAGGGACAGCCATCAAGCCGGCGGCGCGATCCAGGACTCGGGAACGGCGTCAGCACCCAACAGGTGCCGACGACAGCAACCGCATCCTGCCTGCGCCTAGCTTCAACCACACTGCGACACTCGGCGACGTGGGGGGTTGAGAGGCCTGCTCTGGCTGTCGTGTTGAAACACTGTCTGGAGAAGCGTCATGGCACGCGTCTGTCAAGTCACGGGCAAGGGCCCGATGGTGGGAAACAATGTTTCCCACGCCAACAACAAAACCAAGCGTCGCTGGCTGCCGAATCTGCAGTACCGCCGCTTCTGGGTCGAGAGCGAAAACCGTTGGGTGCGCCTGCGCATCTCCAACGCTGCGCTGCGACTGATCGACAAGGTGGGCATTGACCAGGTCCTCGTCGATCTGCGCGCCCGCGGCGAACTGTAAACCGGAGGGTCACGACCATGGCATCAAAAGGCGGACGCGAGAAGATCAAGCTGGAATCCACTGCGGGTACCGGCCACTTCTACACCACCAACAAGAACAAGAAGACGACGCCCCAGAAGCTCGAATTCATGAAGTTCGACCCGACGGTGCGCAAGCATGTCCTGTACAAGGAAGTCAAGCTGCGCTGAGCCAGCCTGACCCTCGTCACCCGGGCCCGCCGCGACTCCGTCGCCGCGGGCCTTGTCTTTGGTGCATCCAAAAAGTCCGCGACACCCCCAAAAGAGCGCACCCGCGGCGGTGATGGACAGGCGCCGGACCCGCCTCATACAGTGGACGCCCGCATCCCGACAGGAGAACGAGCGTGCACGACGGACCTCGCCGACCCCGGCCGCGCGGCACCCTCCTGATCGCCACGCTCGCCCTGCTGCTGCCCCTGGCCGGCGCCTCGGCACAGAGCCTCGAGCTGACCCGCACCGAAGCCACGATCGCCCAGCCGCTGCGGCTCGAGATCAGCGCCCGCAGCTTCGACGGTCCCGCCCAGCCCGTGCACCCCGGCTGCCTGGACGCCGAACTGCTGCAGCCCGACCGATTCGCCACCCGGCTGCGGGTCGAGCACCTGGCCTTCCAGACCGATCACGAGCCCGCGAGGCTGCGACTGAGCAGCTCCGGCCCGCTGCAGGAGCCTGTCGTGATCGTCCGGGTGCAGATGCGCTGCGGCGCCCCTTACGAACGTGACTTCACGATCCTCGGGCAGGCGCCCCGGCCCACCGCGGCCACGTCACCCGCCCGGGCCGGCCGGCCTCGACCACCCGCATCCGGACCGCGCGCAGCCAGCGCCGCCACCCTCAGGACCATGAAGCCCGAGGCCGCCTCGACCACCCCGGAGACTGCGCCCGGGCCGTCCGCCGGCCCGGGCCAGCCCGACGCCCACGCCACGAAGCCCCCGTCTGCCGCACCGCTGCATGGCCTGACCGCGACCCCGCCTCCGGCAGCGGCACCCCGACTCCAGGCCGGCAGCCACGACGAGTGGATCAGCGACATCGCCGGCATGCGCCAGGACCTGCAGCGCCATCGCCTCGAGCTCGCCGCACTGACCCATCGACTCGAACGCAACGAGGCCTCGCACTGGCAACCCTGGGGCTGGCTGGCCGCCCTGGGCATCACGCTGATGGTCGGCCATGCGCTGGCCACGCTGATGCGGGACCAGTGGCTGCGCCGATTCCATCTCGACCCGACCGGTCCCGGGTCGATGACATCGAGGCGTCCACGCCCCTCCCCCACGACCGCCATGAAGGCCACGACGCACGCCGCCGCGACCACGGACCTCACCGCCAGCACGCCCAGATCCCTGCCGAGCCCGCTCGAGCTGACCAGCACCGAAGTGCCTGACTCGCCGCCGGCCGTGGCCCTGCCGCCGGAGCCGTCCCGGGACAACATCGCGCTGGCCCGATCGACCTGGGCCCATGCCGACTTCGGCCAATCGACCCTCGATGCGGAACCTCGGCGACCGTGGCTGGCTGAAGTCGACCGCATCAGCGCCGAGGGTTATGTTGGGGCCGCGGTGGCCCTGCTGGAGCAGGCCCTGCAGCGAGGGCCTGCCAAGCACCCCGCCCTGCTGATGCGCCTGCTGAAGCTCTACGCGGCGCTGCACCAACCCGACAACCACGAGCGGGTCGGCGCCCAGCTGGAGGCGCTCTACCAGGTCCGGGTTCCGGCCTGGTCCACGCTCACGGACGAAGGCACTGGACCGCCCGGGGACGGCCTGCTGGCCGACGAGCCGCTGATGCGGACGATCTGCTCGAACTGGCCAGCGACCGCGGCGGACACGCTGGCCGAGCTGCTGCTGCCCCGGCACCAGGCCGACGAACAGCAGCAGCCCCGGCTCGAGCTCGAGGCCTTCGACGACGCGCTGCTGCTGCATGCCATCGCCCGGGACGTCGGCAGGGACCAGGCGCTGCTGCTGGCCGCATGAGGCCCGATGAGCGCAACGGCCATGAAAAAGCCCCCTGCACCGACACCGGCGCAGGGGGCTTGCGGATGAACGGGACTCAGGCGCGGACGGAGCGCAGCGTGCGCGCGAAGTCCTGCAGGGCCGCGATGCCGCTCTGCTCCGCACGCACGCACCAGTCCTGCAGGTCGACCACCAGCTGTTCGGCCGACACATTGGTGCGGGTCCACATCAGGCGCAGCTCCTCGCGCATGGCCACCAGCGTGGTCAGGGTCGGGCTCGCACCGCAGGCGGCCTCGACCTGGGGCAGCACGGCCGCGGGGATCTTGGCCGCGTCACGGTGCAGCCAGCGCTGCGCCAGCCGCATGTTCGACCAGCGCTGGGTGTTCTGCCCGCCCTGTGCCTTCAGGCGCTGCAGCTCGTCAGCGCAGCTCTGGCGCAGCCCCTGGGCATAACGGGCCATGACCTCGTAGCGGTTGGCGATCAGGCCTTCGAGCGTCTGGCCGTCGGGCACCGGCTTGATCACCCCGGTGCGCAGCAGCGGCGGCGTCTTGCGGACCTTGGCCAGGCCCAGCGTCTCCAGCGTGCGGATGTAGAGCCAGCCGATGTCGAACTCGTAGGGCTTGACGGACAGCTTGGCCGACGTCGGGTAGGTGTGGTGGTTGTTGTGCAGCTCTTCACCGCCGATGATGATGCCCCACGGGAACACGTTGGTCGACGCGTCGACCGCCTCGAAGTTGCGGTAGCCCCAGTAGTGGCCGATGCCGTTGATGATGCCGGCCGCCGTGATGGGGATCCACATCATCTGCACCGCCCAGACCGACACGCCGATGACGCCGAACAGCGCGACGTTGATGACCATCATCAGGCCCACGCCCTGCCAGCTGTAGCGGGTGTAGACGTTGCGCTCGATCCAGTCGTCCGGCGTGTTGTGACCGTACTTGTCGAGGGTTTCCTGGACCTTGGCCTCGGCGCGATAGAGCTCGCTGCCCTTGCGCAGCACGGTCTTGATGCCCCGCGTGACCGGGCTGTGCGGATCGTCGACGGTCTCGCACTTGGCGTGGTGCTTGCGGTGGATGGCCACCCACTGCTTGGTGACCATGCCGGTCGTCATCCACAGCCAGAGGCGGAAGAAGTGCGAGGGCAGCGGATGCAGGTCCAGCGAGCGGTGGGCCTGGCAGCGGTGCAGGTAGATCGTGACGGCCGCGATGGTGATGTGGGTGAACACCAGCGTCACCAGCAGCACCTGCCACGGACTGGCACCGAGGGCGCCATACGACAGCCAGTCCAGCACCGCGGACCAGATCAGGGAAAGTTCATTCATCAAAAGGCTCTCAGAATACGGACACGGGTTCCGCCCTACGCCTCTCGAATGTCGGCTCGATCGCTGATCAAGGTGTACTGCGGGTGCAAGATTCTAGAGCACGACCCAGGGTGCGAGCCGGCCACGCCGCCTCGCACCGAGGGATATTGCACCGATTCAGCGCCGCTGCCAGACCGCCGCGAAGAAGCCGTCCGTGCCATGCACGTGCGGCCACAGGCGCAGGTGGCCCTCATGGACCAGGGACTCGGCATCGGGCACCTTCTGCCGCGCCAGGATCTCGCTCGCGTCGACCGGCTCGAAGTCCGGATGCGCGGCGGAAAACGCGGCGGCGATGTCCTCGTTCTCCTGGCGCAGCAGGCTGCAGGTCGCATAGACGAGCCGGCCGCCCGACTTCACCAGCCGTGCCGAACTGTCCAGGATCGCGGCCTGCTTGGCATTGAGCTCGATCACCGCCTGAGCGGACTGGCGCCACTTCAGGTCCGGATTGCGGCGCAGCGTGCCCAGCCCGGAGCACGGCGCATCGACCAGCACCCGGTCGATCTTGCCCGACAGCCGCTTGATGCGCTCGTCGCGCTCATGGGCGATGCCGGCCGGGTAGACGTTGGACAGGCCGCTGCGGGCCAGGCGCGGCTTGAGCGCGGCCAGGCGGTGGGCCGACACGTCGAAGGCGTACAGGCGCCCGGTGCTGCGCATCATCGCGCCCAGCGCCAGGGTCTTGCCGCCGGCGCCGGCACAGAAGTCGACCACCATCTCGCCACGCTTGGCCTCGGTCAGCAGCGCCAGCAGCTGGCTGCCCTCGTCCTGGACCTCGACTTCTCCGCGCAGGAAGGTCTCGGTGCGGTTGAGCGTGGGCTTGCCGCGGGCGCGCAGGCCCCAGGGTGACCAGGCCGTCGCCTCGGTCTCGATGCCTTCGGCGGCCAGCGCCGCCTGCACGGCCTCGCGCTTGCTCTTGAGCAGGTTGGCCCGCAGGTCCAGCCCGGCGGGCTGGGCCATCGCCTCGACCAGCGGCCAGAACGCGTCGCCGACCTGCTCCTTGAGCATCACCGACAGCCATTCCGGCAGGTTGTGGCGCAGGTTCTCGGGCTGGCGCGACAGGTCGATCAGGCGGGCGGTGGTCACCCAGTTCAGCTCGGCGGTCGTCGCCGCCGCACGCAGGAAGCTGTCACTGCCCTGCCAGGCCAGCAGCGCCAGCCGGCGCTCGAGGGCGCCGGTGCCCGACTTGGCAAGGTACTGGTACTTCAGGCGCTCACGCAGCACCGCGTAGGCCGTCTCGGCCAGCGCATGGCGCTCGTGCATGCCCAGCGAACGGTTCTGGCGGAAGAAGGCGGAGACGACCGTATCGGCCGGTTGCGTGAACCGCAGCACCTCGTGCAGCAGTTCTTCGCACAGCGCGAACAGGGACTTTGGATTCATCGAAGACTCACTTTGGGGTTCAGGCCAGCCACTGGGGCTCGCCGTGGCGGTGGCGGACCAGGTCACCCTGGACCTCCAGCTCGTCGCTGACGAACCAGCGGACCGCGCGTGGATAGATCACGTGCTCACGCGCCAGCACCCGTGCCGACAGGGTGTCGGCATCATCGCCGGGCAGCACCGGCACCGCCGCCTGCATCACGATGGGCCCGTGGTCGAGCTCGGCGGTGACCAGGTGCACCGTGGCGCCCGCGAGCTTGCAGCCCGCGTCGATCGCCCGCTGGTGCGTGTGCAGGCCGGGGAACGACGGCAGCAGGGAGGGGTGGATGTTGAGCAGGCGCCCCTCGTAGCGGCGCACGAAGCCGGCGCTCAGGATGCGCATGAAACCGGCCAGCACGACCAGGTCGGGCTGGTAGCGGTCGATCTGCTCGGCCAGGGCCGCATCGAACGCCTCGCGGTCGGCATGCGCGCGGTGATCGATCGCCACCGTGTCGATCCCGCGCTCGGCGGCCCAGGCCAGGCCGGCCGCCGACGGTTTGTTGCTCAGCACGGCCACGATGGAGGCCGGCCAGCCCTCGGCCAGGCAGGCGCGGTGGATGGCCTCCATGTTGGAGCCACGGCCGGAAATCAGGATCACGATGCGTTTCATGGGTGCGCGAGTGTAGCGACCTGCCGGCCCTTTGCCCGCAGCGACCGCATCGGGGCCGGCCATCGCGGTGCCATGGAGCGGCCGTACACTCGTGCAACATCTCACCAATTGGAGGAATTTCATGGGCTTGTTTGATTCGGTGCTCGGCGCAGTGGGTGGCCAGCTGGCAGGTCAGCTGGGCGGCATGCTCGGCGGGGGCAACAACAACGGCACGGCCGCGCTGATCGGCGTCGTGATGAACCTGCTGAACCAGCCGGGCAGTGAAGGCCTGGGCGGCCTGCTGCAGAAGTTCCAGCAAGGGGGCCTGGGAGAGGTCGCCGCCTCGTGGGTGTCGAGCGGACAGAACCTGCCGATCTCGGCCGACCAGCTGCAAGGCGTGCTGGGCAGCGACCTGGTCGGCCAGATCGCCGGTCAGCTGGGCATCGAGCCCGGTGCCGCCGCCGGCCAGCTCGCCCAGTGGCTGCCCCAGGTGGTCGATACGCTGACCCCGGACGGACAGGCCCCCAGCGCCGGCACCGACCTGGGCGCCCTGCTGCCGCAGGTGCTGGGCAGCCTGATGTCGCGCGGCTGAATCCGGCACATCCCCCTCGGACGGCCAGGGACTTCCTGCGCCGCCCGGGACCAGCCCGGATCCCGCCGCGGATCCGGCCACCGCCGCCGCGTTATGCTCGATGCCCTTTCGAGCGATCAGCCATGGCGGCCATCCACATCACCGACATCGAGGCGGCCATCAACTGGTGGCGCCACCGCAGCCCCACCGCGGACGGCCTGGCGCTGTGCCCGCCCCTGGCCGCGCTGGCCGAGGTCTACGCCCTGCTGGTCTACCGGCACGAGACCCGCTGCGACGAGGCGCAGCTGTCCGAGGCGGCCCGCGAGGCCTGGATGGCCTGGTACGACAGCACGCCGGATGCGCCCTGCATCGCGATCTGCTCCACCACCCAGGGTGATGCGCTGTGCAAGGGCTGCGGGCGCACCTTCGAGGAGGTGCAGCACTGGCCGCGCATGAGCCCGGTCGAGAAACGCGACACCTGGCACCGCATCGTCAGCGAAGGCAGCGCGTGGCGCTTCAACCGTTATGCCGAACGCGCCCGCGAGCGCGACCGGACTCAGGGCGCAGCGGACGGCACCGATGCCGCCTGAAGCGGCAGGCGGATGACGAAGCGGCTGCCGCCGCCTTCACGCGCCTCGCAGGAGACCCGCCCGCCGTGGCGGGTCACGATCTGGCGGACCAGCGACAGGCCCAGCCCCACCCCGCCGGCCCGCTCGGCATGGCCGGGCAGTCGGTAGAAGGGCTCGAAGATGCGTTCGCGCAGGGATTCCTGCACCCCGGGGCCCCGGTCGCAGACCGCGATCTCGACCTGCCCGGGCGCCGTCAGGCGCAGCTGCGCCTGGACCTCGTCGCCGCCGTAGCGGTGCGCGTTCTCCAGCAGGTTGCGCACCGCGCGGCGCAGCAGCCGCTCGTCGCCCAGCACCTGGACCTGGGCGGCCGCGGCCTCCAGATCCACCTCGGCCCCCACCCGCGCCGCCTCTTCGGCCAGCAGACCGGCCAGCTCCACCGGCACCTCGGCCAGCGCCGTGCTGGCATCGAGCCGACTGGCCAGCAGCACCTCCTCCACCAGCGCATCGAGCTCGCGGATGTCGCGGTCGATCTCGTCGCGCAGATCGGCGCGGCGCTCGGCCGGCGTGATCTCCAGCATCTCGACCGCCATCTTCAGGCGGGCCAGCGGAGAACGCAGTTCATGGCTGGCATTGGCCAGCATGGATCGATTCGAAGTCACCAGGTCCTCCACCCGCTGGGCGGCGCGGTTGAAGCTCTCGGCCAAGGCCGCCACCTCGTCCTGGCCGTCGACGGCCACACGATGGCCCAGCTGGCCGGCACCGAAGGTCTCGACGCCCTGCTGGAGCCGCTCCAGGCGACGGGTCAGGCGGCGCACCACCGGGTAGGAGCCCGCTGCCACCGCCAGGAACAGGGCCACGAGCAGGGCCGCCATGTCCACCCAGGGGCCGCGCGGCCACCAGCGCGGCCCCAGGCCGGGCAGCGGCCCGGGCAGGCGCCCGAACCCGTCACCCGGACCGCGCCCAGGCCCGCGACCGTCCGGCTCGCCCCGCCCCGGTCCGGGTCCCGGCTCGGACATCGGGCGGCGCAGACGGAACGAAGGTTTGCCGATCCACAGCACACGCCCGTCCTTCAGCACGATGCGCGTGGCGATGTCAGCCACCCCGTCGGCCTCGCGCTGCGCCTCGGCGAACATCGGCGACGTCGCCAGGCGCTCGCCACCGGTCGCCTCCAGCGCCAGGGGCAGGCCCAGGCGCTGCGACCAGCTCAGCAGGGCCGTGCGCTGGGCCTCGACCGGACCGTCGACCGGCGGCAGCGCCTTCTCGATCAGCTCGGCCCAGGCCGTGGCGCGGCCGTCGAGGGCCGTCTCGATGCGGCCGCGCTCGGCGATGGCGTAGTGGCGCACCACCAGGCCGACCACCAGGGCGAAGACCAGCAGCACGGCCACGACCGTGAGGTAGATGTTCAGGTAGAGGTTGCGGACGGCCACGGCGAGCATCAGGCCGCTTCGGCGTCCTGCTTGCGGGCGAACACGTAACCCGCACCGCGCACCGTCAGGATGCGGCGCGGGTTCTTGGGATCGTCCTCGATGGCCGAACGGATGCGCGAGACGTGCACGTCGATGCTGCGGTCGAACGCATCCATCGGGTGGCCCTTGAGCGCATCCATGATCTGGTCGCGCGAGAGCACGCGGCCCGGGCTGCCGGCCAGCACCATCAGGATGTCGAACTGGTAGCTCGTCAGGTCGCAGTGCTCGCCGCCGATGCGCACCTGGCGGGCCTGCGGATCGACCTCGAGCCGGCCGAAGCGCAGCACGCCATCGTCGCCCTGGGGCGCGGTGCGGCGCAGCAGCGCCTTCAGGCGGGCCAGCAGCTCACGCGGCTCGAAGGGCTTGGGCAGGTAGTCGTCCGCACCCAGCTCGAGGCCGACGATGCGGTCCATCGGCTCCCCCCTGGCGGTGAGCATCAGCAGCGGCAGCGAGCGCCAGCGGGCATCGGCACGCAGCTCGCGGGTCAGGTCCAGGCCGTCCCCGTCGGGCAGCATCAGGTCGAGCACCAGCGCATCGAAGGTCTCGCGCAGCAGCATCGCCCGGCCCTGGGCCAGGTCGCCGGCCACGCTGACGGTCATGCCGGCAGCACTCAGGTAATCGCGCACCATGGAGGTCAGGCGGGCGTCGTCGTCGATCAACAGCAAATGGGCGGGCATCTCAGGTCAGGCAGTCAGGAGGCAGGGGCGCAAGCCCGATGCGAGGAGCTTGCCATGCCCCCTGTGCACACCTTCGCCGCCGACGTAAAGAAAGGTGAAGTCCAGCTCAATCCATGTCGATCACGGTGGCCACGGGGATCACCTCGGCGCGGACGGTCTCGCTGCACGGCAGGGTCAGCGAGACCGTCGTGCCGACCCCGATGGCGCTCTGCACGTCGACCTGTCCGCCCAGCAGCTCGAGGATCTCCTTGACCAGGCACATGCCCAGGCCGGTCCCGGGAATGCGCCCGGACGGATCGGCCCGCCAGAAGCGCTCGAACAGCCTCGACTGCTGCTCCGGGCTCATGCCCATGCCCTGGTCGCCGACCTCGACGCTGACGGCCGGCAGGTCGCCCATCACCGCCGGGCGCACCCTCAGCGTGATCTCGCCCCCGGCAGGCGAGTACTTGTAGGCGTTCGACAGCACGTTCGTCAGCGCCAGCCCGAACTTCTCGGCATCGACCTGCACGGTCGGCGCCGGGTCGAACATGTCGTTGATCAGCCGGACCTGGCGCCCATCTCCCGGCACCATCAGCCCGTCGACCGCATGGGTGACCAGGGCCATCAGCTCGTGGTCGTGCACCAGGAAATCCTGGCCCCGCCGCGCCTCGATGCGCGACAGGTCCAGCAGCTCGTTGACCAGGTGCACCAGCACGCCGGTCTGGCGGTGCACGGTCTCGAGCATCTCGCGGCGGCGCTCGGGCGGATATTCACGTTTGAGCAACAATTCGGTGAAACCGAAGACGCTGACCATCGGCGTGCGCAGCTCGTGGGCGGCCGTCGACAGGAATTCGCTCTTCATGCGGTCGACCTCGGTCTCCCGCGTGATGTCGACGAGGTAGAAGACGCTCTCGCCCTCGGCGCTCGTGCGATGGCGGATCTGCACGGTCTTGTGCATCGGCAGCTGCAGCTGCACGGTGGTGGTCGTGCCGGGCTCGCCGCCCTCGCAGACCGCCAGCTGCTGCAGGATCTGGCGCCGCCGGTCACGCGGGGCCAGCATCGCCACCAGCACCTCGTCGACCTGCGCCAGGCTGCGGCCGATCAGCTCGTCGCGCGGCATCTCGAGGGTGGCCTCCAGCGCCTCGTTGCAATGCATCAGGGTGCCGGTCGCGTCGAAGTACAGCACGCCGCCGGCGCTCAGCTCGAGGATGGTCTCCAGCTGGTGGGTGCGGGCCCGCAGCCGGGTGGCCAGGCGCCGGGCATCGTCCAGCGACAGCTCCACGGTGCGCCGCGCCAGCAGCAGGTCGGCCGCGGCGTCGTGCTTGGCGATGTCGGAGAACTCCAGCCCGAGCGCCACCATCTCGGACACCCCGGCAAAGACCGGCGAGACCAGCAGCAGCCACGACCCGTCCTCCATCGGCTCGGAACTGCCCCGCAGCGTGAGCGCCCCGCCGCTGCGGGAGGTCAGCGTGACCAGCTCGCCCGGATGGGCGGCCCAGGCCGCGGCATTGGACGCGTCCATCGGCTGCTGGGCCTCGAACAGCGCCCCCAGCTTGACGCCGGGCTGCAGCACGCGCATCGCCTTGCGCAGCGAAGGACCGAAGGACTGGATCACCAGGAACCGGTCGACATGGATGAAAAACGGAAAGGCGCGGACCAGCTGCGCGGGACTGAGCCCGGGGCCGCGATCGGCGACGAGTGAGCCACTCATGAGATGCTCCTGCGAACCATGAAGACCGTGTGGCAGCGGCCACCGGTCGTGAAGACTTCCTGCAACTCGATGTCGACCGGGTCGCCGAGGACCTGGGCCAGCCCGCGCAGCATGCCCGTCACCAGCGCGGTGAACCCGTCGGCGGACGACGAGCAGCGCAGACGGCAGTGCCCCGCGGGGGCCAGCCGCTCGACCTCCATCAGCGGCAGCTCCAGCTCGGGCACGCTGGCGCGGACGCGGCGATGCACCTGGGAGAGCTGCTCGAGGAACTCGCACAGGGAACGGCCGGCGGGCTGCAGCAGCTCGCCATAGCCTTGCGGCGCGGTGTGGGTCACCCAGTACGCGCCGAAGGACTCCTGCACCCGCTCGCCGCTGATCTCGAGCTCCTCGCTGACGGCGTCGATCAGCCGCAGCGTGAGCGTGTCGGGGTAGACCTGCAGGGACACGAAGCCCTCGGAGCCCAGGTGCGCGCGCCGGCACACCCGCCGCCAGGCCTCCCGGCCCCCGCGGGCCGTCACCATCTGCTCCAGGCCCCGGTTGACGAATCCGTACATGGCGGCGCTCCGTTCAGGCCCGGGCCAGCGCAGGCGCCGGGTCGCCCACGGGCTCGGGGGCCGGTGCCGCCGTGCGCAGCCAGAGCGTGACGCGGGTTCCCCGCCCGTGCTCGCTGTGCACCTCGACCTGGCCATCCATCAGCTCGAGGATCTCCTTGACGATCGTCATGCCCAGACCGGTGCCCGGGATGTTGCCCGAGGTGTCGGCACGGAAGAAACGCTCGAACACGCGGCCCAGCTGCTCCGGCGTCATGCCCATGCCCTGGTCGGTGACGCACACGCCGATGCCGTCATGGTCGCGGCGCAGCAGCTGCAGGCCGATGTCCCCGTCGCTGGAATACTTGTAGGCGTTCGACACCACGTTGAGCACCGCCTGGGCCAGCTTCTCGGCGTCGACGTTGACCAGCACCCCGGCGTCCTCGTCCGACCAGCTCACCTGCACCTTGCGGGGATCGTTGTGCACCAGGATGCCCGCCAGCGTGTTCTCCAGGATCGGCACGAGGGGCTGCACGCTGCGATGGAAGTCCTTGCCGCGGCGGGCCTCGATGCGCGCCAGGTCCAGCAGCTCGTTGACCAGGTTGACCAGCACGCCCGCCTGGCGGTGGATGGTCGCGAGCATGTCCTGGCGACGGACCTCGTCGAACTTGCGCTTCAGCAGCAGCTCGGTGAATCCGAAGATGCTGGCCATCGGCGTGCGCAGCTCGTGGGCGGCCATCGACAGGAATTCGCTCTTCATGCGATCGACCTCGAACTCCCGCGTCATGTCGCGGAAGTACATGACCGTCTCGTGCCCGGTGCCCTGGCTGCGCCGCACCCGACGCAGCAGCGTGCGGGGTGCGGGCGAGGCCAGATGCAGCAGCTCGCCTCCGAACGTGCGGACCGGCATGGCGCCAGCCTCCCCGAGCATCTGGCTGTCGCCGCCCGCCGCACCGGCGTCGGCGGACTCGGTGCCGCGGCAGATGGCCGCCAGCCGATCCTCCAGAAGATCGCGCGACTGGCCGAGCAGCTCGTGGGCCGGCAGGCCCGTCATGCGCTCGAACGCCGGGTTGACGATGCGCACCAGCCCCTGCTCGTCCTGGGCCACGAAACCGTCGGGGCTCAGGTCGAAGATGGTGTTGAGCCGCTCGGTGCGCAGGCGCAGCATCTCCTCCTGCGCCATGCGCTCGGTGATGTCGACGTGCACGCCGACGTAATGGGTCATGCGGCCGTCCTCGCGCACCACCGGGGCCAGGCGCAGCTCGTTCCAGGACAGCACGCCGTCCTTGCGCAGCAGGCTGACGACGACCCGGGTGGCCACGCGCGCCGCCATCGCACGGCGGATCTCCTGCATCGCGGCGCGGGCGTCGGGGCCGTCGCCGTACAGGAAGCCGAACGCGCGGCCGATGACCTCGTCGTGGCTGTAGCCGGTGATGCCGCAGAAGGCCGGATTGGCGAAGATGATCGGCTCGCCGGGCAGCTCCATGCTGAGGATGGTGATGCCGTCGGCCGCCGACTCGAGGGCCCGCTCGCGCAGCAGCAGTTCCTGCTCGGCCCAGCGGCTGTCGGTGGTGTCGCGCACGACGAAGGTGAAGCAGCGCTCGTCCCCGAGGCGCATCACGCTGCCCGAGACGGCACAGGGAAAGCGGGTGCCGTCGACCCGCTGGCCCACGGTCTCGTGGGCGATCACCCGGCCGTTGATGCCGTGATCGCTCATCCAGCGCTCCATCAGCCGGCCTTCGAAGGCCGGCAGCACCTCGCACAGGCGCAGGCCGCGCAGCTCGTCGCCGCTGCGCCCGAAGATGCTGGAGCTGGCTTCGTTGGCCCAGGCGATCTCGCCGGCCGCGTTGGTGGCGACCATCGCGTCCGGCGCGGCCTCGACGATGGCGGCGGTGAAGATCTCGCCACTGGCACGCGCCGCCGCCTGGCTGCGGCGGTCGTCCTGCAGGCGCAGCAGACTCGTCACGAACCAGGTCAGCACGACGCCGATCAGCAGGCCCAGCGTGAGCGTCGACACATCCATATCGTTTCCTTCATCCGATGACCGCAACCGGCCGGAGGCCCTTCCAGGCGCCCTCGAGTGCGCCGCCAGGCCGAGATGCAGGAGGTCCCCGGACCCTCAGCCGGGCGATCGGCTGGCCACGATGGCCTCGACCCGATCGATCAGCTCCAGCGGACTGAAGGGCTTGACCAGGTAGGCGTCGGCGCCGGCCTTCTCGCCCATGGCCACGTCGGTGGCCTGCCCGCGGGCGGTCAGCATGATGATCTGGATGTCCCGCAGCTCGGGATCCTGCTTGATGCGCTGGCAGACCTGATAGCCGTCCAGCAGGCCCGGCATCATCACGTCGAGCAGCATCACGTGCGGGCGGACGGCCTTGGCCTTGTTCAGCCCGGACTCGCCGTCCTGGGCCTCGTGGATCTCGAACTCGCCGAACTCCAGCGTCATGCGGATCAGCTTGCGGATGTCGGCCTGGTCCTCGACGATCAGGATGCGGTGGGTCATGTCGATGTTTCCTTGGAAGGCCTGCTCAGGCAGGCTTGGGCGCGCGGCGCTGCGTGCTGCGCGCCATCAGCTGGGCCATGTCGCGGGCATAACGCTGGGCCTGCTCCATCGACAGCTGCGTGGCGCCCTGGTCGGCAGGTGCACCCGCCGGCAGCTCCAGCACGAAGTCGACCGTGTCGTATTCATCGTCGATGCGCACCGAGCCGCCGTGCTGCTCGACCACGTACCGCGCCAGCGCCAGGCCGATGCGCGGATGGGCCTGATCGGCACCGCTGCCCACGCCAAAAGGCACGTAGGCGTTGCGGCGGTCCTGGTTCGACACGAACAGCCCGCGGCTGCGCGACCGCAGCACGATGCGGGTGCCGGCCCCGCTGAGCGAGAGTTCGATCACCGAGCCCCGGGCCGACGAACGGATCGCCTGGTCGAGGTACTCGACCAGCGCACGAGGCAGCCAGGTCGGGCTGCCGTAGACGGCCAGGTCCTCCTGCACCCCGGTCAGGGTGACGGTCACGTTGCGCTCGTCGAGCGAGGTCGCCACCAGGTCCAGCGCCGAGCGCAGCACCTGCGACATCACCAGCCGGTCGTCGCACTGGATGGCCCCGCTGCCGAAGACCTTGACCAGGTCGCGCAGGCGCCCGAGCCGGTCCGACAGCGCCGCCGCATCGGCGGCCATGCCGGCATCCTGGCCACGGCCCTGCTCCAGCAGGGCCAGGCCGCCCGGCAAGGCCGCCAGATCGGCCACCAGCCGCTCGATCGGCCGGGACATCTCGGCGTCGATGTAGTGGATGAGGTTCTCGAGGGCCTGGGTGAACCAGCGCTCCTCCGAGACGTTGTTGAGCACCAGCATCAGGTCGTTGCCGACCGGGGCCGGAATGATCACCGCCTTCACCGTGTCGGGGCGGACCTCCTGGGTGCGCAGCTCGAACTGGAACGGCAGCGGCGCCAGGCCGTCGACGGCGGACTTGATGTGGCGGTCCACCACCGGGTCCATGAACGGGCGGCCCAGCATGCAGGGGGTGAGTTGAACGGCCGCCTTGTTGGCATAACGCACCTGGCCGTTGCGCCCCACCCAGACGACGCCACTCCTGACCTGGTCGAACAGCATCCTGAAGGCGTCGTTCATGGTCAGGCCCCCACGCTCTGGCTCCGGCCCAGGCGGGCCAGCTCGCCCTCGATCCAGGTGCGCACCGCCTGCGCCGGCGCCGGGTGGTGCAGCACGCGGACCCGGTCGGGCAGCCCGCCGCGCTCGGCGATCGCCTGGGGCGTCAGCGGCGTGATGGCCAGGGTGTGCATCGCACCGTACTCCGGGATGCTCGACAGCGTCGACAGCATCGCGTAGCCGTCGATGTCGGGCATGGCCAGGTCGGTGACCAGCAGGTCGGGCACCCGGTTGCCGAGCTGCAGCAGCCCGGTGTAGCCGTTGTTGGCGCCGCGCAGCGTCACCGAGGCGGTCAGCGGCTGCAGCGCATCGTTCCACAGCTGCAGTTGGTCGACGGTGGCGGCGATCAGCAGCACGTCCACGCCGGACGACGAGGGCGGTGCCGGCTGCTGGCTCTGGGCCGCGGCACGCAGGCCGCTGCGCTGGGCCAGCGCCTCGACCGCGGACAGGCGGATGCGCCGGTGACCACCGGGGGTGCGTCCGGCCGGCAGCGTGCCGGCCTCGACCCAGAGTTGCACGGTGCGCAGCGAAACACCCAGTCGCATGGCCGCTTCACGTGTGGTCAGCAGGGGATCGAGAGGATCTTGAGCAAAATGGGGACGGGACATGACAGGGGCCCTCAAAAAAGTGGCGGGCGAACTGGGGTGGTTCACGGTCGCGGTCTCCGGGTACGTTGAATTCAAAAAAAGGCGACTTGGGAGGTTTTTCGGCAGTCGCCCCCCTGCCTGTAGGACCGGATGTGACAAAGTGTGACCGAATTCTCGCCAAAAAGAGAAAAAACGTCACCCTCCCCCTCGAATGCAGCATTTGCGGCAGCCGCCCGCACCCGCGGCAAAATGAAATCCATGCCCCCGGAACAGAAACGATGAGCAAGGCCTTCACCCGCGAACCCGATGCCGGCGACGACGACGAGGAGGCCGGTGCCCTGCCGGCCCTGCCCGCCGGCCTGCGCAACTACATGACCCCGGCCGGCCACCGCGCCTTGCGCGCGGAGCTGATGAACCTGCTGGACGTCGAGCGTCCGCGGGTGGTGGAGGTGGTGTCGTGGGCCGCCAAGAACGGCGACCGGTCGGAGAACGGCGACTACCTCTACGGCAAGAAGCGGCTGCGCGAGATCGACCGGCGCATCCGCTTCCTCACGCGGCGGCTCGACATCGCGGAGGTCGCGGACCCGTCGAGCCACCATGGCAGCGACCAGGTGTTCTTCGGCGCCACCGTCACCTACCTGAACCGGCACGGCGAGGAACGCACGATCACGATCAAGGGCATCGACGAGGCCGATGCGCTGCAGGGCGAGGTCAGCTGGGTCTCGCCGATCGCCCGCGCGCTGCTGAAGTCACGCGAGGGTGACGAGGTGCAGCTGATGACGCCGGGCGGCCTCGAGCACCTGGAAGTGCTCGAGGTGCGCTACCCCACGCCGGACGGCGGGGTGCCGCTCAGGACTTGACGCGCGAGACCTTGTCGACCGAGGGCCGGTGGCGCAGCACGCGCAGCACGTCGGCCAGGTGCTGGCGGTCACGCACGGCCAGCAGCAGCTTGAGCTCGCTGGTCTCGCCGCTGCGGGAGGTGTCCATGTCGATGTGGGTGATGTCGGCCTCGGCGACGCTGACGGCCTGGGCCACCTCGGCCAGCACGCCCTTGCCGTTGCGCACCAGCACGGCCACCGAGGTCTGGAAGGCCCGGGCCGGGTGGTCCGACCACTCCACCGTCAGCCAGCGTTCGCTGTCGCGCTCGAACAGGCGCTTGCCGACCGTGCATTCGGCGCGGTGCACGGTCAGGCCCTCGCCGCGGCCGAGGTAGCCGACGATGTCATCGCCCGGGATCGGCCGGCAGCAGGTGCCCAGCTGCACCGTGGCGTTCTCGGTGCCGTCGATGACCACCGTGCCCTGGGCCGGCGCGTTGCTGTCGGTGGCGTAGCGGCCCATGGTCAGCGTCAGCGCGTCGGGGCGCTGGCCCTGGTCGACCATCAGCTTGGCCAGCCGCTTGGCGACGATCGAGGCGATCTTGCGACCCAGGCCGATGTCGACCATCAGCTCGCGGCGGTTGCGGTTGCCGCTCCAGCGCACCAGCGCATGCCACAGCACGCTGTTGGCGTCGATGTCGTCGTCCTCGGCCGTGGGCAGCTGCAGGCCTTCGGCGCGCAGCGCCTGGGCCAGCAGCTTCTGGCCGAGTTCGTAGGACTCCTCGGCCTCCATGTTCTTGAGGTAGTGGCGGATCTTCGAGCGGGCCCGGCCGGTGCGAACGAAATTCAGCCAGGCCGGATTCGGGCGGGCCGCCGGAGCGGTCACGATCTCGATCACGTCGCCCGAGCGCAGCTCGGTGCGCAGCGCCACCGGCTCGCCGTTGACGCGCGCGGCCACGCAGTGGTCACCGACGCGGGAGTGGATCGCGTAGGCGAAGTCGACCGGCGTGGCCCCGCGCGGCAGCGCCAGGATCTTGCTCTTGGGCGTGAAGACGTAGATCGACTCGGGGAACAGGTCGATCTTGACGTGCTCGAGGAATTCGGCGGAATCGCGGGTCTCGCTCTGGATGTCGACCAGCGACTGCAGCCACATCGTGCCGATGTGCTGGTTGTCGGCGCCCTCGTGGTCCTGGCGGGTCTTGTACATCCAGTGCGCGGCGATGCCCGCCTCGGCCACCGCATGCATGGCCTCGGTGCGGATCTGGAACTCCACCGCCGTGCCGACCGGGCTGACGACCATGGTGTGCAGCGACTGGTAGCCGTTGGCCTTCGGGATCGCGATGTAATCCTTGAAACGCCCCGGCACCGGCTTGAACAGCTGGTGCAGCACGCCCAGCGCGAGGTAGCAGTCGGGCAGCGTGTTGACCACGAGCCGGAAACCGAAGATGTCGCTGACCTGGGCAAAGCTCAGATGCTTGTCGCGCATCTTGTTGTAGATCGAGTGCACGGTCTTCTCGCGACCGTAGACCTGGGCCGGCAGCCCGGCCTCCTCGAAGGCCTTCTCGACCTCGACGCGCACCCGCTCGACCACGTCGCGGCGGTGGCCCCGCGCGCTGCGCACGGCCTTGGACAGCGCGCTGTAGCGCCAGGGGCGCAGGAACTGGAAGGACAGCTCCTGCAGCTCGCGGTAGGTCTGGTTCAGGCCCAGCCGGTGGGCGATCGGGGCGTAGATCTCGAGCGTCTCGCGGGCGATGCGGCCGCGCTTGCTGGCGGCCATGGCCGTCATCGTGCGCATGTTGTGCATGCGGTCGGCCAGCTTGATCAAGATGACCCGCACGTCGCGCGCCATCGCCAGCAGCATCTTGCGGAACGATTCGGCCTGGGACTCCTCGCGGGTCAGGAACTGCAGCTTGTCGAGCTTGGTCAGGCCGTCGACCAGTTCGGCCGTCGGCGAGCCGAAACGCTCGATCAGCTCCTGCTTGGTCACGCCGCAGTCTTCCATCGCGTCGTGCATCAGCGCGGCCATGATGGCCTGGGCGTCGAGCTTCCAGTCGGCACAGAGGCCGGCCACCGCGATGGGGTGGGTGATGTAGGGCTCGCCGCTGGCGCGGAACTGGCCGAGGTGGGCCTCGTCGGCGAAGCGGTAGGCGTCGCGCACCCGGCGCACGTCTGCTTCGTCGAGGTAGTCGAGCTTGCCGGTCAGTGCGGCGAAGGAGGCGGCA
Source organism: Sphaerotilus hippei (assembly GCF_003201595.1). Classification (GTDB taxonomy): domain Bacteria; phylum Pseudomonadota; class Gammaproteobacteria; order Burkholderiales; family Burkholderiaceae_C; genus Sphaerotilus; species Sphaerotilus hippei. The sequence goes on along the minus strand of NZ_QJJS01000006.1, from coordinate 30,865 downwards.
CTGGCACCATGAGCACCGGGAACCGGGTCGCGGGCCGGAGGCGCCGGCTTGGGCGCGACCGCAGCGCCGGCCTCTCCTTCCGGCTTGGCCGGATCCGGGCGGGCGCCGCTGCGGCTGGCCCAGGGCGGGAAGAACATGCGACGGAGAACATCTGCTGTACGTGACACCATGACGTCACTCTAGCTGCTCGCGGCGATGTACGCCTGCCTCGTTGCCGGATTCTCGGCCCCGAGGCGGGCGATCCGTCCAGGATCAGGTCGGAACCTTGCGCAGCATCTCGATGCCGACCTGGCCGGCGGCGATCTCGCGCAGCGCGGTCACGCCCGGCTTGTTCTTGGTCTCGATCTTCGGGGCGTGGCCCTGGCTCAGCATGCGTGCCCGGTAGGTGGCCGCCAGCACCAGCTGGAAGCGGTTCGGGATCTTGTTCAGGCAGTCTTCGACGGTGATGCGGGCCATGTCAGGACATCTTTCCGCACAGGAACGGCGCATCACCCGACCGGGTGACACGCCATGCCGGCGCTCTCAGGAGAGTTGGAGGGCGTCAAACACAGCCGGACGGCTGCGACGCTGGGAAGCGTATTTTAACCGCTGCGCGTGCACGATGGTCTTCAGGTCGAACAAGGCGGTCTCGAACAGGGCATTGACGACGATGTAGTCGAAGTGCCGGGCCTGGTCGACCTCGTGGCGCGCGTTGACCATGCGCTGCTCGATGACCTCGGGCGCATCCTCGCCGCGGCGGCACAGCCGCTGGCGCAGCTCCTCCCACGAAGGCGGCAGGATGAAGATCAGCACCGCCAGCCGGAACAGCTGCTTGATCTGCAGCGCGCCCTGGTAATCGATCTCGAGCACGACGTCCTCGCCGGCCTTCAGGCGCTTCTCGATGGCCCCGCGCGAGGTGCCGTAGCGGTTGCCGTGCACCTCGGCCCACTCGAAGAAATCGCCTCGATCGACCATGGCCTGGAACTCCGCGGGAGAGATGAACCAGTACTCGCGGCCGTTCTGCTCCTGGCCGCGCGGGGGTCGCGTGGTGTGGGAGATCGACACCATCAGGCGGGCATCGAGCTCCAGCAGGGCCTTGACCAGGCTGGACTTGCCGGCGCCCGAGGGCGCCGCGATCACGTAGAGGTTGCCAGGGTAATCCATGGCTTCGGAAAGAAGGGGGGACGTGCTCATCGTGCTTCCGGCTCGTTCACTCGATGTTCTGGACCTGCTCGCGCAGCTGCTCGATCAGCACCTTCATGTCGACCGAGATGCGGGTCAGCTCGAGCGCGGCCGACTTGGAGCCCAGCGTGTTGGCCTCGCGGTGCAGCTCCTGGATCAGGAAGTCCAGCCGCTTGCCCACCTCGCCACCGCGGGTCAGCAGGCGGGTGATCTCGTCGAGGTGCGCGCCCAGGCGGCCGAGCTCCTCGGCCACGTCGATGCGCACCGCGAAGGCCGCCGCCTCGGACAGGGCCCGCTCGGCCAGCGTCTGGGCCGGCACCGCCTGGCCCGCACCGGCGCTCTGGAGCGCCTCGTTCCAGCGCTCCAGGAAACGCTGCTGCTGGCGCGCCACCACCTCGGGCAGCAGCGGCGCGGCCTGGGCGGCCAGCTCGCGCAGCCCGCTGACACGCTCCATCAGGATCTGCACCAGGCGCGCACCCTCGCGGGCCCGGGCCTCGCGCAGGCGCTCCAGGCACTCGCGGGCGGCCTGCAGCGCCTCCTCGTCGAGCTGCAGCGCCGGCGCGGTGTTGCGGCACCACTGCAGCACCTCGAACACCGACAGGCGCGGGGCCTGCGGCAGCCAGTTGTGCACCGAACCCTCGAGCCGGGCGATGGCGTTGAGCTGCTCGGGCTGGGGCTGGGCCTGGGCCGCCTCGCCGGCCCGCTCGACGTTGAGCCGCAGCTCCACCTTGCCGCGGCGCAGGCCGGCGGTCATCAGCTCGCGCAGCGCGGGCTCGAGCGAGCGGAACTCGTCGGGCAGGCGCAGGACCACGTCGAGAAACCGGCTGTTCACCGACCGCAGCTCGACGCTGACCGCCGCGCTGCGCGGGCCGGCCGCGGCCCCATTCTCGCCCCGGCCATCCGCACCACTGACCGTGGCGCTGGCGTAGCCAGTCATGCTGTAAACTGCCATTGCGACTCTCGCCAAACAAAACACGATTATGTCAAAGCCCAAACCAGCCCCGTTGCCACCCGGCACCGTGGTCGGCGGCTACCAGATCATTCGCAAGCTGGCCGCCGGTGGTTTTGGCGTCGTCTACCTGGCTGAAGATGCCGAGCGACGCCTGGTGGCGCTGAAGGAATACCTGCCATCCTCCCTGGCCGAACGGCCGGTCGGCGAACTGGTGCCGAGGGTCAAGCCCGAGAAGCAGCCGCTCTACCGGCTGGGGCTGAAGAGCTTCTTCGAGGAAGGCCGCTCGCTGGCGCAGATCTCGCACCCGAGCGTGGTCTCGGTGCTGAACTTCTTCCGCGAGAACGAGACCGTCTACATGGTGATGAACTATCTGCAGGGCGACACCCTGCAGGACTTCATCGTCACCGCGCGCGACCTGAAGCGCGACAAGGTCTTCCGCGAGTCGACCATCCGCAGCCTGTTCGACGAGATCCTGCGCGGCCTGCGCATCGTGCACCAGCACAAGATGCTGCACCTGGACATCAAGCCGGCCAACGTCTTCATCACCAACGACAACAAGGCGGTGATGCTGGACTTCGGCGCCGCGCGTGAAGTGCTGTCCAAGGAAGGCAACTTCATCCGGCCGATGTACACGCCGGGCTTCGCCGCGCCCGAGATGTACCGCCGCGACGGCACGCTGGGCCCGTGGACCGACATCTACGCCATCGGCGCCTGCATCTACGCCTGCATGCAGGGGTATCCGCCCAACGACGCGCCGCAGCGCATCGAGAAGGACCGGCTGAACCTGTCGCTGTCGCGGCTGCGCAATGTCTACTCCGACAACCTGATCGAGGTCACCGAATGGTGCATGTCGATCGACCCGCTCGCCCGGCCGCAGAGCGTCTTCGCGCTGCAGAAGGAACTGGCGCGCGAGACCGAGCGCCGCTACACCAAGCTGAGCTTCAGCGAACGCCTCAAGCTCCAGCTTGAAAACCTCAAGACCGGCGCCAAGGCCTGAGCCTGACCCGATCCGACCAGCCAGGCAGTCGCGCATGCGTTTTTCGGTCTACCAGATCAGCCGCCGAGGCGGGCGGGAGAAGAACGAGGACCGGATGGGCTATTGCTACACCCGGTCCTCGGGGCTGTTCGCGCTGGCCGACGGCATGGGCGGACATCCGGAAGGCGAGGTCGCCTCGCAGCTGTCGCTGCAGATCCTCGCCAGCATGTTCCAGCGGGACGCCCGGCCGCAGCTGAAGGATCCGCGCCGCTTCCTGAACGAGGCCATCCTCGCCGGCCACCACCAGCTCATCCGCTACGCCACCGAGCGGGCGCTGCTCGACACGCCCCGCACGACCATCGTCGCCTGCGTGCTGCAGGGCCGCGAGGCCTACTGGGCCCACTGCGGCGACTCTCGCCTCTACCTGGTGCGCAACGGCAAGCTGATGGCCCGCACCCGCGACCACTCCTACAGCGAGCTGCAGGACGCGCTGGGCGGACAGTCGGCGCTGCTGGAGCGGGTCAACCGCAACGTGCTGTTCACCTGCCTGGGCAGCCCGGGCAAGCCGGTGGTCGACACGGTCGGGCCGCTGCTGCTGCAGCCGGGCGACCGCTTCATGCTGTGCTCCGACGGCCTGTGGGGCAGCATCGACGACGAGACGATCACCGCCGTGCTCGCCAATGCCTCGATTTCCGAGTCCACCCCCGACCTGGTCGAGCAGGCGCTGCGCATCGCTGGCGAGCGCAGCGACAATGTCACCGTGATCAGCGTCGAGTGGGAGTCCGCCGAGGACGAGGACAGCCCCGCCGGCGTCGAGACCGACACGCTGGCGGCCGACAGCTTCGCCTCGACGATCCAGGCCGGCAGCGGCGTGGGCAATGCCGAGGACCTGCTCGACGACGCCGAGATCGAACGCTCGATCCGCGAGATCAACGAAGCCATCCGGCGCAGCGCGCAGAAGCGCAGCTGACGCCGGACGGCACGGCCGCAGCGGCTGCGCGCATCCGCGCCACCGCCGCTGCAGGCCATCCACCCTGCCCAGGAAAGACACCATGTCCACTGCCCGCCCCGGCAACCGCGCCGCCCATGCCCTGCGCCCCGTGCGCCTGACCCGCCAGTACACCCGCCACGCCGAAGGTTCGGTGCTGGTCGAGTTCGGCCACACCAAGGTGCTGTGCACCGCCTCCGTCGAGGACCGGGTGCCGCCGCACAAGAAGGGCTCCGGCGAAGGCTGGGTGACGGCCGAGTACGGCATGCTGCCGCGTGCCACCCACACCCGCTCGTCGCGCGAGGCGGCCAAGGGCAAGCAGACCGGCCGCACCCAGGAGATCCAGCGCCTGATCGGCCGCTCGATGCGCTGCGTGTTCGACCTCGCCGCCCTGGGCGAGCACACCATCTCGCTGGACTGCGACGTGCTGCAGGCCGATGGCGGCACCCGCACCGCGGCGATCACCGGCGCCTTCGTCGCCGCGCACGACGCGGTGAGCTGGATGCTGGCGCAGGGCAGGATCAGCGCTTCGCCGATCCGCGACTTCGTCGCCGCCGTGTCGGTGGGCATCGTCGACGGCCAGCCGCGCCTGGACCTGGACTACAGCGAGGACTCGGCCTGCGACACCGACATGAACGTCGTCATGACCGGCTCGGGCGGTTTTGTCGAGGTGCAGGGCACGGCCGAAGGCGCCGCGTTCAGCCGCGCCGAGATGGACCGGCTGCTGGCGCTGGCCGAACAGGGCATCCGCGACCTGGTCGCCGCCCAGCGCGAGGTGCTGGGGGTCTCGGCATGAAGCTGGTGCTGGCCTCCAACAACGCCAAGAAGCTGCGCGAGCTCGAGGCGCTGCTGCAGCCACTGGCCATCGAGCTGGTGGCCCAGGGCAGCCTGGGCATCGCCGAGGCCGAGGAGCCGCACATCACCTTCGCCGAGAACGCGCTGGCCAAGGCGCGACATGCCGCGGCGGCCAGCGGCCTGCCGGCGATCGCCGACGATTCAGGGCTGTGCGTGGGCGCGCTGCGGGGCGCACCCGGCGTGCATTCGGCCCGCTACGCCGAGCTCGAGCTCGACGCCAGCCTGGCACGCGAGGCCCGCCGCGAACGCCAGGACGAGGCCAACAACCGCCAGCTGCTGGCCGCACTGGACGGCGTCTCGGACCGCCGGGCGCATTTCATGTGCGCGCTGGTGGCCGTGCGTTCGGCCGACGATCCGGAGCCGCTGATGGCCTTCGGCCGCTGGCAGGGCGAGATCGGCACCGAGCGCAGCGGCACCGGCGGCTTCGGCTACGACCCGCTGCTGCGGCTGCCCGCGTCGGGCTGCTCGGTGGCCGAGCTGTCGGCCGAGCAGAAGAACCGCCAGAGCCACCGCGCGCTGGCCGCGGCCCAGCTGCTGCAGCTGATGCGGGAGGTCTGGCACCTTGGCTGAACTGCCCCGCCTGGTCGCCGCCGGTGCGGCCGACCCGAACCGCCCGGCCCCCGGCACCGCCGAGCTGCTGCAGCGCCACCTGCGCCCCGGCACGCTGCAGCTGGGCGCACCGCCCCCGCTGTCGCTGTACGTGCACCTGCCGTGGTGCCTGCGCAAGTGCCCCTACTGCGACTTCAATTCGCACGAGGTCGCGGGCGGGGGCGCGCTGCCCGAGGCCCGATACCTCGACGCGCTGCGCCACGACCTCGAGGCCGCGCTGCCCTGGGTCTGGGGCCGGCCGGTGCACAGCATCTTCATCGGTGGCGGCACGCCCAGCCTGTTCTCGCCGGACGGCATCGAGCGCCTGCTCAGCGACATCCGCACGCTGATGCCGCTGCAGCCCGGCTGCGAGATCACGCTGGAGGCCAATCCCGGCACCTTCGAGCGCGACCGTTTCCGCGCCTTCCGGGCCGCCGGCGTGACCCGGCTGTCGGTGGGCGTGCAGAGCTTCGACGACCGCCACCTCGCCGCGCTGGGGCGGGTGCACGACCGCGGCCAGGCGCTGGCCGCCGCCGAGGAGGCCGCCGACGCGTTCGAGACCTTCAACCTCGACCTGATGTACGCCCTGCCCGGCCAGAGCCTGGCCGAGGCCGCCGAGGACCTGCGCACCGCGCTCGCGCTGCAGCCGCCGCACCTGTCGCTCTACCACCTGACCATCGAGCCCAACACCCGTTTTGCGCTCGACCCGCCCGAGGTGCCCGACGACGACAGCGCCAGCGACATGCTCGACCAGGTGGTGGCCCTGACCGGCGCGGCCGGCATGGACCGCTACGAGGTCTCGGCCTATGCCCGGCCCGGCCACCGCTGCACCCACAACCTGAACTACTGGCAGTTCGGCGACTACCTGGGCATCGGCGCGGGCGCGCACAGCAAGCTGAGCTTCGCCCACCGGGTGATCCGCCAGGTGCGCTGGCGCGAACCGTCGACCTACATGGAACGCGCCTTCCAGGGCACGGCGGTGTCCAACGAGGACGAGATCGGCCGCAAGGCCCTGCCCTTCGAGTTCATGCTCAACGCGCTGCGGCTGCGCGAAGGCGTGCCGCTGCAGCTCTTCCGCGAGCGCACGGGACTGCCGATGTCGGCCATCGAGGCCGGCCTGGCCGAGGCGCAGGCCAAGGGGCTGCTCACGCGGGACACGGGCTCGGTGCTGCCGACCGCGCGGGGTTTCGACTTCCTCAACGACCTGCAGGGCCTCTTCCTGGCCGACTGAACCCGCGGGCGACGCCGATGAAAAAAGGGCTGCCGCGGCAGCCCCTTTGCGATCAGGCGGGCGCCCGCGCCGGCTCAGACCCGGTTGGTGGACATCCCGGCGGTGCTGCGCAGGTGTTCCATCAGGTGGTCGGCGATGCGCTTGAGCGGCAGCACCTCATGGCAGGCACCGGCGTTGATCGCCTCGCGCGGCATGCCGAAGACCACGCAGCTGGCCTCGTCCTGCGCGACGTTGTAGGCGCCGGCATCACGCATCTCCTTCATCGCCCGCGCGCCGTCGGCGCCCATGCCGGTGAGCATGATGCCCACCGCGTTGCGGCCGGCCACCCGGGCGGCCGACTGGAACAGCACCTCGACGCTGGGCTTGTGGCGGTTGACCGGATCACCGTCGGTGACGCGGGCGATGTAGTTGGCGCCGGAGCGCTCGACCGACAGGTGCAGCCCGCCCGGGGCGATGTAGGCATGGCCGGGCAGCACACGTTCGCCGTCGGACGCCTCCTTGACCGCGATGCGGCACAGCGAATTCAGCCGGGCCGAGTAGCTGCGCGTGAAACCGGCCGGCATGTGCTGGGTGATCAGGATGCCGGGCGAGTCCGGCGGCAGCGCCATCAGCACCTCGCGGGTGGCTTCGGTGCCGCCGGTGGACGCGCCGATGAAGATCAGCTTCTCGGTCGACACCCGGCCCAGCGACGGCGAATGGGCCGGCGGGCGGTGATGGGGTTCGGCATGGCTGGTGGCCGACGGTCCGTGCGACGGACCCGGCGCCAGCCGGGAGATGCGCGCGCGCGAAGCCACGCGGATCTTGTCGGTGATCTCGTCGGACAGCGTGCGCATGCCGTCGGAGATGCCGATCTTGGGCTTGGCGACGAAGTCGACCGCCCCCAGCTCGAGCGCGCGCATCGTCACGTCGGCGCCCCGCTCGGTCAGCGTCGACACCATCACCACCGGCATCGGCCGCAGCCGCATCAGCTTGGCGAGGAAGTCGATGCCGTCCATGCGCGGCATCTCGACGTCCAGCGTGATCACGTCCGGGTTGAGGTTGCGGATCATCTCGCGGGCCACCAGCGGATCGGCCGCGGCGCCGACACACTCCATGTCGGGCTGGCGGTTGATGATCTCCGACAGCAGGCTGCGCACGAGGGCGGAATCGTCGACCACCACGACTCGGGTCTTGGGCATGACTGGTGCTCTCCTCGGATTCAGAACAGGTCGACCGTGCCGCCGGACGAGGCCGTCGAGGCACGTGTGCGATTGATCGCCTCACGGTCCAGGGCCTGGACGATCTCGGTGCTGGTCGGCGCCAGGCGCTTGACCATGGCCTTGCCACTGTGCGGGAAGAAGCAGACCTTGCGCGGATAGACGTCCATCACGTCCTTGCTCACCACCGGGATGCGCTCGGTCGCCAGGTACTCCATCACGAACTTGGTGTTGCGCTCGCCGACGTTGATCGTGTTCATGCCGCTGATGACCGCCCCGCCGCCGAACACCTTGGCCTCCAGCGTGGTGCGGTTCGCGCCGCGCTTGAGCAGTTCGTTGATCAGCAGTTCCATCGCGAACGAGCCGTAGCGGCCCCCGTCGATCGCGCCGGCGCCCGCGTCGGGCAGCATGAAGTGGTTGAGCCCGCCGATGCGCGCCACCCGGTCCCACAGGCAGGCGGCGATGCACGAGCCCAGCGTGGTCATGATCAGCACGTCCTCGTCGTAGACGAAGTACTCGCCGGGCAGCACCTTGACGGCATCGGACTTGAAGAAGGCGTCGTAGAAGAAGAACGAGGCCTCGCCGGGCTTGCGCGGCGAGTTGCGCAGCTTCTCGAGACGGGCCGTCCGGGGCGGTGAGGTCTGAAGGGAGGATGGGGCGAGCATCGCGGATCCTTGGAAATCGGTCGTGAAGGGGAGGCGGCGCTCAGGCCCGCTGGTAGACGGTCTTGCCGCGCAGCTCGAACAGGTCGCGGGAGTCGGTGAAGTTCTCGGAGTGCCCGACGAACAGCAGCCCCTCGGGACGCAGCACCCGGTGGATGTTCTCCAGCACCTTGCGCTGGGTCGGCGCATCGAAATAGATCATCACGTTGCGGCAGAACACGATGTCGAAGGCCTCGCCGAGCGCCCACTGGGCGCCCATGAGGTTGAACGGCCGGTACTCGATCATGCGGGCCAGCTCGGGGCGCACACGGATGAAACCGGCGTTGCTGCCGGTGCCGCGCAGGAAGTGGCGCCGCAGGCGCTCCGGGCCGAGCCCGCGGGCGTCGGCCGCGTAGACCCCGCGCTGGGCGGTCTGCAGCACGTTGGTGTCGATGTCGGTGGCCAGGATCTTCACCGGCGCCGAGGCGCCCAGCGTCTCGACCGCCGACATCGCCAGCGAATAGGGCTCCTCGCCGGTCGACGCCGCGCAGCACCAGATGCGGATCGGGCGCGACGGGCCGAGCCGGGACAGCCGATCGGCCAGCACCGGAAAATGGTGCTCCTCACGGAAGAAGGCGGTCAGGTTGGTCGTCAGGCAGTTGATGAACTCCTGCCATTCACGCTCGCCCTGCTCGCCGGAGGTGGACTCGAGCCAGTTGAGGTAGTCGCCGAACGAGCGGTGCCCCGTGTCGCGCAGACGGCGCGACAGGCGGCTGTAGACCATCGCCTGCTTCTGATCGTGCAGGCTGATGCCCGCACGCTGGTAGATCAGCTGGCGCACGCGGGAGAAATCCCGGGCATCGAAGCTGAACTCGCGGGCCTGCGCATCGGCAGCGGGCGTGGGAAGCGTCACGTTGGGCATGCTCACTGTGGAGTCCGTGAGGAGGAAATCAGGCGGGAACCATCCACGCCCCTGCGCACAGGGAAGAGTGGACGGCAACCGGGTTGCGACCGGATTCAGTGTGAGAGATATCGTCACGGCGCCGTCGCCAAAGATGTCCGGCAAAGACCGGTCATATTTCCAGCCATGGACCACGTCGAGCCACTAGACTGAATCTGAACAATTTCATTTCCATCCGCCATTCCACATCACCGGCCCTGCTTCGCTACGCCTCATGTCCCGCTCTCCACCCGATCCTCGCCCGCCGGATGCCGAGCCGGTGCGGCCGAACGGCCTGCTGCTCGACACCGCGCTGCAGCTGCTGGAGCGCGCCGGCCACGCCTGGCCGCCCGAGGCGGCGTCGGACCCCCATGTCTGGATGCAGAGTCTGGTCGACGGTCTGTGCACCCTGTCCAGCCGCGATCCGCTGACGGGCCTGCTGAACCGCCGCCAGTTCGAGGCCGCGCTCGAGCGCGAGGCCGACCGCGCCGCCCGCTCGGGCGACGTGGCGATGCTGCTGCTGCTCGACATCGACCACTTCAAGCGGGTCAACGACCGCTACGGCCACGCGGCCGGGGACGAGGTCATCCGGCGCGTGGCGCAGGCGCTGCAGGTGGGCGTGCGGCCGATGGACACCGTGGCGCGCATCGGTGGCGAGGAGTTCGCCGCCGTGCTGCCCGCCTGCCCGCCGGCCTACGGCCACGCGGTGGCCGAGCGGGTGCGGCGGGCCATCGAGGCCCTCGAGATCGACCTCGGCCTCGACCAGCGCCTGGGCGTGACCATCAGCATCGGCGGCTCCTACGCGCCCCAGTGGGTGCGCTCGAGCTGCACGCTCTGGCTGGAGCGCGCCGACCGGCAGCTCTACCTCGCCAAGCATCAGGGCCGCAACCGCGTCTGCCTGGAAACCCCTCCCGAGTCCCAGGTCAGCGCCGAAGAGCGCGGCCTGCTGCTCAGTCCCGCATCGGACTTCCTGCCCGATGAACCGAGTTCCACTTCATGAACGCCCCGATGCCTTCTTCTTCCCCCCGACCGGCAGGACCTGCCGGAGGCGGGGGCGCACGCATCATGGCCGTCACCAGCGGCAAGGGTGGCGTGGGCAAGACCATGATCAGCGCCAACCTGGCCGCCGCACTGGCGCGCCGGGGCGAGCGTGTGCTGGTCATCGACACCGATCTGGGCCTGGCCAACCTCGACGTGGTGCTGAACCTGCAGCCACGCAGCACCCTGCACGACGTGTTCACCGGCCGCTCCACGCTGAAGGACGCGCTGCTCGACGCCCCCGGCGGTTTCCAGGTGCTGCTCGCCGGCTCGGGCCTGGTCGAATACTCCCGGCTCACGCCCGAGGTCCAGGAGCAACTGCGCCAGCTGCTCGACACCGTGCGGCCGCACTACGACCGGGTGCTGCTCGACACCGGCGCCGGCATCTCCGACGTCGTGCTCTACGCGCTGTCGCTGGCCGATGACGTGCTGGTCGTGGCCACGTCCGAGCCCACCTCGCTGGCCGATGCCTACGCGACGATCAAGGTGCTGGCCACGCAGCAGAACCGCACGGACCTGCTGCTGGTGGTCAACCAGTCGCAGCGCACCGGCGAGGGCCAGGCGGTGGCACAGCAGCTCACCAGCGTGATCCGCCGCTTCGTCAAGCCGGCCGGTGGTGGCGACGTCAAGCTGCAATTCATGGGCGAGATCCCGAGTGATCCGTCGGTGCGCGACGCGGTGCAGCGCCGCAAGCTGCTGACCCTGACCTATCCGGGCTCGGCCGCGGCCCTGGCGATCCAGAACGTCGCCGGCCGACTGCCTTCGTCCAGTTTCCGCCGCTGACCGCAGGGGACCGGCCGGACGGCGCTACAGTGGTGGACATCCTCCCTGCTGCGCTGGCCCTGCCGAGATGAACCCGACCCCTGCCGCCTCCTCCCCCGACGCCGACGAACCCGAAGCGGCCGGCCCGACCCCGTTCGAGATGCTCGGCGGTGAAGCCCGCATCCGCGCGCTGGTCGACCGCTTCTACGACCTGATGGACCTGGAGCCGGGCCTGCGCGAGCTGCGCGCGGCCCACGGCTCGACGCTGGACAGCGCACGGGACAAGCTGTTCTGGTTCCTGTGCGGCTGGCTGGGCGGGCCGCAGCACTACATCGAACGCTTCGGACACCCGCGCCTGCGGGCGCGGCACCTGCCGTTCTCGATCGGCATCCTCGAACGCGACCAGTGGGTGGCCTGCATGCACCAGGCCATGATCGACCAGGGGGTGCAGCCCCCGCTGCTCGACCGGCTGACCGAGAGCTTCTTCAGCACCGCCGACTGGATGCGCAACCGCTGAGGCGGCACGCAGGCCGGGGCGAGGGGCGAGCGCTCAGCCGCCGTGCCGCGGCGTCGACGAGTCGAGCAGCACGATCAGCGCACCGGCGCCCCCGTCGTGGCCCAGCGCATGGGCGAAGGCCAGTACCTCCTGGCGCTGCACCAGCCAGCCCCGCACCTTGCCCTTGAGCACCGGCTGCCGCCCGGGCGAGCCCAGGCCCTTGCCGTGCACCACCCGCACGCAGCGCCAGCCACGCTTGCCCGCGTGGCCCAGGAACTGCACCAGCGCCTCGCGGGCCACCTCGCGGGTCATGCCGTGCAGGTCGATGTGGCCCTGCACGGCCCAGGTGCCGGTGCGCAGCTTGCGCAGCACCTCCTGCCCGACCCCTTCGCGCCGGTAGGACATCTGGTCGTCGGTCTCCATCAGCGAGGCGGCGTCGAACTCGTCGGACAGCGACGAGCGCATCACCTCGAGGTCGTCGAGCTCACGCTGGCGGGGCACCGGGTCCGGGCGCGGTCGGGCGATCTGCGCCCGGTCGTGCTCGCGCAGCGGCGTGACCGGACCGACCAGGCGGGCGAACAGCTCGTGCTCGCGGCGGCGGGCCGCCTCCTCGGCGGCACGGCGGGCGAGTTCCTCCTCGTGCCGGCGGGCCCGCTCCTGCAGTTCGCGGCGCACCTGCCGCAGCTCGGAAAGGCCCGACAGGCGCAGCACCGGCGAAGCAGGACGAACGCGGGACGAAGAAGCGGAATCGGCGGACATGGCAGCGGCAGACGAAAAAAGGCGCGGCCCGGTTCACAGCAGGCCACGTTCGGCGAAGGATACCGTGCCCTGGCGACCGACCACGAGGTGGTCCAGCACCCGCACGTCGATCAGGGCCAAGGCCGATTTCAGCTGCTGGGTCAGGTATTCATCCGCCCGGGACGGCTCGGCAACGCCCGAGGGGTGGTTGTGCGCCAGGATCACCGCGGCCGCATTGAGCGCCAGCGCCCGCTTGAGCACCTCGCGCGGGTAGACGCTGGTCTGCGTCAGCGTGCCGCGGAACAGCGGCTCGTAGGACAGCAGCCGGTGCTGCGCATCCAGGAACAGCACCGCGAACACCTCGTGCGGCAGCTCGGCCAGCTGCAGGCTCAGGTAGTCGCGCACGGCCGCGGGCGAGTCGAACACCGGGCGCTGCGACAGCTGGGCCGCCAGCGCCCGCCGCGCCAGCTCGAGCACCGCCTGCAGCTCCGCCCGCTTGGCCGGCCCGAGGCCCTTGACCGCGCCCAGCGCCGGCGCCTCGGCCCGCAGCAGCCCGCTGACGCCGCCGAAGCGCTGCAGCAGCTGCTCGGCCATCTGCAGCACCCCCAGGCCCCGCACGCCGGTGCGCAGCAGCAGGGCCAGCAGTTCCGCATCGGCCAGCGCCGCGGGCCCGTGGGACAGCAGCTTCTCGCGCGGACGCAAGGCCGCAGGCAGGTCTTTCATGACGGGCTCCCCGAGGTGGCACACGAGCTGGCGCCTAAAATCACGGCCAGTCTATCGAGAACAGGACAGCGCGTGCCACAGGTTCAACCGGGTTCTTTCCTGACCCTGCATTACCGACTCGCCGGCCCCGACGGGGCCGCCATCGTCAACACCTTCAACGACAAGCCCGCCACGCTCTCGTTGGGCACCGGCCAGCTGGCCCCGGCGATCGAGCGCCGTCTGCTCGGCCTCGAGGAAGGCACCCGGACCGTCTTCGAGCTGCCCGCGGGCGAGGCCTTCGGCCAGCGCAACCCGGAGCTGATCCAGCGGGTCAAGCTCGCGCTGCTGCGCGAGCTGGGCGATCCCGACGAGCAGTACCAGGTCGGCGACGTGGTGCAGTTCCCGACCCCCGACGGCCAGGGCTCCTACGCCGGGCTGGTGCGCGAGGTCGGCCCGGTCGAGCAGGACTGGGCGCTGTTCGACTTCAACCACCCGCTGGCGGATCAGCCCGTCAGCTTCGAGGTGCAACTGATCGGGGTGCTGTGATGGACCGCGGCGAACCCCAGGGTGACGTGCGCGAGGTCGTGCTGGCCCAGCCGCGCGGCTTCTGCGCCGGCGTGGACCGGGCCATCGAGATCGTCGAGCGGGCGCTGCAGAAGTTCGGCGCGCCCATCCACGTGCGCCACGAGATCGTGCACAACACCTACGTCGTCAACGACCTGAAGGCCAAGGGCGCGATCTTCATCGAGGACCTGGCCGAAGTGCCCCCTGGCGCGACCCTGGTGTTCAGCGCCCACGGCGTCAGCCAGGCGGTGCGCGCCGAGGCGCGTGCGCGCGGCTTCGAGATCTTCGACGCCACCTGCCCGCTGGTGACCAAGGTGCACGTCGAGGTCGCCAAGCTGCGTCGCGAGGGCTACGAGTTCATCATGATCGGCCACAAGGGCCACCCCGAGGTCGAAGGCACGATGGGCCAGCTCGACGGGGGCATCCACCTGGTCGAGGACATCGACGACGTCGCCCGGGTGAGCATCGCCGACGAGAGCCGCATCGCGGTGGTCACGCAGACCACGCTGAGCGTGGACGACGCCGCCGGCATCCTCACCGCCGTCAAGGCCCGTTTCCCGCTGGTGCGCGAGCCCAAGCAGCAGGACATCTGCTACGCCACGCAGAACCGCCAGGATGCGGTCAAGGTGCTCAGCGGCGAGGTCGACATCCTCATCGTCGTCGGCAGCCCGACCAGCTCCAACAGCAACCGCCTGCGCGAGGTGGCCGAACGCCGCGGCACGCCGTCCTACATGGTCGACAGCGCCGCCGAGCTGCAGCCCGCCTGGTTCGAGGGCCGCCCGCGCGTGGGCCTGACCGCCGGCGCCTCGGCCCCCGAGCTGCTGGTGCAGCAGGTGATCGAACGCCTGCGCAGCCTCGGCGCCCTGGCCGTGCGCAAGATGCCCGGCGTGGAAGAGACCGTGCACTTCCCGCTGCCCCGGGGCCTGGGCGACAAGTCCATGGCCGAAGCCGCCGCCCGATCCTCCTCCTGACCTCCTCGCGCCTGCGCGCGGCGGACGAGCAAGCTCGTCCGCCCACCCCCTTCTTCGCCGAAAGCCCGCCTCCATGCTAGACATCGCCCTGCTGCGCAAGGACCTCGACAGCGTCATCGCCCGACTCGAGACCCGCAAGACCCCGCAGCCCTTCCTCGACGCCGACGCCTTCCAGGCGCTGGAGAACGAGCGCAAGACGCTGCAGATCCGCACCGAAGAACTGCAGGCACGGCGCAACCAGCTGTCCAAGCAGATCGGCATGCTCAAGGGCAAGGGCGAGGACACCAGCGCCGTGATGGCCGAGGTGGCCGGCATCGGCGACGCGCAGAAGGCCGGGGCCGAGCGGCTGACGCAGATCCAGGCCGCGCTCGACCAGATGCTGATGAGCGTGCCCAACCTGCCCCAGGCCGACGTGCCGGTGGGCAGCGACGAGAGCGCCAACGTCGAGGTGCGCCGCTGGGGCACGCCGCGCCACTTCGACTTCGAGGCGCGGGACCATGTCGACCTCGGTGCCGCGCTGGGCCTCGACTTCGAGACCGGCGCCAAGCTGTCGGGCTCGCGCTTCAGCTTCATGAAAGGCCCGGCCGCCCGCCTGCACCGCGCCCTCGCCCAGTTCATGCTGGACGTGCAGACGCAGGAACACGGCTACACCGAGTGCTACACGCCCTACCTGGTGCAGGCCCGGGCGCTGCAGGGCACCGGCCAGCTGCCCAAGTTCGAGCAGGACCTGTTCCACGTCACCTCCGGTGATGGCGAGGCCGCCGGCAGCAAGTGGTACCTGATCCCGACCTCGGAGGTCACGCTGACCAACGCGGTGGCCGACAGCGTGCTGCCGATGGACCAGCTGCCCATCAAGCTGACCGCCCACAGCCCCTGCTTCCGCTCCGAGGCCGGCTCGGCCGGGCGCGACACCCGCGGCCTGATCCGCCAGCACCAGTTCGACAAGGTCGAGATGGTGCAGATCGTGCACCCCGAGCAGAGCAACGCCGCGCTCGAGGAGATGACCGGCCACGCCGAGACCATCCTGCAGAAGCTCGGCCTGCCCTACCGCGTGCTGCTGCTGTCGACCGGCGACATGGGCTTCGGCTCGACCAAGACCTACGACCTCGAGGTCTGGGTGCCGGCGCAGAACACCTACCGCGAGATCAGCTCCTGCTCCAACTGCGAAGCCTTCCAGGCCCGTCGCATGCAGACCCGCTTCAAGAACGCGCAGGGCAAGAACGAGTTCGTGCACACCCTCAACGGCTCGGGCCTGGCGGTCGGCCGCACGCTGGTGGCGGTGCTGGAGAACTTCCAGAACGCCGACGGCAGCATCACCGTGCCCGAAGTGTTGCATCCCTACCTGAAAGGTGTTGACAGGCTGGTGGCTTGATGCCTTAGAATAGCGGTCTTCGCTTCACGGCGAGACCACAGCAAGATACCGGAGAGGTGGCAGAGTGGTCGAATGTACCTGACTCGAAATCAGGCGTACCGCAAGGTACCGAGGGTTCGAATCCCTCCCTCTCCTCCAGAATGAGCCCAAGCAATCGATTTGCTTGGGCTTTTTTCTTGGTCGCTTGCGGCCATCCCGTTCGACATTTTCGGGCCAACCGTTCAGAGTGACGCGCCGGCGTGCAGCGCCATGATCTCGACCTGCCCGCCCAGCAGCGGGCCGCACAGGATGCGGTAGCCGTCGGCGTCGAAATCGGCGGCCACACGGTCCAGCGCCGCCGCCTGCGACGCTTCGGTGACGCTGCCGAGGTAACACCAGTTGCGGATCACGTGGATCTGCAGGTCCTCGCCATCCCGCTCGACCAGGCCGATCGCGCCCGGATGCGGCCAGCAGGCCACCCTCAGGTGCGCCAGGCCGTCGAGCAGCCGCTGGTGGTGGGCCTGCGGGGCCTCGTCGCCGCGGCACAGGCCGCCGCAGCGGTGCAGCATCGCCCGGAAGCACGCCCGCCCCGGGACCAGCCGCTCCAGCCCCAGCGCGCCGTAACAGAGCCGGTGCTCGTCGGCCAGGTCGCGCAGGCGCTCCAGCGCCGCCTGGCGGCTGGAGAACAGGCCGTGCAGGTCGGGCTCGGTGGCGAAGTTCATGTCGCGGGAATGCACCACCTCCGGCACCCCGTCGTGCAGGCGCAGCGAGCAGAGCTGGCGGTTGCGGCGCAGCTTCTGGTTGAGCAGCGGCTGCTGGCGCTTGATCAGCTGCGCCTCGAGCAGCAGCGCGCCGATCTCGCCGGTGGTGCGGATGTGGCTGATGCGCCGGGTCTGGCGCAGCAGGCGGGCCTCGTCCGGATTGCGCAGGTGCGACAGCACCCGGCTGCGCAGGTTGACGCTCTTGCCGATGTAGAGCGGCATCCGCTCGTCGTCGCCATGGAAGATGTAGACCCCGGGAGCGGCCGGCATGTCGGCGATCGCCTCGCGCAGGTGCACCGGGTACTCGTGGATCCGGTCCGACTCGAAACCGGGCTGGCGGCGGCGCGGCAGGTGCATGGCGGCGGCGGGCGGACCCCGTCAGTCGGCGGCGTCCGGGCGCAGCAGCGCCGCCAGCGCCTGCGGCTCGACCGAGCGGGCCGCCCCGAAGCCGGCGACATGCCGCACCGCCGTGGCCTGCAGCCGCACGAAGCGGAAATCGGGCAGGCCGGTCATCAGCTCGGCCGCGGGGAAACGCGCCAGGTAGGCGCGCTCGGCCGCCCGGGCGTCCTCGCTGCCGGGCTCCAGCGTCTCGGCCCGGGCCGAGATCGTCACCCGCGGCAGCGCCTGCGCCATCTCGGTCGCATCGTCGGCCCCCATCACCATCAGCGAGACGGCCGGGCGCTGCCGCAGGTGGCGGGTGTGCACCGCCAGGCCGCTGACGTGCAGCACCAGCGCCCCGCTGGCGGGCTCGACGGCGTAGGGCACCATCGACACGAACGGCGCCCCGTCGTCGTCGATCGTGCCCAGCGCGGCGACCGGACGCTGCCGCAGCAGCTCACGCAGGGCCTGGTCCAGGCGGGAGACATGGCTCATCTCGCGGGCTCCTCGTCGGCGCTCAGTGCGCCTCTTCCCAGTTGGCACCGACGCCGACCTCGGCCACCAGCGGCACCTTGAGCTGCGCCACGCCGGCCATCAGCCGCGGCAGCGCCTCGCGGGCCCAGTCGAGCTCGGCCTCGGGCACCTCGAGCACCAGCTCGTCGTGCACCTGCATGATCATGCGGCTGGCGCGGCCCTCGTCGTCGATCGCCTGCTGCACGGCGATCATCGCCAGCTTGATCAGGTCGGCCGCCGTGCCCTGCATCGGCGCGTTGATCGCCTGGCGCTCGGCGCCGGCACGGCGCGGGCCGTTGGCGCCCTTGATCTCGGGCAGCACGATGCGGCGGCCGAACAGGGTCTCGACATGCCCCCGCTCGACCGCGCCGGCCTTGGTCTCGTCCATGTAGCGCTTGACGTCCGGGTAGCGGGTGAAATAGCGCTCGATGTAGTCGCGCGCGGCCTTCTGCTCGATGCCCAGGCTCTGCGCCAGACCGAAGGCGCCCATGCCGTAGATCAGGCCGAAGTTGATGGTCTTGGCATAGCGGCGCTGCTCGGTGCTGACCTCGTCCAGCGGCACGCCGAAGACCTCGGCCGCGGTCGCGCGATGCACGTCCAGGCCCTCGGCGAACGCCCGCAGCAGCGTGGCGTCACCGGAGATGTGCGCCATGATGCGCAGCTCGATCTGCGAGTAGTCGGCGCTGACCAGCACATGGCCGGGCGCGGCGATGAAGGCCTCGCGCACCCGCCGGCCCTCGGCGGTGCGGATGGGGATGTTCTGCAGGTTGGGCTCGTTGCTCGAGAGCCGCCCCGTCACCGCCACGGCCTGCGCGTAGTTGGTGTGCACACGGCCGGTGGACGGGTTGACCATCTGCGGCAGCTTGTCGGTGTAGGTGCTCTTGAGCTTGGCCAGGCCGCGGTACTCGAGGATGCGCGCGGGCAGCGGGTAGTCGGCGGCCAGCTGCTGCAGCACCTCCTCGTCGGTGCTGGGCGCGCCGGTGGCGGTCTTCTTCTTCACCGGCAGGCCCAGCCGGGTGAACAGGATCTCGCCGATCTGCTTGGGCGAGCCCAGGTTGAAGGGCTGGCCGGCGATGTCGTAGGCCTCCTGCTCCAGCGTCAGCATGCGCTGGGCCAGCTGCTGGCTCTGCCGGGCGAGCACGCCGGCGTCGATCAGCACGCCGTGGCGCTCGATGCGCACCAGCACCCGGGCCGCGGGCATCTCGATGCGCCGGTAGACGTCGAGCAGGCCGGCGGCGGCCTCGAGCTCGGGCCACAGCACCTGGTGCACCTGCAGCGCCATCTCGCTGTCCTCGCCGGAGTAGCGGCTGGCCCGCTCGATGTCGACGTGGCTGAACGGGATCTGGCCGGCCCCCTTGCCGCACAGGTCCTCGTAGCTCAGGCCCGCGCGGCCGAGGTGGCGTTCGGCCAGGCTGGCCAGGCCGTGCGGGCGGTGCGCCTCGAGCACGTAGCTCTCGAGCATCGTGTCGTGCACATATCCCCGCACGGTGATGCCGTGGTTGGCGAACACGTGGGTGTCGTACTTGATGTTCTGGCCCAGCTTGGCGGCGGCCGGGTCCTCCAGCCAGGGGCGCAGCAGCGCCAGCACCTCGTCGAGCGGCAGCTGCTCCGGGGCGCCGGGGTAGTCGTGGCCCACCGGCACGTAGGCCGCCTCGCCGGGCTGCACCGCGAAGCTGATGCCGACGATGCGCGCCTGCATCGCGTCGAGCGAATCGGTCTCGGTGTCCAGCGCCACCAGCGGGGCGCTGCGCAGGCGATCGAACCAGGCCTGCAGCTGCTCGCGGGTCAGCACGGTGTCGTAGCGGCCCGAGGACGGCGGATCGACCTCGTCGGCCGGCGCCTCGGCGGCGAACAGGTCGCCGGTGCCGCCGCTGTCACGGGCCCTGGGCGCGGCCGGCGACGCCGCCGGTGCGGGCGCCGCCACGACGGCCTGCGCCTCCAGCTCACGCTTCCAGCTGCGGAAGCCGTGGCGGCCGTAGAAGTCGAGCAGCCCGTCCGGGTCGACCGGGCGCAGCGCCAGCGCCTCGAGGGCGGGCCAGCCCGGCAGGTGGCCGGTCAGGTCGCAGTCGATCTTGACGGTCACCAGCCGGCGGGCCGTGGGCAGCCAGTCGAGCGCGCGGCGCAGGTTCTCGCCGGCCACGCCCTTGATGCGCCCGGCGTTGGCCATCACCCCGTCGAGCGAGCCATGTTCGGCGATCCACTTGGCCGCGGTCTTGGGCCCGACCTTCTCCACGCCGGGCACGTTGTCGACCGCATCGCCCATCAGCGTCAGGTAGTCGACGATGCGGTCCGGCGGCACGCCGAACTTGGCGGTCACGCCGGCGATGTCGAGCGACTCGTTGCTCATCGTGTTGATCAGCCCGACGTGCTCGGTCACCAGCTGCGCCAGGTCCTTGTCGCCGGTGGAGACCACCACGCGGTGGCCGGACTGCTCGCCCAGGCGGGCGAGCGTGCCGATCGCATCGTCGGCCTCGATGCCCGGCACCTCCAGGATCGGCCAGCCCAGCAGGCGCACCACCTCGTGGATGGGCTCGATCTGCGCACGCAGGTCCTCGGGCATCGGCGGGCGGTGGCCCTTGTAGTCGGGATACCACTCGTCGCGGAAGGTCGGGCCCTTGGCGTCGAACACGCAGGCGGCGTGCTCGGCGGCGACCTGCTCGCGCAGGCGCTTCATCATCGCGACCATGCCGTGGATGGCGCCGGTCGGCTGGCCGTCGGGGCCACGCAGGTCGGGCATGGCGTGGAAGGCCCGGTACAGGTAGCTGGAACCATCGACCAGCAGCAGCACCGGCCGCGGCGCGACCACCACGGGATCGACCTCGGCGGGGGTCGTGGCATCGGAAGGAGACAGGGGCAAACTCATGGGCAGGATTGTGGCGCGGTCCGGCCTCCTACAATCCGGAGCATGAAAATCCTTCGCACCTTCCTGACGGTCGGTCTGGGCAGCACCCTGTCGGCGGCCGCGCTGGCCGCCCCCCCGATCACGGCCACGCCGGTGACCCGGGAACCGGCGGTGAGCCGCACCGTGATCGACGAGCCGACCGTCGTGGTCGAGGAGCTGCGGGTGCGAGGCGAGGTGCAGCGCATCACCGTGCACCCCAAGCAGGGCGACCAGGTGCTGCCCGACTACGAGATCGTGCCCAGCACCCGGGGCCGAGATCCGGGCACCAACGCCGCCGGCTCGCGGGGCGTCGGTGGCCAGCGGGTCTGGTCCCTGCTGCGTTTCTGATCCGATTGCCGCACTCGCGCCGCCTCCCGGGCCGGCGTGGGCAGGACGCGCTCGCGTGTCACCCCCCTCTTCCGCAAGACTGAGCTGTCATGGCCGTATTCACTGAAGTGTCCCGCGAAGAAGCCGCCGCCCTGGCGCAGCGGCTGTCGCTGGGCTCGCTGACCGATCTGCGTGGCATCACCGCCGGCATCGAGAACACCAACTACTTCCTGAGCACCGACCGGGGCGAGTGGGTGCTCACCGTGTTCGAGCGGCTGACCTTCGAACAGCTGCCGTTCTACCTGCAGCTGATGAAGCACCTGGCCCGGCGCGAGATCCCGGTGCCCGACCCGCAGGCCGACGCCGACGGCGTGATCCTGCACCGGCTGGGCGGCAAGCCCGCCGCGGTGGTCAACCGCCTGCAGGGCCGCAGCCAGCTCGCGCCGGCCAGCTGGCACTGCGAGCAGGTCGGCCGCATGCTGGCGCGCATGCACCTGGCCGGCCGCGACTACCCGCTGCACCAGCCCAATCTGCGGGGCCTGGACTGGTGGATCGAGACCGTGCCGGTCGTGCTGCCGCACCTGGCGCCGGAGCAGCGCACGCTGCTCGAGGACGAGCTGTTCTTCCAGCGCTCGGTGGCCGAGACCCCGGCCAACGAAGCGCTGCCACGCGGCCCGGTGCACGCCGACCTGTTCCGCGACAACGTGATGTTCGACGGCCTGCCCGGCCACGAGAAGCTCACCGGCTTCTTCGACTTCTATTTCGCCGGCGTCGACGCCTGGCTGTTCGACCTGGCGGTGTGCCTGAACGACTGGTGCATCGACCTGTCCACCGGCCGGCTCGACGAGCTGCGGGCCGCCGCCTTCGTGCAGGCCTACGAGGACGAGCGGGCGCTGACCCACGACGAGCTGCGCCTGCTGCCGGCGATGCTGCGGGCCGCCGCGCTGCGCTTCTGGATCTCGCGCTTGTGGGACTTCCACCTGCCGCGCGAGGCCAGCATGCTGCAGCCGCACGATCCGACCCATTTCGAGCGCGTCTTGCGCGAACGCATCGCCAACCCCTGGCATGGTGTGAGCTGAACGAGGATCCCCGATGAAACTGCGCCGAGCCACGGCCCGCGAGGGCGCGCTGTGGATGAAGAGTGGCGTGATGCTGCTGCTGCGCCACCCGCTGGCGCTCAGCGGCCAGTTCGCGTTGACGATGCTGCTGATGGGCATGCTGCTGGGCATGCCCTGGATCGGCCCGCTGCTGGTCGGAGCACTGCTGCCGCTGCTGACCGCCGGCTGGGTGCACGAGGTGCAGGCCCTGCAGGCCGGCCAGCCGGCCAGCCTGGGCCACCTGCTGGCGCCGCTGCGCTCGCCGGCACGGCCGCGGCTGCTGAAGCTGGGCGCGCTGCACGCGGTGCTGGCCTTCGTGCTGCTGGGGCTGGCCGATCTGGTCGATCCGGGCCTGGAAGCCGCCTGGGACGTGCTGCGCAGCGGCGACGAGGACCAGCGCACCGAAGCCGAGGTGATGGCGGCGATCGGCGACCTGCAGGGCAGCATGGTGCTGCGGGCGCTGCTGATGGTGCCGCTGTCGCTGCTGTTCTGGCATGCCCCGGTGCTGGTGCACCGCGAAAACATGGCCATCCCGAAGGCCCTGTTCGCCAGCGCGCTGGCCAGCTGGCGCAACCTGGGCGCCTTCGGGGTCTACGCGCTGGCCTGGGCCGGTGCCGACGTGGCGCTGTCGATGCTGCTGGGCGGCCTGCTGACGCTGCTGGGCCTGCAGCAGCTGGTCATGCTGCTGGCGATGCCGGTGGCGCTGATGTTCTCGACCGCGTTCTACGCCTCGCTCGCCGCCACGGTGGAAGGCTGCCTCGAGATCGACGCCGCCCCCACCGTGACCGCGACGGATCAGTAGGCGATCGTGCGCACGCCGTCCGCCGTGCCCAGCAGGCAGACGCTGGCGCGGTGGCGGGCGAAGATGCCCACGGTGACGACGCCCGGCCAGCCGCTGGTCTCGGCCTCCATGGCCAGCGGATCGGTGATCGACAGGCCGCTCACGTCCAGGATGTGGTTGCCGTTGTCGGTCACCACCCCGGCGCGCAGCACGGCCTGGGCGCCATAGGCCTTCGCGAAGCGGCGGGCGATCTGCGTGGCCGCCATCGGGATCACCTCGACGGGCAGCGGGAAGCGGCCCAGCACCGGCACGAGCTTGCTCTCGTCGGCGATGCAGATGAAACGCTCGGCCAGGTCGGCGACGATCTTCTCGCGAGTCAGCGCCGCGCCACCGCCCTTGATCATGCAGCCCCGGGCGTCGATCTCGTCGGCGCCGTCGATGTAGACCGGCAGCGAGTCGACCTCCTCGGCCTGCAGCACCGGGATGCCCAGCGCCAGCAGGCGTTCGGTGCTCTTCACCGAGCTGGAGACGGCGCCCCGGATGGTGTCGCGCACCGTGGCCAGCGCGTCGATGAAGTGGTTGACGGTGGAGCCGGTGCCCACGCCCACGATGCTGCCGGGCACGACATAGGCCAGGGCCGCCTGGCCCACCAGGGCCTTGAGTTCGTCTTGAGTCATGTTGAGGAACGGGATCAGGGAAGTCTCTGGGACAATCGCCGGATTATGTCGTCAGTGCCTTACGCCCTCGCCCGCCCCTTCCTTTTTGGCATGGACCCCGAAGCGGCCCATGAGTTGACGCTCGACTCGATCGCGCGCTTCCAGAACACGCCGCTGCAGTGCCTGTGGGCCCGCGCGCGCGTCGACGACCCGGTCACCGTGGCCGGCCTGCGTTTCCCGAACCGCATCGGCCTGGCCGCCGGGCTGGACAAGAACGGGCGCTGCATCGACGGCCTCGGCGCGATGGGCTTCGGCTTCATCGAGGTCGGCACCGTCACGCCGCTGGGCCAGCTGGGCAACCCGAAACCCCGCATGTTCCGCCTGCCCGCCGCGCAGGCGCTGATCAACCGGCTGGGCTTCAACAACGAGGGCCTGGACAGCTTCCTGGCCAACGTGAAGCGGGCCACGCGCTTTCGCCGCTCGGGCGGCCTGCTCGGACTCAACATCGGCAAGAACGCGGCCACCCCCATCGAGCAGGCCGAGCGGGACTACCTGATCTGCCTGGACGGCGTCTACCCGCACGCCGACTACGTGACGATCAACATCTCCAGCCCCAACACCAAGAACCTGCGCGCGCTGCAGAGCGACGCCGCGCTGGACGCGCTGCTGGGCGCCCTGCAGGCGCGACGCCAGACACTGGCCGGCCAGCACGGCCGCCAGGTGCCGATGTTCGTCAAGATCGCCCCGGACCTCGACGAGGCCCAGGTCAAGGTGATCGCCGCCACGCTGCGCCACAACGGCATCGACGGCGTGATCGCCACCAACACCACGATCGAGCGGTCGGCCGTGCAGGGCCTGGCCCACGCCCAGGAAACCGGCGGCCTGTCCGGGCGGCCGGTGTTCGAGGCCAGCAACCGGGTGATCCGCCAGCTGCGGGCCGAACTGGGCGCGGCCTACCCGATCATCGGGGTCGGCGGCGTCGACAGCGGCACGGCCGCCCGCACCAAGCTCGAGGCCGGTGCCGACCTGGTGCAGGTCTACACCGGCCTGATCTACCAGGGCCCCGGCCTGGTGGGCGACTGCGCCCGGGCGCTGAAGGCCGCCACGGCCCGCTGACGAACGGGCTTTTTCCACGTTTCTTCCGAGCCTGGGTACGGTCCGCAGCCGCTAGGCTGGGGGCATGAGCGCGCCTGATGTCCCCTCGACCCCGACCAGCACCGAAGACACGTCACCGGCACGCCCCGCCGACCCGGTCAGCGAGGTCGAGGACGAGGCCGCCGCCCGGGAAGCACGGCTGCAGCGGCTCTTCAACCGCATCCACGAGCGCAAGGACTTTCCTTCGCTGAAGGACTCGATCCGCTCGATCCAGAAGGTCACCCGCTCCGACCTGGCCCACATGCGGGTGCTGACCGACGAGGTGCTCAACGACGTCGCGCTCACCAACAAGCTGCTGCGGCTGATCAACACCGCCTTCTACAACTCGGTGGGCGGGGGCTCGATCACCACGATCACCCGGGCGGTCGCGCTGATGGGCTTCGAGGCGATCGGACGGCTGGCGGCCTCGCTGCAGCTCTTCGACCGGCTGCCCAAGGGCAGCGACGGCGCCCGCGTGCGCGAGGAATTCGCCCTGGCCCTGCTGGCCGCCACGCTGGCGCACCAGCTCTGCCCGGTGCGCGCGCTCGAGGAGAACATCTACGTCACCGCGCTGTTCCAGAACCTGGGCTCGATGCTGGCGTGGCTGCACTTCCCCGACGACGCCGAGACCATCGAGCAGCGCCTGGACGAGCAGCGCGAAGCCACCCCTGACCCCGCGGCCCCCGTCGACCTGCTCGCCACCGAACGGCTGGAGCGTGAGGTGCTCGGCCTGTCCTACGAGGAGCTCGGCGTGGAGATCGCCTGCCAGTGGGGCTGGCCCGAGGCGCTGCAGTCGGCGCTGCGGCCGCTGGTGCCGGCCAACCTGGACGAGCCGGCCAGCATGGACAAGCTGCTGCGTGTCACCTGCACCGCCGCCAACGAGCTGGCCCGGCTGTGCATCGACGCGACCCCCGGCCCGGAGCTCGAGGCCCACGGACTGGCCTTCGTGGCCCGCTGGGGCACCTGCCTGGCGATCGACGACAGCACCATCGCCCAGACGCTGGAGACCTCGATGCGGCAGTGGAACGACATGGCGCTGGTGCTCGACCTGCCGCGCAAGCAGCCTCCCGGCAAGACCGGCTCCACCCTCGTGGCTACCAGCGACGCGGCCCGGCGCAAGGCCGTCAAGCAGGCGCTGAACCAGGGCATGAAGCAGCTCGACGCCCTCGCGCGGGCCGGCACGCCCGCCGAACAGCTCTGGCAGGCCTACATGACCATGATGGTCGAGACGCTGGAGCTGCAGCGCATCCTGATCTGCCTGAGGACGCCCGGCCCGCCGGCGCAGCTGCGCGGCCGCTACGGCCAGGGCGACCGGGTCAGCGTGCTGATGCCCACCTTCACCGTGCCGCTGGCGCCGCCCTCGGACCTCTTCGGCCTGCTGTCGATCAAGGCCGCCGACACGCTGATCTCCGACGCCAGCGACCTGTCGATCGCCCGGCACCTGCCCGCCTGGTTCCGCAGCCGGGTCACCGCCCAGACCTTCCTGCTGCTGCCGCTGACCGTGCACGGCCAGCCCGTCGGGCTGGTCTACGCCGACCGGCGCGACGCCGGCTCCCTCGCCATCGGCGACCAGGAGCTGACGCTGCTGAAGTCCCTGCGTGACCAGCTGGTGCAGATCATCCTGATGCCGAGGAAGGCGGGCGGCTGACCCCGCGGCCGCCCGTCGCCCGGCTCATGGATCCAGCGGCAGCATCAGACCGCTTTCCTTGATGCGCTCCAGCACCACCGAGGTCTGCAGATGGGCCACGCAGCCCGGCAGCGCGGACAGGCTGTTGAGCAGCCGATTGAGCGCGGGAAGATCACCCACGGCGGCCTTGATGAGGTAGTCGTGATCGCCCGTGAGCTTGTACATGTCACGCACATGCGGCTCGTCGCGCACGAAACGCAGCAGCGCCTGCACCGCATCGACCGCCTGGCGTGCCAGGCTCACCTCGATCAGGCTCAGCAGCGGCGCACCATCGGCGCGCGGCGAGAGCTGGGCGTGGTAGCCCAGGATCAACCCCTGCTGCTCCAGCGCCAGCCGCCTGCGCGAGCATTGCGACGGCGACAGCCCGACCCGCCGGGCCAGTTCCTGGCTGGTGAGGCGGCCATCGTCACGCAGCAGGTCGAGGATCAGGCGGTCGTGCGGATCGAGGCCTGCGCCGGTACGGACCACGGCGTCGGCATCGCCTCCAGGAGCCTTGTCGGTGTCGCTCATGGCGCGGGCGGTCACGGCAGCCGGGTGGTGAGCATGGCCGCGATGGTGCGCACGCCCTCCAGGTAGTTGCCCAGGCGCATGTTCTCGTCGGCCCCATGCTGGTTGTTGTCGGCGTTCACCAGGGGCACCACCACATAGGGCATCTTGAGCACGTCGACCGCACCGCTCATCGGCAGGGTCGAGCCGATCATGCGCACCTTCTCGGGCTCGATCCGGCTCGGGGCCTTCACGCCCTGCAGCACCCAGCGGGCCAGGGGCGAGTCCATGGGCACGCGGGCGGCGGTCGAGGTGCTGGGGTAGGCCAGCATCGTGAGACGGGCCAGCCGGCTGAACTGGCTGCGCTCCTGTGCCGTGGGCACCTCGCCCTCGATCAGGTGCACGCCCTGGTCCACCAGGTGCTGGCGCACCAGGCCCAGCATGCGGGCCGGCGGGGTCTCGGGCACGGTGCGGATGTTGAGGCTGGCGACGGCCGTGGCCGGGATGGCGTTGGCCGCCTTGGCCCCCACCTGGCCGGCGCTCAGGCCGAGAATATCGAGCGAGGGGTACTGCACGGCCTCCAGCGGGTTGGCCGCAAAGGTCGTCAGCCTGGCCAGGCCCAGGCGCTTGGCCAGGGCCCCCGGGGGCGGAGCCATCTGCGCCATCTGCTGCCTGTCGGCCTCGCTGATGTGGACGCCTTCATAGAAGCCGGGGATCACGACGCGGCCGTCCTGGTCCTTCATGGTGGCCAGCAGCTGGCTCAGGCCCAGCGCCGGGTTGGGAATGACGTTGCCCTGGTGGCCGCTGTGCTGCGCGCTCAAGGGCCCGAACATGGTCAGGTCCAGCTGGATGGAGCCACGGTTGCCAAAGCTCACGCCCGGCTGGTTGCTGGCCGGCATGGCACCGTCGTAGACGATCAGGCCGTCGCTCTGCAGCAGGGCCTGGTGAGCCGCCATGACGCTGTGCAGCCGGGGCGAGCCCTTCTCTTCTTCCGAGTCCAGCAGCAGCTTGATGTTGACCTCGGGCAGCTGGCCGGCCGCCTTCAGCGCGTCGATGGCGGCCAGGAACATGATGATCGGGCCCTTGTCGTCCGCGGCGGCACGCGCGAACACGCGCCACTCGGGGTCGATCGGGTCGGTGCTCAGCTTGCTCAGCGGCAGGGTCTGCCACTGGCCGGCCGCATCGCGGGCACGCAGGGTCGGCGTCCACGGGTCGGTCTGCCATTCGGAGGGCGTCACGGGCTGGGCATCGAAGTGCATGTAGAACAGCACCGTCTTGCGGCCCGGCTGGCCGGCGGGCAGCTCGGCGTAGACCACCGGCTTGCCTTCGTTGGGCAGGGCCTGGGTGCGAAAGCCCCGCGCCTCGAAGGCCTCCTGCAGCCAGGCGGCGTTGCGCTGGATGTCGGCCGGCTTGGCCGCATCAGCGGGCATGGACAGGAACTGCAGGTAAGCCGGGAAGCTCTGCCGGGCGAACTGCTCGGCCTGCGACGGACTGATGACGTGCTGCGCACCACTGGTGCCGGCCAGGGTGGCACAGACCAGGCCGAACAGGTGGCGACGCAGGAAACGGGAGGACGGAAGGACGGACGTCATGACAGGGCTCTCGACAAGCAAGGCAGACCAGAAGGGACAGCCCCCGTCACGCGCTGCAGCCGGACCGCCGTCAGGGTCGGCGCGGGGTCGCTGACGCCGCGCCGGGCATCGCGTGGCATCGCTGCGATGGGGGCCGAAGCGAAGAACACCAGCCTGCGTGAGCAAATCCGGGGCCATCCGCTGCCCGAATCGACAAGATCCTTTCAGATCAACGACTTGGGCACATTTCGACGCATTCATGCCGACCCATGTCCGCACGATTTCATCATCCGATGCCTAATGGTGCGCGTTCACCGCATTTTTTCGTGCCCAGCGCACGATTGATGCACCAATCCGGATGAGCGACCACGGCATCCTTCAGTGCCCCCGAGTGCCGACGTGCCCAGGACGGGCGAACGCCACACACCTTGCCGCGGTCACAAGGTGTTGGGGCCCATGTGATCATGGGCCCATCCGTAGTTGGCCACTGTTCAAAGCCAGGGGCCGGATGCGGGGAGTCATGGCGTCACTTCGACAGGAGCAGCCGGCCTGAGTGAAGTCCATCCCCAGACGCTCAGAGATCAAGGCCTCTTGACGCGCGTTCTGCGCAGGCGTGCGGCATCTTGTCTGAACTGACCCAAGCGTCCAAGGATGTGGTGCCTGGAGAGGGGCGAACCTCTAACCACCTGCGTTCGGTTCATTCGGGGTGAGTGGGGCCGGCAAACCTGAACCGCGGCAGCCGCAGTCCCCCAAGCCTTTCACCTGGACTTGCGCGCCGGATTCTTGTCGCCGACCGCTCAGATTGATAAGATTAAGCTCTAATCTTATTGTATTGACAAGATTTTGGCGCTTATCTCATCAACTGACAAGATTCCCTGAACCATGACTGCTGCCAGCCTTTCGCCCCGTCACGAGGCCTTGCTGCGCCTGGTCCTTGGCGCCGGCGCGCCTGTACAGCCTGGAGCGCTGGAGCAAGCCCTTCAGTCTTCCCGGCCGACCATCAACCGGGCCTTGCGAGACCTGCTGGCGTCTGGCCTTCTGGAGAAGCTGGGGGACGGCCGGTCCACGCGCTACCTGGCCACGGATGCAGCCCAAGCCGCACTGGGAGCCGTGGTTTCGGTCGAACCCACCGCAACAGGATCCGGCCTGCTGCGATGGTCGCCCGCTGCACTGTCATTGGTCGAATCGCTTCGCGCGCCTCTGGGAACTCGTACCCCTGTGGGCTACGACAGCAGTTTTGTGGGCAACTACATCCCGAACCAGTCCAGCCTGCTGCCCCCGCAACTGGCCACGGACTTGTTCAACGCTGGTCGCAGCCGCGACCAGCAACCTGCCGGCACCTATGCCCGCGAAGTTCTGGAGCAGTTGCTGATTGACCTGTCCTGGTCGTCATCACGCCTGGAGGGCAACAACAAGAGCTTGCTCGACACCCAGGCACTCTTCGAGCTGGGGGAACAAGCCGGCCCCATCGACGAGGACACCCTGATGCTGCTCAACCACAAGAGCGCCATCGAGTTCATGGTTGAAGCCGTGCCGACCGAAGGCATCACGGTGCCCGTCATCGTCGACTTGCAGGCCAAGTTGATGCGGGACTTGCTGAAGGACTCGCGGGACATCGGCAGCATCCGCCGGCGCATGGTGAACATCGACGGCTCGGTCTATTCCCCGAGCAACATCCCCATGCTGCTGGAAGAAACACTGGCGTCCATCGTCGACAAGGTCCGCCACATCCGCAACCCTGTGGAGGCCGCATTCTTCCTTTGGGTCCATATCGCGTACCTGCAGCCGTTCTCGGACGGCAACAAACGCACAAGCCGCCTGAGCGCGAACATGCCGCTCATGCTTTACAACTGCGCGCCGCTGTCGTTCCTGGATGTCGAGCGCACGGACTACGCGACGGCCATGCTCGGTGTCTACGAGCAACGCAACGTCGCTGCGGCCGTGGAGCTGTTCGAGTTCATCTACCGTCGCTCGATTCAGAAGTACAGCGTGCTGCGAGCCTCCCTGGCTGCCCCCGACCCGATTCGGGTACGCTACCGACAGGCCCTGAATGAGCTCATGCAGTTCGTCGTCTTCTACGGCCGGACACTGGAGAACGCATTTTCGGAGGTGCCCGTGGACGCAGCAGACATAGCAGCGTTACGGGTCATCGCGCACACGGAGTTGGACCACCTGGAGCAATACAACTGCGCCCGTTACAACCTTGCCCGAGGCATGACACAGCGGTGGATTGACGCTGGAAGGCGTCGGTAACCGGCCCGTTCTGAGAGGTCGCATTTGCCGCGAGCGCGTGCCTTCGCGTAGAGCACAGACGCGCAGTCGGAAGCAATGCAATAATGAACCGCCCCGGGTTTCATGGAGGCCAGTTGGTTTAAGTCAGGCCGCGACAGCGACCTGCTCGGCGAGATGCCAGTAGTAGTTTGCCTCAGCCTCGGCGGGCGGG
>NZ_QJJS01000005.1 GCF_003201595.1 Sphaerotilus hippei | reverse complement strand
CTCACCCTCACCCCCTGCTCCAAGTGCGGTGGCCACTTCGTCACCCACCCCCACGAGATCTCCAAGCACTTCGTCTGCGGCCTGTGCAACCCCCCGGCTCGCGCCGGCAAGGGCAAGGCCAGCGGCGCCCTCCAGCTGCACTGAGCCCGCAGCCCGCCGTTCTCGCGCATTTTTTGCACTGTTGCGACTTTTTGGGCGGTACCGGAAAGGCCCCCATCAAGCCGGTCTCTTTTTTCGTCGATAACCACAACAGGTGCAGGGCACGCTCGATGAGCCACCCTCACCCAGTTGACTGTCGTGGTTGATTGCCTGTCTCCTCCTGCACCTCAGAGGTGCCTTGCAAGGGCCCGTGTCATCGCATGGGCCCTTTTTTTTTGCAATGTCCTCAAGATCCATTGCGCCGCCACATGGAACTGATCGCCCTCTCACCGGAACGCCTGAGGCAGGGTGAACCCCTGCCCTTCTGCCTGCGTGACCTCAACGGACTGCTGCTGCTGCCCGCGGGCGGCAGCATCACGACCGGGCAGATGATGCAGACCATGAGGAACAAGGCCCTGTTCGTGTCCAGGGACGAGGAAGGCGCGTTGCGCCGCTGGCTCGACGGCACGGTCGAAGGTCTGGTGCGCAGCGACGCGCCGCTGCAGCACATCACCCACGTCCGCCTGAACACGCGCCACGCCGCCGCCCCGGGGCCGGACCACCACAGCCAGGGACTGGCCGAACGCTTCACCAGCCAGATGCAGGAGATGCATCAGGTGCTGCAGGCGCCACGGCCTGACGGCGAGTGGCTGGAGCGCCTGCACAAGGCCTGCACCGGGGTGCTCGACATCGGTCGACGCCAGCCCGATGCGCTGCTGTTCCTGCTGATCCAGCATGTGCTGCAGGACACCACGCGCCACAGCGCCCACCAGGCCGTGCTGTGCGCGTCGAGCGCGGAACTGATGGCCCGCCTGATGCACTGGAGCGACGAGGACATCGACACGCTGGCCCACGCCGCCCTGACGATGAACCTGTCGATCACGGCGCTGCAGGACGCCCAGGCGCGCCAGCCCTCGCCGCTGTCGCCCGAACAGCGCCAGGCGCTGGATGAGCACGCACGCCAGAGTTCGGTCCTGCTGGCCGCGGCCGGCGTGAAGGATGCTCGCTGGCTCAAGGCCGTGCGCCTGCATCACGACCCCGCGCTGGCCGAGGGACCGCTCGCCTCGCTGGACATCGGCCGCCGCATGGCCCGCATCATCGAGACCGCCGATCGTTACGTCACCATGATCGGCCTGCGGCGCGACCGACCGGCGCTGTCGCCGCTGCTGGCCGCCCGGCAGGTCTGCGTGGGACCGGACGGCCAGCCCGACGAGGTGGGCGCTGCGCTGATCCGGGCGCTGGGCATGTACCCGCCCGGCATGCATGTCCGGCTGGCCAACCAGGAGGTCGGTGTGGTGCTCGGGCGCGGAGAGCGCAGCAACGAGCCCCAGGTCGCCGTCCTGGTCGGTGCCGGCGGCATGCCGCTGAGCGACCCGGTGCTGCGCAGGGCGACGGGGCCGCGCGCGGTGATCGCGGTGGTGCCCGCCCCCGAGATGCGCGTGCGCCTCCAGCGCCAGCGCCTGCTCGACCTGCTCTGATCCCTGGCCACGCCCGGGACTGCGCCGGGAATACCCCGCCTCATCGGCGATCGGGGCGACACGACTCGCGCTTCAATCGATCTCGTGCCTTCCCTGCCCTCCCGACCGGCCATGCATGGCCGACCCCGAACCCCGGACCGCCCCGCGCCGCAGGTCGACCACGCCTGTGCGGCCACCACCCCGGGGGCGGGCGGTCAGCGGCTGCGCTGGCCGCTGCCGGCGCTGCTCGTCTGGGCGCTGGCCTGGACCAGCACGGTGCTGCTGGTCCGCCAGGGTCTGGCCCCGGGAGCGGCCCTGCTGGCCGGCGCGCTGCTGGCCGGCGCTCTCGCGCTGAAGGCCGGCTCACGCTGGCGACGCCTGATCACCGCGACCGGTTTTCCCGTGTCGGCACTGCTGTCGGGCTGGGGTGGCACGCTGCCGGCCTGGCTGTGGCTGGTCCCGCTGGGACTGCTGGCCCTGGCCTATCCGCTGCGGGCCTGGTCGGACGCGCCGATGTTCCCGACCGGCCGGGGGGCGCTGGACGCGCTGCCGTCCGTGGTGCCCCTGCCCGCGGGCGCCAGCGTGCTCGACGCGGGCTGCGGCCTGGGCCACGGCCTGCAGGCCCTGCACCGCTGCTGGCCGCAAGCGGTGCTGCACGGCATCGAATGGAGCCGGCCGCTGGCACGGCTGGCCCGCTGGCGCTGCCGCGGGGCCCGCATCACCGCCGGTGACATGTGGTCGGCCTCCTGGTCGGCCCACGACCTCGTCTACCTGTTCCAGCGCCCGGAATCGATGTCACGCGCCTGGGCCAAGGCCCGCGGCGAGATGCGCCCGGGCAGCTGGCTG
Source organism: Sphaerotilus hippei (assembly GCF_003201595.1). Classification (GTDB taxonomy): domain Bacteria; phylum Pseudomonadota; class Gammaproteobacteria; order Burkholderiales; family Burkholderiaceae_C; genus Sphaerotilus; species Sphaerotilus hippei. The sequence goes on along the minus strand of NZ_QJJS01000005.1, from coordinate 274,246 downwards.
ATCAGCCTGGAGTTCGCGGTGCCGGACCAGGCCCCGTCGGCCGTGCTGGATGTCCCGGGACAGCGGCGCATCTGGGTCTACCGCGTCGACGGTGCACTCAAGTCGCGCCCCCGGCGCTCCGATATGCAAAACACGGTGTCGGATGCGCAGCGCGTGATGCCGACGGATCGAAACTGAGGAACACACGTCCATGTTTGTCATCATCGGCTGGCTGGTCGCCATCGCCTGCATCTTCGGCGTGTACATCATCCACGGCGGCAACATGTCCGTGGTGCTGAAGGCCCTGCCCTGGGAGATGACCACCATCTTCGGTGGCGCCCTGGGGGCGATGGTGGCCAACAACCAGCCCAAGGTGCTCAAGGCCACGATGAAAGGCCTGGGGGCCTGCTTCAAGGGCAGCAAGTACTCCAAGGCCCGCGCGATGGAGCTGCTGGGCATGCTCTACGAGATCCTGCAGAAGACGCGCAAGGAGGGCCTGATGTCGATCGAGAAGGACATCGAGGACCCGCACAGCTCAGCGCTGTTCCAGAAGTTCCCGGTGGTGGGCAACGACCACCACGTCACGGAATTCGTCTGCGACTACCTGCGCATGATGGTCTCGGGCAACCTCAACGCCCACGAGATCGAGTCGCTGATGGACACCGAACTCGAGACCCACCACCACGAGGCCCACGGCGCGGCGGCGGCCATCGCCCGGCTGGCGGGCGCGCTGCCCGCCTTCGGCATCGTCGCCGCGGTGCTGGGCGTGGTCAACACGATGGGCTCGGTGGGCCAGGCGCCCGCGATCCTGGGCGGCATGATCGCCTCGGCCCTGGTCGGCACCTTCCTGGGCATCCTGCTGGCCTACGGTTTTGCCGAACCGCTGGCCGGCCTGCTGGAGCAGAAGATCGACGAGGACGGCAAGGAGCTGCAGTGCATCAAGACCACGCTGCTGGCCTCGATGCAGGGCTACGCGCCGCAGATCGCGATCGAGTTCGGCCGCAAGGTGCTCTATTCGACCGAGCGCCCGACCTTCGCCGAGCTCGAAGCCCACGTCAAGAAGAAGTGAGCCCGCCGGTGAACACGGGAGACCCTCATGGCCGGTGACGCCAAGAAGCTGCAGCCGATCATCATCAAGCGCGTCAAGAAGGGGGGCCATGGCGCCCATGGCGGCGCGTGGAAGATCGCCTACGCCGACTTCGTGACCGCGATGATGGCCTTCTTCCTGCTGATGTGGCTGCTGGGCTCGACCAGCGAGGGCGACAAGAAGGGCATCCAGGACTTCTTCCAGAACCCGCTGAAGGTGGCGCTGACCAACAACGGCGCCTCGGGCTCGGGCGATGCCTCCTCGCTCATCAAGGGCGGCGGCACCGACATCACCCGCCAGGGCGGCCAGGTCAAGAAGGGCGACATCGAGGCCCAGCGCAAGACCTACAACCTGAAGGCCCTGAAGGCCGAACAGGCCAAGGCCGAGCAGGAGCGGCTGGAGATGCTGCGAGAGAAGGTCAGCGAGGTGCTGGACAACTCGCCGCGGCTGAGCGCGTTCAAGTCGCAGATCCGGCTGGACATGACCCGCGAGGGCCTGCGCATCCAGATCGTCGACGAGCAGAGCCGGCCGATGTTCGACAGCGGCGCCTCGGCGGTCAAGCCCTACATGCGCGACATCCTGAGGGCCATCGGCAGCGTGCTGACCGAGGTCCCCAACAAGCTGACGCTCGAGGGCCACACCGACGCCATGCCGTTCAGTGCGGGCGAGCTGGGCTACAGCAACTGGGAACTCTCCAGCGACCGGGCCAATGCCTCGCGGCGCGAACTGCTGGCCGGGGGGCTGGCCGACAGCCGGGTGCTGCGCATCCAGGGGCTGGCCGCCAGCGTGCCGTTCGACCGCAAGGACCCCGGCAACCCGATCAACCGGCGCATCAGCATCACGGTGATGACCCGGGACGCGGAGGACCGCTTCTTCTCGTCCGGCGATGCGCCGGAAGATCCGATGGCCGCACTCGAAAGCGAAGCCGCCGGCTCAAGTCCGCCCCAGGGCGGTCGATAAACATCCAACACACTTCCTGTTGTCCTTCAAGGGATTCTCATGACTGTCTCCACCGACCTCAAATTCCTGGTTGTCGATGACTTCTCGACGATGCGGCGCATCGTGCGCGGCCTGCTCAAGGAGATGGGCTGCAACAACGTCGAAGAAGCCGAGGACGGCGCCGTCGCGTTGAACATGATGCGCAACGGTCGCTTCGACTTCGTGGTCAGCGACATCAACATGCCCAACATGACCGGCTTCGACCTGCTCGACGCGATCAAGAAGGACGAGACCCTCAAGCACATCCCCGTGCTGATGGTGACGGCCGAGGCGCGCAAGGAAGACATCGTGCGCGCGGCCCAGAGCGGTGCGGCCGGCTACATCGTGAAGCCCTTCACCAAGGCCACGCTGGAAGAAAAAGTCACCAAGATCATGCAGAAGATCGCGGCCACCGCCTGAGGAGACACGCCATGAGGATCGAGGACATCACCGCCCTGACACCCAAGGAAGGTGTCATCACCTCCCCGGAAGTGTTTCAACAGATCGGCACGATCACGCGCCTGCTGCACGACACGATGCAGCAGCTGGGCGTGATGCCCAAGCTGCAGATCGCCAGCGAAGGCCTGCCCGACGCCCGCAGCCGCCTGACCTACATCGCCAACAAGACGAGCGACGCCGCCAACAAGGTGCTGAACTCGGTGGACCACGCCAAGCTGGAACACCAGCGCATCGCCCAGGACACCCGGGCGCTGGCCCAGGCGCTGGTGGCCAATCCGGTCAAGGCGGTCGCCAGCGGCGCGCTGCTGAACTTCGTGCACGACGTCGAGGCCTCGACCGCACGCATCGACCAGCACCTGACCGACATCATGCTGGCCCAGGACTTCCACGACCTGACCGGCCAGGTGGTCTCCAAGGTCGTGGCGCTGGCCAACGACCTGGAGGACAGCCTCGTCAAGCTGCTGGTGCAGGTGGTGCCACCCGATCAGCGCGAGAAGGTCGACCTGACGGTGCTGCAGGGCCCGGTGGTCTCCCACGAGGGCCGCACCGACGTGGTCCAGAACCAGAGCGAAGTCGACGACCTGCTCGCCAGCCTCGGTTTCTGAGCCGGCGCGACACCGGGGTGACAGCGTCCGGTGGACCGCGCCCCGGATAATGACCCGTCACTTCCATCGCGCCCCATGACCCAGCCCCAAGACGATCTCAGGACCCGTTTCGACGCCGCCGTCGCCGCCTCCAAGCAACTGCCGGAACGCCCGGACAACCAGACGCTGCTGCGCCTCTATGCGCTGTACAAGCAGGGCAGCAGCGGCGACGTGCAGGGTGATCGACCCGGTTTTGCCGATTTCATCGCCCGGGCCAAGTGGGACGCCTGGAAAGGCGTCGAAGGCCTGGCACCCGCGACCGCCCAGCAGCAGTACATCGACCTGTACGACTCCCTGCGCTGAGCGCCGGTCACGGTCGCTCGCAGCGGCTCGCCGACAACGCGTCGGCGCGCTCGCCCGGCGCCAGCGCGGCCAGCCGGGCCACCTCGGCGTGAAAGCGTCCGAAGTGCTCGCCGCAGTGCACGAACAGCCGCTCGAAGTCCCCTTGCTGCTGGACATAGGAGGCCATCGCCCCCAGCCGCGCATTGCCGAGTTCGGCGAAGAAGCGGTCGTATCCGGCATGGCCGGCCCAGCGCTGCGCCTTCATCTGGCGGTGCTCCGAGCGCATCGCCTCGAACAGCTGCTGCTTGGCCACCCGCTTGGCCTCGGGCGTCGCCTCGCTGGCGTAAAGCGCCTCCAGCTCGGCCCGGTAGCGACCCACGAGCGCCTCGAAATCGACCCGGCGCGCATCCCGCTGTCGCACCGCCTCGGCCTGCTCCCCCTGCCCGGTCGACGCCAGCCAGGCCTGCGCGCCCAGGGCGCCGACGGCGTTGGCATAGGATTCGTTGAACATGGTGTCGTCGGCGACATAGACCACCTGATGCGCCAGCTCGTGGAACATCAGCCGCGCCAGTTCGGCGTCGTCGAGGCCGATGAAGGTGTCGAGCAGCGGATCGGCCAGCCATCGCCCGGGCAGCCGGCCGAGCGTCGAATAGGCCGGCACCCCGTAGACATGCACCTCCCAGCCCTGGCGGACCAGGCGCTGCGCCAGCGCGCGGGCCTGTGCCTCGTCGAAATAACCCCGGTAGCCGACGCAGCCAGCCACCGGAAAACACCAGGTGTGCAGGCGCAGCGACAGTTCGGGCGCCGCCACCACGTTCCACACCACCGCACGGCGCCCCAGGGTGGCATGGCGCCGGTAGGCCGGATTGTCGGGCAGGCCCAGCGCGTTCACCGCGTAGCGGCGCAGCCCGCGGGCGACCTGCAGGCGCTCGCGCAGCGCCGCCGGGGTGGCCGGGGCGGCGATCAGCTCGTCGACGTCCTGCGTTCGGGCGAGCAGGTCCAGGTGTCCGCGCACCGACTGCCAGAGGTAGGCGACCCGTTCGAGCCAGGACTCCTCGACCGGTGCCGGTCCGGCCGGCCCGGTCGCCCCGCCCGGCAGCGTGGCCAGCGCCATCGCGCCGGCCACCAGCGCCCGTCGGGCAAGCCGGAACACCGACCGGGCACTCACGCGGGCTCGACCTCCACCAGCGTGTCGTAGAAGCAGGGCGCGCGGCCCAGGTCGGTGAGCTGCTGGTGGGTCAGCTCGTTGACGTTGGTGCCACGCACCCCCAGCTTGCGCCACCAGATGCCCAGGCCGTGCACCACGCCGGCACGGGCGCGCCGGTTCAGGCGCAGCACGCAGTGGTATTCGCCGCGGTCGTTCCAGACCCGCACCAGCATGCCGTCGACCAGGCCGCGGGCCCGTGCGTCGTCGTCGTGCATCTCCAGCACCGGCTCGCCCTCGATGTCACGCAGCGAGCGCACGTTGACGAAGGTCGAGTTCAGGAAATGCCGCGCCGGCGGCGAGATCATCGCCAGCGGGTAGCGCCGGGCCAGCTCGGGCGCCGAGTCGGCACTTTCATGCGGCGCGAGGAAGGTCGCGACGCCGTGGCCCTCGGGCGTGAAATGCGCGCGCCCGTCGGCGGTCGGGAATCCCCCGTCGGCAAACGGCCGCTCGGGCAGGTCCAGCGTCAGCCAGCCACGCTCGAGCAGGTCCTCGTAGCGCACCGGTCCGGTCAGCGACTGGCGCGCCAGCGCCTCGTCGTCGTCGGCCATGCAGGGTTCGTCGAAGCCCATGCGGGCCGCCAGGCGACGGAAGATCTCGGTGTTGGGCAGGGCCTCGCCCACCGGCGCGATCGACGGCCGGTTGAGCAGCACGTCGGTGTGGCCGTAGCTGGTGTGCACGTCCAGATGCTCGAGCTGGGTGGTGGCCGGCAGCACGTAGTCGGCGTGATCGGCGGTGTCGGTCAGGAAATGCTCCAGCACGACGGTGAAGAGGTCCTCGCGCCGGAAACCGGCCACTACCCGCGACGACTGGGGCGCGACCGCCACCGGGTTGCTGTTGTAGACGATCAGCGCCTCGATGCGCGGGCCGAACTCGGCCGACGCCGGCCGCAGCAGATCGTCGCCGATGGTGCTCATGTTGATCAGCCGGGGCTGGCGACCGGCGAGCAGGTCCGGGCGCTGCAGCGCGGCGTCGTCGCGCACCGGCTTGAACCAGCCCGAACTCGACAGCAGCAGGCCGCCGCCGCGCTCGCGCCAGGCGCCCGTCAGGCAGGGCAAGGCCGCGATCAGGCGCACGGCATTGCCTCCGCCCCGCACGCGCTGCATGCCGTAGTTCAGGCGGATCGACGCCGGCCGGATCCGGGCCCAGTCCCGGGCCAGCGCACGGATGCGCTCGGCCTCGAGCCCGCAGACCCGGGCCGCACGCTCGGGCGGCCAGTCCAGCGCCTGCTCGCGCAGGGCCGGCCAGCCGCTGGTGTGGCGATCGAGGTAGTCCTGATCGAGCCCGTCGTGCACGATCAGCTCGTGCATCAGCGCCAGCGCCAGCGCGGCATCGGTGCCCGGACGCAGCGCGAGGTGCTCGTCACACTTGTCGGCCGTGTCGGTGCGGCGCGGATCGATGCACACCAGCCGGGCGCCGGCACGGCGAGCCGCCTGGGCGTGGGTCCAGAAATGCAGGTTGGACGCGATCGAGTTGCTGCCCCAGATCAGGATCAGGCGGCTGTCGGCGAACTGCGCCACCGGCATGCCCACCTTGCCACCGTAGGTCAGCGCCAGCGCCTCCCCGCCGGCGGACGCGCAGATGGTGCGATCGAGCAGGGACGCCCCCAGCCGGTGGAAGAACCGGGCGGCCATCGACTCCCCCTGCAGCAGCCCCATCGTGCCGGCATAGCTGTAGGGCACGATGGCCTGGGGGTCGCGGGCCGCGATCGCGCCCAGGCGCGAGGCGATGTCGTCCAGCGCCTCGTCCCAGCTGACCGGCTCGAAGCGGCCTTCCCCCTTCGCGCCGACCCGGCGCAAAGGTTGCAACAGCCGCTCCGGGTGGTAGGTGCGCTCGGCGTAGCGCGACACCTTGGTGCACAGCGCGCCCCGGGTGTTCGCATGATCGGGATGCCCCTGGATGCGCACCACCCGACCGGACTGGACGCTGACCTGCATCGCGCAGGTGTCCGGGCAATCGTGGGGACAGGCGCCGGTGACCTGGGTGATCGGCGGCAGGACGGATTCGGGAGCGGACGAAGACATGGATGAAATGATGGCACGAGGCGGCACCCGCCCCAAGCCCGACGGAAAATCGGCCCCGGACATGTTTCTTGCCGGCACGGAGATCACGCCATGACCCTGATCGAACCCATCGTCACCGCCGCACCGGGCATCGCCTCGCTGCGCCGCGACCTGCACGCCCACCCCGAACTGGCCTACGAGGAGGTCCGGACCGCCGAGCTCGTGGCCAGCACGCTCGCCGGCTGGGGCATCCCCGTGCACCGCGGCATCGGCAGGACGGGGGTGGTCGGCGTGCTGCGCCAGGGCCGCTCGGACCGAGCGATCGGCCTGCGTGCCGACATGGACGCCCTGCCGATGACCGAGCACAACCGTTTTGCCCACGCCAGCCGCCACCCCGGCCGGATGCACGCCTGCGGCCACGACGGCCACACCGCGATGCTGCTGGCCGCCGCCCAGCACCTGGCGCGCCACCGCCATTTCGACGGCACCGTCTACCTGGTCTTCCAGCCGGCCGAAGAGGGCGGCGGCGGCGCCCGCGCCATGATGGAGGACGGCCTGTTCGAGCGTTTTCCGATGGACGAGATCTACGGCATGCACAACTGGCCCGGCATCCCGGCGGGCCAGTTCGGCCTGTGCGACGGCCCGTGCATGGCCTCGAGCAACGAGTTCCGCATCCGCATCACCGGCAAGGGCGCCCACGCCGCCCTGCCCCACCTGGGCATCGATCCGGTGCCCGTGGCCTGCCAGATGGTGCAGGCTTTCCAGACCATCATCACGCGCAACCGCAAGCCGCTCGACGCGGCCGTGATCTCGGTGACGATGATCCACGCGGGCGAGGTCACCAACGTCATCCCGGACCACTGCGAGGTCCAGGGCACGGTACGGACCTTCTCGACCGCCGTGCTCGACCTGATCGAGCAGCGCATGCGCGACATCGCGCACCACACGGGTGCGGCCTTCGGCGCCGAGATCGAGTTCGAGTTCGTGCGCAACTACCCGCCGACCGTCAACCACCCGCGCGAGACCGAGCTGGTGCGCGAGGTGATGCACGACCTGGTCGGCCACGAGGCCACGCTGCGCTTCGAGCCGACGATGGGCGCGGAAGACTTCAGCTTCTTCCTGCAGGCCAGGCCGGGGGCCTACTTCTTCATCGGCAACGGCGACGGCGACCACCGGCAGGACGACAGCCCGGCCGGACATGACCTGGGCCCCTGCACGCTGCACAACCCCCATTACGACTTCAACGACGACCTGATTCCGCTCGGAGGATCTTTCTGGGTTCGCCTGGTCGAGCGTTGCCTGGCCCCCACATCCCCTTGCTGAGGGGTGAACCTGGCTCACGACCCCCGCAAACAGGTGTCACTTCCGATCCTGAAGAGTTTTTTCCACTTCAGGATCTCGAGAACGAGGATCCACGATCGGGCGTCGTCCTTCTCCCTCTGGACGCCCTTGCATCCGGGGGGTGAGCCATGACGGCAGGCCACGAGCCACCGGTGGGAATGCCCCAGCCGCAGGCCTTCCGGCACCGTGCGCATCCGTATTCAGCGGCAGATGCTCGTGCGAAAATTCTCACGGATTCGCGTATTCCCTGGCCACTTCCAGTCAAATTAACGCTTCACCACGCTGGTCAGCCGCGGGCACGTGCCGCAGAAAAATCCGGGCTGTACAGTTGATGCTTCAAATCAATAGAAAAATCAGTGCTTGTTTGCACGATCGCGATGAGGGGTACGCGTGCATGCATCGCCCACCCGGATCCAAGGGGGGCGGGCGATCGAAGCAGGCGGAGGGCGGCTAACCTAGCTTCTCGTGTGGTGTGTCGGTCTCAGCGGACCAGGAGAGGGTTGAATGAATGCAAACACAAGCTTGCACGCGGGACGTGTCCGCGTTGCCCGCCTGTACGACAGGTCGATGGCTCGCGAGCGGATGCACACCCTGATCAACCTGCTGCTGGCCGTCGCCCTGCTGCCGGTGCTGCTGCCGGTGATGGCCCTGGTGGCGCTGTTCGTGTACATCGACGACGGCGCACCGATCTTCTACTGCCACTACCGGGTCGGCCGGCGTGGCCAGCTGTTCCGCTGCTTCAAGTTCCGGTCGATGCGCACGGACTCCCAGCAGGCCCTGGCCCAGCTGCTCGCCAGCGATCCGGTCGCGCGGGCCGAGTGGGAGCGTGACCACAAGCTGGTCAACGATCCGCGCATCACGCGCATCGGCCAGTTCCTGCGCAAGTCCAGCCTCGACGAACTGCCGCAGCTGTTCAACGTGTTGCGCGGCGAGATGGCCTTCGTCGGGCCCCGTCCGATCACGGTGGAAGAGCTGGAGCGTTATGGCGCCTCGCGCTGGCACTACCTGGTGGCGCGACCGGGCATCACCGGCCTGTGGCAGGTCAGCGGCCGCAACGAGCTGAGCTACGACGAACGGGTCGCGCTGGATCGCCAGTACGTCGAGCAGCGCTCGCTCGCCCACGATGCCGGCATCCTGCTGCGCACCGTTCTCGTCGTCCTGAACCGCCACGGCGCTCGATGAGGTCCCGATCATGAATGTCCGACGCCGCACCTCGCTCCAGACGGTCACCGATCAGGTCGCCGGCCTGCATTCACCCGCCCTGCCCTCCGGGCAGGTGCTCAACCTGCGGCAACGCAGCGAGTCACCCGTGGTGGTGGTGCATGCGGTGGGCGAGGTGACCGATGCGCTCTACAGCTTCCTGCGGGCCGCCTCCGACCTCGGCTCGGCCGGCCCGCAGGCCCAGACCATCGTCATGATGGACCGTGCGCCCGGAGACACCACGGAGCGGGTCTTCCATCCCGCCGTGAAGGTGGTGCGCATCAGCCGCCAGGGCGGCCCGGTCCTGTCCTGGCTGCGCTGGATGGCCGCCGTGCGCCGTGAACTGCACCAGCAGGAAGCCAGCGCCGTGCACCTGCATGGCTACACCCCCACGCTGCTCGCCGCGGCCGCGCTGCGCTCGAGCACCGAAGGTCTGCGCTGGTACTACTCGCCACACGGCTCCAGGCTGCTGAAGGGGGCGACGCCCGTGCAGCGCTGGGCCCGCACCCTGCTGGCACCGCTGCTCAGAAGCGTTCGCTTCCATCCGGTCGCGCACTCCTCGCTCGATGCCCAGCGTGTGGGCCGGCTGACCACCCAGCCCATCGGGCTGGTGGAAAACTGGGTCGATCCCGCCTATTTCCAGGCCGAGACGACGGAGAGCGAACACCCGCTGGTCGTCGCCGGAGTGCACCATGATCGCCGCGGCTGCGTCGAACGCTTCACCCAGCTGGCCATCCTGATGGCCGGCCTGCGGTCCGGGCTGCGCTTCCGCTGGGTGGACGCCGTCGACACGGACTCCACGGTGCGCCTGCGGGCCGCCGGTGTCGCCCAGGCCGGCGCCAGCGATGCGCTCGCCCGGGCCCAGGCCATGTCGGATGCCTGGATCTTCATCGCACCGACCGATGCACACGGCTCCGCCCTGCACGTCCAGGAAGCCATGGCCATGGGCAAGACCTGCGTGGTCATCGACACCCCGCAACACCGCACGCTGATCAAGGATGGCGAGACCGGTCTGCTGTGCGCCACCGAAGACGATCTGTTCATCAGCGTGGGCCTGCTGATCGATGCACCGCTGCTGCGTCAGCGCATCGGTGCGGCCGCACGCCAAGCCGCGCAGCAGAGATTCTCCAGCGCCGCCTTCAAGGCGTCGCTGCAGAAGGTCTATCAGGACGAGTCCGATCTTGGCTGACCCGCTGCAACCCCATCACCTGGGCGCTCGATCGCCCGCGCCCCGGAGTAAATAACACATGTCTATCGCTCGTCTGTTCCTCATCCTGCGAGCGCGGTGGAAGGCCGTGCTCTCGTCCGTCCTGGTGATGCTCGCCGTGGCACTGGCCATCACGCTGTCGACCACGCCCGCCTACACCTCGACCGCCTCGGTGGTGGTCGACCTCAAGGGCTCCGACACCCAGAACACCCTGGCGCAAGGCGTGACCGCCACCAGCTACATGAAGACGCAGGGTGATGTCATCACCAGCGAGCGCGTGATCCTGCGGGCCATCGCGGCGCTGCAGCTCGACAAGGATCCGATGATGATCGAGCGCTGGCGCTCGAAGACCGGCGGCGTCGGGTCGATCGAGACCTGGCTGTCGGACAACATCATCGAGAACCTGGTCGCCCGTCCGCTGCGCGACTCCAACGTGATGTCGATCACCTACAGCAGCCCGGATCCGAAGCAGTCCGCCGCCGTCGCCAACGCGGTGGTCAAGGCCTACGTGGACACGATCCTGGAGCTGCGGATCGAACCGGCCCGCCAGTACAACACCTTCTTCGACGGCCGCGCCAAGGAACTGCGCGAGGACTACGAACGTGCCCAGGCCCGCCTGTCCGAGTACGAGCGCCAGCAGGGCCTGCTGAGCTCCGACAACCGCATCGACATCGAGGAGGCACGCCTGTCCCAGCTGAGCTCCCAGGTGGTCGACCTGCAGGTCTCGGCGGCCAACACGTCCAGCCGCAGCTCCGGCTCGGTCGGCAGCGAGGACCGCACCCAGGAAGTCCTGTCCAACTCGGTGATCTCGGGCATCAAGACCGAACTCACGCTCAAGCAGTCGCAGTACCGCCAGCTGCAGGCGCGGCTCGGCGAGCAGCACCCGCAGATCGTGGAACTGCGCGCCAGCATCGACGAGTTGCGCACGCGCATCGCCGAGGAATCGCGCAAGGTCAACGGCTCGCTCGGCGTGAGCAGCAACGTCGACCAGGCCCGCCTGGGCATCGTGCGTCGCGAACTCGAGGCGCAGCGCGCCAAGGTCATGCGACTGAAGTCGCAGCGCAACGAGGCCGCCGTGCTCGAGCGAGACGTGCAGAACGCGCAGAAGGCCTATGACGCCATCCTCGCCCGACTGCAGCAGACCAGCCTGGACAGCCTGAACACCCAGAGCAACGTGTCGGTGCTGCAGGCGGCCAAACCTCCGCTGCGCAAGTCCAGCCCGGTCACCAGCCTGAACCTGGCGCTGGGCTGCGTGGTGGGGCTGATCGCCGGCATCGCGATCGCGCTGGTCCGCGAGGCCCTCGACACCCGCGTGCGCAGCGAAGAAGACATCGCCATGACCGTGGACCTGCCCGTGCTGGTGGACCTCAGCCGGGGCTCCTCGGCACGCCCGCGCCTGCTCGCCGGCGTGATGAAGCCCAATGGCGGCCGCACCACCAATACCTTGCTCAGCGCCCCGGCGCGCACGCGAAGCTGAAGGCTCCAGACACACATGAACTACCGCACCGACGCCCCAGAAACCCAGCGCATGGAAGTCTCCGACAACAGCTCGCTGCCCTCGACGGTGGGATCCACCGATCGTTCGATCGGCCGCATCATGCAGGCGGCCAAGGACCTGACGGAAGCGCAGATCGCCCAGATCCTGGAACACCAGCGCAAGTACGGCATGCGTTTCGGCGAAGCCGCGGTGTCGCTGCACCTGGCCACGGCCGAGGAGGTCACCTGGGCGCTGTCCAAGCAGTTCCAGTACCCCTATTCACCCGGCCGGTTCAACAACAACCCCGAGCTGGTGGTCGCCGCCGATCCGTTCGGCGACATGGCCGAGAATTTCCGTGACCTGCGCAGCTCGCTGTCGATGGGCATCCTCAGCCCGACCTCTCCGCGGCAGGCGCTGGCCGTCGTCAGCACGGAAACCAAGGACGGGCGCAGCTTCGTCGCGGCCAACCTGGCCGTGTCCTTCAGCCAGCTGGGTTGCCGCACCCTGCTGGTCGACGCCGACATGCGCCGCCCGCGTGTCCACGACATCTTCGGCGTGGCCAACAACACCGGCCTGAGCAGCCTGCTGTCCAACCAGAGCCACGTCGACGTCATCAAGTCGGTCGAGGACCTGCCCGGCCTGTTCGTGCTGCCCGTGGGCGCCATCCCCCCCAACCCGCTCGAACTGGTGGAGCGCCCGGCGTTCAGCCACCTGCTGCTCACGCTGCTGCCGCAGTTCGATCAGGTCATCATCGACACGCCCGCCAGCGAGATGGGCGCCGATGCACGGGTCATCGCCTCGCGTTGCGGCGCCACGCTGGCGATCAGCCGCAAGGGCAAGACCTCGCAGCAGAAGCTCCAGCAGCTCATCCGGTCGCTGAGCAAGACCTCGACCCAGATGGCCGGCGTGGTCATGAACGACCACGATTTCTGAGCGATCCTGCCCGTGGAGCCGATGCCCTCCGATCCCGGCATGACGCCGGATCGGATCCTCGCCCACCCTCGGAACCCCTGGATCTCGCTGGCGGCCGGGCGCACCAGCCCGGACGCCTCTTTCCGGTGACTTCCCACGGCGCTGCGGCCTGCATCCATCCGCGGGGGTGTCGCAGGAAGGACATCGAGTAGACTTGCCTTGGCTGAATAATGGAAAACTATCAATTGCATTTTTGAATTGATTTTCCATTCCCTGATTCATCCCGATGGGCGGCAATCTCCCTGGGTCGATCGGCGGAGGCCGACCGGACCGTTCAGGCAGCCACCCGTCCCCCTGGTCCACGGGAATCAGCGGGTTTGGCTGCAAACTCTGCAAGGAAAATGCGCCCTCACAGCCCGGCGGGGTCGCATCAGCATCCAGGGCCAGCCGGCACCCATTGCGCACCTCAAATCAACAGCATGACCAATCGACCCGTCCATCCTCTGCGCATCGTTGTGGCCATTGCGACGGCCGGTCGGCCGTTCATGGTGGGCGAAACCCTGGCGGAACTGACGCGCCAGTCCCGCCGCCCGGACGAGATCCTGGTCTGTCCGGCAACGGACAAGGATTTCCAGCCGGGAACCCTGCGACTGGACGGCATCCCGATCCGCTGGACCATCGGTCCGCGTGGCCTGACCAAGCAGCGCAACCAGATCCTCGACATGGTGGGGGATTGTGACCTGATCATCTTCCTGGATGACGACATCTTCCTGAGCCCGGATTATCTCGAGCAGATGGAGCAGCTTTTTGTCGCCCAGCCCGATGTGGTGGTCGCCACGGGTGACCTGCTGGCCGACGGCATACTCGGCCCCGGAATCCCACCCGAAGAAGCGCGCTCGATCATCGCCGCGGCCGGGCCCCGCGCACAGAGTCAGGGCATCTCGCCCTACTACGCGGGATATGGCTGCAACATGGCCTTCCGCTGGGCCGCCATCCGCCAGACCGGCTCACGCTTCGATGAGCGCCTGCCGCTGTACGGCTGGCAGGAGGACGTGGACTTCTCCCGCCAGGTCTCGAAGGCGGGACGGGTCGTCAAGTCCAAGGCCCTCAGGGGCGTGCACCTCGCGACCAAATCCGGACGCCAGTCGGGCGTGCGTTTCGGTTACTCCCAGGTCGCCAACCCGCTCTACCTCTGGCGCAAGGGCACGGTGACGGCTCATTTTGCGTTCCGCCTGATGGCACGCAACATGCTGGCCAATTTCGGCAAGCTGCTGACCCCCGAACCCCATGTCGACCGGCTCGGCCGGGTGCGGGGCAACCTGATGGCGCTGCGTGACCTGATGCTCGGGAAACTGACCCCCGAGCGTGTGCTCGAACTGTCCTGATCGCCTCTATGTCAGGAAAACCTTCCCAGCCCCAGATCATCGCCACGTCAGCCGCCCCCCAGGCCCCGGCCGTGGGATCGAACCTGACCCGGGCGCTCTATCTGTACGGAGGCATGGCCGTCCGGATCCTGAGCACGCTGGCCCTGATTCCCCTGCTGGGCCGGAATCTGGGCCCGGAAGGCTACGGCATCTATTCGGTCGCGCACATGATCGCGATGATGGTCTGGCAGATCGTGGAGTTCGGCACGCCACTGATCGCCAGCCGACTCTACGCATCGGCGTCCGGCCAGAACGACCGTGACACCGCGCTGAGCATCGCCACGTTTTCCAGGCTGACGATGATTCCCCTGTCGCTGGCTGCAGCGACGGCCGCGATCTTCTACTCCGAACCCCTGCGCAACGAATGGGCCGTGATCGGCCTGGCGGTGCTGCTGGGCATCCAGTGTGGAATGAACTTCGGGTGGATGCTGACGGCCCAGGGAGAATCCAGGCTGCAGGCGACCTTCGAGACCGTGCCCGCAGTGCTCACGCTGCTGATGTGCGCCCTCTGGGTGCGCAGCACCGAGGATGTGGTGACCGCCTTCATCATCATGAACGTGGCCGCGGCCGGCGTGAATCTCTTCGCCTGGCGCCACGCCCGCAAGCACGCCAAGCACATCCAGTTGCCTGAAGGCGTGCTGGCCGATGCACTGCGCAAGGGCCTCTATGTCTTCGCCTACCGTGCGGCCCTGACCGCGATGGGTTATGGCAGCGCCTATCTGCTGACCCGCCACGCGTCAGCGGACACGGTGGGGCACTACGCACTGGCCGACCGCATCCTGACCGCAGCGACCGGCCTGCTGCAACCGCTCACGGTGGTGCTGTTCCCGGGCAGCATGCGCATGTTTGCCGAAGACCCCTACAAGGCCTCGCGGGTCTATGGAAAGATCGTCCTGAAGATCTTCGGCATCGCCTCGGCCTGCACGGTGGCCGGCATGCTGATCCTGCCGTACCTGATTCCGCTGCTGATGGGTGCGGCATATGAATCCAGCACCGAACTGCTGATGATCCTGCTGCCCGCGCTGCCGCTGATGGCCTTGTCGCAACTGCTGGTGCAGTGTTATCTCTATCCGCTGCACCTGGACAAGCAGATCGCGCTGATCTACGTGCTGTCCGGCGCGCTGCTGTGGATCGGCGCGCAGTGGTCGATTCCCGCGTTCGGCGTGCATGGCATGGCATGGCTGCGGGTCTCCATCGAACTGCTGCTGGCATCGGCACTCGCACTTTCAGCATTTGTCGCCATGAAGCGCAGCTGAATTCCGGGTTGCCGCATGACCTCATCCGATCCTGACCGCAAACCCATGCCACCGAGTTTCACGCCATGATACCGACCTACTTTGCCGCCCTGGTGCTGCTCTCGGCCTGGTGGGCGCGCGGAACACGGCAACTGTCGATGCTGCTGTTCTGGACCCTGTTCGGCGGTTCGGCGGCATTCATCCTGCCGGTGCTCGGGGGCGCCTCCCTGTCACCCGCGGTGTCCTTTCTTCCGCTGCTGCTGCTGACGGCGCTGCGCAAGGGCGGGACCTCGCGGCTGACACGGGAGATGAGCGATGGCCAGCCCGGTTTCTGGCTGCTGATGCTGATCCTCTGGGGGGTCGTCGGCGCGATCTTCATTCCGCGCATGCTCGCGGGTGACATCGACGTGCTGACCATCGACCGACTGACCTCCAGCGCGGACGACCTGCTGCTGCCGACCCCCTTGCGGCCGGTCTCGAGCAACATCTCGCAGGCGGCCTACGCATTGGGCTCGCTGCTGACCTTCGCCTGCGTGAGGTCGCTGCTCCAGGAAAAGGATGGCTACGAACAGTTCGGCGCCGGCATCATGCTGACGGCCTGGGCCAATGTGGTGGCCGGGCTCATCAACATGGTCGAGCTGTATGGCGGCCTGCCCTCGATGCTCGAGTACGTGCGCAATGGCAGTTATGCCATGCTGAACTCGGACCCGATGGGCGGCCTGCAGCGGCTCTACGGCACCTTCCCGGAGTCGTCGGCCTTCGCCGGATTCTGCCTGGGCATCTTTGCCGCCACCCTCACGCTGTGGCGGCACGGCTGGCATGCCCGCCAGACCGGCTGGCTGGCGCTGATCACCCTGCTGCTGCTGCTGCTGTCGACCTCCACGACCGGTTATGTCGGACTGATGGGTTACCTCTGCGTCGTGCTGATGCTCGACGGCATGACCATGCTCTCCGGCCGCAGCCCGTCACGCTGGGGAACGATGTCGGCCGTCGCGGCCATGATCATCATGGTCATCAGCCTGCTTATGCTGGTGAGTCCGGCGGTGTTCGAGCCCGTGATCTCGTTCTTCAACCTGACCCTGTTCGACAAGATGGAAAGCCAGTCCGGCGTGGAGCGTGGTTCGTGGAACCAGCAGGCCTGGAGCAATTTCCTCGAATCCTACGGACTGGGCGTCGGCCTGGGCAGCACCCGGGCCTCCAGTTATCCGCTGGTGCTGCTGTCGAACCTGGGCGTGATCGGCACGCTGCTGTTCGTGATCTTCACCCTCTCGTTCCTCGGCCGCTCGCGGCCGAAGGATCGCAGCGACAGCGAGATCTGGCCCATCGCCGTGGCGTCTCGCCATGCGGCCGCATCGATCCTCATCGGCAGCGCGATCGCCGGCACGGTCTTCGACCTGGGCATCGGGTTCTATGCCTTTGCGGCGGCCGCCTGCGGAATGAGCGTCCAGCACCACAAGAAGGCCCGCCTCACCTCATGAGCCAGAAGACCATCTACATCAACGGGCGCTCGTATGGACAGCGTGTCACCGGCGTCCAGCGCTATGGCATCGAGACCATCGCCTGCCTGGACCAGCTGATCCAGCAGGGTGAAGGCAGCTTCGCGCGCTGGGTGCTGCTGCTGCCCCCGGGCGTGCCGGCGCCCGAGCTGAAAGGCATCCGGGTCGAACACTGCGGCCGCTTCAAGGGCCACCTGTGGGAACAGCTGGACCTGCCGTGGCGTGCCCGCGGCGGCCTGATCTTCAGCCCGGGCTTCACCGGGCCGCTGTGGGTGAAGAACCAGATCGTCACCGTGCACGACGGTGCCGTCGTGCGTTTTCCGCAGACCTACTCCAGGACCTTTTCCTGGTGGTACCGCTCCCTGGTGTCGCGCATCGTGCAGCGGGCACCGGCGACCATGGCGGTGTCCGAGTTCAGCGCCGGGGAAGCGGTCGAGTGTTTCGGTGCCCCCGCCTCGAAGGTCCACGTGGCCACGGAAGGCTGGCAGCATCTCGAGCGTCGATCGGCCGATGAGCGCATCCTCGACCGGCATCAGCTCAGGCACCGGCCCTTCGTGCTGGCCGTCAGCAGCCACACGCCGAACAAGAACTTCGCCGCCGTGGTGCGCGCCATCGAGCTGATGGGCGACGACGGTCCGCTGGTGGCCATCGCCGGCGCCGCCGACATCTCGATCTTCTCGAGCACGGCGGCCGGTTCGGCCGGGCGCACGATCCAGCTGGGTTATGTCACCGACGAAGAACTCAAGGCCCTCTACAGCCAGGCCACCTGTTTTGTGATGGCTTCGTTCTACGAAGGTTTTGGCATCCCGCCGCTGGAGGCGATGGCCTGCGGCTGTCCGGTGATCTCTTCCACCGCTGCCGCCCTGCAGGAAACCTGCGGTGCCGCGGCACTCTACTTCGACCCCCACGATCCCGCGGAACTGGCACGCCACATCGCCCGCGTGGTCGCCGATCCCGAATTGCGTCAGCAACTGAAGGCCGAAGGCCTGAAACGAACGCAGCATTATTCCTGGGAGCGCAACGCCAGATTGCATCTCGAATTGCTGGAAGCCACCCTGGCGTCCAACCCGCGCATGCAGACTGCAGCCCCCGAAGGAGCTTGAACTTGAATACGAAACAATTGCGCGTGGCGCTGGTGCATGAATGGTTCGTCACCTACGCCGGTTCCGAACGGGTGGTGGAGCAGATCCTGAAGATCTTCCCGCAGGCCGACCTGTTTTCAGTGGTCGATTTCATGTCGGACGAGGACCGCAAGTTCCTGGGTGGACGCAAGGCCAGGACCAGTTTCATCCAGCACCTGCCCAAGGCCCGGACGTCGTTTCGCAACTACCTGCCCCTGATGCCGCTGGCGGTCGAACAGTTCGACCTCTCGGGTTACGACCTGATCATCTCGTCCAGCCATGCCGTGGCCAAAGGGGTCATCACCGGACCGGGTCAGGTGCACGTGAGTTATGTGCACAGCCCCATGCGCTACGCGTGGGACCTGCAGCATCAATACCTGAACGAATCCAAGCTGACCCGAGGCCTGAAGGCCTGGATCGCTCGTGCCAGCCTGCATTACCTGCGCCTGTGGGACCACCGCACGGCCCACGGGGTCGACAGTTTCATGGCCAATTCCGCCTACATCGCCCGGCGCATCGAGAAGGTCTACGGTCGCCGCTCCGCGGTGGTGTATCCGCCGGTGGATGTCGAACGCTTCGCCCTGCGCCAGGACAAGAGTGACTTCTACGTCACCGCGTCACGAATGGTGCCCTACAAGCGCATGCCGCTGATCGCCGAAGCGTTTGCCAGGATGCCCGATCGCAAGCTGGTCATCCTGGGTGACGGGCCTGACATGGGCCGCATCCGTGAAATCGCGGATCAGACCAGCAATGTGCAGGTGCTGGGCCACCGGCCGTCGGCCGTGCTGGTGGAGATGATGTCCACCGCCCGCGCCTTCGTTTTCGCTGCAGAGGAAGACTTCGGCATCACGCCGGTGGAATCACAGGCTTGCGGCACCCCGGTGATCGCGTTCGGTCGTGGTGGCGCCTGCGAGACGGTCAACACCGGCCGCGGCCCGGACCGCACGGGGCTGCTGTTCGCCGAGCAGAGCGTCGAGTCCATCTGCGAGGCCGTCGAACGCTTCGAGCAGTCCGAGCCCATCGATCCGATGGCCTGCCGCCGCAATGCGGAGCGCTTCTCGGAAGCCGCGTTCAAGGAGCACTTCCTGGGCGCCGTCGCCGATGCGCTGGCGGACACGCATTACGCCACCACCTTCAACGACCCGAAACAATGGATCCTCAGGACGGAAACGCCGCAGTGACGGTGACCATCCCGGTGCGCGCCGGGGCCTGAGGGAGCGGGCCCGTTGGCCCTTCCCTCAGGGCGCGTCAGCCGCGCAGGCGGGTGAGCAGCGCGGCCGTCGAGCCGTCCAGACCGGTGGTGTCACCGGTGGCGAAACGCGGCAGCAGCTGGTTGCACAGCGCCTTGCCCAGCTCGACGCCCCACTGGTCGAAGCTGTTGATGCCCCAGATGGCACCGCTGACGAAGATGCGGTGCTCGTACATCGCGATCAGCGCACCGAGGCTGGCGGGCGTGAGCCGGTCCATGACCAGCGTGCTGCTGGGACGGTTGCCCGGGAAGGTGCGATGGCGGGCCACGGTGAGTGCCCCCAGGGCCTTCGACGCGGTGGGCGCCTGCTCGAGCAGTGCCGACTCGGTGCTCTTGCCCTGCATCAGCGCCTGGCTCTGGGCCAGGCAGTTGGCCAGCAGCTTGGTGTGCTGATCGGCCAGACCGGCCTGCAGCGCCGGCGACAAGCGCGTGTCGTGGGAGGTGTGGCGCACGGCGATGAACTCGACCGGGATCACGTCACTGCCCTGGTGCAGCATCTGGAAATAGGCGTGCTGGCCGTTGGTGCCGGGCTCGCCCCAGACCACCGGGCTGGTCGCGTACGGCAGCGGCTGGCCGTCGAGGTCGACCTGCTTGCCGTTGGACTCCATCTCCAGCTGCTGCAGATAGGCCGGCAGGCGCCGCAGCCCCTGGTGGTACGGCGCGACCGAACGGCTGGTGTAGCCATGGAAGTTGCGGTACCAGACGTCCAGCAACCCGAGCAGCGCCGGCAGGTTCCGCTCCAGCGGCGTCTCGGCGAAGTGCCGGTCCATCGCGTGCGCACCGGCCAGCATCGACCGGAACGCATCCGCACCGATGGCCAGCGCCACCGGCAGGCCGATCGCGCTCCACAGCGAGAAACGCCCGCCCACCCAGTCCCAGAAACCGAAGGTGGTGTGGATGCCGAAGGCCGAGGCGGCCTGCACATTGGTCGTCGTGGCCACGAAGTGGCGCCCGATCTCGGCCTCGCCCTGCGGCCCCATGCCCTCCAGGAACCAGGTCCGGGCCAGGTTCGCGTTGGCCATCGTCTCCTGGGTCGTGAAGGTCTTCGAGGCGACGATGAACAGCGTCTCGCGCGGGTCGAGCCCGCGCAGCACCGGCACGATGTCGTGGCCGTCGACGTTGGAGACGAAGTGGAACTGCAGCCCCTCGTGCAGATGGGCGTCGAGGGCGGGCACCAGCATCTGCGGCCCCAGGTCGGAGCCGCCGATGCCGATGTTCACCACATGGCGGATGCCGCTGCGGGCCGTGTCCCGGACCTGCTCGACCCACTGCAGCAGGCGGTCGAGCACCTCGTGCACCTCGTCGCTGAACGGGGCCGCCCCCCTGGGTGCACGCAGCGCGGTGTGCAGCACCGCCCGCCCTTCGGTCGGATTGACCACCTCGCCACGCAGCATCGCATCCCGGCGCGCTTCCAGACCACATTCACGCGCCAGCCGGACCAGCAGGTCACGGGTGGCGAGGTCCCAGCGGTTCTTCGACAGGTCCGCGACGATCTCCGGGGCCGCCACGCTCAGCTCGGCCGCACGCTGGGGCTGCTGCTGGAAGGCGGTGCGCAGGTCGAAGTCACGGCCCTGCGTGTCGTAGTGGTGCTTCAGCTCGCTCCAGGCGGGCGTCTGGTCACAGCGCGGGATGTTCATGGGGTCTCCGGATCAGGGTGCTGCCGTCGGCGGCAGTTCAGGCTTGCAGCGAGAGGATCATCTGGTCGAGCTTGCCGGCGTCGACCGCGAAGGCACGGATGCCTTCGGCCAGCTTCTCGGTGGCCATCGCGTCCTCGTTGAGGGCGAAGCGGAAGGCGGCCTCGTCGAAGCTGACGGCCGCCAGCTCGCTGGCACGGGCCGACCCGGCGTCCAGTGCCTGCACGACCGGTGCCTCGCTCGCCTGCAGCTGGGCCAGCAGATCGGGGCTGATGGTCAGCAGGTCGCAGCCGGCCAGGGCCAGGATCTGGCCGACGTTGCGGAAGCTCGCGCCCATCACCTCGGTGGCGATGCCATGCTTCTTGTAGTAGCGGTAGATGTTGCGCACCGAGACGACACCCGGGTCGTTCTCGCCGGCCTGGGCCGCCTCGTTCCAGCTGGCGCCGGCCGATTTCTTGTACCAGTCGTAGATGCGACCGACGAACGGGGAGATCAGCTGCACCCCGGCTTCGCCGCAGGCCACGGCCTGGCAGAACGCGAACAGCAGCGTCAGGTTGCAGTGGATGCCGTCGCGCTCGAGTTCACGGGCGGCCTGGATGCCTTCCCAGGTGGCGGCGATCTTGATCAGCACGCGGTCGCGACCGATGCCGCGGGCCTCGTACAGCGCGATCAGGCGCCGCGCGCGGGCCAGGGTCGCTTCCTTGTCGAAGCTCAGGCGGGCGTCGACTTCGGTGGACACGCGGCCCGGCACCACCTTCAGGATCTCCAGGCCGAAACGCACCAGCACCTCGTCGACGATCTGGTCGAGCGCAGCGCCGGCGTGGGCGGCCACCGTCTCGGACAGCAGCGGCGCGTAGTCGGGCTGCTGCACGGCCTTCAGGATCAGCGACGGGTTGGTCGTGGCATCCCGGGGCGTGAACTGGGCGAGTTGCTTGAAGTTGCCGGTGTCGGCGACGACGGTGGTGCACTGCTTGAGTTGGTCGAGCTGATTCATGGCGCTACAGGACAGGTCCGAGATGACAACACCCGACATTAGAACCCGTCGGGCGCTGGTCAGGCGTTCAAACGGGTTACGTGTTCGCGGGGATCGGCGGACATGATCCACACCCTCCAGCCGCCCGGAGAATCCTGCGTTGACCGTCCGAAGAAACTCATGCATCATCTGTCGTGAAACTTAGTTACATCGGGTGCGGCCTGGCACGACACCCGTGAAAGGCGACACGATGTCCTTCGATCTGGTTTTTTTTGGCGGCACCGGCGACCTGACGTGGCGAAAGCTGATGCCCGCCCTGTTCCAGGCCTTCCGCCACGGCAAGCTGCCCCCGGGCGGACGCATCCTGGCGGTGGCCCGCGACGACCGCAGCGATGAAAGCTACCGCGCCTTCATCAAGGAACGTTTCGTCGACGTCGAGAGCTCCAAGCGCCCGAGCGACGACGAGTTCGCCCGTTTTGCCGAGCTGCTGCACTACCGCCGCATGGACCTGTCCCGTGACGAGGACTACGCCGGCCTGAAGTCGTGGATCGACGAACGGGGCGCCGACACGGTGGTGCTCTACCTGGCCACCAGCCCGCACCTGTTCCCCGTGATCTGCGAGAAGCTGGGCGCGGCCGGGCTGAACACGCCGCAGATCCGGGTCGTGCTGGAGAAGCCGCTGGGCCACGACCTGGCGAGCGCGCAGGAGATCAACCGGGTGGTGCGTTCGGTGTACTCGGAGCGCCAGGCCTTCCGCATCGACCACTACCTCGGCAAGCCCTCGGTGCAGAACCTGATGGCGCTGCGCTTCGGCAACGCGCTGTTCGAGCCGCTGTGGCGCCGCGAGAGCATCGCCAACATCCAGATCACGCTGGCCGAATCGCTGGGCGTGGGCACGCGCGGCGACTTCTACGACCGCACCGGCGCGCTGCGCGACATGATCCAGAACCATGCGCTGCAGCTGCTGACGATGATCGCGATGGAGCCGCCGTCGACCGGCGACGCCGACGCGATCCGCGACGAGAAGCTCAAGGTGCTGAAGTCGCTCAAGCCCTTCACGCCCGAGACCGTGGTGCGCGACGTCATCCGTGGCCAGTACCGCGGCGGCAACGTCGCCGGCCAGGCCGTGCCGGGTTACCTCGACGAGCTCAAGGTGCCGGCCGACAGCCACACGGAGACCTTCGTCGCGCTGCGCACCGAGGTGCAGAACTGGCGCTGGGCGGGCGTGCCCTTCTACCTGCGCACCGGCAAGCGCCTGTCGGCGCGTGATGCGCAGATCGTGGTGAATTTCCGCCAGGTGCCGCACCCGATCTTCCCGGGCGCGCACCGGGCCAACAAGCTGGTGATCAAGCTGCAGCCGGAAGACGGGCTGGAGCTGCACCTGCTGGCGGCCAAGGGCAGCGGCACCAATGACGCGCTGGCGCCGGTGTCGCTGGACCTCGACTTCGACAAGGTGTTCCAGACCGATCGGGTCGGTGCCTACGAGCGCCTGCTGCTGGACGCGATCGCCGGGCGCCTGAACCTGTTCGTGCGCAGCGACGAGCAGGAGCAGGCCTGGCGCTGGGTCGAGCCCATCCTCGACAGCTGGCAGCGCTCGCGCGAGAACGGCGGCGAAGGCCCGCGCGGCTATGCCGCCGGCAGCTGGGGGCCGGCGGCCGCCAGCGCGCTGGTCGCCCGTGACAGCCATGCGTGGAGCGAAGAACAGTGACCGGATACGGCAGCCACCCCGCCAACCTGCCCTCGATGCTCGACCGCATCCGCGCCTCGTTGCCGGCGCTGTCGCCGGCCGAGCAGCGGGTGGCGCGCCTGGTGCTGGTGGATGCCCGCAGCTTCGCCGGCCTGCCGGTGGCCGAACTGGCCGAACGGGCCCACGTCAGCAAGCCCACGGTGGTGCGCTTCTGCCGCAGCGTGGGCTACGACGGCCTGGCCGACTTCAAGCTCAAGCTCGCCGGCACCGTCAATGAAGGGGTGCCCTTCGTGCACCGCGCCGTCGACGAGGACGACAAGCCTGGCGACCTGATCGTCAAGGTGATCGACAACGCGGTCAGCGCGCTGCTGAAGTACCGCAACGACGCGGCCGCGCACGCGGTGGGCCGCGCGATCGAGGCGCTGACGACCACGATCCAGCGGGGTGGCCGGCTCGAGTTCTACGGCGTGGGCAACTCCGGCATCGTGGCGCAGGACGCGCAGCACAAGTTCTTCCGGCTGGGCATCAATGCCGTCGCCTACAGCGACGCCCATGTGCAGGTGATGGCCGCGACCATGCTCGGCCCCGACGACTGCGCGGTGCTGATCTCGAACTCCGGCCGCAGCCGGGACCTGATCGACACCGCCGAGATCGCGCGCAAGAAAGGCGCGACCATCATCGTGATGTCGACCAGCGGATGCCCGCTGTCGCAGCATGCGCAGATCATGCTGGCGGTCGACCATCCGGAAGACTACGACCGCTACAGCCCGATGGTCAGCCGGCTGCTGCACCTGACGGTGATCGACATCCTGACCACCGGCGTGGCGCTCAAGCTCGGCCCCGAGCTGCGCACCGTGCTGCAGGAGATCAAGCGCAACCTGCGCCTCAAGCGCGACGTGCCCACCAGCTGAGCCAGCGCCTCAGGCCGCGCCGGATGCGGCCGGATCCTCGATCAGCGTGTCGATGCCATAGAGCCGGGCCAGCGACTGCAGCCGCACCGGCAGGCCCTGCAGCAGCAGGGAGCCGCCCGCGGCCCCTGCCGCACGGCGCAGGCTCAGGATCACCGCCAGCGCTGACGAGTCGAAGACCTGCAGCGCCGACGCGTCGAGCACCGTCGCCTTCGTGCCCTGCGCGGTCATCTGAGCGATCAGTGCGGCGCTGCAGGCCCTGGCCTGATCGTGGGTCAGCCGTTGCGGCAGTTGCAGCGCCATCGCTCAGACCTTGCTGGCGGCGGACTTGTTCTTCGCGGCCAGCTTGGTGATCAGGCCTTCGATGCCCGAGCTGGCGATCTCCTGCGCGAAGCTGGAGCGGTAGTTCTCCACCAGCCAGACCCCCATCACGTTGACGTCGTAGATCTTCCACGCGTCACCGGCCTTCTCGAGGCGGTAGTCGAGCTGGATCGGATCGCCCTTGCCCTTGACCTCGGAGCGCACGATGACCTCGGTGTCCTCGGGCCGCGAGCGCAGCGGGCGGAACTCGATGGTCTGGTCCTTGACCTGCGTGAGCGCGCCGGCGTAGGTGCGCACCAGCAGGGTCTTGAACTCGTCCTGGAGGCGACCCTGCTGCTCGGGCGTCGCCTGGCGCCAGTAGCGGCCGACCGCCGACGAGGTCATGCGCTGGAAGTTCACGTGCGGCAGGATCTTCGCGTCCACCAGGGCGATGATCTTCTTGACATCCCCGGCCTGGATGGTCTTGTCGGCCTTGACCGAATCCACCACCTCGGAGGACACCTGCTTGACCAGCGCATCCGGAGCCACCTGGGCCAGCACCAGCGAGGATGCCAGTGCCAGACCGGCCGCCATCGCGACCGTCCTCATCATCTTCAACATGCTTTCCTTTCTGTGGCGCCGGAAACGGCACCGATTCCCGTAACGGATCATCCGGACGCCAGGACGACAGCCACGGGCCCGGGCGCCGTCCGTCCGGCGAGGATCACTGCTCGCTCTCGTCGGAGAAGATGCGGCTGCGCCGCCGCTGCAGGTAGGCGTCGCGCACGAAGGTGTACTTGTCGAGCGCGATGTCGTCGAGCAGGTTGGTCGCCTGCAGCAGCGAGGCCCGCGTGCTGATCAGCTGGGTGGCGGTCAGCGTGTACTGGGCCGCCGACGGGCTGATGAAGGCCTGCGGCGCGGCGAGCTGGTCGACCGGCAGGCCGACCGAGTCACGCACCGTCGAGGGGCCGAAGATCGGCCAGACGATGTAGGCCCCCGAAGGCACGCCCCAGCGGCCCAGCGTCAGGCCGAAATCCTCGCCGTGGCGCTCGAAACCCAGTTCGGTGGCCACGTCGACGACCCCCAGCATGCCGAACACGGTGTTGCTGCCGAAGCGCATCATGTCGGAGAAGCCCTCGGCGAAACGCCCCTGCAGGAACAGGTTCACCGATGACCAGGCGTCACGCACATTGCCGAAGAAGTTGCTGAAGCCGGTGCGCACGAACATCGGCAGCACGTCGCGGTAGACCGTGGCCACCGGACGGATCACCGCCTCGTCGGCCGCCTCGTTGAACGCGAACACGCCCCGGTTGACCTTCTCGAACGGATCGGGGTTGTCGACCGTGGCGCAGCCGGCACCCGCCAGCGACAGCCAGGCCACGACCAGCCAGGAGAGCAGGCGACGCGTCATTTCAGGGCCTCGGCACTCGCCGGCGCATCGCTGGCGTCAGCGGCCTTGTTGTAGAGGAACTGGCTGATCAACGTCTCGAGCACCACCGCCGACTGGGTCTGGGTGATGCGGTCGCCGTTGGCCAGGTTCTTCGCCTCGGCGCCCGGCTCCAGGCCGATGTACTGCTCGCCCAGCAGGCCGGCGGTGAGGATCTTGGCCGACGAGTCCTTCGGGAACACGAAACGCTGCTCCATGTCGATGACCACCTGGGCCTGATAGGTCTTGTCGTCCAGGCCGATGGTGGCCACGCGCCCCACGACGACCCCGGCGCTCTTGACCGCCGCACGCGGCTTCAGGCCGCCGATGTTGTCGAAGCTGGCCACCACCCGGTAGGTCGGCTCGAACGACACCGACAGCAGGTTGCCCGCCTTCAGGGCCAGGAAAAGCAAGGCTGCCGCACCGATCATCACGAAGAGACCGACCCACACATCATGACGGGACTTCTGCATGTCCTACCCTGTTCTTCAAATCGAAAACATCAGTGCCGTGAGCACGAAGTCGAGCCCCAGCACCGCCAGCGACGCCATCACCACGGTGCGTGTGGTCGCATGGGCCACGCCTTCGGGCGTGGGCTGGCAGAGGTAGCCCTGCAGCAGCGCCACGAAGGTGACGGTCAGCGCGAACACCACGCTCTTGATCACCCCGTTGCCCACGTCGGCGAACACCTCGACCCCGTTCTGCATCTGCGACCAGAACGCCCCCGGATCCACGCCGATGAGCACCACGCCCACCAGCCAGCCCCCGATGATGCCGACCGCGCTGAACACCGCCGACAGCAGGGGCAAGGCGATCAGCCCGCCGATGAAGCGGGGCGCCAGCACGCGCTGCACCGGGTCGACCGCCATCATCTCCATCGCGGCGAGCTGCTCGCCGGATTTCATCAGGCCGATCTCGGCCGTCAGGGCCGTGCCCGCCCGCCCGGCGAACAGCAGGGCCGTGACGACCGGGCCGAGCTCGCGCACCAGCGACAGCGCCACCAGCAGCCCCAGCGCCTCGGACGAGCCGTAGCGCTGCAGCGTGTAGTAGCCCTGCAGGCCGAGCACGAACCCGACGAACAGGCCCGACACCGAGATGATGGCCAGCGACAGGTTGCCGAGGAAGTGCACCTGCTCGACCACCAGGCGCGGACGGCGCAGGGCCGCGGGCAGCAGGGTGATCAGCCGCAGCAGCAGGCGGGTCGCGTGGCCGACGGCACCGAGCCACTCCCGCACGCCCCGCCCGACGGCTTCAGGATGCAGGTTCATGCCCGCCCCCCGAGGCCCAGGTCCTGGGCCAGCGGCACGGCCGGATAGTGGAAACGCACCGGGCCGTCGGGGGCGGCGCTGACGAACTGGCGCACCAGCGGATCGTCGGAAGCCCGCAGCTCGGCCGGCGTGCCCTGGGCGGCCACGCCGCCGTTGGCGATGAAGATGATGTGATCGGCGATCAGGAAGGTCTCGTCGACGTCGTGGGAGACCACGATGCTCGTGACCCCCAGCGCATCGTTGAGATCGCGGATCAGCCGGGCCGAGATGCCCATGGAGATCGGGTCCAGGCCGGCGAAGGGTTCGTCGTACATGATCAGTTCCGGATCGAGCGCGATCGCGCGCGCCAGCGCGACCCGGCGGCTCATGCCCCCCGAGATCTGGCTGGGCATCAGGTCACGCGCGCCCCGCAGGCCGACCGCGTTGAGCTTCATCAGCACCAGGTCACGCACCATCGCCTCGGGCAGGCCCGTGTGCTCGCGCAGCGGGAAGGCGACGTTGTCGAAGACCGACAGGTCGGTGAACAGCGCGCCGAACTGGAACAGCATGCCCATGCGACGGCGCATGGCCATCAGCGCCTGGCGCTCGAGCGTGGCCACGTCGACCCCGTCGAACGACACCGATCCCGACTGCACGTCGAGCTGCCGGCCGATGAGGCGCAGCACCGTGGTCTTGCCCCCGCCGGACGTGCCCATCAGGCCGACGACGGCGCCTCGCGGCACGGACAGGTTCACGTCCCGCAGGACGATCCGGTCACCGTAGCCACAGGTCACCCCGCGCAGCTCGACGAGAGCGGCGGGATCGGGCGCGGAAAGGGGCGGCGGCAAGGAGGACACGAGGCGGTCGGTGGGCAAGAGGAGCGGCACCGGTCCGGTGCCATGGCCGGCATGATAGGGGAAAGCACTGACACCAGTGTGGCCCCCGCGGATGAGGCCTTGCAGCGCCGGGCATGAACAAATGAAAAGGGCCGCCTGGATGGCGGCCCTCGGCATGGCGGTGACGCGTCTCGCCGCAAGGCGGACGCACCGGCCCGGCGATCAACGCGGCAGCGTCGTCGCCCCCATCAGGAACTCGTCGACCGCGCGGGCGGCCTGACGGCCTTCACGGATCGCCCAGACCACCAGCGACTGGCCGCGGCGGATGTCGCCGGCCGCGAAGACCTTGTCGACGTTGGTCTTGTAGCCGCCGTCGAGGTCGGTCGTCGCCTTGGCGTTGCCGCGGGCGTCCTTGCTGACCCCGAAGGCCTCCAGGATGGTGGCCACCGGACTGACGAAGCCCATCGCCAGCAGCACCAGATCGGCCTTGTATTCCTTCTCGGAGCCGGGGATCTCGACCAGCTTGCCGTCCTTGAACTCGACGTTCACGGTCTTCAGGCCGGTGACCTTGCCCTTGTCGCCGACGAATTCCTTGGTCGAGACGGCGAACTCGCGCACGCAGCCTTCTTCGTGGCTGGACGAGGTGCGCAGCTTCAGCGGCCAGTACGGCCAGGTCATCGGGCGGTTCTCTTCTTCCGGCGGACGCGGCATGACCTCGAACTGCGTGACGCTGACCGCGCCGTGGCGGTTGGACGTGCCCACGCAGTCGCTGCCGGTGTCACCACCGCCGATGACGATGACGTGCTTGCCGTCGGCACGGATCTGGTCCTTGATCTTCCCGCCGTGGTTGATGCGGTTCTGCATCGGCAGGAATTCCATCGCGAAATGCACCCCGGCCAGGTCACGGCCCGGCACCGGCAGGTCGCGGCTCTGCTCGGCCCCGCCGGTCAGCAGCACCGCGTCGAACTCGGCCTTCAGCGACTCGGGCGTGACGGTGTCCTTGGCCCAGTTGGTGACCTTGGAGCCCTTGGGCATCTCGCCCACCAGCGTGTTGGTGCGGAACACCACGCCTTCGGCTTCCATCTGCTTGACCCGGCGGTCGATGTGCGACTTCTCCATCTTGAAGTCGGGGATGCCGTAGCGCAGCAGGCCGCCCGGACGGTCGTTCTTCTCGAACAGCGTCACGTCGTGGCCGGCACGGGCCAGCTGCTGGGCTGCGGCCAGACCGGCCGGGCCGGAGCCGACGATGGCGATCTTCTTGCCCGTGCGGACCTTGGGCAGCTGCGGCACGACCCAGCCTTCGTCCCAGGCGCGGTCGATGATCGCGTGCTCGATGGACTTGATGCCCACGGCGTCGTCGTTCACGTTCAGCGTGCAGGCTGCCTCGCACGGCGCCGGGCAGATGCGGCCGGTGAACTCGGGGAAGTTGTTGGTGCTGTGCAGCACCGTGATCGCGTTCTTCCAGTCGCCCTGGAAGACCAGGTCGTTGAAGTCCGGGATGATGTTGTTGACCGGGCAGCCGTTGTTGCAGAACGGCGTGCCGCAGTCCATGCAGCGCGCCGCCTGCACCTTCGTGTCGTCGGCCTTCAGGCCGATGACAAATTCCTTGTAGTTCTTCAGGCGCTTCTCGACGGGCTCGTAGCCCTCCTCGAGGCGCTCGAATTCCATGAAACCAGTGACCTTACCCATGATGCGTCCACTCTCGCGATAGTTCTGTCAGGACGGCCGCAGCGCGTGTCGCGGCTGCGGCCGGGGCTCCACAATTACTTGGCCGCGACGGCCTGAGCCGCCTTGCCGTCGCCCTTCACGTCACCCTTGGCCCGGGCGATGGTCTCGTCGGCAGCCTTGGTGGCGTTGATCTCGCCCAGCGCACGCTTGTACTCGTGCGGGAACACCTTGACGAACCGGGCGCGAGCCTCGCTCCAGTTGTCGAGGATGTCGCGGGCCCGCAGCGAGCCGGTCCAGCGGTGGTGGTCCTCGACCAGCTTCTTCAGCAGCGCCTCGTCGGTCTGGCCCTTGTGCCAGATCGCCAGGTCCATGGTCTGCTCCTGCTCGGCCGCGGTCAGCACCTTGTCCAGGGCGACCTGGGCGGTGTTGCAGCGGCTGGCGAAGGCGCCGTCCTCGTCGTAGACATAGGCGACGCCACCGGACATGCCGGCCGCGAAGTTGCGGCCGGTGCGACCCAGCACGACGGCGGTGCCGCCGGTCATGTATTCGCAGCCATGGTCACCCGTGCCTTCGACGACCGCCGTCGCGCCCGACAGGCGCACGGCAAAACGCTCGCCCGCCACGCCGCGGAAGAAGGCCTCGCCGCTGGTCGCGCCGATCAGCACCGTGTTGCCGACGATGATGTTCTTCGACGCATCGCCGCGGAACTCGATCGACGGACGCACCACGATGCGGCCGCCCGACAGGCCCTTGCCGGTGTAGTCGTTGGCTTCACCGATCAGGTAGAAGGTGATGCCGTTGGCCAGGAAGGCGCCGAAGCTCTGGCCGCCCGTGCCTTCCATCTGCACGAAGATCGACTCGTCGGCCAGCCCGTCCGGATGGTGCTTGATCAGCTCGCCCGACAGCATCGCGCCGACCGAGCGGTTGACGTTGCGCACGTCCTCCATGAACTGGACCTTCTCGCCCTTCTCGATCGCGGCGCGGGCCTTCTCGATGAGCTTGTTGTCCAGCGCCTTGCCCAGGCCGTGGTCCTGCTCGGAGACGTGCATGCGCGGCACGTCCGCCGGCACCGACGGCTGGAAGAACACGCGGCTGAAGTCCAGGCCCTTGGCCTTCCAGTGGCTGATGGCCTTGCGGGTGTCGAGCAGGTCGGCACGACCGACCAGGTCGTCGAACCTGCGGATGCCCAGCTGCGCCATGATCTGGCGCGCTTCCTCGGCGACGAAGAAGAAGTAGTTGACGACGTGCTCGGGCTTGCCGGTGAACTTCTTGCGCAGCACCGGATCCTGCGTGGCCACGCCCACCGGGCAGGTGTTCAGGTGGCACTTGCGCATCATGATGCAGCCCTCGACCACCAGCGGCGCGGTGGCGAAGCCGAATTCGTCGGCACCCAGCAGCGCGCCGATGACGACGTCACGGCCGGTCTTCATCTGGCCGTCGGCCTGCACGCGCACGCGGCCGCGCAGGCGGTTGAGCACCAGGGTCTGCTGGGTCTCGGCCAGGCCGAGTTCCCACGGCGTGCCGCAGTGCTTGATCGACGACCAGGGCGAGGCGCCCGTGCCGCCGTCGTGGCCGGCGATCACGATGTGGTCGGCCTTGCACTTGGTCACGCCCGCGGCGATGGTGCCCACGCCCACCTCGGACACCAGCTTGACGCTGATGGACGAGGCCGGATTGACGTTCTTCAGGTCGTGGATCAGCTGGGCCAGATCCTCGATCGAGTAGATGTCGTGGTGCGGCGGGGGCGAGATCAGGCCCACGCCCGGCACCGAGTGGCGCAGCCGGCCGATGTACTCGGACACCTTGCCGCCCGGCAGCTGGCCGCCCTCGCCCGGCTTGGCGCCCTGGGCCATCTTGATCTGGATCTGGTCGGCCGACACCAGGTATTCGGTGGTCACGCCAAAACGGCCCGACGCGACCTGCTTGATGCGCGAGCGCAGGCTGTCGCCGTCCTTCATCGTGTAGTCGGCTTCGATCACCTTGCTGCCGACCACGTCCGACACCTTGGTGCCGTCGACGATCTGGATGCCCTTGAGCTCGTTGCGATAACGCGCCGGATCCTCGCCCCCTTCACCGGTGTTGGACTTGCCGCCGATGCGGTTCATCGCCAGCGCCAGCGTCGAGTGGGCTTCGGTCGAGATCGAGCCCAGCGACATCGCGCCGGTGGCGAAGCGCTTGACGATGTCGGCGGCCGATTCGACCTCCTCCAGCGGGATCGCCTTGCTCGGGTCGAGCTTGAACTCGAACAGGCCGCGCAGCGTCAGGTGGCGCTTGCTCTGGTCGTTGATGAGCTGGGCGTATTCCTTGTAGGTGTCGAACTTGCCCGAGCGGGTGCTGTGCTGCAGCTTGGCGATCGCGTCGGGCGTCCACATGTGCTCCTCGCCACGGGCGCGCCAGGCGTACTCGCCGCCGGTCTCCAGCATCGAGGCCAGCACCGGATCGTCGCCGAAGGCGGCGCGGTGGTTGCGGATCGACTCCTCGGCCACCTCGAACACGCCGATGCCCTCGACCTGCGTCGGGGTGCCGCGAAAGTACTTGGCGATCAGGTCGCGGTTCAGGCCGATGGCCTCGAACAGCTGCGAGCCGCAGTAGGACATGTAGGTCGACACGCCCATCTTGGACATGATCTTCGACAGGCCCTTGCCGATCGCCTTGACGTAGTTGTAGATCGCCTTGTCGGCCGACAGCTTGCCCGGCAGCGACTGGTGCATCTCGACCAGGGTCTCCATCGCCAGGTAGGGGTGCACGGCCTCGGCGCCGTAGCCGGCCAGCACCGCGAAGTGGTGCACCTCGCGGGCCGAACCGGTCTCGACCACCAGACCGGCGGTCGTGCGCAGGCCCTCGCGCACCAGGTGGTGGTGGATGGCCGACAGCGCCAGCAGCGCCGGGATGGCCACGTTGCCGCGGTCCATGTAGCGGTCGGTGATGATCAGGATGTTGTGGCCACCCTTGAGCGCATCGACCGCCTCGGCGCACAGCGACGCGAGCTTGGCTTCCACGCCCTGATGGCCCCAGGCCAGCGGGTAGGTGATGTTCAGCTCATGCGACTTGAACTTGCCACCGGTGTGGCGCTCGATGCCGCGCAGGCGCGCCATGTCGGCGAAATCGAGCACCGGCTGGGCCACCTCGAGGCGCATCGGCGGGTTGACCGCGTTGATGTCCAGCAGGTTGGGCTTCGGGCCGATGAAGCTGTTGAGCGACATCACGATGGCTTCGCGGATCGGGTCGATCGGCGGGTTCGTGACCTGGGCGAACAGCTGCTTGAAGTAGTTGTAGAGCGGCTTGTTCTTGTCGCTCAGCACGGCCAGCGGGCTGTCGTTGCCCATCGAGCCGATGCCTTCCTCGCCGTTGGCCGCCATCGGTGCCATCAGGAACTTGATGTCTTCCTGGGTGTAGCCGAAGGCCTGCTGGCGATCGAGCAGCGACTCGCCCGACACTGCGGCAGCCAGCTCCGCCGGGATCTGGTCGAGCTTGATGCGCACGTTCTCGATCCACTGGCGGTAGGGCTTGGCCGAGGCGAACTGGTTCTTCAGCTCCTCGTCGTCGACGATGCGGCCCTGCTCGAAGTCGATCAGGAACATCTTGCCCGGCTGCAGGCGCCACTTCTTGATGATCTTGTTCTCCGGAATCATCGGCAGCACGCCGGTTTCCGAAGCCATCACGACCAGGTCGTCGTCGGTGACGATGTAGCGGGCCGGGCGCAGGCCGTTGCGGTCCAGCGTCGCGCCGATCTGCTTGCCGTCGGTGAAGACCATCGCGGCCGGGCCGTCCCACGGCTCGATCATCGCGGCGTGGTATTCATAGAACGCGCGGCGGCGCTCGTCCATCGTCGTGTGCTGCTCCCAGGCTTCCGGGATCATCATCATCGCGGCGTGGGCCAGCGAGTAGCCGCTCATCGTCAGCAGCTCGAGCGCGTTGTCGAAGGTGGCGGTGTCGCTCTGGCCCTCGAAGCTGATCGGGTAGAGCTTCTTCAGGTCGTCACCCAGCACCGGCGACTTCATCACGCCTTCGCGGGCGCGCATCCAGTTGAAGTTGCCCTTGACGGTGTTGATCTCGCCGTTGTGCGCCACCATCCGGTACGGGTGGGCCAGCGGCCACTCGGGGAAGGTGTTGGTCGAGAAGCGCTGGTGCACCAGCGCCAGCGCCGAGGTGCAGGCCGGATCCTGCAGGTCCAGGTAGTACTTGCCCACCTGGTCGGCCAGCAGCAGGCCCTTGTAGATGATCGTGCGGCAGCTCATGCTGGGCACGTAGTACTCGCGGCTGTGCGTCAGCTTGAGCGCCTGGATCGCGGCCGAGGCGGTCTTGCGGATCACGTAGAGCTTGCGCTCGAGCGCGTCGGGCACGATCACGTCGGCGCCCCGGCCGATGAAGATCTGGCGGATCACCGGCTCGGTCTTGCGCACCGTGGGTGACATCGGCATGTCGGCATCCACCGGCACGTCGCGCCAGCCCAGCAGCACCTGGCCTTCGGCCTTGACCGCCCGCTCGAGCTCCTGCTCGCAGGCCAGGCGCGAGGCGTGTTCCTTGGGCAGGAAGATCATGCCCACGCCGTACTCGCCCAGCGGCGGCAGGGCGATGCCCTGCTTGGCCATCTCGGCGCGGAAGAAGTCGTCCGGGATCTGGATCAGGATGCCCGCACCGTCGCCCATCAGCGCGTCGGCGCCGACGGCGCCCCGGTGGTCGAGGTTCTCGAGGATCTTCAGACCCTGCTCGACGATGGAATGTGCCTTCTGGCCCTTGATGTGCGCCACGAAGCCGACGCCGCAGGCGTCGTGCTCGTTGGCCGGGTCATACAACCCGCCAGCGGCGAGGGCGTGGATCTCTTGTTGGGACGCGGGTCCCGAGGCAGCCTGAGTCATGGCGCACTCCTACGAATGACGGGATAGAAAACTGCGCGAATTTACAGCAGCGCTCACTGACCCTCAAGCAGAATAAAATGGGGTCAGACTCGAATAGAAACCAAACGATCAGCAGCAGAATTTAATTAGGGACAGATCAAAGCGGGCCGCAGGCACCAAAGCGGAGAGTCAAGCGGCCCCGCCGTCCCGAGTCGGTGCATGCCGGGGCCGCCCACGGGGCCGGGGCGCGACGGGTCGCCCTGTGGAGGTGCCCACACGTGCAAGGAAGGGGCCAGATCCCAGCACCCAACCCTTCAGGGCGCTGTCGGTCATCTGTTGCACCTGCACATCGGGCAGCGGCTCGTCGAGCAGGCGCTGCCAGGCCATCTCGCGCTCGAACGGCGTGTTGCCCTGGGCCCAGAACGGCATCGGCTCGCTGATCAGCGCATCACGCCGGCGCCCGACATGGTGGGCGGCGCTGGACCACGGCCAGTCGGCCGCATGCAGGCACAGCCCGGCGCGCACCGGGTTCTGCTCGATGTAGCGCATGCAGGGCAGCGTGTAGGGCTCGGGCTCGATCACCGTGGCCCGGTAGCGCCCTTCCCAGATCGTGCCGCTGCGGCCGTGGCGGCGGTTGAACGCCGCCACGTAACGCCGCCCCAGGCCCTGCATCAGCAGCCCCAGCGCGGCCTCGTCGGGCGGCGTCAGCAGCAGGTGCACATGCTCGGCCATCAGCACGTAGGCGTGCACGGCCACGCGCAGCGAGGCCGCGACGTCCTGCAGCGCCGCCAGATAGGCCTGCCGGTCGGCATCGTCGAGGAAGATGGCCTGGCGGTTGTGCCCCCGCTGGATGACATGGTGGGGCAGACCGGGAAGCACGAGTCGGGACAGGCGGGCCATGGACGGTTCCGGGGAAAACGCGATTGTCGACGCCGCGCGTGGGCGCTGTCGATGCGACAGAATCAGCACAACACCCGGACCTCACAGGAGATGTCGTCATGAAAGCAGCCAACGTGCTGGCCACCATCGGCCAGACGCCCCACATCCGCATCAACCGCCTCTTCGGCGACGCCGAGGTCTGGATCAAGTCCGAGCGCAGTAACCCGGGCGGCTCGATCAAGGACCGCATCGCGCTGGCGATGATCGAGGCGGCCGAGGCCAGCGGCGCGCTGCAGCCGGGCAGCACCATCATCGAGCCGACCTCGGGCAACACCGGCGTCGGCCTGGCGATGGTGGCCGCCGTCAAGGGCTATCCGCTGGTGCTGGTGATGCCCGAGAGCATGAGCCTGGAGCGCCGCCGCCTGATGCTGGCCTACGGTGCCCGCTTCGTGCTGACGCCGCGCGAGAAAGGCATGAAGGGCGCGATCGAGAAGGCCCAGGAACTGGTGGCCAGCACGGCCGGGGCCTGGATGCCGCAGCAGTTCGAGAATCCGGCCAACATCGACGTGCACGTGCGCACCACCGCCCGGGAGATCCTGACCGACTTCCCCGACGGCCTCGATGCGCTGATCACCGGCGTGGGCACCGGCGGCCACATCAGCGGCTGCGCCCAGGTGCTCAAGACCGCCTGGCCGCAGCTGAAGGTCTTTGCGGTCGAGCCGGCCGCCTCGCCGGTGATCAGCGGCGGCAAGCCCTCGCCTCACCCGATCCAGGGCATCGGCGCCGGCTTCATCCCGGCCAACCTGAAGACCGAATGGCTCGACGGCGTGATCCAGGTCGAGGCCGAGGCGGCCAAGGAGATGGCCCGCCGCAGCGCCCGCGAGGAAGGCCTGCTGGTGGGCATCTCCAGCGGCGCGACGCTGGCGGCCATCGCCCAGAAGCTGGCCGAGCTGCCGGCCGGCAGCCGGGTGCTGGGCTTCAACTACGACACCGGCGAGCGCTACCTGTCGACCGACGGCTTCCTGCCGGTCGAGGCCGCCTGATCAGGGCGACGCGAAGAGCTGCAGGCCGGTGAGCCGTTCGTGCTCGCGCACGGCGAACCGGTCGGTCATGCCGGCGATGTAGTCGGCCACCGAACGCCGCAGCAGCGGCGACTGCGCGTATTCGGGCGGCATCTCGCCCGGGTCCGCCTCGTAGCAGGCGAACAGCTCGCGCACCACCCGGCAGGCCCGCCCGGTGGTGTCCATCACCTGGGGATGGCGGTAGAGCGCCCGGAACAGGAAACGCTTGAGCTGGCGGCTGGCCCGCTGCATCTCCGGGCTGAAGCCCACCAGCGCCGGCCCGGCCCGCACGGCCTCGACCGATCCGGGACGCTGCTGGCGCAGGCGCTCGCCGGTCGCGTCGATCACGTCGTAGACCTGCGCCGACAGCATGCGCCGCAGGATCTCGGCCAGCAGCCGGCTGCGCTTCATCTGCGCCAGCCCGGGGTGCTCGCCCAGCGCCTCGGCGTGGAAACGCGCGAACAGCGGCACCGAGCAGAGCTGGTCGATCGTGATCAGCCCCGAACGCACCCCGTCGTCGACATCGTGGGCGTTGTAGGCGATCTCGTCGGCCAGGTTGGCCAGCTGCGCCTCCAGGCTGGGCTGGGTGCGATCCAGGAAACGCCGGCCGATGCCTCCCGGCTCGTGCGCCTCGATCCAGCGGGCGACCCGCTTCGAGCAGTGCTTGAGCACCCCCTCGCGGGTCTCGAAGCTCAGGTTCAGGCCATCGAAGGTCGGGTAACGCTGCTCCAGCACGTCGATCACGCGCAGGCTCTGCAGGTTGTGCTCGAAGCCGCCGTAGGGCGCCATGCAGGCGTGCAGCTCGTCCTGGCCGGC
Organism: Sphaerotilus hippei; assembly: GCF_003201595.1. Lineage (GTDB taxonomy): Bacteria > Pseudomonadota > Gammaproteobacteria > Burkholderiales > Burkholderiaceae_C > Sphaerotilus > Sphaerotilus hippei. The sequence continues at coordinate 236,675 of NZ_QJJS01000005.1, read as the reverse complement.
ATGGCCGAAAGGGGTGTGACCCAGGTCGTGGGCCAGCGCGATGGCCTCGACCAGATCCTCGTGCAGCCCGAGGCTGCGGGCGATCGAGCGCCCCAGCTGCGCCACCTCCAGCGAGTGGGTCAGCCGGGTGCGGAACAGATCGCCCTCGTGGTTGAGGAAGACCTGGGTCTTGTAGACCAGCCGCCGGAACGCCGTGCTGTGCACGATGCGGTCACGGTCACGCTGGTAGTCGTTGCGGGTCGGAGCCGGCGGCTCCGCATGGCGCCGGCCGCGGCCGGTCTCGGGACGCGAGGCGTACGGCGCCAGCACCCCGGCCGGCGCACGGGCGCCGGCGCTCGTGCGGCGGGATTCAGCAGCAGGCATCCAGCACGCCGGTGACCATCGTGTCGGGCGCACCCTGCATGCGGGCCGAGCCCAGGCGATCGATCACGACGAAGCGGATCTCGCCCCCCTCGGCCTTCTTGTCCACGCGCATCAGCTCCAGGTAACGCGCCGCCCCCAGCGCCGGACCCCGCACCGGCAGGCCGGCCCGCACGCAGAGCGCCTCGAGGCGCTCGCGGAAAGCCGCCGGCATCAGCCCCAGCCGCACCGACAGCTCGGCCGCCATGACCATGCCACAGCCCACGCCCTCGCCGTGCAGCCACTCGCCGTAGCCCAGGCCCGCCTCGATCGCGTGGCCGAAGGTGTGGCCGAAGTTCAGGATGGCGCGCACGCCCCCTTCCCGCTCGTCGCTGCCGACCACGGCCGCCTTGATCTCGCAGGAGCGGCGCACCGCATGCGCCAGCGCCACCTTGTCACGGGCCATCAGCGCGTCGATGTGCGCCTCGATCCAGGACAGGAACTCGGGGTCCGCGATCGGGCCGTACTTGATCACCTCGGCCAGGCCCGCCGACAGCTCCCGGATCGGCAGCGTGTCCAGCGTGTCCAGGTCGCAGATCACCCGCTGCGGCTGGTAGAACGCGCCGATCATGTTCTTGCCCATCGGGTGGTTGATCGCGGTCTTGCCGCCCACCGACGAATCGACCTGGGCCAGCAGGGTGGTCGGCACCTGCACGAAGGGCACGCCGCGCATGTAGCAGGCCGCGGCAAAACCCGTCATGTCGCCCACCACGCCGCCGCCCAGCGCGAACAGCACCGTCTTGCGGTCGCAGGCCTGGCCAAGCAGCTCGTCGTAGATCCGCTCGAGCGTGGCCGCATCCTTGTGGGCCTCGCCGTCCGGCAGCGCCAGCACCCGCACGCGCGGGTAATGCGGCTGCAGCGCCGCCTGCACCCGCTCGGCGTAGAGCGGGGCCACCGTGGTGTTGGTGACGATCAGGGCGGTCGACGCGCGAGGCAGCCCGGCCCAGGTCTCGGCACGATCGAGCAGGCCCGACCCGATCAGGATGTCGTAGCTGCGGTCCCCCAGGTCGACACGGACCGTGACAGGATCGGCGGCAGCCGTCGGCGAAGCAGGAGCGGTCTTGGCGTTCATGCAGCGAGTTTAACGAGTGCCCTGCCCCGCCAGGCCGCCGCACCCGCCGCCCCTCAGTGCCTCAGCGTGGCCGACTTGACCAGCTGGTTGTCGACGACCCCCGCCAGCTCCAGCTGCATCAGGATCATGTTGACCATGTGGCTGACCGACGGCCGGCCGGTCTCGACGGTGTAGTGCGCCACTTCCTGATAGAGCGGATCACGGTCGCGGTAGAGCTCGCGCAGCTTGCGCAGCGGATCGGCCACCTGCAGCAGCGGGCGCTGCGTATCGTGGCGCAGGCGCCGGTACAGCTCCTCGGGCGTCGCGCGCAGGTAGAGCACGACGGTGTTGGCCTTCAGTGCCGCCCGGTTCTCGGGCCTCAGCACCGCACCGCCACCGGTGGCCAGCACATGGGCCGGCCGCTTCACGAGCTCGGCGATCGTGTCGGCCTCGATCTGCCGGAACGCGACCTCGCCATGCTGCTCGAAGAACGACCGGATGCTGCAGCCGATGCGCCGCTCGATCTCGACGTCCACATCGGCAAACGGCACCCCCAGCATGTGCGCCAGCTGGCGACCGGCCGTGGTCTTGCCGGCGCCGGGCATGGCGACCAGGCTGATGATGGGCAGGGGCGGAACCCCAGACGACGGAGGAACGGACGGATCAGGCATGACCACAGGTGCGTTGAGCGCAGCATCGAAACGAAACGGCCATCGAACCCTGTGGATTCGACGGCCGCAACGCCTAAGGGACGGAGACAGCGGTGTCAGGGATCTGACACGGGACGACAGTCTATCGGGATCGCCCGCAGCAGCCCGCCTCCCTACTGGACCATCCCGATGTCGAACGTGTAGGTCTGACCCGCAGGCATCTTGATCTCCAGGTCCAGAGGACCCGACGCCTCCAGCGCTTTCGAACAGTCACTCAGCTCAGCCGTCACGCGGTGAGCCGTTGCCCCAGTGACCGTCGATGGAATCGGCGTGAAGTCCACGCTGACGGCAGCCCCCTTGGCCTTCGTCGTCGCGGTCAATGTGGCTCCCGCCGGTATTGGATTGCCACCCAGAGCATCTGCAGCGATATTGGCATCCCGAATGCAGATCAATTGCGAGACTCGGCAGCTGGCCAAGCTCGGCCGCAAACTCAACGCACTCAGCGTCGTCAAGGCCGCCGTGCTTTTGGCATCACACCCGAGGACACTATCAAACGCGAACAGCCTGGGCTCGGCAGCACTGTTCGACAGGGTGAACACCCGGCTCACCCTCACGTAGGAATTTCCATCCCAGACACCGTTCTTAGCCGAGCCGGCGAGGTACTCGCCAGTCGCCGTATCCAGCGACGAATTTTCGTCTTTGTCGACAAAAACCTCGCCCAGATCATCGAATGACTCGCCTGCAGTGTAAAGATTATCGCCACTGCTATCGACGAAAGATTCTTCGCCCTGCGCAAATGCGACCACCGTGACCCGACCATTTGGCGGCCGATAGTTGCTCGTCACGAACTTGACGGAACAAACTCCGCTGACCGTCGTGCAGCGAGCCGGAATGACACTCGCACCTTCGGCGACAAAACTGACGGAAGTGCCATCAGGCACAGGATTGCCGAATCGGTCATTGAGTTGCACACGAATCGCGCTTTCCGTCCCGTCGACCGACCAGCCATCAACGTTGTAGGTCGCGGCAGAAAAACTGACCGCACGCTGGGTCGGCAGGCCGGCATTGATCGCCAGCACATTGGAGACGGTCGAAAGTTTGGTACCGGCAGGCGTGGTGTACTCCGCACGGACACGCACCGGCGTCGGGATGGACCCCGACTTCACCGAAACCTGCGCGATGCCCGAGGTATCGGTCTGGGTCTGCTGGCTCAAGGGATACAGCGTGGCGACACCCGCGATGTCGAGCGAGAAGTTCACGGTGCTGCCAGCCACCGGGTTGGCGTACTGGTCCCGGAGGCGGAACTTGACGACCGCGGATTCATCACAGCCGCTGCCTGCCAGACAGATCTTTTCTGGCGAAGACGACACGTATTCAAGCGCCAACGCCACGGGCGCAGCCACGACAAGGTCAACCTGACGTTGCTGACTGGTCCCGACGATGGAGGCACTGATGCGGTCAGTGCCCGCACAGCCCTTGTCCTGATAAGTGATCGAGGCGGTGGTGCCGGTCACCGTCACCGTCGTCGGCGAGAGCACCGCCTTACCGGAGCTCGCGCAGGTCGACGAGAAGTTCACGGTCACGGGCGACGTCGCCGAGGCCCCGGTGACGTCGACACCAATGGCCGATGCCCCGTAAGCATCGATGGGCGCAGGAGATGCCGTCATGTTGGCCAGGGCGACATCGACAGCAGAAACGGTGAATGCAGCCCGAGTGCTCAGGGTCGAGGTGCTCGACAACTCCGCTGCTGCCGTGACGTAATCGGCACCGAGCGTCCCGGACACCGGGGTAATACTGGCCGCGGCAACTCCATTCGTGTCGGTCAATACACTGTCCGGAGACACCGTCGCCTTGCCGGCCGTCACGGCAAATCGGACGATCACACCACTCATCGGCGTGCCATCGGATTTTTTCACCAGGGCAGAGACCGTGCCAGGCGTGGAGGCACTCACGGTGCTGCTCGACAAACTCAGGACGACCGTACCTGCCGTGGAAGATGAAACGGTCTCGCTCGTCGTTGTGGACGTTCCCGTGGAGCCGGTTCCATCAAAGACCGATGAACCAGAGGCACCGCCTCCACCGCCGCAGGCCACCAGCGTGGCTGCGGCCACAGCACACAGAACGCGCGCCACCATATTCACTGCAATCATCACTCGCTTCCCCTGTCTTTTTGTTATCTCGATCTCAGCGCCCCGCCGGCGCATTGCGATCCGTGATCACCTTCGGCGTCAGGAAGACCAGCAGTTCGGTCTTGCTCGACTTGCGGGTCTTGTTGCGGAACAGCACGCCCAGGTAGGGCACGTCACCGAGCACCGGGACCTTGTTGATGGATTCGATCTCGCTGACTTCGAAGATGCCGCCGATCACGACCGTGCCGCCGTTCTCCACCAGCACCTGGGTCTTGACGTGTTTGGTGTTGATCGCAAAACCGGCCGAGGTCGATTGGCCGACGCTGTCCTTGTTCACGTCGACGTCCATGATGATGTTGCCCTCCGGCGTGATCTGGGGGATGACCTCGAGCTTCAGGTTGGCCTTGCGGAAGGACACCGCGGTGGCACCGCTGGAGGTGGCCGACTGGTAGGGCAGTTCGGTGCCCTGCTCGATCAGCGCGCTCTTCTGGTCGGCCGTGATCACCCTCGGGCTGGAGACCAGCTTGCCCTTGCCCTCGGACTCCAGCGCCGACAGCTCCAGGTTCAGGAAACGGTTCGAGGACGCCCCGAACAGCGACAGCGCGAAGGTCGCGGCCGTCGCACCCAGAGACGAGGTGTCCGCGGGCAGGCTGACGAACTGGGTGTTGCTGTAGTCCACCGTCGTGCTGGTCTGCGAGGTCTGGTAGCCGTTGGACAGGTAGTTGCCGCCGATGGCGATCCGGTTGCTGCCGCCCACGCTCCAGCCGGGCGTGCCGCCCTGCTGGGCGCGCAGGTCGGTCGCCCCGAGCTTGACCCCGAGCGCACGGCCCCAGGTGTCCTCGGCCTCGACGATGCGCGCCTCGATCATCACCTGGCGCACCGGGATGTCGATCTTTCCGATCAGCTGGCCGATCTCCTCGAGCTTGCTCGGGATGTCGCTGATGAAGAGCTGGTTGGTGCGGGTCTCGGCAAACACGCTGCCCCGGACGGACAGGATGCGGGTGCCGGCCCCGCTGGCGGTGGAGCCGGTCGCGGACTGCTGGCCGCCCAGGCTGCGCGCGACGTCCTCGGCCTTGGCATAGTTGAGCTGGAAGGCCTGCGAGCGCAGCGGCTCCAGCGCCGTGACCTGGGCCTTGGCCTCGAGGTCCTGCTTCTCCTTGGCAGCCAGTTCGTCCTTGGGGGCGACCCACAGCACGTTGCCGTTCTTGCGCACGCCCAGGCCCTTGGCCTGCATGATGATGTCCAGGGCCTGGTCCCAGGGCACGTCCTTCAGGCGCAGCGTGACGTTGCCGGTGACCGTGTCGCTGGTGACGATGTTGAAGTTCGTGAAGTCGGCGATGACCTGGAGCAGCGAGCGCACCTCGATGCTCTGGAAGTTCAGCGTCAGCTTCTCGCCGCTGTAGCCCGCGCCCTGGGTGAGCTTGTTCGGATCGACCTTGACGGGGCGGACCTCGAGCACGAACTGGGAATCGGTCTGGTAGGCACTGTGCTCCCAGGCACCACGCGGCTCGATCACCATGCGCACCCGGTCACCGGCCTGGGTCGTGGTCACCCGCTGCACGGGCGTGCCGAAGTCGGTCACGTCGAGACGGCGGCGCAGCGCTTCCGGCAAGGTCGAGCGCAGGAACTCGACCACCAGGTTCTGGCCCATCTGGCGGATGTCGACCCCGATCTGCGGGTTGGCCAGATCGACCACCACGCGGCCGGCACCTTCCTGGCCCCGACGGAAATCGATGCCCTGCACCTCCTCGACCTGCGCATTGCGGCTGTCGGAGAAGTGGATGGCCGGATCGGCCGCCGCCACCCTGGCGCCGGGCTGCGGAATGACCGCGGGGTCGAGCCGCACCACCAGGGTCTTGCCCTGCAGCTCGGTGCGGTAGCCGGTGTACTGCTTCAGGTTGAGCACCAGGCGGGTGCGGTCACCGGCCTGGGCCAGCGCGACCGATCGCAGGTTGGCCAGGTTGAGCTCATGTGAACTGCGGCCGGTGGCGTTGGTCACGCCCGGCAGGTCCAGCGCGATGCGGGCCGGCGATTGCAGCGCAAAACCGCGGGGCAGCTGCGCCAGGGCCTCGGACAGCTCGATGCGGATGACCTCACCACTGCCTTGCTGGGATCCGGACACGGATTGCACGACCGATTCGGCCCACGCCGCCGCGGGCACGAGAGCGCACGCGAACAGCGCCGCCAGACGCGTAGGCCAATGGGACATGGTGGACTTCTCCTGGATCTGCTTCATCGACCCTTCTCCTGAGCACGCTCCTGGAGGGTCAGCGTGGCGGAGCGTTCAACCCACTCCCCCACGGCGTCCTGCACGATTTCGCGCAATGTGATTTCTGTTTCGCTGATGCGGGTCACGCGACCGAAGTTCTGACCCAGGTAGTTGCCGACCCGGACCTGGTAGAGCAGGCTGTCGGCCTTCAGCAGGGCGTGGGGCACCCCACCGCGCACGACGCTGCCGACCATGACGAGCGAGTCGAGCGTGTACGCCTCCAGCGGCTCGCGCCGCCGGTTCATCTCCGCGGCCAGCACCGAATTGGGCTGCCGGTCCTCCTGCTTGATCGCCACCTGCAGCTTCTGGTTGCTGAACGGATCGACCGTCAGCGAGGCCAGGTAAGGCTGGGGATCGAACTTGCGCGGAGGCACCAACGGCGAGACCCGCGGCCGGACCTCGAGCCGCTGCTGGTCCATCCAGGCCTGCAGTTCTTCATGGGTGTCACCGCAGCCGGCGGTCAGCAGCGTGGCCAGTGCCAGCGCGGCCAGTGCCAGGGGACGGGCGGCCTGGATCCGGCTCATGGTTTGCTCCCGTCGGGCTTGCCGGCCTTGGCCGCCTTCTGGCTGGCCTCGACCTCGGAGGGATCCAGGTAGCGGTAGGTGCGGGCGGTGGCCTCCATCGTCAGCATGCCGCTGGGCAGCTGCGAGGCGTTGCCGCCGGCGGCCGGCACGCTCAGGATGACGAGGTTGTGCAGCGTGACGATGCGAGAGAGGTTGGCCACGTCGGCGGCGAACGAGCCGATGTCGTGGTAACGACCGCTCACGCGCAGCGAGATCGGCAGCTCGGCATAGTAGTCGCGGATGGCGACCTGGCCGGGGCGGAACAGCTCGAACTGCAGGCCGCGCCCGAGGCCGGCCTGGTTGATGTCCGACAGCAGCGCGTCCATCTCGGCACGACCGGGCAGCTGGCGCTCGAGCTGGGTGACGTACTCCTGCACCTGCAGCTTCTGCTTGCGCAGCTCGTCGAGGTTGATCGCCTGGGTGAGCTTGGCGCGGTACTCGTCCTTGAGGGTCTGCTCGCGGGCGGTCTCGGCGTCGAGCTGGCCGATCGCGTCGGACACGAGCATGAACCAGGCGAGGAACAGCGCCGCCAGCGCGGCGGCCAGCCAGGCCAGCGCCTTGGGCAGGATGGGCCACTGGCCGGGTTCGTTCGGGTTCAGGTCCGTGAACTGCGAACGCACCTGTTCGACCAGGTCGTCGAAATCGAGGGTGAACGGTCGGGAGGTCGCCATGGACGTCTTTCAGGACTGGGTCGCCGAAGCGCTGGCCGCGACACCGGCCGCCCCCGACGCAGGCGCGGAGGCCGCTTCGGCTTCCTTGTCCTGCGGGCGCTTCAGGTTGAGCCGCACCGAAAACTCGAACAGCCGCTTCGCGTCACGCCCCACCGTCGAGACGGCGGCGGCCTTGATCTCCACCAGCTCGGGATGGTCGAGCCACTCCGAGTGGTAGGCCGTGTTGCGCAGGAACTCGGACACCCGCTCGTTGGTCTGCGCCACGCCGGTGACGGCCACGCCCTGACCATCCTGGCGCAACGCCGTCAGGTAGACCCCTTCGGGCGTCTGGCGCACCAGCTCGTTGAGCAGGTGGACCGGCATGTTGCGGTCGATCTGGAAGTCCTCGACCACCTTCTGCCGGGCCTTCAGCGCATCGATCTCGGCCCGCAGGGACGCGATGTCCTTGATCTGGCCTTCCAGCCGCTGGATCTCGGTCTGCAGGAACGCATTGCGGGAGGCCTGGCGCTGGCTCAGCTCGACGACCACCAGGTACCACAGCACGCCCACCAGCAGCCCCACCACCGCCGCCACGCCGATGCCGGCGAAGAAGGCCTGCCGGCGTCGCTTGCGGCGCTCCTGCCGGTGCGGGAGGAGGTTGATCAGGATCATTGCAGGAATCTCCGCATCGCCAGTCCGCAGGCCGTCAGGTAAGACGGCGCATCGCGACGCAGACGGTTTTCACGCACGGCCGCCCCGATCTTCATGCCTTCGAAGGGGTTGACCACCATCGACGCGAAGCCGGTCAGCTCGATCACGCGGTCCTTCAGGCCCGGCAGCGTGGCCGTGCCACCGGACAGCATCACGTAGTGGACCTTGTGGTGCGGCGTGCTGGTGAAGAAGTACTGCAGCGCACGCCCGATCTCCTGGGCCAGGCTGTCGACGAAGGGGGCGAGCAGCGTGCTCTCGTAGTCGTCGGGCAGGTCGCCGGCGACCTTCTTGTTCTCGGCCTCCTCGAAGGAGAAGCCGTACTGCCGCGAGATCAGCTGGGTCAGCTGGGCCCCGCCGAAGGCCTGGTCCCGGTCGTACAGGATCTCGTCGTCACGCAGCACCTTGAGGCTGGTGGTGTCGGCGCCGATCTCGAACAGCGCCACCAGCGCATCCCGCCCTTCGTTGGGCAGGGTGGCGATCATGCGGCCGATGGCCAGTCGCGAGACGTTGGACTCGATGTCGAGCACCACCGGCTTCAGCCCGGCCGCCTCGGCCAGACCCTGCCGATCCTGGACACGGTCCTTGCGGGAGGCTGCGATCAGCACCTCGACATCACCCACCGCCTCGGGGCTCGGACCGATGATGCAGAAGTCGAGGCTGACCTCGTCGAGGGAGAAGGGGATGTACTGGTTGGCCTCGGCCTCGACCTGCAGCTCCAGCTCCTCTTCGCGCAGGCCGCCGGGCAGCACGATCTTCTTGGTGATGACCGCGGACTGGGGCATGGCCATCGCCACTTGGCGGGTCTTGGTGCCGCTCTTGGCGACCACCCGACGCACCGCATCGGCGACCTCATCGAATTTTTCAATCTGCCCGTCGGCGATCCAGCCCTTCTCGAAGGGCTCGCTCGCGAAGCGCTCCACCACGTACTCGCCGGACGCGGTCTGCCCGAGCTCGACCAGCTTGACGCTCGACGAGCTGATGTCCAGCCCGAGCAGGGATGCCGACTTGCGTCCCAGAAGAAGGTCAAGAAAGCTCACGCGTTTCCCCACAGCCGTGCGTCCACCCGACACGAGCAGTTAATAAGTTACTTCAATGCTAGCAATAAAGCCATTGATGTACAAAGATTTTCCCGTATTTTCGCGTTCCCGCTCGTTGCAAAAGGCACACGTACACGGCCTTCATGGCACGACCGGAAAACGAGAACTGCTGCACGGATCATGATCGAACCGACCTGGGCCAGGGCCCGTGTCACCCCGTTCCTATAATCGCTGGCCTCGACGCATCTCCCCCATGAGCGAATCCTCCTCCACCCCCTCCTCACGCCCGTCCGGCCGACCCGGCTCCCGCAATCCGGTTGCGATGGTAGCCCGTGTCTTCGGGTGGCTGATCGGGGGGTTGCTAACGGTTGCGTTTGCCGGTCTGTGCGTTCTGGGGATCGCGCTGGCGATGGCCTACCCGAATCTGCCATCGGTCAACAGCATGATCGACTATCGGCCCAAGTTGCCCATGCGTATTTACTCGGCGGACGGCGTGCTGCTGGGCGAGTTCGGCGAGGAGCGCCGCAGCTACCTGCCCATCGGGCAGATCCCCAAGGTGATGCAGAACGCGGTGCTGGCGATCGAGGACTCCCGCTTCTACGAACACAGCGGCGTCGACTACGTCGGCGTGCTGCGAGCCGGCCTCGAGAACCTGCGCGAGGTGCGCAGCCAGGGCGCATCGACGATCACGATGCAGCTGGCGCGCAACTTCTACCTCTCCACCGAAAAGACCTTCACGCGCAAGATCTACGAGATCCTGCTGGCACTGAAGATCGAGCGCCTGCTGTCGAAGGAAAAGATCCTCGAGGTCTACATGAACCAGATCTACCTGGGGCAGCGGGCCTACGGCTTCGCTGCCGCCAGCGAGATCTACTTCGGCAAGCCGCTCGACCAGATCACCCCCGCCGAGGCCGCGATGCTCGCCGGCCTGCCCAAGGCACCATCGGCCTACAACCCGATCGTCAACCCGAAACGCGCCGAGACCCGCCAGCGCCACATCATCGACCGGATGCTGGAGACCCGCTTCATCACGCAGGAGCAGCACGACGAGGCCCTGGCGCAGAAGCTGGTCTACCGCGACACCAGCACGGCCGCCCCGCGTGTCCATGCCGAATACGTGGCCGAAATGGTCCGCCAGATGGTCTACGCACAATATGGGGAAGACACCTACACGCGTGGCCTGAACATCACGCTGTCGATCCAGACCACCGAACAGGAGACCGCCTACCAGGCCCTGCGCAAGGGGCTGCTGGACTTCGAGCGCCGCAAGGCCTACCGCGGCCCGGAGGCCTACGTCAGCCTGCCGGCCGACGACGATCGCAAGCTCGACGCCCGGGTCGCCGAAGCCCTGGAAGAGCATCCCGACTACGGCGACCTGCGCAGCGCGGTCGTGCTGCGCGCCGACGCCCGCAGCATCAAGGTGATGCTGCAGAACGGCGAGACCTTCAACCTCACCGGCGAGTCCGTGCGCATGGCCGCCAGTGCACTGCGCAGCAGCGGCAGCGAGCCGCCCCAGATCCGGCGCGGCGCGGTGCTGCGCCTGCTGAAGTCGCCCAAGGGCGACTGGGCCGTGATGCACCGCCCGGAAGTGGAAGGTGCCTTCGTCGCGCTCGATCCCGTGACCGGCGAGGTGCGCGCGCTGGTGGGCGGCTTCGACTTCACCCGCAACAAGTTCAACCACGTCACCCAGGCCTGGCGTCAGCCCGGCTCGAGCTTCAAGCCCTTCATCTACTCCGCCGCGCTGGAGAAGGGACTGGGGCCGACCACGGTGGTCAACGATGCCCCGCTGTTCTTCGATGCCGGCTCGACCGGCAGCCAGCCCTGGGAGCCCAAGAACTACGACGGCCAGTTCGACGGGCCGATGTCGCTGCGCCGCGGCCTGGCCAAGTCGAAGAACATGGTCTCGATCCGGGTGCTGCAGTCGATCGGCCCGACCTATGCCCAGGGCTGGATCAGCCGCTTCGGGTTCGAGGCCGAACGTCACCCGCCCTACCTGACGATGGCACTCGGCGCCGGCAGCGTCACCCCGATGCAGATGGCCAGCGCCTATGCGGTCTTCGCCAATGGCGGCTACCGGATCAATCCGAGCCTGATCAGCCGCATCGCCGATGCCCGCGGCCGGGTGATCGCACAATCGCAGCCGCCGCAGCTCAGCGACGACATGCGCGCCATCCCGGCCCGCAACGCCTTCGTGATGGACACGCTGCTGCAGGAGGTCACCCGTTCAGGCACTGCCGCCAAGGCGCAGAGCAGCCTGAAGCGCCCCGACCTCTACGGCAAGACCGGCACCACCAACGACTCGATGGACGCCTGGTTCGCCGGCTTCAGCCAGAAGCTGGTCGGCGTGGTGTGGATCGGCTACGACCAGCCCCACAAGCTCGGGGACAAGGAGACCGGCGGCGGCCTGGCCCTGCCCGTCTGGATCGACTTCATGAGCAAGGCCCTGCGTTCGGTGCCCGTCAAGGAATACACCGCGCCCGAAGGGGTCATCAACGTCGGCGGCGATTGGTACTACGAAGAGAACACCCACGGCGCCGGCATCGGCTCGCTGGGCATGGAGGACAACGCCCCGCAGGCGCCCAGCACCGAGGAGCGCAAAGGCATCCTCGACCTGTTCCGCAACTGAGGCCGCGCCGCGGCGTCAGCCCGCCACGAACACCAGCGGCTTGCCGCCCTGGCGACTGGCCTGGGCGGACAAGGCGGCGAAGAACTCATCGCCCGTACGGGTATCGACCCAGCGCTCGTCGACGCAACGGTAGTGGTAGCCGCCCGCCTGAGCGGCCATCCAGATCTCGTGCAGCGGTGGCTGCATGTTGATGATGATCTTGCTGCCGCCGGGAAAGCTCAGCTCGAGCAGCCCGCCGGTGCGGTGGCTGTCGATGTCGATCACGTCGTCGTCGAGCCAGCGATCGACGGTGGCCTCGATGCCGGCCAGCACCGCACTGGCCAGCTGGTGGTATCGGGCATCGGACAGTGCGGAGGTGGAGGGGGTCGTCGGTTCCATGATCGCTAGAATTGGGAGGATGAGCAGTCGCTTCCGATCCAGTTTAGCGCCCACCCCCACCCCTGCGCAGCACGGGTCGCGGTTCACCAACCACGGCGGTGGAGCATCCCGGCGCAGCACCCGGGGGATCGCGCCGTGGATCGCCTGCGCGATCGGTGCCGCGCTGCTGCTGGGCGGCTGCGGACAGAAGGGCGCCCTGAAGCTGCCGACCCCGACCTCGGCCCCGGCGACCGGGGGCTGAGCCCCGGCACACCTTCAGTCGATCTCGCGGCCCCGCAGGCGCGAGCGCCCGTAACAGGCGCGCACGCGGCTGCCGGTGTTGTCGCCATCGGTCATGTAGGCCACGCCGGTGAGCGGACCCGGCTCCTCGCCGAACGCCCGGCGGAAGTCACCGACCAGATCCCGCTCGTAGTCCCGCCACTGGCCCAGGCGCTGCGCCCCGGACTCGACGACGATCTTGCGGACCCGGTCGCTGCGGCTGCTGACGATCACGCTGCCCACCGGAGCCGTCGCGTCCCAGACGTACATCAGCGTGGAATGCGGCGGACGCTCGCCGGTCATCGCCTCGGCCAGGTCGAACAAGGCCCGGTTGCGCAGCGACAGACGCTCGTCGTCACCCTCGAAGGCCAGCACCACCCTCGCCGCCGCGTCGTCCCGGCTGGCCTCGGCCACGGAGGCGCCCTCCGCCAGGTTGTGCACCCACCACGAAAAGTCGATCCGATCCAGTTGTGGCACGGCCACACTGGTGCGGCGGCGCCACAGGCTGGCCGAGCGATCCGCCACGGCCTCGACGCACGGCCGCCCCTGGCGGTTCGAGGCGGCGTAGATCGTCTCGCGCTTGCCCGGCAGCCGCTGGGCCGACCACGCCGACTCGGCGGCCTCTGCCGGCGCCGCAGCCACCGGCCCACCGGTCTGCCCTGAGGCACAGGCCGCCAGCACGCCGCAGAGCAGCACGAGCGACGGCCACCGGCCTCGCCGACCCCGCCATGACACCGGAGCTTCGCGCCCACCGACCGCAGCCTTCACATCACGCTCCCGAAACGGGTCTCACCCATGAAAAAAGCCGCCCGGAGGGGCGGCTTCCACGGCACGACCCTCACCGCGAGGCGAGGGTTCGAGCCCAGCTTCGATCAGAAGCTGTGCTTGACGCCGAATTCCAGGCCACGCGACTTGTCGCCAGCCTTGATGGTGTAGCCGTTGACCGTGGCGACCGACAGGGCCGACGAGCCCTTGTTCTTGATCTGCGCGTAGGTGGTGTACAGCTCGGTGCGCTTGGACAGCGAGTGGATGTAACCCAGGGCGAACTGGTTGGCATCGTTCGCGTCGACGCTGGCACCCGTCGTGCTCGTGCCCGACAGGTTGGAGTTCGCGAACGAGACGCGGAACTTGCCCGCGGTGCTGACCGGCACGATCACGCCGACGTGGCTGACGCGCTGCTTCTGCGACAGGTACTTGCTCTGCACCACGGCGCCGAACAGCTTGACGACCTTCAGGTCATACGAAGCGGCCAGCGACAGCACCTTCAGCTTGTCGTCGGTGCTCAGCGAAGCGTCGGTCTGGCCATAGCCCAGCGACACGTCCACCGGACCGGCGGCATAACCCAGGCGGGTGCCGATGTACTTCTTGCCAGCCGTGCCTTCGCCAGGAGCGGCAGCCACTTCACCGTAGAAACCACCCAGGTTCGACGGCAGGATGTAGTTCACGCCGTTGTCGATGCGGGACTTGGTGTCCGCACCGGAACCAAGCACCGACACCAGCGAGCCCAGATCAGCCAGGCCATTGGTGTTGAACGTGTCGTAAGCGCCCCAGGCGTTGTACGACGGGTCCAGCTGACGGCCCAGGCGCACTTCACCGAACGAGCCCATCAGGCTCACGGTGGCACGACGGTGCCAGAAACGGGTGGCGTTGGCGGTGCCGCCATCGGCCTGGACCTGCGATTCCAGCCAGAAGCCGGCCTTCAGGCCACCACCGAGGTCTTCGACGCCACGGAAGCCCAGGCGGCTGCTCGACAGGCCGTCGGTGCCCAGCTGGGTCTGCTTGGTGTCACCGTTCTTGACTTGGCGGGCGTTGACGTCCACGACGCCGAACAGGGTGACAGACGACTGAGCGGAAGCGGCACCGGCAAACGCGCACAGCGCGGCCAGGGCGAGGAGGGATTTTTTCATTGCAACGATCTCCTAGGTTAATCAGCAGAAGCTCAGAATCTGAACCTGGCTGAAGAGCTGATCTGTCCTGCTCCCTCAGTGGAAGCAAGCGGGTATTGCACCAGACCGGAGCGGAGATTACCAAGGCCGGATGGCGACTGGATGTCAGCTGTTGTCTGTCAGCAACGCGTCAATCCGGACACGGCTCGAGCAGATCCAATACAGGCCCCAGGCCAACCCAGAGGTCCACGCATGTCAGGCACCCACTCGCCTTCTCCACGGTTCAGCCCGGTCGACCGGCTGCTGATGTCCATCGACCACGCGCTCAGGACGGTCTCGGGCGCCTCCTGCGCCAGCCGAGCCAATCCGGCCCGGACGCTGGAGATCGACCGGCAGGACGCCAGCGAGCTGTCGGAGCCGGAGCGTCGCCTGGCCGGGGCCTTGATGCGGGTGAATCACGTCGGGGAAGTGTGTGCCCAGGCGCTCTACCAGGCCCAGGCCCTGACCACCCGCTCGCCGCAGTTGCGCACCCAACTGGAGCATGCTGCACAGGATGAGGTCGATCACCTCGCGTGGACCAAGGAGCGCCTCGACGAACTGGGCGACCGCATCAGCTGGCTGACCCCGCTGTGGTACGCCGGCGCCTTCACGATCGGCGCGGTCGCCGGCGTGGCGGGCGACCGGGTCAGCCTGGGCTTCGTGGTCGAGACCGAACGCCAGGTGGAACAGCACCTGGACGGCCACCTCGAACGGCTGCCAGCACAGGATCACGCGTCCAGAGCCATCGTCACGCAGATGCGCGACGACGAAGTCCGCCATGCCCGGGAAGCGCTGGACTCGGGGGGCGTGGCCCTGCCCGCTCCCGTGCGGTGGACGATGCGTGCGGCGGCCAGGGTGATGACCACCGTCGCCCACCGGATCTGATGCTCAGGTCGCGGGGGCGGCCGAGTCCCTGACCTCGACCTCGAGCACGATCTCGGCGGTCTTGGCCAGCATGGCGGTGGCCGAGCAGTACTTGTCGTAGGACATCTGCACCGCCCGCTGGACGGCAGCCTGCGGCAGCGCGCGGCCGGTCACGACGAAGTGCATCACGATGCGCGTGAACACCTTGGGCTCGGTCTCGGCGCGGTCCGCCTTGACCTGCACCTGGCAGCCTTCGATCTGATGGCGCCCGCGCTTGAGGATCAGCACCACGTCGTAGGCGGTGCAGGCACCGGCGCCGGCCAGCAGGGTCTCCATCGGGCGGGGCGCCAGGTTGCGGCCGCCCCCTTCGGGCGCGCCGTCCATCGTGATCAGGTGTCCGCTGCCGGTCTCGGCCGAAAAAGCCATGCCCGACGAGGGCATCCAGTGGATGGTGCATTCCATGATTGCGTGCTTCCGTGTCTCGGTGAGGGGATCGGGCGGATTATCGCCATGCCCTCCCCGTCCCGTTCCCGACCGGCGTTTCATCGGTCTTGACGGCCTGCGTTGCAATGCAGCATCGATTGGGTTAAACTTGTATCACGTGTTGCGCTGAATCAGCATTACTGGTTTGCCCTCACACCGATTGTCTCCTCCACCCTCCTCTAAAGGTGGATTCAGCCCGAGGTTCATGCCTCGGGCTTTTTTTTGCCCGTGCGGCTTATGATCGAAGGCTCCCTGACCCGCCAGCCGCAGACCATCCCATGCCCACCGCGCGCGCCAAGCGTTCCACCAGCCCCGCCTCTGTCCCGGACACCCCTCCCTCGGCCACCGCCGCACGCCGCAAGCCCCGGGCCGGCACCGGCCCGACGCCGCGCGAAGCCATCCTGAGTCGCTACCTGCCACGCATCCTGACCGCCAAGGTCTACGACGTGGCTCGCGAGACCGAGCTCGAGACCGCACGCAACCTGTCGGCGCGGCTGGGCAACCAGGTGCTGCTCAAGCGCGAAGACAACCAGCCGGTCTTCAGCTTCAAGCTGCGTGGCGCCTACAACAAGATGGCCCACCTGTCGGCCGAGGAACTGGCGCGCGGCGTGATCTGCGCGTCGGCCGGCAACCACGCCCAGGGCGTGGCGCTGGGCGCGCAGCGCCTGGGCTGCCGGGCGCTGATCGTGATGCCCCGCACGACCCCGCAGGTCAAGGTCGATGCCGTCCGTGCCCTGAAGGGCGAGGTGGTGCTGGAGGGCGACAGCTACTCCGATGCCTACGAGACCGCGGTCCAGATCGCGCAGCGCGACCACCTGACCTTCGTGCACCCCTTCGACGACCCGCTGGTCATCGCCGGCCAGGGCACGATCGCGATGGAGATCCTGCGCCAGCACCAGGGCCCGATCGACGCGGTCTTCGTGGCCATCGGCGGGGGCGGACTGATCTCGGGCGTGGCCGCCTACCTGAAGGCGGTGCGCCCGGAGATCCGGGTCATCGGCGTGCAGACCACCGACTCGGACGCGATGATGCGCTCGGTCCAGGCCGGCAAGCGGGTGCGGCTCAACGACGTCGGCCTGTTCGCCGACGGCACCGCCGTCAAGCAGGTGGGCGAGGAGACCTTCCGCATCGCGCGCGAGCTGGTCGACGAGTTCATGGTGGTCGACACCGACGCGGTCTGCGCAGCCATCAAGGACGTGTTCCAGGACACGCGCTCGATCATCGAGCCCTCGGGCGGCCTGAGCGTGGCGGCCGTCAAGCAGTACGTGGAGCGCACCGGCTGCACCGGCAAGACCTTCGTGGCCATCACCTGCGGCGCGAACATGAACTTCGACCGGCTGCGCTTCGTGGCCGAACGGGCCGAGATGGGCGAGGAGCGGGAGGCGCTGTTCGCCGTCACGATCCCGGAGGAGCGGGGCTCGTTCCGGCGCTTCTGCGAGCTGCTCGGCCCGCGCAGCGTGACCGAGTTCAACTACCGCATCTCCGACGAGCGGGTGGCGCACATCTTCGTCGGCGTGGGCATGAGCCGGCGCGGCGAGTCGGTCGAGATCGCCGACACCTTCCGCCAGCACGGCTTCGACGCGATCGACCTCAGCCACGACGACCTGGCCAAGGAGCATCTGCGCCACATGGTCGGCGGGCATTCGCCCCTCACCGAGAACGAGCGGCTGTTCCGCTTCGTCTTCCCCGAGCGGCCCGGCGCGCTGATGCGCTTCCTGTCGAGCCTGCACCCGAGCTGGAACATCAGCCTGTTCCACTACCGCAACCAGGGCGCGGACTACGGCCGCATCCTGGTGGGCATCCAGGTGCCGCGCAGCGACCGGGCGAGCTTCCGCCGCTTCCTCAACACGCTGGACTACCCCTGGGTGGAAGAGAGCGACAACCCGGTCTACCGACTCTTCCTGCGCTGACGGGGCGCAGCGTGACTTCGTAGCACGGCGGGCGCAAGCCCGGCGAGCACAATGCGGCCGTGATGCGGGATCCCCCCGTTGCGGCAGCCACGATGTTCACCGACGACTCCCCTCTGATCACCCCCACCGATCACCCCGAGCTCGAGACCGCCCTGCTCGGCAAGCTCGACCGACGCACCCGCCTGGCCGGCCACCTGGGCGAGCTGGAGCCGCTGGCGGTGCGCATCGGCCTGGTGCAGGCCTCGCTGCGCCCGCGGCTGCGCCAGCCGCGCCTGCTGGTCTTCGCCGGTGACCACGGCCTGGCGGTCGACGTGAGCTCGCCGCTGGCGCACTCGACCACGGCGGTGGTCAACGACATCCTGCACAGCCGGGTGCCGCTGCCGGTGTTCGCCCACCATCAGGGCCTGACGGTCGAGGTGGTCGACAGCGGCCTGGCCGAGCCGGTGCCGCGCTGCCCCGGCCTGCTGGCCCGCAAGATCGCCCACGGCACCCGCAACTGCCGGGTCGCGCAGGCGATGACGCTGGAGCAGGTGCACGCGGCCATCCGCGCCGGCATGGAGATCGTCGAGTCGATGCCGGGCAACGTGCTGGGCTGCGCCGGCATCGGCGTGGGCAGCCACGAGGCCTCCGCGCTGCTGATCTCGCGCCTGATCGACGTGCCGCTGCACGCCATCCTGCGCAGCGGCCCGGCCATGGAGGCGACCGAGCTCGACCACCTGGTCTCGGTGCTGCAGGCGGCCCAGAGCCGCCACACCGGCATCGACGATCCAGTCGAGGCCCTGGCCGCCTTCGGCGGCTTCGAGACCGCGATGATGGTCGGCGCCATGCTCAAGGCCGCCGAGCGGCGCAGCCTGCTGCTGGTCGACGGGCTGAGCGCCTGCGCGGCGCTGATCGTCGCGGCCCAGATCGCCGGCCCGGTGGCCGACTACTGCATCTTCTGCCGCAGCACCGAACACGCCGGACTCGATGCCGTGCTGGACTCGCTGGAGAGCACCGCGCTGCTCGCGCTGGGCATGAACAGCATCGACGGCACGGGCATCGCGCTGAGCTGGCCGCTCGTCAGCGCGGCCGCGGCGCTGCTGAGCGATGTCGCCGACACCGTCGAGCCGCTGCCGCCGCAGCAGCTGCGCACGGAAGACCCGGTCGCCGAGGCGCCGGTGCGGGAGTTCCTGCGCAC
This sequence comes from Sphaerotilus hippei, assembly GCF_003201595.1. GTDB lineage: Bacteria > Pseudomonadota > Gammaproteobacteria > Burkholderiales > Burkholderiaceae_C > Sphaerotilus > Sphaerotilus hippei. The sequence continues at coordinate 217,595 of NZ_QJJS01000005.1, read as the reverse complement.
CCTGCCGAGCACGCCCGACTTCTGACCGCGGTCAGCGCGGCGGCGAGGCGTCCGCTTCGCCGTCGGCCGGACGGGCCGGGGGCGCGGACGGAGGCGACAGGCCGACCGGCGGCGCGGGGTTGGCCTGGGCCGCGGGTGCGCCCGGGCCACCGGCCGCGTTCGCCAGCGTGGCGACGGTGGCCACCGGCAGCGGCGCCAGTTCCAGCACGATCGTCGCCGCCTGCCCCCTCGGGCCGAGCTCGACGCGCCGGGCCTCGATGCGCTGCACGATCAGGTCGCCGTCGACGACCTGGCCGGCCCGGAAGGTGCGCGGCGGCTGCTCATCGAACGCGAGCATCACGAGGCCGGACTCGTCCGGGCGGGCCGAAGCCACCACCCCGACGACACGGAAGCGACTCGCCACCGCGGGGGCGGGAGCCGGTGCGGCCGGGCCGCTGCGCAACAGCCGGGCCACGTCCCCGCGGGCGACCTGCTCGTTGCCGACCAGACGGGCCTCGGCAGGCACCGGAATCGACGACGCCGTCAGGCGCAACCCCCAGAACACCAGCGTTGCCGCGACGATCGCCCACACCCACCATGCTGTCCAACGTGCTGCCATGGGGGCGCATTATGATCGACGATCTGCCCGCCCCGGCGGGTCCGCCCCGACCCCTGCAACGATTCCCCCACCCCGCGATGAACAGCCTGAGACTTGCCGCGCAGCGCGGCTTCACCCTGATCGAACTGATGGTGGTGCTGGTCATCATCGGCGTGCTGGCCGCGCTGATCGTGCCCAACGTGCTGGACCGCGCCGACGACGCCCGCATCACCGCGGCCCGCACCGACGTCAACAACCTGATGCAGGCGCTCAAGCTCTACAAGCTCGACAACCAGCGCTACCCCACCGGCGAGCAGGGCCTGTCGGCGCTGGTCGCGCGCCCCACCGCCTCGCCGGTGCCGGGCAACTGGAAGCCTTACCTGGACAAGCTGCCCAACGACCCCTGGGGCCGCGGCTACCAGTTCGCCAACCCGGGCGTGAAAGGCGAGATCGACGTGTTCAGCCTCGGCGCCGACGGCCAGCCCGGCGGCGAGGGCAAGGACGCCGACCTCGGGTCCTGGCAATAAACGCCCCGCCCGTGCGGACCCGCGGCCGCGTGCCGACCCTGCCCGGACCGTCGCGCGGCTTCAGCCTGCTCGAGCTGATGGTGGTGGTGGCGATCATCGCGCTGGCCAGCGCGCTGGTCACGCTGGCCGTGCCGGATCCGGCCCACGCCCGGCTGGCGCGCGAAGGCGAGCGGCTGGCGCTGCTGCTCGAGGCCGGGCGGGCGCAGTCGCGGGCGCTGGGCATCGAGGTGCGCTGGGTGCCCGGCCCTTCGGCCCAGGGTGATGCACAGCAGGACTTCCGCTTCGAGGGCCTGCCGCCCCGCCACGCGCTGCCCGACCGCTGGCTCGACGCCGACAGCCACGCCCTGATCCAGGTCCGCCTGCCCGAGCGCCAGGCGATGGTGCGGCTGGGGCCCGACCCCATCCTGTCCGGGCAGCGCATCGAGCTGCTGATGGGCGACCGGCACCTGGTGCTGGCCACCGACGGCCTGGGGCCCTTTGCCGTGGTGAACGAATGAGGGCCGGCCCGGCGCAGCGCGGCATGACGCTGATCGAGGTGCTGGTCGCGCTGGCCATCGTGGCGGTGACGCTGGGGTCGGCGATGCGGGCCTCCGGCGCGCTGGTGCACAACACCGAACGCCTGGCCGACACGCTGGCCGCGCAGTGGTGCGCCGACAACCAGCTCACCGGGCTGCGCCTGCAGGGCCAGTTCCCCTCCGTCGGCGACAGCGACTTCAGCTGCGACCAGGCCGGCCGCAGCTACCGCGGCGTGCTGCAGGTGCGGCCCACGCCCAATCCGAACTTCCGCCGCGTCGACGTGCAGATGTTCGATGACCGCGGCGACGCGCTCGTGCGCCTGAGCACGGTCACGCCCCGCTACCGCTACTGAACGCCGATGCCCACCCGCCACCCCCCGGGGCCGCAGCGCCCGCACGGCTTCACGCTGATCGAGGTGATGGTCGCGCTGTTCATCTTCGCGGTCATGTCGGGCATGGCCTGGCAGGGCATCGCCAGCGTGATGCGCACCCGCGACGTGGCCCAGGCGCGCACCGACGGGCTGATGCGGCTGCAGACCGTGATGGCCCAGTGGGAAGCCGACCTCAAGGGGCTGGCCGACAGCGGCGTCGTGCCCGGGCTGGACTTCGAGGGCCCGCTGGTGCGCCTGACCCGCCGGCAGGCCGACGGCGTGCAGGTGGTCGTCTGGACGCTGCGCTCGGACGGCCTGCACCGCTGGACCGCACCGGCCGTGACCACCTCGGCCGCCCTGCAGGAGGCCTGGCTGCGCAGCCTGCAGCTGGTGGGCAACGACCCGGCCGACGTGCTGGTCATGCCCGGCGTGCAGGGCTGGCAGCTCTACACCATGCACGGCAGCGACACGACCTGGAGCAACGCCCAGTCCAGCGGCGACGTGATGGCCTCCGCCACGCCGGCCAGCGGTGGCGCCGGATCCGGCTCGTCCGGTGGCAGCGGCACGCGGCGCGAGGCCCTGCCCAAGGGCGTGCGCCTGGTGGTCGAGCCCGCCGGGGGCGGCACGATCACGCGTGACCTCAGGCTGGTGCACCCATGAGCGGCCGCCCCGCTCCGGCGCGGCGCCAGGCCGGTGCCGCGCTGCTCACCGCGATGATCATCGTGGCGCTGGTGGCCACGCTGGCCAGCGGCATGGTCTGGCAGCAGTGGCGCACGCTCCAGGTCGAGCAGGCCGAACGGGGCCAGGCCCAGGCCGCCTGGGTGCTGCAGGGCGCGCTCGACTGGACGCTGCTGATCCTGCGCGAGGATGCCCGCACCAAGGGCAGCGCGGCCGCGGTCGATCACCTCGGCGAGCCCTGGGCCGTGCCGCTGGCCGAAGCCCGGCTGTCGACCTTCCTGGCCGCGGACCGGGACCACAGCGACGATGCACCCGACGCTTTCCTGTCGGGCGCGATCAGCGACGCCCAGGCCCGCTACAACCTGCGCAACGTGGTGCAGCAGGGCAAGGTCGTGCCCGCCGAGCTGCTGACGCTGCAGCGGCTGTGCCGGCAGGTCGGCCTGGCCGAGGACACCGCCGACCGCCTGGCCAGCGCCCTGCGACGGGCCCAGCCCGCCAGCGGCGGCCAGGACAGCGACGGCGGCAGCGAGACCCCGCTGATGCCCGAGCGCGCCGAGCAGCTCGGCTGGCTGGGCCTGGACCCGCTCAGCCTGCAGCTGCTGCTGCCGCAGGTGACGCTGCTGCCCGTGGCGACCCCGGTCAACCTCAACACCGCCTCCCGGGAGGTGCTGGCCGCCGTGCTCGTGGGCAGCGACCTGGCCGGCGTGGACCGGCTGATCCAGCACCGCCGCAGCGATCCGCTGCGCAACATCGGCGACGCCACGCCGCTGCTGGGCGCGCAGGTCAGCCCGGACCCGGCCCGCACCAGCGTCAGCACCCAGTATTTCGAGGTGGTGGGCGCGCTGCGCACCGAAGACCTGGTGGTGACGCAGCGCTCGCTGATCGAACGCCGGGACATGAACAACCTGCGCATCCTGCGCACCGAGCGCATCGCGCCGGAGCGTGTGGCCAGCCCGGGTTTCCAGCCCTGAAATGAAACATCCGGCAGACGTCATCCTGTCGAATCGGCCCCCTACAATCGCCGGCACTTGCGCCCCCACCCATGAGCCTGCTCCTGATCCTGCTGCCCGCGCGACCGCGCTGGCACCCCCTTCAACCGGTCGTGCCACCGACCGTCCCGGCCGGTGGTGCGGCGCTGGCCGGCGCCGAGTTCCGCTATGCGCTGAGCACCGACGGGCGCGGCATCAGCAGCGAAGGCTGCTGCGCCGCCGCGCTGCTGCCCGCGGCCAGCCAGACGGTGCTGGTGATCGGTGACAGCGACATCAGCTTCCACCGCCTGACCTGCCCGAAGGCGCCTCCGGCCCGCATGGCCGCCGCCCTGGCCGGCCTGCTCGAGGAGGCGCTGCTCGACGAACCCGAGCAGGTGCACCTCGCGCTGGCCCCCGACAGCCGACCCGGCCAGCCGACCTGGGTCGCCTGCTGTGACCGCGCCTGGCTGACCGGTGCGCTCGAGACGCTGGAGCAGCAGCACCGCCGCGTCGACCGGGTCGTGCCGATGCTGTCCCCGCCCGAGCCGGTCGATCCGGACGCGGTGCCCGATCCGGCGGCGGCGCACCCGACGGTGCGCCTGCACCTGCATGCGGCCCCCGGGCTGCAGGAACGCGAGGACGCCCTGATGGTCGTCACCTGCGTCGATGCGCGGGGCGTCTCGACCTGGCCGGCCCAGGGCAGCGGCGCCCGCCACTGGCTGCGCCAGCTCGGCGACGGGCCGATCGAGGCCAGCGCCAGCCCGAAGATGGCCGCGCAGGCCGAGCAGTGGCTGGGCCGGCCGGTGCAGGTGCGGCCGGTGGCCGAGCGCCTGCTGGCCGCGCAGACCAGCCCCTGGCAGCTGCGCCAGTTTGCGCTGGCGCCCCGCCACCGCGGGCTGGCCGTGCTGCGCGAGCGCTGGCAGCGGCTGCGCTCGCCGGACTGGCGCCCCGTGCGCTGGGGGCTGGCCGCCCTGGTGGCGGTGCAGCTGATCGGCCTGAACGCCTGGGCCTGGCATGAACGCCGCGGCCTGCAGCAGCGCCGCGAGGCGGTGATGCAGATCATGCGCAGCAGCCACCCGCAGGTGCGCGCCATCCTCGACGCCCCGATCCAGATGCAGCGCGAGAACGACCGCCTGCGCGCCGCCGCCGGCCGACCGGGTGACAGCGATCTGGAGCCGATGCTGCAGGCCGCCGCCACCGCCTGGCCGGGGTCCGCCCCGGCGCAGAGCCTGCGCTACACCCCCGGCGAGCTGACGCTGACCGGGCCGGGCCTCGACGAGACCGGGCAGGAGCGCATGCGCACCCTGCTGCAGCCCTCGGGCTGGCAGGTCGAAGCCCGCGCCGGCAGCGTCACCCTGCGCCGCCTGCCGGCCGCCACACGACCCGACGGAAGCCCGCGATGATGCCCCTGCGCCGCCCCGCACCGAACGCCGCCCGGACCACCGGCGACGCCCTCGATCCCTGGCGGGCCCGCTGGCGCACGCTGGGGGCCCGCGAGCAGCGCGCCCTGCTGTTCGCCGCCGGCCTGATCGCCGTGGCGCTGACCTGGAGCGTGGCGCTGGCCCCCGCCTGGCGCACGCTGCGCAGCGCAGCGGCCCAGCGCACCGAACTCGACACCCAGCTCGCCCGCATGCAGCTGATGGCGGCCGAAGCCCGTGCGCTGCGCGCCTTGCCCGCCGTCGCGCCCGAGGCCGCCCGGCAGGCGCTGCAGGCGGCGACCGAACGCCTGGGCGCCGGCGCCCGGCTGACGCTCACCGGCGAGCAGGCCAGCGTCAGCCTCACGGCCGTGCCGTCCGACGCCCTGACCGCCTGGCTGGGCGAGGTGCGCAGCGCCGCCCGGGCCCGGGTGGTCGACCTGCAGCTGCAGCGCCAGGGCAACGGCTACACCGGCACCGTGGTGCTGGCGCTGCTGCATCCGGCCTGAAGCGCCCGCCGGTCCCCCATGCCTCTGCTGCCCCGCGCCCGCCGCCCGCCCCGACCGGAACTGCGCCTGCCGGCCACGGTCCGGGCGCCCCGCCCGGCGGGTCGTCCGTCCTCCGGCCTCGACCCCTGGGCCGCCGAGCTGGCCCGCGTGCGGCGCTGGGCCGTCGGCGGGCTGCTGACGGGGGCGCTGGTCGCGCTGATCGTGTTCGCGCCGGCCTCGTGGCTGGCGGCCGCGGTGGCGCAGGCCACGCAGGGCCGGGTGCTGCTGGCCGATGCCCGCGGCACGGTCTGGACCGGCAACGCCGTGATGGTGCTCGGCGGCGGCCCGGGCAGCGGCGACGCCAGCACCCTGCCCGGCCGGCTGAACTGGACGCTGCGCCCGGCCGGCACCGCCCTGCGCCTGGCGCTGCAGCAGGCCTGCTGCCTGAGCGGCACGCTGGCGCTGCGCATCGCCCCCGGCCTGGGGCAGGTCAGCGCCACGCTGGAACCCGGCAGCGGCGACGCCGGCTGGCTGGCCCAGTGGCCGGCCGCGCTGCTCACCGGGCTGGGCACGCCCTGGAACACGGTGCAGCCCGGTGGCGCGCTGCGGCTGTCCAGCTCCGGCCTGACGCTGCAATGGGCGGCCGGACGTTTTGCCCTGACCGGCGAGGCGACGCTGGAACTGCGTGACCTGTCCTCCCGGCTGACCACGCTCGAGCGCCTGGGCAGCTACCGGCTGGCGGTGCGCAGCGACGCCAGCGAAGCCGGCATCGCCCAGGTGGAGCTGACCACCCTCGACGGCGCGCTGCGCCTGGAGGCCCGGGGCAGCTGGAGCCGCAGCGGCCTGCGCCTGCGCGGCGAGGCCCGTGCCGAGCCCGATGCCCAGGGCGCCCTCGACAACCTGCTCAACATCATCGGACGGCGCGACGGCGCCCGCTCCGTGCTCACGATCGGATGACCATGACGCAACGCCCTCTGCACCTGCCCCGGCGTGCCCTCTGCGCGACCCTGCTCGCCAGCCTGTCGATCGCCCCGGCGCTGCCGGTCCGGGCCCAGGCCCAGAAACCGGGACGCACCGTGGTGGCCGAGAAGGTCACGGTGCGCTTCGTCAACGCCGAGATCGAGGCCGTGTCGCGGGCGATCGCGGCCATGGTCAAGCGGCCGATCCTGGTGGACCCGCGCGTCAAGGGCACGATGACGCTCTACAGCGAACAGCCGCTGAGCACCGCCGAGGCCTTCCAGACCTACCTGTCGACGCTGCGCGGGCTGGGCTTCGCGGCCGTCGAGGTCGCCGGCCTGCTGAAGGTGGTGCCCGAGGCGGACGCCAAGCTGCAGACCGGCTCGGTGTCGGTCGGCGAGGTCGCGCGGCGTGGCGACCAGATCGTCACCCAGGTCTTCCGCCTGCAGCACGAGAACCCGAACAACCTGGTGACGGTGCTGCGCCCGCTGATCTCGCCCAACAACACCATCAACGCCAACCCGGGCAACCAGACCCTGGTGGTGACCGACTACGCCGACAACCTGCAGCGCATCGCGCGCATCATCGCGGCGCTGGACACCGCGGGCACGACCGACGTCGAGGTCATCCCGGTGCAGCACACCGTCGCCGCGGACCTGGCGCAGATGGTGTCGAAGTTCATCGACAGCTCCGGCACCGGCACGGCCGCCGCCGGCTCCCTGGCCACCGGGACGGCGGGTGGCGCCTCGGTGATCGCCGACGCCCGCACCAACGCCCTGCTCGTGCGGGCGCCCACCGCCGTGCGGCTGGCGCAGATCCGCGCGGTCATCGACAAGCTCGACCGCCCCGCCAGCGCGCAGAACCCGGCCGGCAACATCCACGTGGTCTACCTGCGCAACGCCGACGCCACCAAGCTCGCGGCCGTGCTGCGGGCGGCCTACAGCGCCAGCGGCTCGGGCAGCGGCACCGGCGGCTCGACCGGCAGCGCCGGGGGCAGCACCGGCATGACCCCCGCGAGCGGCAGCCTGGGCAGCACCGGGGCCGGCAGCAGCGCCGGCGCCTCGACCCAGAGCACCGCGCCGGTGGCCGCGGCCGCCAGCCCGTCGACCGGCGGCTTCGTGCAGGCCGACCCGGCCACCAACTCGCTGATCATCACCGCGCCCGACCCGGTCTACCGCCAGCTGCGCGCGGTCATCGACCAGCTCGACGCGCGGCGCGCGCAGGTCTACGTCGAGTCGATGATCGTCAAGATGGACGCCACCAAGGCCGCCGAGTACGGCTTCCAGTGGCAGGGCCTGCTGAGCAACGGCAGCAACTCGACCGGCCTGTACGCCGGCACCAACTACAGCACCGGCAGCGGCACCAACCTGGCCAGCGCGACCATCGCCACCACCACCGGCTCGACCTCCGGGGTCAGCGTGGGCACCGGCCTGAACATCGGCCTGATCCAGAAGATCGCCGGGGTCTACACGCTGGGGGCGCTGGCGCGTTTCCTCGAGTCGGAGACCGGGGCCAACGTGCTGTCCACGCCCAACCTGGTGACGCTGGACAACGAGGAGGCCAAGATCGTGATCGGCCAGAACGTGCCCTTCATCACCGGCTCCTACACCTCCAGCACCAGCACCAGCAGCAGCTCGGTCAACCCCTTCCAGACCGTCGAGCGCAAGGACGTCGGCCTGACGCTGCGCGTCAAGCCGCAGATCGGCGAGAACGGCACGGTGCGCATGGTGATCTACCAGGAGAACTCCTCGGTGGTCGAGAGCACCGTCTCCAACAGCGCCGGACCCCGCACCGACAAGAGCGCGATCGAGACCACCGTCGTGGTCGACGACGGCCAGATGCTGGTGCTCGGCGGCCTGCTCAAGGACGAATACACCGACGGCGAGGACCGCGTGCCCGGCCTGGCCAGCGTGCCGCTGGTCGGCGGCCTGTTCAAGTCGGCCGCCCGCAAGCGCATCAAGACCAATCTGCTGGTCTTCCTGCGCCCGGTGGTCATGCGCAACCAGGGCGAGGCCGACCAGCTGACGCTGAACCGCTACGACGCGATCCGTGCCGCCCAGCAGGACGGCCAGCCCAAGCCCTCGAGGGTCACCAGCATCAACGAAGGACCGCAGCTGCCCGAGAATCCGGCCGCGGCCACGCTGGTCCGCCCCGCGGCGCCCTCCGCCAGCGCCCCTGCCGGCACGCCGGTGAGCCCGCCGGCCGGCCCGGCCACCGAACCCGCTCCCGCCCGCTGACCATGGCGCACCGCTACCTGCTGCCCTATTCCTGGGCCAAGACGCACGGCCTGCTGCTCGAGGACGACGGCCGCTCGCTGACGCTGTCGACCTCGCCGGCCACCCCGGCGGCGGCGCTGGCCGAGGTGCTGCGCCTCTACGCCGTCGACACCCTCGACCACGAGGAGCCGGCGCTGCTGGCGCAGCGCATCGCCCAGGCCTATGCCGGCAGCGAGTCGAGCGCGGCCACCGTGATCGGCGAGGTCGAGAGCGCGGTCGACCTCAGCCGCATGATGCAGGACCTGCCCGCGGTGGAGGACCTGCTCGAGGCCGCCAACGACGCGCCGATCATCCGCATGCTCAACGCGCTGCTGACGCAGGCGGCCAAGGACGGCGCGAGCGACATCCACATCGAGCCCTACGAGCGCAGCTCGGCGGTGCGCTTTCGCGTCGACGGCACGCTGCGCGAGGTGGTGCAGCCCAACAAGGCGCTGCACGCCGCGCTGATCAGCCGGCTGAAGATCATGGCCGAGCTCGACATCGCCGAGAAGCGCCTGCCGCAGGACGGGCGCATCTCGCTGCGCATCGGCGGACGCGCGATCGACGTGCGCGTCTCGACGCTGCCCGGCGTGCACGGCGAACGGGCCGTGCTGCGCCTGCTCGACAAGGGCGAGGCGAAATTCTCGCTGCCCGGCCTGGGCATGCAGGGCGCGACCTACCAGCGCTTCTCGAGCCTGATCCAGCAGCCGCACGGCATCGTGCTCGTGACCGGCCCGACCGGCTCGGGCAAGACCACCACGCTCTACGCCGCGCTCGGCCAGGTCGACACCAGCACGACCAACGTGCTGACCGTGGAAGACCCGGTCGAGTACGAACTCGGCGGCATCGGCCAGACCCAGGTCAACGCCAGGATCGACCTGACCTTCGCCAAGGCGCTGCGCGCCATCCTGCGCCAGGATCCGGACGTGATCATGATCGGCGAGATCCGTGACCACGAGACCGCGCAGATCGCGGTGCAGGCCTCGCTGACCGGTCACCTGGTGCTGGCCACGCTGCACACCAACGACGCGACCAGCGCCGTCACCCGCCTGACCGACATGGGGATCGAGCCCTTCCTGCTCAGCTCCAGTCTGCTGGGCGTGCTGGCGCAGCGCCTGGTGCGCCGGCTCTGCCCGAGCTGCAAGCGCCAGGGTGACGACGGGCACTGGCACCCGGTGGGCTGCGACGACTGCGGCCAGACCGGCTACAAGGGCCGCACCGGCGTCTACGAGCTGATGACGGTCGGCGACGAGGTGCGGGCGCTGATCCACGGCCACGCGGCCGAGTCCGAGCTGCTCGCCGCCGCCCGCCGCAACGGCCTGCTGACGATGCGCGAGGACGGCGAGCGCCTGGTCGCCAGCGGCGAGACCTCGCTCGAAGAGCTGCTGCGCGTGACCCGCGACTGAGACCCCATGCCCGCCTACCGTTTCGAAGCCCTGGACGCCGCGGGCAAGACCCACACCGGCCTGCTCGACGCCGACAACGCCCGGGCCGTGCGCACCCAGCTGCGCGCGCGCGAGCTGGTGCCGCTGGACGTGCAGCCGGTGGGCAGCGAGGCCAGCCGCGAGGCCGCGGCCGCCGGTGGCGGCTTCATGCGCCGGCGCGCCTTCAACGCCACCGCGCTGGCCATCTGGACCCGCCAGCTCGCCGGCCTGGTCGGTGCTGGCCTGCCGCTGGAGCGGGCGCTGACCGCACTGGCCGAGGAGGCCGAGGACCCGCGCCAGCAGGACCTGCTGGCCGAGCTGCGCGCCGAGGTCAACGCCGGCTCGACCTTCGCCCGCGCGCTGGGCAGCGCGCCGCGCGAGTTCGATCCGGTCTACCGCGCCGTGGTCGCCGCCGGCGAGCAGAGCGGCCAGCTCGGCCGGGTGCTCGAGCGCCTGGCCGACGACCTCGAGGAGCGCCAGGCGCTCCAGGCCAAGCTGATCGGCGCGGCGCTCTACCCGGCCATCGTCTCGCTGGTCGCGGTGGTCATCGTCATCTTCCTGGTCACCTACGTCGTGCCGCAGGTGGCCCAGGTGTTCGCCGGCAGCAAGCAGACCCTGCCCTGGCTGACCAGCGCGATGCTGGCCATCAGCGCCACGCTGCGCCAGTGGGGCTGGCTGATCGCGCTGCTGCTTGCCGCCGGCGTCGGTGGCCTGGTGCTGGCCCGGCGCCAGCCCGCCACCCGCCTGAAGCTGGACGCGGCCTACCTGAGGCTGCCGCTGCTCGGGCGGCTCGCCCGGGGCTACAACGCCGCCCGCTTCGCCAGCACGCTGGCGATGCTGGCCGGCTCGGGCGTGCCCATCCTGAAGGCGCTGCAGGCGGCGGCCGAGACGCTCTCCAACGCCGCGATGCAGGCCGACGCGATGGACGCGCTGGTGCAGGTGCGCGAAGGGGCGCCGCTGGCCTCGGCGCTGGCCGGCAAGAAACGCTTTCCGGGCCTGCTGGCCATGTTCGCCCGCCTGGGCGAGCAGACCGGCGAGCTGCCGCGCATGCTCGACCGCGCCGCCGCGCAGCTGGGCGCCGAGGTGCAGCGCCGGGCGATGGCGGTGGCCACCCTCCTGGAGCCGCTGCTCATCGTCGCCATGGGCCTGGTCGTGATGCTGATCGTGCTGGCGGTGCTGATGCCGATCATCCAGCTCAACACCTGGGTGCGCTGAGCCCCCCATGCCTGCGTTTGGGGGGGACATGCCGGGTTACTTCCAGGGCTGGCTTGCGGCGTGCTTTGCTTCAATGGTGTGACACCCAGCGCTTCAGGAGGTTTGCATGAGCTCCCCTTCCACCGAACTGGTCTGTACCGGGCCGCGCCCAGGCGCGATCCCGATCGCCCAGATGCGTCACCTCTACCAGGTGAACGAGGTTGAAAAGCGGCTGACCAAGCTGCCGGCCAAGGAGCACGAGCACCTGCGCGCGACCTACGAGCGCATGCTGGAGAAGGGACCGGAGCGCTTCCAGGTCAAGCCCTCGGGCCTGCCGGCCATGGACCACCTCTACGACGAGCTGCCCAACTTCCACCCGGTGCTCGACGACGTGCGCCGCCAGATCGCGCTGTGCGAGGACAGCCGCGACGCGCTGGAGATCACGCCGATGCTGCTGCTGGGCCCGCCGGGCGTGGGCAAGACCCACTTCGCCCGCCACATCGCCCAGCTGCTGGGCACCGGCCTGGGCTTCGTCTCGATGAGCTCGCTGACCGCCGGCTGGGTGCTGTCGGGCTCGTCGAGCCAGTGGAAGGGCGCGCGCCCGGGCAAGGTCTTCGAGACCCTGGTCGACGGCGCCTACGCCAACCCGGTCATCGTCGTCGACGAGATCGACAAGGCCGGTGGCGAGCACGCCTACGACCCGCTGGGCTCGCTCTACGGCCTGCTCGAGCACGACACCGCCCACAGCTTCATCGACGAGTTCGCCGAGGTGCCGATCGACGCCAGCCAGGTGATCTGGGTGGCCACCGCCAACGACGAGCGCTGCATCCCCGAGCCCATCCTCAACCGCATGAACGTGTTCGAGGTGCAGATGCCCGATCGTGAGGCGGCACGCCGCATCGCGGTGCGCCTCTACCAGGGCATCCGCGCCGCCCACGACTGGGGCCGGCGCTTCGACGAGCGGCCCGGCGACGACGTGCTCGACGGCCTGAGCGAACTCGCGCCGCGCGAGATGCGCCGCGCCTGGATGACCGCCTTCGGCAACGCCAAGCTGGCCCGGCGCGACCGCATCGAGGTGGCCGACCTGCCCGACACCGGCGCCGGCAAGCGCTCAACGATCGGCTTCGTGCACTGAGGGCGACGGCGGGGCCGGCCGGGCGCCGCGCACGTACTGCCGCAGGCCCGGCAGGTCCAGCACCCGCACGCCGCCGTAGTCGATGCGGATGTAGCCGCCCGACTGCAGCGTGCGCAGGGCCTCGTTGACCCGCTGGCGCGACAGGCCCACGAGGTAGGCGAGCTCCTGCTGCGTGATGCGCAGCAGCTCGCCCACGCCCGGATAGAGCACCGGGTTGAACAGCGCGGCCAGGTTGCGCGCGACCCGCGCATCGGGCTGGTCGAGCCGGTCGATCTCGCGCGCGGCGATGAACTGGCCCAGCCGTTCGTTGAGCTGGTTGAGCACGAAACGGTTGAAGCCGATGCTGCGCTCGAGCAGTTCGTGGAAGGTCTCCAGCGGAATGCCCGCCACCGTGCTGCGGCGCAGGGCCTCGATGTTGTAGCGGTAGCTCTCGCGCTTGAGCAGCGTGCCCTCGCCGAACCAGGCGCCCGGCGGCACGCCCGTGAAGGTGATCGGCGTGCCGTCGACGGTGTCGTTGCTCATCTTGAGCAGGCCGTCGATCAGGCCGAACCAGTAGCTGGCCGGACGCCCGATGCGGCACAGCAGCACCCCCGGCTCGACCTCCACCACCTGCAGCTGCGCCGCCACGCGCCCGCGTTCGTCAGCTTCGAGAAAGCGCAGCCAGGGAATGCTGGCCAGCTCCCGCCCGGTGGGCGCTCGAGCCCGCTCCCGCAAGGAATTGAGGGTGGTCATGGTCGGGGGTTATAGAGCTTGGGACAGTCCCTAGGATTGTCGTCAGGCCGACACCCGGACGTCAAACGGCTTCGTAGGATGCCTCCAGAACAAGAAGCGAAGGAGATTCCTGGTGAGCACCACATTTCCGCGACTGCTGCTGGAGCACGCCCAGCGCCGGCCCCTGGCCCCTGCCCTGCGCGAGAAGCAGTACGGCATCTGGCAGACCCTGAACTGGAGCGCGCTGGCCGAGCTGGTGCGTGACCTGGCCGGTGGCCTGGCCGCCGCCGGGCTGCAGCGGGGCCAGCACCTGGTCATCATCGGCGAGAACCGGCCGCGGCTGTCGGCCACGATGATCGCCGCGCAGGTGCTGGGCGCCATCCCCGTGCCGCTGTACCAGGACGCCGTGGCGGCCGAATGCGTCTTCCCGCTCAACAACGCCGAGGTCGCGTTCGTGGTGGTCGAGGACCAGGAGCAGGTCGACAAGATGCTGGAGATCCGCGAGCAGTGCCCGCAGCTCACGCACCTCTGGTACGACGACGGGCGCGGCCTGCGCAAGTACGACGAGCCGGGCCTGGCCTCGCTGGACCAGCTGATCGAGGCCGGCCGCGCCCATGCCCGCGAGCACGCCGGCTTCTTCGACGCCGCCGTGCAGGCCACGCGGCCCGGCGACGTGGCGGCGATGTTCTTCACCTCGGGCACCACCGGCAACGCCAAGGGCGTGGTGCACACGCATGACAACCTGATCGACCGCGCCGGCGCCGGGGCCCGCTTCGACCGGCTGACCGAGCGCGAGGAGGTGCTGGCCTACCTGCCCCCGGCCTGGATCGGCCAGAACATCTTCAGCTACGCCCAGTGGCTGGTGTGCGGCTACGTGGTGAACTGCCCCGAGTCGACCGCGACGGTGACCATCGACCTCAAGGAGATCGGGCCGACCTACTACTTCGCCCCGCCGCGCATCTTCGAGGGCCTGCTGACCAGCGTGATGATCCGCATGGAGGACGCGAGCCGGCCGAAGAAGTGGCTGTTCGACCGCTGCATGGCGCTGGCTCGCCGCGTGGGCCCGTCGCTGATGGACGGCAAGCCGGTGGGCGGCCTCGACCGGCTGCTGCATGCGCTGGGCGACCTGTGCATCTACGGCCCGCTGCGCAACACGCTGGGGCTGTCGCGGGTGCGGGTGGCCTACACGGCCGGCGAGGCGATCGGCCCCGACCTGTTCACCTTCTACCGCTCGATCGGCATCAACCTCAAGCAGCTCTACGGCTCGACCGAGACCGCCGTGTTCGTCTGCCTGCAGCCCGATCACGAGGCCCGGGCCGACACCGTGGGCGTGCCCATCGAGGGCGTGCAGATCAAGCTCGCCCCGAACGGCGAGATCCTGGTCAAGTCGCCCGGCCTGCTCAAGGGCTACTACAAGAACCCGGCGGCCACCGCCGAGGTGCTCAGCGACGACGGCTGGTATCACACCAGCGACGCGGGCTTCATCGATGCCTGCGGGCACCTGAAGATCATCGACCGCGTCAAGGACGTGGGCCGGCTGCAGGGCGGCCCGCACGACGGCGCGATGTTCGCGCCCAAGTACGTCGAGAACAAGCTGAAGTTCTTCCCCTACATCAAGGAGGCGGTCGCCTTCGGCCACGGCCGCGACCGGGTCTGCGCCTTCCTCAACATCGACATGGAAGCGGTGGGCAACTGGGCCGAGCGGCGCAACCTGGCCTATGCCGGTTATGCCGACCTGGCCAGCAAGCCCGAGGTGCTCGAGCTGATGCGCGAGTGCGTCGAGAAGGTCAACGCCGACCTCGCCCAGGACACGCTGCTGGCGGGCAGCCAGATCCACCGCACGCTGGTGCTGCACAAGGAGCTCGACGCCGACGACGGCGAGATGACCCGCACCCGCAAGGTCAAGCGTGGCGCCATCGCCGACAAGTACAAGGTGCTGGTCGACGCGATGTACGGCGGCCTGTCGTCGCAGTACATCGAGACGGCGGTGAAGTTCGAGGACGGCCGCAGCGGCAGCGTCTCGGCCACGCTGGCGATCATCGACACGAAGACCTTCCCTGCCGTGAAGAGGGCTGCATGAGCAAAGACCAGCAGAGCGGGGACGTGATCCTCGACGTGCGCAACATCTCGCTGCGCTTCGGCGGCGTGAAGGCGCTCACCGACATCAGCTTCGACGTGCGCGAGCACGAGATCCGCTCGATCATCGGCCCCAACGGTGCCGGCAAGAGCTCGATGCTCAACTGCATCAACGGCGTCTACGCGCCTCAGGAAGGCTCGATCACCTTCCGCGGCCGGACCTTCGGCCACATGAACAGCCGCCAGGTCGCCGAGATGGGCGTGGCGCGCACCTTCCAGAACCTGGCGCTGTTCAAGGGCATGAGCGTGATCGACAACCTGATGACCGGGCGCAACCTGAAGATGAGGAGCAACCTCTTCCTGCAGGCGCTGCGCTGGGGGCCGGCGCAGCGCGAGGAGGAGGCGCACCGCGAGTTCGTCGAGCACATCATCGACTTCCTCGAGATCCAGGCGCACCGCAAGACCCCGGTCGGCCGCCTGCCCTACGGCCTGCAGAAGCGCGTCGACCTGGGCCGCGCGCTGGCGATGGAGCCGCAGGTGCTGCTGCTCGACGAGCCGATGGCGGGCATGAACGTCGAGGAGAAACAGGACATGTGCCGCTTCATCCTCGACGTCAACGACGAGTTCGGCAGCACCATCGTGCTGATCGAGCACGACATGGGCGTGGTCATGGACATCAGCGACCGCGTCGTGGTGCTCGACTACGGCAAGAAGATCGGCGATGGCAGCCCCGACGAGGTGCGTGCCAACGAGGACGTGATCCGGGCCTACCTCGGCACCAGCCACTGAACGCGTGCAGGAGCAATGACGATGGGACCGTTTCTCGAAACCCTCTTCGGCGGCCTGATGGCGGGCATGCTGTATTCGCTGATCGCGCTCGGCTTCGTGCTGATCTTCAAGGCCAGCGGCGTCTTCAACTTCGCGCAGGGGGCGATGGTGCTGTTCGCCGCGCTGGCGATGGCGCGTTTCTCCGAATGGATCGGCAAGGGCACCGGCCTGGAGAGCAAGCTGCTCGTGAACCTGCTGGCCTTCGCCGCGACGATGGTGCTGATGGTGGGCGTGGCCTGGGCGATCGAGCGCTACGTGCTCGGCAAGCTGGTCAACCAGGAGGGCATCACGCTGCTGATGGCCACGCTGGGCATCACCTACGTGCTCGAGGGGCTGGGGCAGATCGTGTTCGGCTCGGACATCTACAAGATCGACGTGGGCATGCCCAAGGACCCGATCTTCCTGTTCGAGTCGACCTTCCAGGGCGGCATCCTGATCAGCCAGGAGGACCTGTACGCGGCGCTGATCGCCGCCGCGCTGGTGGCCGCGCTGGCCGCCTTCTTCCAGTACACGGGCACCGGCCGGGCGCTGCGGGCGGTGGCCGACGACCACCAGGCGGCCCAGTCCATCGGCATCCCGCTGCGGCGCATCTGGGTGATCGTCTGGTCGGTGGCGGGCTTCGCCGCGCTGGTGGCCGGGATCATCTGGGGCTCCAAGCTGGGCGTGCAGTTCTCGCTGACGCAGGTCGCGCTCAAGGCCCTGCCGGTGGTGATCCTCGGCGGCCTGACCTCGGTGCCCGGCGCCATCATCGGCGGGCTGCTGATCGGGGTGGGCGAGAAGCTGTCGGAGGCCTACATCGGCCCGATGCTGGGCGGGGGCATCGAGATCTGGTTCGCCTACGTGATGGCGCTGGGCTTCCTGCTGGTGCGCCCGCAGGGCCTGTTCGGCGAAAAGATCATCGACCGCGTCTGAGCGCAGAGCGCACAAGGAGAAGCACATGCTCTACCGTGAGAACGGCCAGTTCAAGACCAGCTACCGCGCCGACCAGCAGATCTTCCCGATCGCGCAGGACCGCGTGCTCGTGCTCGGCTTCATCGCCTTCGCCTTCCTCGCCGTGCCCTTGCTGGCCAGCGAGTACACGATGCGCGCGATCCTGATCCCCTTCCTGATCCTGTCGATGGCCGCGCTGGGGCTGAACATCCTGGTGGGCTACTGCGGCCAGATCTCGCTGGGCACCGGCGCCTTCATGGCCATCGGCGCCTACGGGGCCTACAACTTCTTCGTGCGCATCGAGGGCATGCCGGTGATCGCCGCGGTGCTGCTCGGCGGGGTCTGCTCGACGGTGATCGGCGTGATGTTCGGCCTGCCCAGCCTGCGCATCAAGGGCCTGTACCTGGCCGTGGCGACGCTGGCCGCGCAGTTCTTCTCCGACTGGGCCTTCCTGCGCATCCGCTGGCTGACGAACGACTCCTCGTCGGGCTCGGTCAGCGTGGCCGGGCTGAACGTGATGGGCCTGCCGATCGAGTCGCCGGTGCAGAAGTACCTGTTCTGCCTGGCCTTCCTGTGCCTGTTCGCGCTGATGGCCAAGAACCTGACCCGCAGCGCGATCGGCCGCGAGTGGATGGCCATGCGCGACATGGACGTGGCTGCGGCGGTGATCGGCATCCGCCCGGTCTACGCCAAGCTGAGCGCCTTCGCGGTCAGCTCCTTCATCGTCGGCGTGGCCGGTGCGCTGTGGGGCTTCGTGCACCTGGGCTCGTGGGAGCCGGCGGCCTTCAACATCACCCGCTCCTTCGACCTGCTGTTCATGATCATCATCGGCGGGCTGGGCTCGATCGTCGGCAGCTTCTTCGGCGCGGCCTTCATCGTGCTGCTGCCCATCCTGCTCGACAGCCTGCCGGCGATGGTGGGCATCCCCATCGACACGGCGCTGTCCTCGCACCTGACGGTGATGATCTTCGGCGCGCTGATCGTGTTCTTCCTGATCGTCGAGCCGCACGGCATCGCGCGGCTGTGGTCCACCGCCCGCGAGAAGCTGCGCCTGTGGCCCTTCCCGCACTGAATGGCGCCGCTGACGCCACCGATCCAGCCGCCACCAGAGCGGCTCTCTCTCCAACCCCTACCCTGCCCCACGGAGACTGCCATGACCTTGAAGTCCCTTGCCCTCGCTGCCGCCCTTGTCGCCACCGGGCTCAGCGCCACGCTCGTGCCGGGCACCTCCTTCGCCCAGGCCAAGGAGCAGTTCTTCCCGCTGCTGGTCTACCGCACCGGCCCCTACGCGCCCAACGGCGTGCCCTGGGCCAACGGCAAGCAGGACTACCTGAAGATGATCAACGCCCGTGACGGTGGCGTGAACGGCGTGAAGCTGACCTTCGAGGAATGCGAGACCGGCTACGCCACCGACAAGGGCGTCGAGTGCTACGAGCGCCTCAAGGGCAAGGGGGCCTCGCTGTTCGACCCGCAGGCCACCGGCATCACCTTCGCGCTGACCGACAAGGTGCCCAACGACAAGATCCCGCTGATCACGCTGGGCTACGGCCTGGCCGCCTCGCAGGACGGCGGCGTGTTCAAGTGGAACTTCCCGCTGATGGGCAGCTACTGGACGGCCGCCGACATCCTGATCCAGCACCTGGGCAAGCAGAACGGCGGGCTGGACAAGCTCAAGGGCAAGAAGATCGCGCTGGTCTACCACGACAGCCCCTTCGGCAAGGAGCCGATGCCGCTGCTCGAGGAGCGCAGCAAGACCCACGGCTTCGAGCTGGTGAAGATCCCGGTCACGGCGCCTGGCGTGGAGCAGAAATCGGCCTGGCTGCAGGTGCGCCAGCAGCGCCCCGACTACGTGCTGCTGTGGGGCTGGGGCGTGATGAACTCGACCGCGCTGAAGGAGGCCCAGGCCACCGGCTACCCGCGCGACAAGATGTACGGCGTGTGGTGGGCCGGCGCGGAGCCGGACGTCAAGGACGTGGGCGAAGGCGCCAAGGGCTACAACGCGCTGGCGCTCAACACCTCGGGCCAGACTCCCAAGGTGATCCAGGACATCCTCAAGCTGGTGCACGACAAGGGCCAGGGCAGCGGCCCGAAGGACGAGGTCGGCTCGGTGCTCTACGCCCGCGGCGTCATCATCCAGGCGCTGGGCGTCGAGGCCGTGCGCCGCGCGCAGGAGCGTTTCGGCAAGGGCAAGGTCATGACCGGCGAGCAGGTGCGCTGGGGCCTGGAGAACCTGGCGCTCGACGACAAGAAGCTCGCCGCCCTCGGCCTGACCGGCGTGATCCGCCCGGTCAGCACCTCGTGCCAGGACCACATGGGCTCGAGCTGGGCCCGCGTGCACACCTGGGACGGCGCCAAGTGGAGCTTCAGCTCGGACTGGTATCAGGCCGACGAGCAGATCCTCAAGCCGATGATCAAGGCCGCGTCCGAGCGTTACGCCACCGAGAAGAAGCTCACCCGCCGAGCCCCGGCGGACTGCCAGAGCTGAGCCCCTCCGAGGCGGCGACTGCCGCCGCCCCGCGCCCGCGGACCGGCCCGCCCGGATCGGCCGCGCGGGCCTGACACACAAGGTGAACGCATGAGCGCTGTACTTCTCAACGTCAACGGCATCGAGGTCATCTACAACCACGTGATCCTGGTGCTCAAGGGCGTCTCGCTGCAGGTGCCCGAAGGCAAGGTCGTCGCCCTGCTGGGTGGCAACGGCGCGGGCAAGACCACCACGCTGCGCGCGATCAGCAACCTGCTGGCCGGCGAGCGCGGCGACGTCACCAAAGGCTCGATCGAGCTGCGGGGCGACCGCATCGAGAAGCTCACGCCGGCCGACATGGTCACGCGCGGCGTGGTCCAGGTGATGGAGGGCCGGCACTGCTTCGCCCACCTCAGCATCGAGGACAACCTGATGACCGGTGCCTACACCCGCACCGACGGCAAGGCCGCGGTGGCCCAGACGCTGGAGAAGGTCTACGCCTACTTCCCGCGCCTGAAGACCCGGCGCAGCAGCCAGGCCGCCTACACCTCGGGCGGCGAGCAGCAGATGTGCGCGATCGGCCGCGCGCTGATGGCCAACCCGAAGATGGTGCTGCTCGACGAGCCGTCGATGGGCCTGGCGCCGCAGATCGTCGAGGAGGTGTTCGAGATCGTCAAGGACCTCAACACCAAGGAAGGGGTCACCTTCCTGCTGGCCGAGCAGAACACCAACATCGCGCTGCGCTACGCCGACTACGGCTACATCCTGGAGAACGGCCGCATCGTGATGGACGGCGCGGCCGGCGACCTGCGCGAGAACGAGGACGTCAAGGAGTTCTACCTCGGCATGGGCGGGGGCGACCGCAAGAGCTTCAAGGACGTGAAGAGCTACAAGCGGCGCAAGCGCTGGCTGGCCTGAGGGCCCGGAGACCGACGATGAACGATGCCTACGACACCCTGGAGCGGCGCGACCCGGCCGAACGGGAGGCCGCGCTGCTGGCGGCCCTGCCGGCGCAGATCGCCCACGCCCGCGATCGGGCCCCGGCCCTGGCCGAACGGCTGGCCGGGGTCGAGCCCGCCACCATCACCAGCCGCGACGCGCTGGCCGGCGTGCCGGTCACCCGCAAGAGCGAACTGCTGGAGCGCCAGCGCGCCACCCGCACGAGCGACGTGTTCGGCGGCCACGCCACGATCGGCTGGCGGGGCCAGGGCCCGGGGGCCGGCGCGCGCCGGGTGTTCCAGAGCCCCGGGCCGATCTACGAGCCCGAGGGCACGGGCGGCGACTACTGGCGCATGGCACGAGCCATCCACGCCGCCGGGTTCCGGCCCGGCGACCTGATCCACAACAGCTTCAGCTACCACCTGACGCCGGCGGGCTCGATGATGGAGACCGGCGCCCACGCGCTGGGCTGCACCGTCTTTGCCGGCGGCGTGGGCCACACCGAGCTGCAGCTGCAGGCCATGGCCGAGCTGCGGCCGCACGGCTACATCGGCACGCCCAGCTTCCTGAAGATCCTGATCGACAAGGCCGCCGAGACCGGCGCGGACATCAGCAGCGTGCGCCGGGCGCTGCTCAGCGGCGAGGCCTTTCCGCCGTCGCTGCGCGACTGGCTGGCCGAGCGTGGCGTCGACGGCTACCAGTGTTACGCCACCGCCGACCTGGGCCTGATCGCCTACGAGACCCCGGCCCGGGAGGGCCTGGTGATCGACGAGGGCGTGCTGCTCGAGATCGTGCGGCCCGGCACCGGCGACCCGGTGCCCGATGGCGAGGTCGGCGAGGTGGTGGTGACCACCTTCAACCGCGACTACCCGCTGATCCGCTTCGGCACCGGCGACCTGTCGGCCATCCTGCCCGGCCCCTGCCCGACCGGGCGCACGCAGCGGCGCATCCGGGGCTGGCTGGGCCGGGCCGACCAGACCACCAAGGTGCGTGGCATGTTCGTGCACCCCTCGCAGGTGGCCGAGGTGCAGCGCCGTCACCCGCTGGTCCGGCGGGCCCGCCTGGTGGTCGAGGGCGAGATGGCGCAAGACCGCATGACGCTGCGCATCGAGGCCCCCGCCGACGCCCCCGCCACGCTGTGCGACGAGGTGGCCGCCAGCGTGCGCGAGATCACCAAGCTGAGGGCGGACGTGCAGCGCGGCGAGCCCGGCAGCCTGCCCAACGATGGCAAGGTCATCGAGGATGCCCGCAGCTACCGCTGAAAGGCCGGCCCGGGCGTGAACAGCACACGCCCGGGCCGCCTTACGTAGTTCCCGCGATGAACAGACCGGACAGTGGGTCTAGGATCCGGCGACAGATCCATTTGCACCCACCAGGAGACTCCATGAAACAGACGATGACGGCCCTTGCCCTGGCTGCCGTGGCGAGCACGGTCGCCGCCCAGGGTTATCCGGAGAAGCCCATCACCCTGGTCGTTCCGTTCACCGCCGGTGGCCCGACCGACAAGGTGGCGCGTGACCTGGCCGAGGCGATGCGCAAGCCGCTGGGTGGCCAGATCATCATCGAGAACACCGCCGGTGCCGGCGGCACGCTGGGCGCGACCAAGGTGTCCAAGGCCAGCGCGGACGGCTACACCCTGCTGCTGACGCACGTGGCGATGGCCACCGCGCCGGCGCTCTACCGCACGATGCAGTACAAGGGCCTGGAAGACTTCGAATACCTCGGTCTGGTCAACGAGGTGCCGATGACGCTGATCGCCCGGCCGTCGATGGCGGCGGGCAACTACGCCGAGCTGTCCAAGTGGATCGACGCCAACAAGGGCAAGATCAACCTGGCCAACGCGGGCCTGGGATCGGCTTCGCACCTGTGCGGCCTGCTGTTCCAGAACACGCTGAAGGTCGACATGACCACCGTGCCCTACAAGGGCACCGGTCCGGCCATCACCGACCTGATCGGCGGCCAGGTCGACCTGATGTGCGACCAGACCACCAACACCACCTCGCAGATCGCCAGTGGCAAGGTCAAGGCCTACGCGGTCACCACCAGCAAGCGCCTGGGCACCGAAGCCCTGAAGAACCTGCCCACGCTGGACGAGGCCGGCCTGAAGGGCTTCAACGTCACGATCTGGCACGGCCTGTACGCCCCCAAGGGCACGCCCAAGGCAGTGGTCGACAAGCTCAACACCGCATTGAAGGCGGCGCTGAAGGATGCCGACTTCCACAAGCGCCAGGAAGCCCTGGGCGCCGTGGTCGTCTCCGATGCCCGCATGAACCCGGCCGAGCACAAGAAGTTCGTCGAGGCCGAGACCGCCAAGTGGGGCCCGGTCATCAAGGCCGCCGGCGTCTACGCCGACTGAGACACGGCCCCCGGGCCCGTGAACGATCAGGGGCGCTGCGATGCAGCGCCCTTTTTCATGCGGCGCGCCCGCACGGCGAACAGCCCGGCGCCGGCCGCCATCAGCACGCCGGAGGCGGGTTCGGGCACGGCCGAGACGCTGAACGGGTCACCGTCGGTGACCAGCCAGGCCGCCTGCCGGGTGTCGAAGCCGTTCGGGTCGTAGCTGACGGCGTCCAGGTCGATCTGCCCGTTGTCGGCGGTCAGGTAGAAGGCGCTCTGGCCCGAACCCCAGTAGGGGTCGTTCGTCACGGTCGCCCCGGTCCACAGGCCGCCGTGGACCGCCACCTGCGAGAAGGTGACCGCGCCCACGGTCACGTCGGCCAGCTGCACGGTGTTGTAGTAACCCCCGGTCACCTCGTTGTCCAGCGTCACGCCGGGGCTGTCGAAGCCGTAGCCGCCGGTGGTCGCCGTGCCCGTGGTGTCGGCCCAGGCCAGCAGGCCGAGGTTGACGTAGTACATGTAACCCAGCTCGCTGGACGTGCTGGCGTTGTTGATGCCGTAGTCGATCGTGCCGTCGAAGTAAGCCGTCGGCGTGACCGAGGAGTCGAGCTGGTAGCTCGTGCCATCGACCGGCGCGTAGCTCGGCAGCCGCCAGGTGCTGACGCCATAGAGGCCGGCGGCATTGACGGTCTGGTCGATCCAGGCGGTCGTGTCCAGCCACGACATGCGTCCCTGCTCGGCCGCGGCCACTCCGGTGGTGTAGGCCAGGTTGGCATCGGCCAGCCAGGTGATGTCCAGCACGGTGTCGTAGTAGGCCTCGTAGCCGTTGGCCGCATTGCCGTCCGCATCGCGGCCGACCAGGCTGGCGTGGGCGTGTCCGCCCGACATCAGCATCAGCATGCCGGCGAGACCGCCCGCCAGTTGACCCCGTGTCCATCGTTTCATCGGCCGCTCCTTCATCGCCTGACTGTGCATCGGGACACCCGGCCGGCTCACCCTCTGGGGCGGAGCCGGCGGCGGGCACCGGTTTGTTCAGTTCAGGAGACTACGGACTTCAGCCGGGGGCAAAAGCCGGCTCAGGGCGACCCCAGCCGGGTGTCATCTGCAGACAGATGGCACCGGATGTGATAAAGCCGATCACGCCGGCCCGCCAGGCGGTCAGCCCAGCGTCACGCGGGCGAACTTGCGCTTGCCGACCTGCACCACCCAGGTGCCGGCCTCGATCTTCAGGCCCTTGTCGGAGATGGCCACGCCATCGATGCGCACCCCCCCCTGCTCGACCATGCGCAGGCCTTCGCTGGACGAGGCGACCAGCCCGGCCTGCTTGAGCAGCGCACCGATGCCCAGCGGCGCGCCGGCCAGGCTCAGCTCGGGCATCTCGTCGGGGATGCCGCCGCGGGCACGGTGCTGGAAGTCCTGCTCCGCGGCATCGGCGGCCGCGACGCTGTGGAAACGCGCGACGATCTCGCGGGCCAGCGCGACCTTGGCGTCCTTCGGGTTGCGCCCGGCCTCGACCTCGGCCTTCAGCGCGGCGATCTCCGCCTCGCTGCGCAGGCTCAGCAGCGTGTACCAGGTCCACATCTGCACGTCGCTGATCGACAGCAGCTTGGCGAACATGGTGTTGGCCGGCTCGCTGATGCCGATGTAGTTGTTCTTGGACTTGGACATCTTCTCGACGCCGTCCAGGCCCACCAGCAGCGGCATGGTCAGGATGCACTGCGGCTCCTGGCCGTATTCGGCCTGCAGGTGGCGCCCCATCAGCAGGTTGAACTTCTGGTCGGTGCCGCCCAGCTCGAGGTCGCTCTTCAGCGCCACCGAGTCGTAGCCCTGCATCAGCGGGTAGAGGAACTCGTGCACCGCGATCGAGGTGCCGGCATGGAAACGCTCGTGGAAGTCGTTGCGCTCCATCATGCGCGCGACGGTGTAGCGCGAGGCCAGCTGGATCATGCCGCGTGCGCCGAGCGGATCGCACCATTCGGAGTTGTAGCGGATCTCGGTCCTTTCCGGATCGAGCACCAGGCTGGCCTGGCGGTAGTAGGTTTCCGCGTTGACCTTGATCTGCTCGGCCGTCAGCGGCGGGCGGGTCGTGTTGCGGCCCGATGGATCGCCGATCATCGAGGTGAAGTCGCCGATCAGGAAGATCACCGTGTGCCCCAGGTCCTGCAGCTGGCGCATCTTGTTGAGCACGACGGTGTGGCCGAGGTGGATGTCCGGGGCGGTCGGATCGAGGCCGAGCTTGATGCGCAGGGGCACGCCGGTGGCTTCCGAGCGGGCCAGCTTGCGCACCCAGTCGTCCTCGGGCAGCAGTTCCTCGCAGCCGCGACGGCTGATGGCCAGCGCCTCGCGCACACGGTCGGTGAGGGGATGAACGGGTTCGGCGGAGACTGGGCTGGACATGTAAGGCTTTGAATTTACTCGGGAATTGCTTGCACTTGTGACATCAGCTCACACCGTTATACTCGGGCGGCCTGAAGGCGGACAGGATTCTAGAGCGTCAGCTCCCCGGCGCGCGGTCGACACCGGCCACGCCCCCCGTCCGGATCATCACCTGCGGCCTCCCGGGGCTGCTCCCAACCGTGTGCAGTATCTACATTGGTGACTTCCCTGGCTGAACAAGCGCGCATGACGATGGCCGGCGCTGAACTGATGATGCGGCGCCACCCGGGTGCCGTGATGTCCGCAATCGCGACCGTGCTGCTCGGCAGTGCCGTGACCGCCTTCGGTGTCGCCCCCCTGACCGCCACGCCGCCCGACAGCCCGCCGACCCGGCAGGTCGTGCAGGCGCTGCAGCCCGAAGGACTGGCCCCGCAGGTGGCCGCCCTCGACCTGAGCGAGCTGGTCCTGCACCGCAGCGACACCACCCGCAGCGGCGACACGGCGGACTCGCTGCTGCGCCGCCTGGGCATCAGCGATGCCGAAGCCGCCACCTTCCTGCGCAGCAACGCGGTCGCCGCGCAGATGCTGACGGGCCGGGCCGGCAAGCTGGTGCACGCCCGCCTGGTCTCCGAGGCCGGCGGGGGTCGCCTGCAGCAGCTGGTCGTCAAGGGCCCGGCGGCCGACAGCCAGCAGCACGAGACCCATTTCACCCGGCTGACGATCGAACGCACGGCAGCCGGCCTGGTCGCCCGCTCCGAGCAGGCCGAGCTGCAGCGCAGCGCGCGGGTCGGCTCGGGCACGATCGAGTCGACGCTGTTCGCCGCTGCCGACGACGCCGGCCTGCCCGACGCCGTCACCAGCCAGCTGGCCGAGATGTTCGGCGCCGACATCGATTTCCGCCGCGAACTGCGCCGCGGCGACACCTTCGCTGCGGTCTACGAGACCCGCAGCGCCGACGGCGAGCCGGTGCCCTGGACGGCCGACGCTGGCCGGGTCCTGGCTGCACGCTTCGTCAACCGCGACAAGCTGCACGAAGCGATCTGGTTCCAGGAAGAAGGCGGCCGTGGCGGTTATTTCGCCCCCGACGGCTCCAGCAAGGTGCGCGGCCTGCTTGCCTCGCCACTGGCCTTCTCCCGCGTGACCTCGGGCTTCGCGATGCGCTTCCACCCGATCCAGAAGACCTGGCGCGCCCACCTGGGCGTGGACTACGGCGCGCCGACGGGCACGCCGGTGCGGGCGGTCGGCGACGGCGTGGTGGAGTTCTCCGGCGTGCAGAACGGCTACGGCAACGTCGTGGTGCTGAAGCACCGCGACGACCGCAGCACGGTCTACGCCCACCTGAGCCGCATCGACGTCAACCGTGGCGCCTCCGTGGCGCAGGGCGCGACCATCGGCGCGGTCGGCTCCACCGGCTGGGCGACCGGCCCGCACCTGCACTTCGAGTTCAAGGTCAAGGGCCAGCAGGTCGATCCGGTGCAGATCGCCCGCAGCTCCGAGACCGTGACGCTGAGCGCCGCCTCGCGCGCACGCTTCAAGCAGACCGCCGCGCTGGCCATGGATCGCCTGGACGCCACCCGCAGTTCGCCGGCGACGCTGGGCACGGCCACCGCATCGGCACGCTGAGCCGGCACGGCACCGGACGCTGCCCGTGGTCGACCGGATGCCTGGCGAGTCGCTGTACATCGGCCTGATGTCGGGCACCTCGCTGGACGGGGTCGACGGCGTGATGTGCGGCATCGACCTGGACGCACCGCGCCTGACCGTGATCCGGCACGCCCACCAGGCCTTCGAGCCCGCGCTGCGCGAGCGGCTGATGGCGCTGCAGACCAGCGGCCCCGACGAACTGCACCACGCCGCGCTGGCCGCCAACGCGCTGGCACGGGCCTACGCCGCCGTCGTCGACGAGCTGCTGCGCGGCAGCGGCCACACCGCGGCCGACCTGCGTGCCGTCGGCGCCCATGGCCAGACGGTGCGACACCAGCCCGGCCTGCACGACGGCACGGGCTACACCCTGCAGATCCACCAGCCGGCACTGCTCGCGGAGCTCT
Source organism: Sphaerotilus hippei (assembly GCF_003201595.1). Lineage (GTDB taxonomy): Bacteria > Pseudomonadota > Gammaproteobacteria > Burkholderiales > Burkholderiaceae_C > Sphaerotilus > Sphaerotilus hippei. The sequence goes on along the minus strand of NZ_QJJS01000005.1, from coordinate 190,382 downwards.
GCGGCATCGACGTCATCGCCGATTTCCGCAGCCGCGACGTCGCCGCCGGCGGCCAGGGGGCGCCACTGGTGCCGCCTTTCCACCGTTTCATGTTCGGCCAGGCCGATCGCACGGTCGGCGTGGTCAACATCGGCGGGATCAGCAACCTGACGGTGCTCGAACCCGGCCAGCCGCCCCGCGGCTTCGACTGCGGGCCGGGCAATGTGCTGATGGACCACTGGATCGGCCGGCACCGGGGCCTGACCTACGACCACGACGGCGCCTGGGCCGCTTCAGGCCGGGTCCGGGCCACGCTGCTGCAGCGCTGCTGCAGCGAGCCTTATCTGCACCAGCCGCCCCCCAAGAGCACCGGCCGGGACCTGTTCTCGCCCGCCTGGCTGGACACGCTGCTCAGCGCCGAGGACCTCGAGGCCCCGCCCGAGGACGTGCAGGCCACGCTGTGCGAGTTCACCGCCCGGGTGATCGCGGCCGACCTGCGGGCCCACGCTCCCCGTGCGACACGGCTGCTGGTGTGTGGTGGGGGCGCCTTCAATGGCGACCTGATGCGCCGCCTGGCCGGCTTGCTGCCGGGCGTGACGGTGCAGGACAGCGATGCCGCCGGCCTGCCGGCGCTGGAGGTGGAGGCGGCCGCCTTCGCCTGGCTGGCGGCCTGCCATGTGCATCGGCGTCCCGCCAGCGAAGCGGCGGTCACCGGCGCACGAGGCGCCCGGGTGCTGGGCGCCTGCTACCCGGCCTGATCAGACCGAGAAGCTCGACCCGCAGCCGCAGGTCGTCGTGGCGTTCGGGTTCTTGATCACGAACTGGGCACCCTGCAGATCTTCCTTGTAGTCGATCTCGGCACCGCCGAGGTACTGCAGGCTCATCGCGTCGATCAGCAGCGTGACGCCGTTCTTGACCATCTGGGTGTCGTCGTCGTTGACCAGCTCGTCGAAGGTGAAGCCGTACTGGAAGCCCGAGCAGCCCCCACCCTGCACGAAGACACGCAGCTTCAGGTCAGGATTGCCCTCTTCGGCCACCAGATCGGCCACCTTGGCCGCCGCGCTGTCGGTGAACAGGATCGGGGCGGGCATCGGGGTCTCGGTCTGGATGTTTTCTGCTGCGGCGCTCATCGGGCACTCCTGTCTACGGTTCAAGTCGATCGGTTATTTGTCATTGCCCACGGCGAGCAGCTTCGGGGACTTCTTGTCCTCGAGGGCTGCCGAGGCGGCATTGCCGCCCGAATTCAGGCGCGTCAATGCACCTTCGATGGTGGCACCCTGGTGCATTTCAAGGGATTCGTAGCGCACGTCGCCACGGATCAGGGCCTTGGGCTGCAGTTCCAGCAGGTGGTTCGACTCCACCGGGCCAATGACGGTCCCGTTGATGATGACATGACCCGCCTTGACCGTACCGACGACCTTGGCTTTCTCGCTGATCACCAGGATGCTCGTGTCGTTGACGTTGGCCACCACGTCGCCCTGCACCTCGCCATCGATGCGCAGGCCGTCGCCAAAACGAAGCGTGCCCTGGATGACGGTTCCCTCGCCGACCAGGCTGCGGATGGACGGCTGTTTCTTCGAATTGAACATGGTTTTCCTGATGATGGTTGTGCAACGAACGAGCGATTCATGCCCGCCGCCTCCCCTCAGAGGCGCACGGATTCCGTGACGACGGTCTTGCCGTTCTGGTCCAGTATTTTCACATCGAGCTGTTTCAGAACGGCTTTCGGCGGGAAATCGATCGCCCCTTCGAGGCGCTGATACGGCTTGAGCTTGATCTGCGTCGCCTGTCGATCGGGCTGAGACCAGTTCTTCCCGTCCAGCGTACCCGTAAGCACGATCTCTGCCCGCCCGGTGAACTCGGTCGAACGGCCCTGCTGCTGCATCAGCAAGGCCTGGAAATGCACACGTCCGCTGGCTTCGAGCTGGGCCTGCAGGCCCCGCACCGACACCAGCCGGGAACCGCCGCCGCCCGGCGCGACCTTCTCGAGGAAGGCCACGTCACGCATGAGCGCGAGGTTCTCGGCTTCGAGCGCCTTGACACGTGCGGCCAGGCTCTCCTGAGCGACCCGACCGGCCCGCAGCAGGCTATCGGCGGAGTTCGAGACCGTCAACGCCCGTTCGTGGACTTGACGCATCTGCTCGAGCTCCTCGGTGACACGCGCCAGTTCCTTGACCGCATTGCGGTCCACACCCGCAATTTCCTTGCCGAACTCGAAGGCCCACAAGGCCACGGCCGCCGAGAAGCCGAACACCAGCGCCAGGGACAGCCAGCGCAAGGGCCAGGGCAGGCGGCTGCGCACGGTGACCCGGGGCGCACTGACCGAAAAACGACGACGCAACAACTTCCAGCGCATGCCTCAAGCACTCCACCTGCACAAGAACCAGACAAGAAAAAGGGCCACACGAGGTGGCCCTTTGGAGCGGTCGCTGCCGTGATGGCAACGGGCTCGGTCGATCAGCGCTTGCTGAACTGCTTGCGGCGACGCGCGCCGTGCAGACCGACCTTCTTCCGTTCGACTTCGCGAGCGTCGCGGGTCACGAAACCAGCGTTGCTCAGCTCGGGCTTCAGGGTCGCATCGTAGTCGATCAGCGCACGGGTCACGCCGTGACGGACCGCACCGGCCTGACCGGACTCACCACCGCCATGCACGTTGACCTTGATGTCGAACGTTTCGGCGTTGTTGGTCAGCAGCAGCGGCTGCTTGACGACCATGATCGAGGTCTGACGGCCGAAATACTGGTCAACCGGCTTGCCGTTGACCACGATCTGGCCCGTGCCCTTCTTGATGAAGACACGCGCGACCGACGACTTGCGACGGCCCGTGCCGTAGTTCCAATCACCAACCATGATCGCTCCTTAGATGTCCAGCGACTTGGGCTGCTGAGCGGCGTGCGGGTGTTCACCACCGGCATAGACCTTCAGCTTCTTGATCATCGCGTAGCCCAGCGGACCCTTGGGCAGCATGCCCTTGACGGCCTTCTCGATGGCGCGACCAGGGTGCTTGGCTTGCATGTCCTTGAACTTGGTGCCGTAGATGCCACCCGGGTGACCGGTATGACGGTAGTACACCTTGTCCTCGGCCTTGTTGCCGGTGACGCGGATCTTGTCCGCATTGACGATGACGATGAAGTCACCGGTATCCACGTGAGGCGTGTAAATGGCCTTGTGTTTGCCGCGCAGGCGGAGGGCGACTTCGCTGGCCACCCGTCCCAGAACCTTGTCCGTTGCGTCAATCACAAACCACTCATGCACGACTTCGGCCGGCTTGGCGCTGAAAGTCTTCATGGGCAAATCTCTTTGCTAGATGGTCTGCGGCTACTTCCAGTGCCATCGGTTCTGCTTATTCGGGCAGCCTCTCAGGTTCCTGGCTGACATCACGACCCGACCGACCCGCGCCATGCGCGTCCGACCTCGCCAGATGCCTCTTCTCCGCGTAGCCAAAGACGGAAAAGCCTTCGAGTATAGCGCAGAAGCGCCGTCTCGAAGGCTTTTTCCCCCGCCGCCCTCACAGGGCCGCGGACGACCGGGCCGCAGCCCGGCCGGCATCACTTGCCGCTGGGCACCTTGCCGTCCACACCCTTGACGTAGAAGTTCACGCCATGGAGGAACTTGTCGTCGGCGACCTCGCCGGCCTTGAGCAGCTCCTTGCCGTCCTGGCCGACCACCGGGCCCTTCCAGATCACGAAGCTGCCATCGGTCAGGCCGGCCTTCACCTGGGCGACCTTGTCCTTGACCTCGGCAGGCACCTTGTCGGAGATCGACACCAGGTCGATCGCGCCGTCCTTGACCCCCCACCAGACGCCGCCGGTGGTCCAGGTGCCGTCCAGCGTGTCCTTGACGGCCTTCTTGTAGTACGGCGCCCAGTTGATGACCGACGAGGCCAGGTGGGCGTTCGGGCCGAACTTGCTCATGTCCGAATCCCAGCCGAAGGCCAGCTTGCCCTTCTCCTCGGCCTTCTGCAGCACGGCGCTGGAGTCGGTGTTCTGGAACAGCACGTCGGCGCCGCCGTTGATCAGGCTCTGCGCGCCTTCGCCTTCCTTCGGCGGATCGAACCACTTGTTGACCCAGACCACCTTGGTCTTGACCTTGGGGTTGACGCTCTGGGCCCCCAGGGTGAAGGTGTTGATGTTGCGGATCACCTCGGGAATCGGGATCGAGGCCACCACGCCCAGCGTGTTGGTCTTGGTCATCGAGCCGGCGATCACGCCCGCCATGTAGGCGCCTTCGTAGGTGCGGCTGTCGTAGGTGCGCATGTTGCCCGCACTCTTGTAGCCGGTGGCGTGCTCGAACTTGACGTCGGGCGTGTCGGCGGCGACCTTGAGCATCGGCTCCATGTAGCCGAAGGTGGTGCCGAAGATCAGCTTGTTGCCCTGGCCCACCAGGTCGCGCATCACCCGCTCGGCATCGGCCGACTCGGGCACGTTCTCGACGAAGGTGGTGACGATGCGGTCGCCGAACTCGGCTTCCAGCGCCTTGCGGGCGTTGTCGTGGGCATAGGTCCAGCCGGCGTCACCCACCGGACCGACATAGGCGAAGGCCACCTTCAGGGGCTCGGGCTTGGCCGCCACGGAAGCCGGCGCCGACGCCGGCTCGGCGGCCGGGGCCGCCTCTTCCTTCTTGCCGCAACCGGCCAGGGCGGCAACGGTCGCCAGGGCCGCCCAGCTGGTGGCCTTCAGCAGCGAGCGCTTCGAGAGCAGGGACATGGATTCTCCAGAGGACTGAGGAGGTTGGCATGATGGGATCGGTTCACGACCCCGGGAAAAACGGCTTGCCCAGCGAGGCCGGCATGTTCAGCCGGATCCAGGCCGGATTGCGCGAGATCAGCACCAGCACCACGATGGTCGAGACATACGGCAGCATCGTCAACCACTGGCTGGCGATCTGCACGCCTTCGCCCTGCAGCTGGAACTGCAGCATCGTGACGCCGCCGAACAGGTAGGCGCCGAGCAGCACCCGGGCCGGGCGCCAGGTGGCGAAGGTGGTCAGCGCCAGCGCGATCCAGCCCTTGCCAGCGGTCATGCCCTCGACCCACAGCGGCGTGTAGATCACCGACAGGTAGGCACCCGCGACCCCGCACAGCGCACCGCCCGCCAGCACGGCCAGGAAACGGATGCGGCGCACCGGATAGCCCAGCGCGTGCGCGGCCTCGGGCGACTCGCCCACCGCACGCAGCACCAGCCCGGCCCGCGAGCGGTAGAGGAACCAGGCCAGCGCCAGCGCGAAGGCCATCGTCAGGTAGACCATCGGGTGCTGGCGGAACAGCGCCGGCCCGAACCACGGCAGGTCCGACAGCCAGGGCAGCTCGAACTGGCTGCGCTGCGACAGCTTCTCCTGCGTGTAGCGGATGCCCAGGAAGGCCGAGAAGCCGCCGCCGAACAGGCTCAGCGCCAGCCCGGTGGCGTACTGGTTGGTGTTGAGCCAGATGACCAGCACCCCGAACGCGGCGGCCATCACCGCCCCGGCCAGCGCCCCGGCGCCCAGCGCCAGCACGTCGCTGCCGGTGTGCACCGAGGTGGCGAAGCCGGCGATCGCCGCCACCAGCATCATGCCCTCGGCGCCCAGGTTCAGCACCCCGGCGCGTTCGTTGATCAGCAGCCCCAGGCCGGCGATGGCCAGCACGGTGCCCGCGCTCAGCGTCGCGGCCACCAGCAGTGCGAACTCGTTCATGCCGCCTCCTCCTTGAGTGCGGGCGAGGCCTGGCGCAGCGGCGCGGCCGTCCACTTCAGGCGATAGGCGATCAGCGTGTCGCAGGCCAGCAGCGTGAACAGCAGCAGGCCCTGGAACACGCCGGTGAGGGACTTCGGCAGCCCCAGGCGCGACTGCGCCAGCTCGCCGCCGATGTAGAACATGCTCATCAGCACCGCCGAGAACACGATGCCCACCGGATGCAGCCGCCCGACGAAGGCGACGATGATGGCCGCGAAACCGTAGCCCACCGGCACATAGGGCGTGAGCTGGCCGAGCGGGCCGGCCGCCTCGAGCGCCCCGGCCAGGCCGGCCATGCCCCCGGAAATCAGCAGCGCGGTCCACATCGCCGTGCGCGAGGAAAAACCGGCGTAGCGGGCCGCCGCCGGCGCCAGCCCGCCCACCTGCAGCGCGAAGCCCCGGTAGGTGCGGAACAGGAAGACCCAGGCCAGCCCGGCCAGCACCAGCGCGATCAGCACCCCGGCGTTGGCACGCAGGCCGGGGAACAGGCGCGGGATCTTCGTGACCGCCTCGAAGGTGATGGTCTGCGGGAAGTTGTAGCCCAGCGGATCCTTCCACGGGCCGTAGACCAGGTAGCTCAGCAGCATCTCGGCGACGTAGACCAGCATCAGGCTGACGAGGATCTCGCCGGCATTGAAGCGGTCGCGCAGCAGCGCGACGATGCCCGCCCACAGCATGCCGCCCAGCACGCCGGCGGCCAGGATGGCCAGCACGATGGCCGGCGAGCTGTCACGGTCGGCCTGCATCGCCACCCAGCCCCCGGCGAGCGCCCCGAGGATGAACTGCCCCTCGGCGCCGATGTTCCACAGGTTGGAGCGGAAGCAGACCGCCAGGCCCAGCGCGATCAGCACCAGCGGCACCGCCTTGACCGACAGCTCCGACAGCGCCCGCAGGTCCTTGACCGGCTCGATGAAGAACATCTGCAGGCCCCGCACCGGGTCCTTGCCCAGCAGCAGGAACAGGCCGATGCCGATCACCACCGTCAGCGCCAGCGCCAGCAGCGGCGAGGCGAACGACATCCATCTCGACGGCTGCGCACGCAGCTCCAGCTTAAGCATGACGGGCCTCCCGATCCCACAAGCCCGACATCCAGGCACCGATCTGCTCGACCGTGGCCTGCGAGGTGGCGATCGACGGCGACAGCCGCCCCTGCGCCATCACGACCAGGCGGTCGCAGATCTCGAACAGCTCGTCGAGCTCCTCGCTGACGATCAGCAGCGCGCAGCCCGCGTCCCGCAGCGCCAGCAGCTCGCCGCGGATCTGCGCGGCCGCGCCCACGTCCACGCCCCAGGTCGGCTGCGAGACGATGAGCAGCTTCGGCCGGGCGTCGATCTCGCGCCCGACGATGAACTTCTGCAGGTTGCCGCCCGACAGCGAGCGGGCCACCGCATCCGGCCCGCCGGCCTTGACCTTGAAGCGCGAGATCAGGTCGGTCGCCAGGCGCTGCACCTCGGCCATGCGCAGCCAGCCCGCCGGACCGACCAGCTCGCTGCGCGTGAGCAGCGTGTTGTGCGCCAGGCTGAGCGTGGGCACCGCGCCGCGCCCCAGGCGCTCCTCGGGCACGAAGTGCAGGCCGCGGGCCCGCCGGTGCACCGGCGAGGCCTGGGCGATGTCCTGCTCGAACAGGCGGATGCTGCCCGGTGCCGCGCGGCGGTCCTCGCCCGACAGCGCGGCCATCAGCGCCCCCTGGCCGTTGCCCGACACCCCGGCGATGCCCAGGATCTCGCCACCGCGCAGCGCCAGGTCGATGCCCTCGAGGTCGACGCCGAAAGGGTCGGTGCGCGCCAGGCTCAGCCCACGCACCTGCAGCGCCACCGGCCCGGGGCTGGCGCTGCGGTGCATCAGCTGCGGCGGCTCCGCGCCGATCATCAGGCGCGACAGCGAGGCGTTGCTCTCCAGCGTCGGGTCGACCTCGCCGGTGACCCGGCCCCCGCGCAGCACGGTGCAGTGGTGGCACAGGGCACGGATCTCGTCGAGCTTGTGGCTGATGTAGAGGATGGCGCAACCCTGCGCGGCCAGCCGGCGCAGCGTGACGAACAGCTTCGTGACCGCCTGCGGGGTCAGCACCGAGGTCGGCTCGTCGAGGATCAGCAGCTGCGGGCGCGTCAGCAGCGCCCGCACGATCTCGACCCGCTGGCGCTCACCCACCGACAGGCTGTGCACCGGGCGCAGCGGATCGACCTCGAGCCCGTATTCCACCGAGACCTCGCGGATGCGCGCGCTCACCTCGGCCAGCGACAGCGACTGGTCGAGACCGAGCCAGACGTTCTCGGCGGCGGTGAGCGTGTCGAACAGCGAGAAATGCTGATAGACCATGCTGATGCCGAGCTCGCGCGCCCGGGCAGGGCTGCCGATCTGCACCGGCTGGCCGTTCCACAGGATCTCGCCTTCATCGGGCCGCACCGCGCCGTAGATGATCTTCATCAGCGTGGACTTGCCCGCACCGTTCTCGCCCAGCACGGCGTGGATCTGGCCAGGCTGCACCAGCAGGTTCACGCCGTCGTTGGCGCGCACGGCGGGGTACTGCTTGCTGATGCGGCGGAGTTCGAGTCGAGGCGGGCTCATGGGCGGCGGCATTCGGGGCGACGCCGGCCGGGCGCCTTCGGTGGAAGCGGAAAGTTCATGGCGGCGGTCATTCTCGGTCAGGCCGTGCGGGTCGGCGTCAGGTCGCGGCCCGCCACCAGCACCTGCACCAGGTGGCGCTCGTCGGACAGCGTCAGCCAGGCGAACAGGCGCTCGTGCAGGCCGGTGGCCAGGCGGTCGCGGTGCTCGCCGACCGGCCCGCGGGCCCAGTCCCACACGACCAGGTCGGCGCAGCAGCCTTCGGCGAACGAGCCGATCTCGCCCTCCAGACCCAATGCAAGCGCCGCGCCCGCGGTGGCACCGTACAGCGCCTTCCAGGCGCTGAGCTTGTGGCCCTGCAGCGCCAGCACCTTGTAGCCGTCGGCCAGCGTGCGCTGCATCGACAGGCTGGTGCCCCCGCCCACGTCGCTGGCCACGCTGACCCGCGCCCCGGCCGCCTCCAGCGCCGGCCAGTCGAGCAGGCCGCTGCCCAGGAACAGGTTGGAGCTGGGACAGAACGCGATCTGCGCGCCGGTGTCGGCCAGCAGGCGGCGGTCGGTGTCGTCCAGCCAGATGCCGTGCGCCAGCACCGAACGCCCGTTGAGCAGGCCGGCGCGGTGGTAGACGTCGAGGTAGCTGCGCGCCTCGGGGAAGAGCTCGGCCACCCAGCGCACCTCGTCGCGGTTCTCGGCCACGTGGGTCTGCATGTACAGGCCCGGCACCTCGGCCAGCAGCCGACCGGCCATCGCCAGCTGGGCCGGCGTGCTGGTGGGCGCGAAGCGCACGGTCAGCGCATAGGCCAGCCGGCCGCGGCCATGCCAGCGCTCGATCAGCGCCCGGCTGTCGGCCTCGGCACCGATCACGTCGTCGCACAGCGCCGGCGGCGCGTGGCGGTCCATCAGCACCTTGCCCGCCACCAGCCGCATGCCGCGGGCGTGGGCCGCGCCCAGCAGCGCCTCGGCGCTGACGCGGTGCACGGTCGGGAAGACCACCGCGCTGGTCGTGCCGTGGCCCAGCAGCGCGTCCAGGAACAGCGCCGAACGCTCGACCGCCAGCGCCTCGTCGGCGTAACGCTGCTCGGCGGGGAAGGTGTAGGTCTCGAGCCAGTCGAGCAGCTCGGTGCCGTGGCTGGCGATGACGTCGAGCTGCGGGCTGTGCACATGCGTGTCGATGAAGCCGGGCAGGATCAGCCGGCCACGGTGGTCGATCCGCTGCCAGTCGGCGCCGGGCGTGCTCGTCGCGGCCGGCTCGGCCCCGACGATGCGGCCCTGCTCGATCATCAGCCAGTGGTCGGGCCGCCAGCGGATGCCCGCAGCCGCCCCCCGACCGGCCAGCTCGGCCGGGGACGCCCAGCCGGGATCGGCGGTGAAGTCGAGCAGGTCGCCCCGCACGGCCAGCCGGGCCGGGGTCGTCGATGCGAGGAAGGGGTTCATGGACTCAGTATCCTGCGGTCGGGCTGGCGCAGCTGCGCCAGCCCGCGTGCCACGTCGCGCACCATCTCGCGCAACCAGCGCAGCGAGGCCGCGCTGTGGCTGACGTCATGCCAGAGCTGGTAGTAGCTCAGGCTCGGAAAGGCCATCGGGCAGCGCACGATGCGCAGCGGCAGCTGCGCCAGGTAACGGCCGCAGAACAGCCGCCCCGTGGTCAGCACCAGATGGGTCTGCGCCAGCAGCGCCGGCACCAGGGAAAAATGCGGCGAGCGCACGGCGATGTGGCGCTGCAGCCCGGCGCGCGCCAGGTGCTCGTCGATGAAACCCAGCGCGCCCGCATGCATCGGCGTGGGCGCGACATGCTCGGCCGCCAGGTAACGCTCGACCGTCCAGCTGCGCGGCGAGCGCACGGCGGGGTGGTCCTCGCCGACCAGGCAGACGATCTCGTCGGCGTAGAGGCGGCCCAGGTGCAGCTCTCCGGGTGGCTCCAGCCAGTTGCCGATCACCAGGTCGACCTCGCCGCGTGCCAGCCGGGCGCGGTAGTCGTATTCGGCCGACAGCGCATGCAGCGTGACGCGTGCCAGCGGCGCCTCGCGCCGCAGCCGCGCCACCAGCGCGGGCAGGAACAACGGGTCGAGGTAGTCGCTCGCCGCGATGCGGAACTCCACCTCGCTGCCCTGCGGGCTGAACGCCCGGGCGCTGACCTTGCCGCCGAAGAGCTGCTCGGCGCTGCGCAGCAGGTCGGCGGCCGTGCCCAGCAGCTGCAGCGCCACCTCGGTGGGCACCATGCCGGCCCCCGAACGCACCAGCAGCGGATCGCCCACGAGCGCACGCAGCCGCTTGAGCTGGGCGCTCACGGCCGGCTGGGTCGAGCCCAGCTGCACGGCGGCTCGCGATACGCTGCGTTCTGAGATCACGGTGTGGAAGACACGGACAAGGTGGAGCTCGATCTTGTCGAAGACGGCGCGATTGGCCATACGTTCATTCTCATGCTGGTCATGCCTGAACATGTATAGCAAGAAACGCGCAAAGGAGTATGTTCTCGCCCATGCCGATGCCTGTCGACCTGCCCGCCCCCCGCCCGATCCGCTTCTTCCACCAGGGAGCGATCCGCGAGATCACCGATGCCAGCCCCACCCGCAGCGTGCTCGACTGGCTGCGCGAGGACGCCCGCTGCACCGGCACCAAGGAGGGCTGCAACGAAGGGGACTGCGGCGCCTGCACCGTCATCGTCGCCGAGCTGGCCGGGCGCGCCGAGGCCACCGGCACCGACTCGGCCCGGGCCGCCGTGGTCGGGCCGCTGCTGCTGCGCACGGTCAACGCCTGCCTGCGTTTCCTGCCCACGCTCGACGGCAAGGCCCTGCTGACGGTCGAGGACCTGAGCCCGCCCGGCGCCGGCACGCTGCACCCGGTGCAGCAGGCACTGGTCGACCACCACGGCTCGCAGTGCGGCTTCTGCACCCCCGGCTTCGTGATGAGCCTGACCGCCACCTACGAGCACCGGCAGGCCCAGGCCGGCGGCCGCTGCCCGCCGCGGGCCGAGCTGGCCGACGCGCTGGCCGGCAACCTGTGCCGCTGCACCGGCTACCGCCCCATCCTCGAGGCCGGCGAGCGCATGTTCGAGCTGCCGGTGCAGCGCCTGGACACCGCCCCCATCGCCGCCGCGCTGCACATGCTCAGCGGCGACCCGGCCCTGCACTACGCCCCCGCCGGCCACCCGACCACCTTCCATGCGCCGCGCAGCGTCCAGGCGCTGGCCACGCTGCATGCCGCGGCCCCCGACGCGCAGCTGATGGCCGGCAGCACCGACATCGGCCTGTGGGTCAACAAGCAGTTCCGCCGCTTCGACACCCTGATCGCCACCGGCGAGGTCGCCGAGCTGCAGCGCATCGAGTGCGTGGGCCACGACGATGGCAGCCACACGCTGCGGCTGGGCGCCGCCGCCTCGCTCGAGGACGCCTGGAGCGCGCTGGCCGCACGGCTGCCCTCGCTGAACGACGTCTGGCGCCGCTTCGCCTCGCCGCCGGTGCGCCATGCCGGCACGCTGGGCGGCAACATCGCCAACGGCTCGCCGATCGGCGACGGCGCCCCGGTGCTGATGGCGCTGGACGCCACCGTGCTGCTGCAGCACGGCGAGCGACAGCGCCGCGTGCCGCTGGACCGTTTCTACCTGGGCTACATGAAGAACGAGCGCCAGCCCGGCGAGTTCCTGCGCACCCTCGAAGTGCCGCTGCCCGCACCCGACAGCGCCAGCCGCCGCACGCTGGTGCGCGCCTGGAAGGTCTCCAAGCGCCACGACAGCGACATCTCGGCGCTGCTCGGGGCCGTCCTGCTGGTGCTCGACACCACGGATCCGGTCGCCCCGGTGGTGGCCGAGGTCCGCATCAGCTTCGGCGGCATGGCCGCCACCGTCTGCCGAGCGCCGCAGGCCGAGGCCGCGCTGCGGGGCCGGTCGTGGGACGAGGCCGGCGTGCGGCGCGCCATGGCCGCGCTGCACGCCGACTACCAGCCGATGTCCGACCTGCGCGCCAGCGCCCGCTACCGGCAGCGGGTCGCCGCCAACCTGCTGTGGCGGCTGTGGCTGGAAAGCCGGCCCGACGGCGCCCTGCCCGCCGAGCAGCTCATCGTCTGGCACGGCGAGGCCGGACGACAGGTCGTCACGGCGGACTGAACCGGCCGATCCGCACCCGCACCCTCGTGCTCGCCCTCGCCCATCCATGAACCGGACGGTGCCGCCGCCGTCCGCCGATCCCCGCCGCCGGAGGCCCCTGCCATGAACCAGCCCGTCGACGCCTTCCTGGCCACCCCGCCCCAGACCGCCACCGCCACGACCACCGTCGGTGCCAGCCCCCCGCACGAATCCGCCCGGCTGCACGTGGCCGGCCGGGCGCCCTACATCGACGACCTGCCCGAGCTGGCCGGCACGCTGCACGGCGCCTTCGGCCTGTCGCCGGTGCCGCACGGCCGCCTGCGGGCCATCGACCTGGCCCGGCTGCGCGCCCAGCCCGGTGTCGTCGCGGTGCTGACGGCCGCGGACGTGCCCGGCGAGAACAACTGCGGCCCGCTCGTCCACGACGACCCGATCTTCGCCGCCGACGCGCTGACGTACCGCGGCCAGCCGGTGTTCCTGGTCGTGGCGCAGACCCGCGAGCAGGCGCGGCGGGCCGCGTCGATGGCCGCCGCCGTGCTCGACATCGAGGCGCTGCCCGCGCGCATGACCGCGCTCGAGGGCCATGCGGCCGGCGACCACGTCGTGCCGCCGATGCACCTGGCGCGGGGCGATGCGGCCGCGGCGCTGGCCGCCGCGCCGCACCGCCTGCAGGGCCGTTTCAGCCTGGGCGGCCAGGAACAGTTCTATCTGGAAGGCCAGATCGCCTGCGCGCTGCCGCAGGAGAACGACGCGCTGCTGGTGCACAGCTCCACCCAGCACCCCAGCGAGATGCAGCAGCTCATCGCCCACGCGCTGGGCTGGCCCTCGCATCGCGTGCAGGTGGTGTGCCGGCGCATGGGCGGCGCCTTCGGGGGCAAGGAGTCGCAGTCGGCCGTCTTCGCCTGCGCGGCCGCGCTGGCCGCGCAGCGCCTGCAGCGCCCGGTCAAGCTGCGCCCGGACCGCGACGACGACTTCCTGATCACCGGCCGGCGCCACGGCTTCGAGTTCCGCTACGACGTCGGCTTCGACGACCACGGCCGCGTGCTCGGGGTCGAGATCGATATGATCTCCAACAGCGGCCACAGCGCCGACCTGTCCGCCCCGGTGATGAGCCGCGCGCTGTGCCACTTCGACAACGCCTACTGGCTGCCGGACGTGGCCATGCACGGCTACAGCGCCCGCACGAACACGCAGAGCAACACCGCCTTCCGCGGCTTCGGCGGCCCGCAGGGCGCGATGGCCATCGAGGTCATCCTCGACCGCATCGCCCGCACGCTGGGTCGGGACGCGCTGGCCGTGCGCCAGGCCAACTTCTACGGCGTCGGCGAGCGCGACGTCACGCCCTACGAGCAGCGGGTCGAGGACAACGTCATCCACCCGCTGGTCGAGCAGCTCGCCCGCGAGGGCCGCTACGCCGAGCGCCGCGCCGAGATCGCCGCCTACAACGCCGCCAGCCCGGTGCTCAAGAAGGGCCTGGCGCTCACGCCGGTCAAGTTCGGCATCAGCTTCAACGTCGCCCACCTCAACCAGGCCGGCGCGCTGGTGCATGTCTACACCGACGGCTCGGTGCTGGTGAACCACGGCGGCACCGAGATGGGCCAGGGCCTCAACACCAAGGTCGCGCAGGTCGTCGCCCAGGAGCTGGGCCTGCCGCTGGCCCAGGTGCGCGTCACCGCCACCGACACGCAGAAGGTCGCCAACACCTCGGCCACCGCCGCCTCCACCGGCAGCGACCTCAACGGCAAGGCGGCGCAGAACGCCGCGCGCCAGATCCGCGACCGGCTGGCCACGCTGGCGGCCGAGAAGCTCGGCGGCGCGGCCAGCGAGGTCGACTTCAGCGCCGGCCGCGTGCGCTCGGGTGAACGCAGCATCGGGTTCGGCGAGCTGGTGCAGCTGGCCTACCTGGCCCGCGTGCAGCTGTGGAGCGACGGCTACTACGCCACCCCCGGCCTGCACTGGGACCGCCAGCGCCTCAAGGGCCGGCCCTTCTTCTATTACGCCTACGGCGGCGCGCTCAGCGAGGTGCTGCTCGACACCCTGACCGGCGAGTGGAAGCTGCTGCGCGCCGACGTGCTGCACGACGTCGGCCGCTCGCTCAACCCGGCGCTCGACATCGGCCAGGTCGAAGGCGCCTTCGTCCAGGGCATGGGCTGGCTGACGATGGAAGAGCTGGTCTGGCAGCCCGCCGACGGCAGCCGCCGCAGCGGCGAGCTGCTGACCCACGCGCCCAGCACCTACAAGATCCCGACCGCCAACGACTGCCCGGCCTCGCTGTCCGTGCGCCTGTTCGACAACCACAACGGCGCCGACAGCATCCACCGCAGCAAGGCCGTGGGCGAGCCGCCGCTGCTGCTGCCCTTCAGCGTCTTCTTCGCGCTCAAGGATGCGGTCTCGGCCGCCGGCGGACACCGCAGCGAGCCGCCGCTGCGCGCCCCCGCCACCAGCGAGGCGCTGCTCGACGCGATCGACGCCGTGAGGGCCGCCCCCTGAGCCCCGAGCCCGAGCCTGGCACCGGGATGTCCGTTCCCCCCCCGCTGGCCGACATCGCCCGCCACTGGCTGGCCCGCGGCGAACCCGCCCTCGATGTCGAGATCGTCGCCCACCGCGGCTCCGTGCCCCGCGAGACCGGCACCCACCTGCTGGTCAGCGCCACCGAGGTGGCCGGCACCATCGGCGGCGGCCACCTCGAGCTGCGGGCCATCGCCGATGCACGCGCGCGGCTGCAGGCCGGCGCGACGGCCGCCACGACCGACCAGCACATCGCCCTGGGTCCCAGCCTGGGCCAGTGCTGCGGGGGCGCGCTGACGCTGCGCTTCCAGCCCCTGAGCGCCGCAGGACTGGCCCGCTGGGCCGCCCCCGTGCCACGTTTCGTGCTGCAGCTGCACGGCGCCGGCCATGTCGGCCGGGCCATCGTGCGCCAGCTCGCGGCCCTGCCCTGCCGGGTACAGTGGATCGACGAGCGTGAAGCCGAGTTTCCGGCCGGTCCGCTGCCCCCCCACATCGAGGCGTCGTGCGTCGAGCCGGCCGAGGCCGAGGTGGCCTGCGCGCCACCCGGCGCCTTCTACCTGGTGCTGACCCACAGCCACGAGCTCGACCTGCGCCTGACCGAAACCATCCTGCGGCGCGGCGACTTCGGTTTCTGCGGCCTGATCGGCAGCCAGACCAAGCGCGCCCGCTTCCTGCGCCGGCTCGAGGCGCGTGGCGTGCCCGCGGCCTCGATCGCCCGGCTGACCTGCCCGATCGGCCTGCCCGGCATCCCCGGCAAGGAGCCCGAGGTGCTCGCCCTGGCGGCCGTGGCACAGTTGTTCACCGCCGCCCACGGCCCCTGAGCCCGCCCGCCATGTCCGTCATCCCCCTGCCCGGCAGCAGCGGTCCCGCCGCCAGCCTGGCCGAACCGTTCGAGCTGCTCGCCGGCTGCCACGACCGGGTGCGCCGCACCCTCGACCTGCTGGGCCGCCTGTGCGCCCACCTGCAGCAGCACGGCGCCGACGCCGATGCCCGCAGCGCCGCCCAGGACGTGCAGCGCTACTTCAGCATCGCCGCCCCGCTGCACCACGCCGACGAGGAACGCCACATCGTGCCGGTGCTGCTCGCCAGCGACGAGCCCGAACTGCAGGCCGCCGGCCGGCAGATGCTCGCGGACCACCGGGCAATCGAGAGCTGCTGGGCGGAGCTGTCGCCTCTTTTGCAACAAATCATCTCGGGCCACCCCCTCATTCAAGGGGTCCTGGACGGCGCCTCGCACAGGTTTCAGGCGCTGCATGCACCACATCTGGTTCTCGAGGATCAGCTGGCCTTCGTCGCCGCCCGCGCGCTGATCGGCCCCACGGGACAGCTCGACATGTCGCTGGACATGGCGCGCAGACGAGGCGTGCGACTGGACGGAATGCACTGAATTTCGCGCATCACCGATGCCGGGCGGTGCCCCGAGGCGAAATGGCCCGACGGAAACGAGGGGTCAGGCGATCCAACCGTGACTTATCGGCCGGATCGGTGCGGGATCGACTCCCCGAAACGAGGGGGGTCGACCACCCTGCAGTCAAGCGTTGCCGCCCTCGCATTCGACTGAAAGTCGCTCAGATCCGAGCAGTTCGTCTCGAATTTCTCGGATTTACAGCAATCGCATGACAAATACCACCGGCCAGACGCACTTATCGGGGGCACGACACGCCCGATACCGGTGATCGCCAACCCTCAAGGTCCTACCTAGAATGTGTACGAACAAACCCTAACTCACCACTTCTCCGAAGGGAAGCGACGATGCGATACGCAGGAGACTCTTCTGCTACCAACCTGGCCCGTGTCATCGACACGGACCACCACGTGGAGGCCAAGGCGGCAACTTACGCCGCCCCGTCCGCCACGGTGCACTACCTCAACATCGCTCGTCAGCATTCCGAGGCCGCCAACCGCACGGTCGGACTGACGAAGATCGAGCACTTCTTCAAGCGCACGTTCGACGTGGTGGGGGTCCTGGCCATCCTCGCGCTGTTCGCTCCGCTGATGATCGCCGTCGCGCTGGCCGTGCGCCTGACCACCGGCAAGCAGATCATCTACGGGCACACCCGCCTGGGCCGCGGCGGACGCGAGTTCAAGTGCTACAAGTTCCGGTCGATGGTGACCAATTCCGAGCAGGTGCTCAAGGAACTGCTGGCCACCGATCCCGCGGCCCGCGCCGAATGGGACCGGGACTTCAAGCTCAAGAACGATCCGCGCATCACCAAGGTGGGCCGTTTCATCCGCAAGACCAGCCTCGACGAACTGCCGCAGCTCTGGAACGTGCTGGTCGGCGACATGAGCATCGTCGGCCCGCGCCCGGTCGTGCGCACCGAGTTCGACCGCTACTACGGCGCCGCCCGTGAACACTACCTGTCGGTGCCTCCCGGCCTGACGGGCCTGTGGCAGGTCAGCGGCCGCAACGACCTCGACTACGACCAGCGCGTCGCGCTCGACCGCCAGTACGTCGAGACCTGGAACCTGGTCACCGACCTGTCCATCGTGCTGCGCACGGCCAAGGTGATGGTCGCCCGCAGCGGCGCGTACTGATACGCTCCAGTCGCCTCTCCCTTCGATTCAGAAAAGGCCCGCAAGGGCCTTTTTTCATTTCCGGAACCAAAAAACAACACCACGACGGTCCCCGCCGCAAGCGCGAACGACTCACAACATCGTGCTACGGGCCAGAACGCGCCCTGACTGCACGATCAGCCGACGCCCAGACTTTTCGCAACAGCGGTAACAAATATACGTTCATGCTAGTCATTGTTTCACGGACGGGCCTTCCACTTGGCTTCGACTCACAAAGAGCATATGGTTGTCAATGGTGAGTTCGCTAAGCTGCTCGCACCACTACTGGCATGAGGGGTACCAATGGTTTTTTTCATATCTTCGTTCCTGGTCGCGTTTCTGGCCACGCTGCTGATCGTGCGATCGGCTTCCAGCCACGCGCACCTGTCCGGTGACACTGACAAGGACCAGCCCCAGAAATTCCACGCTCGGGTGGTCCCCCGCATCGGCGGCGTCGGCATCGTGGTCGGCGTGCTGGCCGGGGCGATGCTGATGATGCAGAAACAGGCGGAGGGCTGGCTGTTCATGACCGGGCTGGTCGCCTGCGGTCTGATCGCCTTCAGTGCCGGCCTGATCGAGGATTTCACCAAACGGGTCACCCCCCGGCAGCGGCTGCTGGCCACCGTCGTGGCGGCCGCCATGGCGGCCTGGCTGCTGGATGCCGTGATCCCCAAGACCGGCATCCCCGGCCTCGACGACCTGCTGCTGATCGCGGGCGTGCCCGTCGCGCTGACCCTGCTCGCCGTGGCCGGCGTCGCCAACTCGGTCAACATCATCGACGGCTTCAACGGTCTGGCGTCGATGTGCGTGGCCATCATGCTGGCCGCCGTCGCCTACGTCGCCTTCCAGGTCGGCGACACGACCATCATGAACTGCGCGCTGATCACCCTCGGCGCCGTGCTCGGATTCTTCGTCTGGAACTACCCGCTGGGCCTGATCTTCCTGGGCGACGGTGGTGCGTACTTCCTCGGCTTCTGGGTCGCCGAACTCGGCATCCTGCTGGTCTGCCGCAACGAGGCCGTCTCGCCGATCTTCCCGCTGCTGCTGTGCGCCTACCCGATCTTCGAGACGCTGTTCACCATGTACCGCCGCCGCGTGATCCGCGGCCGCCCCGTCGGTCTGCCCGACGCCACCCACCTGCACAGCCTGATCTACCGCCGCCTGATGCGCTGGGCCGTGGGCAAGCGCGACGCCTCCAACATGCTGCGCCGCAACTCCATGACCTCGCCCTACCTGTGGGTGCTGTGTTCGCTGTCGGTGTGCCCCGCCGTGCTGTGGTGGGATGACGGCAGCACCCTCTCGATCATGCTGCTGGTGTTCTGCGCGAGCTACGTCGCGCTCTACCGCGCCATCGTGCGGTTCCGTACCCCCCGCGTGTTGCTGCGCAAGGCCGAGCACTGGGCCGCTCCGGTGGTGGAGCACTGAGAGGTGATGCGCTGATGTCCCTGCAGGACATCAGCATCGCCAGCACGGGATCACCATCGCGTCCATTGAGTTTGCACAGCGATCACCGCAGAGTTGCCGCCAGCCGGCCGGAGCATGATCGCGGTAGGGACGCCCATTGCTGAGCGCCCCCCGCACAGATCCCAGCGTGCGCGATTCACGCACTGGGCTCCCACCTTGGGTGTTTGACGTCGAAGCGCTGGTCGGGCCATGGATGAAGGATGCGGGGTTGAGGTAGCCAGTCAGCAGCAAGTTTGGTCATCCGGTCCCACGTCATTGCGTCTTTCTGACTTCGTCGCCGCAGCGTGCGTCGCCAGAGGTTCGTGACGTGGTATCGGAAGGCCCCGATCGCCCGTGAGTTGGTGGGGGAGCTTACGAGATGTCTTGCCCGGACGCTTACACTCAAGGTAGTTGCCGCGTGAGTCATGCCGCGACTGCGCTTATTTCGGCGGCCGCGGCATCGACAGCCGCGACCACACATTCCCGCTCGGGATTGAGCGTGACCGCCCCGATCGGCGACCAGTCGCGTGTCTTGCCCGACCAGCGTTTCGGGTTTGCCTGACGGGCTTGCCGATACAGCACATCCCGCGCCGCCAGGATCTCGCGGTCCTGCCCCGCATGGCGCTGCGCCGGACTGACGTAGCGCAGGCCGCTGTGGCGGTGGTCATGGTTGTACCAATGCACGAACGCGCAGGCCCACTGCCGCGCCGCCTGCAGATCCCCCCACGTCAGAATAGTTGCCGCGTCGATAGAACCCAAAGAGGGGGCGAAGACGAGGAGAAGACGTGGCTCGATACGGCAAGGAATACAAGGACCGGGTGGTGGCGAGGTTGCTGCCACCGGAGAGTGCTTCGGTAGAGCGGGTATCCGCAGAAGTGGGCGTGAGCGCTTCCACGCTGGAGCGGTGGCTGGCCGAAGCGCTGGAATCGGCGAGTGGCGGCGGCGACTGCCCGCGCGGCACCCCCGCAGGCAGCACCGACTTGTGCGTCTTGCGGCAGTGCCCGCACACCCCGTGGTACAGCCGGTACTCCTGCACCTCGGCCTTCACCTGTGCCGGCACGTCGAACACCTGGTGTCGCATCGGCCGCCCCGCCGCCACCGGGCCACCACACTCGCACACCTCAGGCGGCGGGCAGTCGTGGACCGCGTCCACCTCGGACTCCGCCAGCAGCGTCCGGTACGTGCCCTTGTGTCCAGGCTGTGCGCCTCTCGCCCGACCACTGGCTCGGCGCTGTGCCCTGTTACCGCCCGAGTCGGGCCCGTCTGACGATGGCGGCTTCGACGAGTTGCGCGAGTTCAGCTTCTTGTCCAGCAGCGCGCTGACCTGCTCGCGCAGTTGCGCCAGTTCCTGCCCCAACTGTTCGATCACCGCGTGGCATTGCTCCAGCGTCTCGGGCTTGTCCTGCACTGCGGCAGCCTTGCGGTCTGGGGCTTCGGGTTGGTCCATCCATGCACTCTCAGCCTTGCTCGCTCTGCGCGCTACCCGCACTTCACCGGCTTGACGATGTTGTCAATGCCAGGGGGCTGAATACGTACCGCGCAGTTGCGCCAGTTCCTGCCCCAACTGTTCGATCACCGCGTGGCATTGCTCCAGCGTCTCGGGCTTGTCCTGCACTGCGGCAGCCTTGCGGTCTGGGGCTTCGGGTTGGTCCATCCATGCACTCTCAGCCTTGCTCGCTCTGCGCGCTACCCGCACTTCACCGGCTTGACGATGTTGTCAATGCCGGGGGGCTGAATACGTACAGTTAACCTGCGCTCCTTTAGACGCTCCGACCCAAAGTCCGGAAGGCCATATCGACTCGCCACGTAACCACAGCGGTTCTAGGTGAACAGGTTATTGCGCAGTTTTCTTGTGTCCAAAATCATCTTCAGCTGAACACTGGCTTCGCACCGGGTTGGCGCGCACAACGAAAGTCATATGCAATCACCCTCCATGATCCCCCGGGGACTGTCCTGAACGCAGCGAGATCAAAGGCGTTCGACACAGGCGTTCAACCACCGCATCGACCATCGGCTGCAGCATGGCGGTCCAAGAGTGGTGGTCCTCGACATAGCGGCGACCAGCGGCGGCCATGGCCTGCGCGGCGTCGCGGTCCTCAAGTAGCATCAGCACTGCTGCGGCAAAGGCGGACGCGTCGTTAGCTACCATCAGTTCGTGCCCATCCCGGGCCGCGAAGCCTTCGAGCCCCAGCGCTGTCGTGACCGTTGGCAGACCCAGCGCCATGTACTCCAGCACCTTGTTCTGTACGCCGGCACCCAAGCGCATAGGGCATACACCGACGCCCCCTCCCTGCGCTGCGGCAGCGACGTTGGGCACCTCACCTGTGACGTCCACTCCATTGTGACGCAACAGTGCTGCGGCATCGCCCTCGCGGATGCGCCCGATCACGCGCAGACGGCTCTGGGGCTGGCGCGCGCGTACCAACGGAAGCACGTCAGTGGCCATAAACGTGGCCATATCTAGATTCTGTAGCGTAGTCATATTGCCAATAAACACGACGTCGCGGCCGGCATGTTCGAAGCGGTACGGCCGTCCACCCAAATCGACGCCGTTGGAGCACACCATGACCTTTGCTAGGCGAGCCGCATCGCGCCCGAACAGAAACTGCCGGTCGATATCCGACACCAGGAACGAATAATCGAAGTCGTCGACGACCGCCCGTTCGTAGGCCTCCAGA
This sequence comes from Sphaerotilus hippei, assembly GCF_003201595.1. Taxonomy (GTDB): domain Bacteria; phylum Pseudomonadota; class Gammaproteobacteria; order Burkholderiales; family Burkholderiaceae_C; genus Sphaerotilus; species Sphaerotilus hippei. The sequence goes on along the minus strand of NZ_QJJS01000005.1, from coordinate 168,867 downwards.
CGCTTGGCCTCGACGCGGTAAACCTGCGTTCGCAAATCCAGCGCAGCCCCGCTTTCTCGGCTGACACGCGCGTAGTTCAGCGAAATGGCGTCGGTCATCTCGAGGAACTTGGGTTGCGGGAGATGCCTGATTGCATCTCCGGTACGAATTAGGTGGGCCAGCAGGCCGTCGTGGGCCGGAGCCAGCGCCTCAATGCGGCGATGGAACTCTGGGCTCCAATAGTAAGCAACTTGCAGAGGGGTTCGGCTCGGCAACGCCACCAGCGCGCTGAGCCGAGAACGGGTGCGTGAAAGATAGACGCGTTCGATGCATTCGAACACGCCGTCGTCTGGCGTTGGCGCACACATCTCAGATTCCGACTCACAAAGGCTTAGCAGAGTCAGACGGAAGTGCTGCGCTAGTACCTTACAGAGATAGTAGATACGCAGGCGGTCGCCGCCGATGACCGGGTAGGGGTAACGAGGAGTAAGGATGAGCAGACGGGGGCGCAGCATTCAGGAGCTTGTCCTCAGCCATAGACGGATGTTCTTGACCAGCAGTTTGTCTTCGGTTGGTTCTTGGGGCCGCAGCGCCGATCGATCGATGCCTTCGAGAGCCGCGACAGCCCTCTCGAAGCTCTGTCTGTCGCCATACAGCTGGACCGTCTGGTCCTTCTGGTCGCGGAACGGCGGGATGTTGGTAGCGATCGTGTACTTGGCACAGCACTTGGCCTCGGCTATCGAACGCCCGTAGCCTTCGCTGCGCGAGTGGACCCACACCCACCGGGAGCGCATGTAGACCTCGACAACCTCGCGGTCGGTTAGTCGGGGCAGCACGCGGATCAGCGTCGGATTAATCTCTGGATGCTCCGCCAGCCAGCCTTGCATTATGCCCGTATCGCCAGCCAAGCCTAGCAGTGCCAAGGGAATGCGCCGCTCAGACAGAATCGACGCATACAGATCCAGCGCTCCTTTCAAATCCTTGTTTTTACCCACACCAGTGCATAGCAGAATCTGCTCGCCTTGCGGGAAGCTCAGGCCGTTGATGGCGGCACGGAAAGTCCAAAAGCCGTTGGGCAAAACCAGTTTACGCGACTTGGCGAACGCGTTGACCTTTTGAGCCACCCGGTAGGTGGCGTAAGAGACGCAGGCGACGTCTCGACCGAGAGCCGCATGCACCCACTGGGTCATGCGGACGTATCGCGCGACTAGGCCTTTGTCAGATTTCCGATTGGGTATGAAGTCATGGACAACCAGTAGCGCCCCAGTGTGCAGGCTTCCCAGAACCGAAGCGGTGTTGTAGGGGTAGACGGACCGTGAATAGAAGATCGACAACACAGGCATCAGAAACTGCTCGCACAGCATGAACAGGACATTCTGCACCGACTTCGGCAGTCCGTGCGCCCACGCCGGACAGCAAAGCTCCACAACATGGTGGCCCTCGATTTCCAGCGCGCGCCGCAGATTTTTGCAATAAATGGGAATGCCGCGATCCATAACGCCGGAAAAAAAATTGAATATCAGAATTCGCATACGCTTTCAAAGCTCAATTTTGAGGGGCACCTACATTCAACTCAGCTGGGGCAGGCCCCATCGGGCTCTTTCGTGAGACGCGTTTCACCATCAGTCCGATCAACAGGATGTAGGGGAGGCTCTTAAGGATGAAGACCAGCGGCTGCAACAACTCCGCACGCAAGGTATAAAGAATGGCGGGCGCCAAGGCGCACAAGAGGGACAGGCTGAAGATGCTCTTGTGCCGTTCGAGCAATCGCAGCGCTGCGTATAGCACGACCAAGTAGAGGCCAGCGGCCAGCGGCCAAAACGAGCCAGTCAATAGAAGCACTTCGAAAATCAGCGAGGAGCTGACGCTGGTTAGCGGACTTGGATCGCCAGTAAGGCAATAGTTGAACTCGCCAGACAGTTGCGCTCCGCCACGAAGTCCGATCAGCGTCCAAAACTGAGAAAACACCAGCGAGCCATCCAAGTTGTCAATACATTGCGATTGAGACGCGACCGTAAGCAGACCATTAACGATCGAGGCCAGGGAATCGAGCACGATCAACAAATACTCAGAAACTGGGACTTCGAAGCCCTCCCGCAGGAATGAAACCATCGAGAGCGCGAGGAATACAGCCACGAGCCAAAACGGCGAAGAGATCCTCAGAAACAGCTTGGCCGCCCTATCACGCTCAAAAAGGGAAAGAATGTAGATCGCGGCCAATACTCCAAAAAATCCCTTATTGCGAACGCCAATAATAATATCTGAAGTAATAAGGATCAGGCAAGCAAACTGCATATACGGCCGATTCCGAAGAAGCGCAACCCCGATAATGCCAGTCAACAGGCTTCCGCCACTTATAACCCGGATCCACGTGGGAACCGTGCTAAGCAGCGCCTCTCCATCGACCCAAATTGCCAGATGCCCATACTCACTCGAACTCAGGACGCCGAAATACGCGTAGAGCTTGTACGCCTGCGCCAAAGCGACGACCACGAAGACAACGACAAAGGCCCCATTAGACTCAAAGGCAAAGGGGACGTATTTATTTTGCTTATAGTAACTCTCGCAATGACTTAGCACCGTCAGCAAATTTCCGCAACTCAGCAGTCCAAGCAAGAAATTAATCTGACCAGTGTCGTTAAGCGGATTGCTTAGCACCCAGGCAACGCAAGGAAGTCCGAAGAGAAGCGCATAGCTAATAGCCATCAGCAGGAAGAAACCAAAGCTTTTCTTGCGCCGTGCGTACAGGTGCAAGAGCCCCGCGAGATATACTGCGGAAGCTAAACGGATAGCCATGGCAGTCTCCCCAATGCCAACCAACACGTAGTCGACGCACGTCAGAACGACAATGGCGCAGAACCACAGGAAGATTTCACTCCCCCTCCTCAAGTATACGTGTCGGGTTAAAAATTTCATTACTCAGACAGTCAACACGCGACTCACACGCCTAATTTTTTACTCAGGAAGCGCCACACCAGCATGGACACAGCGTACCGTAATCCATTCACCCGGCGAGGGCTGGATTCCAGCAAGGCCTTAGCCGTGACATCAACGACATTTTTAGGTGAGAACGGCTGGACGCGCTGGATCGATGCCACTTCGATCTGTCGGTATTGATCAGGCGTGTAGGCGAGAAGTTTAGCAATCAAATCGCTAATCGACTGCCTCGGGTAAGGCAGATGGGGCTCGAAAAAACTAGTCCCCGGGATCTCATGTATAAACCCGTAGGTTTCTGCTTCCGTAGAGTATTCGATTGCCGCAATGCTGGGCACCCCGCAGGCGGCGGCTTCCATAACCGCTGTTCCGGAACCGATGAACACCAGCGCATCGCTTACCGCGTCCTGGAAATGGGCATACTCGAGCGGGCCATGGAGCACGACGACCTCGGAGAGGCCCTGCTCCGCAATAGCTGTGCGCAAGCGAGCCTCGTCGGGACCATCGCCATATATGTGATACGTTACGGGATACCCCCGCTCGCGCAGCGACTTAACAACTTCCAGCATGGTGAAGTTGTAGGTCTTAAAATCGCACAATCGGCCGATCGAGACAATCTTGTGCCTATCTAAGCGCGCCCGGCTCGGCGAGCAATATTTGTCGATGTCGATCATCAGCGGCACGACAGGCGCATCCGGAAAGGCACGCCCGAGCAGGAGCTCGTGGTGGGCCTTGGCCGCGTCGTTGCCGAACACCTTGTTCCGGTCGGGGAGTCCGTCGCGGAAGATGTCGCGAATCGCTTGGTGATGACGAAATCCCGCCGTGACCGGCGCGCAAAAGAGCTCAGTCTGATAGACCCCCGCTAGCAGGTGGGCGCTCCTGTATACGAACTGCTGCAATAACGCACCCAAGATCAGCGCGTAATTGATCGTCACAAAGATGTAGTCAAAATCGCCTCCCAGACGATTTCGCATACGGGAGGGCATCGGGGTTGCGATGTCTGATAGGAAAAAGACGGTGGCATGCTGCTGCAATTGGGCGAGAAGCACTGGGTCGTAGGCCTTTCTCAGCAACAGCACTGTGGAATAAAAACCCTTAGCCTGAAGCTCTCGGATGAGCCTGAGTAGGAGCGTCTCAACGCCACCCATCTCGAAGTACAGATTGATGAACAGGATGCGCTTATTCATTGATCTGGATCCGCCATGAGCGATAGAAGAGGGCGCTGAGCGCAGCGAAATAGACGATGTAGCAAACCGCATAGCCGATGGAGACCCCCAGCATCCCATAATGGGAGGACTGGTACCAAGCCAAGCTGAAGAATAACGTTGCTTGGACAATGTCGCCCAGAATGCTTAAACGCAACCATGCGTTTGCAACGACGACGTAGCCCATGATGAAGCTACCAATCTTGAAGAAGTCCCCAATCAGCTGATAGGTCAGCAACTCGCGCGCCGGCAGAAATTCCTCCGAGAAAAGCAGTGAAATCAATGGCGTACCGAGCAACCATATGATCGCAATGCAGACAGCGACCAGCGGGAGCAACCGTGTCATTGCATCCATCATATAGCGCAGTTGCTGCCGCCCCGGCCCCAGTTCGGAGAGCTTTGGCATATAATATCCAGCCAAGACCATGTTAACGAACAACAGGTAGGCATCCGAGAGACGGATCGTCGCCTGCAGATACCCAACCTGGGTCCAACCGAATTGATCCACCAGATGGCTACGGAGTAACATTTGGGCAACGGGCATGGTAATCGCTGAAGCCGCCATCATCAACGAAAAGCGGAACAGGAGTCGTGTGTCTCTTTTGTTGATCCAGAATCTTCTGCGCAGGACTTCCGGATATTTCTTTCTGACGATCCACAGGGAGATCAGCACAGGCAAGGCCGGCAGTGCCGTCAGGCCGATCAGCATGCCAGTGTTACCGAAACAGTAGATCAGCAGCACCAGCGCCAGCACACCCAACAGCGAGCCCACGGTGCTGACGACATTCGATGTGACGACATCCTTGTAGCCACCCACAACGGCCAGGGCGAAGGTGTTTATAGCGATGCCCAACTGCGCAAAACTCAGGATGTAGACGATGTATCCGTATCCGGGCTCCTTGAAGATCCACAGGGCGAGCGGCTGGGCCACCAACAAGCCGACGATCAGCAGGATCAATGAAGCGATTAGCGAGTAGCCGCGCGCGGCCGACAGGAACTCATGCAAGCGCACCGGCGCCTCACGATACTCTGCGACGTACTTGACGACGCCCGTCGCGATACCACCGCCCGCCAATAACACCAGTATCGTCGTCATGGACATTAGCTGTCCCATCAACCCCAGCCCGCTGGGGCCGAGCGAGTTCGCGACGACCTTGATGAGCAGCAGGCCGAAAAGCAATTTGATGCCGGCACCGATCGCAGAAACAGCGCTGGCTTTTAGAAGTGACATAGCGCGCGCGCGCCGGGCGCTTTGAGAAGCACGACCACGCTGGCGATCAGGACGCAGACAGGTGGGAGAGGATGGAATTACAGACGTAATCGACATCTGAGTCACCCAATTCATAAAACATCGGCAGCCGCACCAGACAATTGGAGAAGCGGTCACTGTTGGGCAGCGGCCGTCCGTCATGCTTGCGCTGGAAGTACGGGCTGTCATGCAGAGACAGGTAGTGGAACACCGCGTGGATTCCCTGCGCTTTTAGCGCCGCGATCAGCTTCGTTCGCTGCGCCAGATCCCGGCACACCAAGTAAAACATGTGGGCATTGTTCGTTGCGAACTCTGGTAGAAATGGGAGGTGCACGTCGAACTCCGGCAGCACCGGGGCCAATCGGTCCCAATAGCGCTGCCATATAGCCTTGCGCCGTGCCTGTATCTCGTCGAGCGTTTCCAGTTGCGCGAAGAGATAGGCCGAGACGATGTCCGAGGGCAAAAAAGACGACCCAATGTCCACCCAGCCGTACTTGTCTACCTCACCGCGGAAGAACGAGCTACGGTTGGTGCCCTTCTCTCGAATTATTTCTGCCCGGTTGGCATACTGAGGTTGATTTATTGCTAAAAGGCCACCTTCGCCAGAAATAACGTTCTTGGTTTCGTGGAAGGAGAAAGCCGACATAGCACCAATACTTCCCAGTGGTCGACCTTTGTAAAATGAGTCGATCGCCTGCGCAGCATCTTCAATCACTATCACACCGTATCTATCAGCTATGGCATTGATACGGTCCATATCGCAAGCTACGCCCGCATAGTGCACCACCACAATCGCACGGGTCCGCGGCGTGATTAACGCTTCTAACTGTTCCGCATCGATGTTAGGGTTGTTTGCCTCGCTGTCGGTGAAAACCAACTTCGCGCCGCGTAGAGCGAAAGCGTTGGCACTGGAGACAAAGGTAAACGACGGGACGATTACTTCGTCCCCTTCCCTGATATTTAGCAACAACGCACTCATTTCCAGCGCGTCAGTGCAGGATGTAGTCATCAGAGCTTTAGAAAAGCCGTAGCGCCCCTCAAAGAACGCGTGGCACTTTTTTGTGAAAATACCGTCCCCGGAGATTTTTCCGGACGCAACAGCTTGCGCTATATAAACCAGTTCGCGACCATGAAGATAAGGTTTGTTAAAAGGAATTTTTATCATAGCAACACTTCTTTTTTAAAGCCGACTGAAGCACTTCGATTGGAACTCGAGGCACACAAAAGCATATCGCGAGAGCACTTGCATCCAAAGCAATACATCCATTGACGCACAAAGAAAATACCTCCATGCTCCGGAATATACTCAACAACACCATCAGTGACGCCAGTCATTACGCACCAACCGCGGATTCGATCTATCGGCAACTATGCTTCAAATCAAGAACTACCATGCCAGGAAAATAATTTCCAGACGCCGCACTTTGCAAGCATCAATTATCAAACCAATACCCAACCAATTAAATCCCGGACACATATTCCGCCTCAAGTTTCAGCAAATCTCTTTTTCTAGCTTTCAACCGCTTAGCGGGACAGCCAAAATATACAGACCACGACTCCGTCGAGTGATTCACCAAGGACATAGCACCAACAGCCGTACCCTCCCCCAAAACGACACCAGGAAGAATGATCGATGAAGTACCCACAATAGCGTGTCGACCAATCACGACCGCCTTTTTTGTTTCTATTTTGTATTTATCTGGAACGGTTGGATTCGTAAGAGAGCGGCCAGTATAGTCATCACTCTGCGTAAAAACCTGACACCCATAAGCCAAGCCCGAAAAATCCTCAAAAATAATACCTACATCACCGCCGGCCACATTGCAAAAAACCGCCACATGTACATTTCTACCGAAATTCACTCGGCCGGAGATCACACAGAAGTCATCTATGCGAACATTATCTGCAATCTCAATTTTTTCCGGATCGTAGATCGAGGCCTTATCACTGATGCGCACATTACAACCAAGCCGCTTAAACCCAATACCACGCAACGCCTGCTCATTTAAAAATGCCACAATTACCCCAATCAGTCAAAAGCAGTTAGCCAATTAAGTTCAGTGACACGCATCCCAAAAGATACAGTTTGCACTTAGAAGGCGAACAAGGTCAACGAGCCACTCATAGGCAGGGCACGAAAATTTCTTGCCGGTACTCTGTCCGTTTTCAGCCAGTTGCCAGACGACGCATCCCACCCCATACAGAGCGAACACCCAACAGAACGAATGCCGCCGTCGCTATTCCTATTGCGATGATAAATCTCATTGGCTTACTACGCCGCTCCGGGGGAGTTGCCGCATCCACCACCTGAATCAACGCCCCCTCTCGACTCTCATCCATACGAGCCAGCTCAAACTGCTTGGCATAAAGCTCAAACAGCGTCTCCTGATACTTGAAATCGCGGTATCTGTTGACGTAGCCGGAGTCCGCATCCCGGCCAGGTTCCTTCTGCTCCAGTTTGGAAACCTCCGCACGCAGTGCTGCCACCAACGCCTGCTGCTGCCCGATTTCCGGCGTCCCATCCGCCAACATCCCACGCAACGTCTGGAGTTTCACCTCTGCCGCCGTCAGCCCCGCCCGAGCCCGGGCATATCCTTCAGCCGCAGCCTTGGGCTCGGCCCGAAGGGCGCCGGAAGTGAATCCACTCGACTGCAGTTCAATTTGAGCCTGCGTCAACTTGGCCTTCGTTTCCTCCAGCTTGCCCTCGAAAAACTTGCGGCGCTGCTGGGCCTCACTCATCGCCAGCGTGTTGGTCATGAACCGCAGTTCGTCCACGTAGGCATTGGCGATGTCTGCCGCACGCTTGGGGTCCGTGTCGTCCACTTCCACCGTCAGGAGACCGTCCTTCTTCCCGGACGAGATCTGAGCGTTCTTCACCAGGGTCTTGCGGGCGTCTACGCGGAACTTGGCCGCGTAGACCTCCATCAGCTTGAACCGGTCGATGAGACGATCCGACACCGTCGCACTCTGCATCAGTGCGATGTACTGATCGGCCGGGCTCTTCACGCCGCCACCAGCCAAACCAGCGAGTGCCCCCAAAGAACTCAACGCCGCCGCGGCGGCATTCTGCTGTTGCTGCGGCGGCATGATCACCGTCCGAGCGGTGTAAATGGATGGCAGCATCAACGCCACGCCATACCCCACAACACCAGCCAGAACGGTTCCAACCGCAATTGTCTTCCACTGCGCCCCGATCATCGAGGCCAGTTCACCAAGACTGATGCCGTCGTCCTCGCCGTCCCAATCCTGATCGGCCCGGCCGTTATTTGAGTTACTCATCTCAGTTCTTCAAAGTCGTCAAAGCCGCCGCACCCAGACCAAACTGGTACATGATCTGCGTCCATTCCTTCAGGTCTTGGACCCAAGTGGTCTTGTTCATCAACTCGGGCACGAACACGGTGTCACCGGGTTCGGCGGCGGCGCCGTTGATTCCACCCACCATTCCGAAGAACGTGGATTTCTGCAACTGGCTCAGCACGCTGCCGTTCGGGCGCAGCACGAAGGTGCTGCCGGCATCGGCTCCCCGCGTCGGCCCCCCGGCCTGGGACAAGAAGTCGCCGATGGTCGCGCCCGGCTCCAGCAGGAAAGCCCCGGCGTTGAACACCGAACCGAACACGCCGACCGTGGTGGGCCGGGTGGGCACGTAGATGCGATCACCCTCCTCCAGCGGCAGGTCGGGGATGTCGCTGGCGCCCGGGTTGAGCTGCAGCACCACGCGGCCGGTCGGGCGCACCTTGCGCAGGTTCTCGATCAGGCGGGCCGTGGCGGCGCTGCGCTGCTCGAAGGCCGCGGCCTCGTCGGCATTGATGGCGCGCTGGGTGGCAGTGGCGCGGGTGAACTCGGTCTCCATGTCGCGCAGCGCACGCTCGTAGTTCTGCTGCTGGACCACCCGCACGCTCTCGCGGTTGAACTCGGTGCCGTAGATATAGGCGTTGGGGGTGTAGCCACCCGCCATGTCGATGGCCGCACGGGTGCTCACGCCCGGGGGCAGCACATATTCACCCGGCTTGGCCACTTCGCCTTCGATGCGCACGCGCTTGTTCTGGCGCGCGAGCGGCTGCATGGAATCGACGGCACTGAAGGCGCGCAGCACGTCGCCGCTGGCGGGTTGCTGGTTCTGGTCGTCGGGCAGGTTCAGCTGGGTGATCCGGGTTCTGGCGCGGTCGTTCAGGCGCTCGATGGCCAGGCGGCTGCGGTCGGCCACGGCGGTGAAGCCGCCGGCCATGTTGACCAGATCGGCGACTTTTTCGCCCTCGCCGAGCTCGAAGATGGCGGGCTTGTTGACGCTGCCGATCAGCGCCACCTGAGGGCCGATGGGGCCGACGTGGATGACGTCGCCCGCCTGGACGATGCGATCGGCGCTGCGGTCGCCCTTGAGCAGCAGGTCGTAGAGGTCGTAGCGGGTGACGGTGTCCTTGCCGCGGCGCAGGTCGATGCGGCGCATGCTGCCGGCGCTGGTGGGGCCACCGCTGCGCATCAGCGCACCCGCGACGCTCGAGAGGCTGCTGACGGTGTAGGCGCCCGGCCGCTTGACGTAGCCGGTGATGTAGATGCGCACGCTGCGCACCTGACCCAGCGACACGCTGAGCTGGAAGTTGCGGAACGACTGGCTGACGCGACGCGAGATCAGGTCGGGCAGCTCGGCATAGCGGGTGCCGGCCACCATGATGGTGCCCACGCGCGGAATGCTGATGCGGCCGCTGCGATCGACCATGGTGCGCAGGTCGGCATCGACCGAACCCCACAGGCTGATCTGCAGTTCGTCGCCCGGACCCACCACGTAGTCGGCCGGCACGAGCGCGTTGTTCTCGGCCGCGTCGTAGTTGTTGCGCCCGGTGAACAGGTCGCTGCCGAAACGGCGCACGGGCGGCGGCGGTGCAGACACCGGCGCCGACGAGTTGGCACTGACGTTCAGCGTGGCCACATAGCGCTCGAATTCGTCGAGCGGGGCAGGCGCCGGGGCTGCAGACACCACGGACGTGGTGCTGCGCGAGGACGAACGCCGCTCATCGGCGGCATCACCCTCACTGCGCTCTTCGCCCAGATCCTGCCGATCGTCACTGCGGGTGGTCTGGTTGGCCTGCTGACTTTGGCTCTGACGCAGGCGGATCGGACCGGAGGTCACGCTCGCGCCACCATCGTCCGATTGAGCCTGAGCGACTCCTGGCCCCATCAGGCACGAAAGACAGGCGGCCACGGTCACAAGACTCGACCGAACAGGGAGGGAGGTCGGGCGCGAAACGAGCATAAATTTTCAATAAGGGCAGCAATGCCCCCCGTTGATGGGCGGAAGCGAACGATTGTAGGGGGGGCGCTCGCAACAAAATGTGAACAACGGCGCAGAAGCCGGGCGTTCAGAACACAGCGAGCGGCACAGGGCTAACCCGAGGTACAGCCTTGGTCCGCCCTGTGCTGACCTGACCGCCGGATCACGCAAACTCAGCGTGCGGCGAGCTGGAGCATCCAGTGCCGGCAAGCCGCCAGAAGTTCGGCAGCACCCCGGATGCCTTCCAGCAGGGTGGCGAAGCGCAGGTCATCCTGGCCCGGGTACTCGTGCGCCAGGCGGTGGCGCAAGGCGCGCCAGCGCAGCCAATCGTCCGTATCGATGAACCCCAGCTTCTCCAGCCGGTGAAGCCGATCGCGCATCGGCCAATCTTCGTAAGGTTCGGCCAGCGAGGCCAGGGTCGCCACCGTCAGCCGCTCACCCATGCAATCCTGCAGCTTGGTGAAACGAAACAGGATCTGATCCACCAGACGGACAAGATCAGGATCACTTTCCAGCTGCGCCAACGCAGTGACCTGAACACGATGCCAATCGGCCAGCGCCCGCTCCAATGCAGCAGCGTGCCGATCAGCCTCCCACAAGGCGGCAGTGAGCTTGTCAGGGGGCCTCGTCATACAAGGGCCAGCGGAACACCGGTTTCACGCGCGGACCGGACCACCGGTGACACCGGATCGCCGCCCGCAGCCGGCGTCATGACCACATCGATGCGCTGCTCACCCAGCAGCCGATACAAGCGGGCAGAAAACCGGGTGCGGCGCTGCACCATGTCGGCAGCGCTCAGGGCCTGGGGAAGCTCGACGAGCAGGTCGATGTCCCCTCCTCGCTTCTGGTCATCCACCCGGGAGCCGAACAGCAGGACACGGGTACCGGTCGGGAAGGCTTCGCGGCTGGCCAGCCGTACCGCCTGTTGTTCATCGGGAGTGAGTCGCATGCCTTGAGTATCAAAGCATGCACATCGCGAGGTCAATGCTCAGCCGAAGTGGCGTGCGTCGGCCAGCAGCGGGGCCACGGCGTCCTTGGCGGACAGCAGCGGCGCCATGCCGAGGTCGGGCCAGGTGATGCCGATGGCGGGATCGTCCCAGCGCACGGCCCCTTCGCACTCGGGCGCGTACAGGTCGGTGGTCTTGTAGAGGAAGTCGGCCCGCTCGCTGGTGACGACAAAACCGTGGGCAAAGCCCGGCGGGATCCAGACTTGGCGATAGTTTGTGCCGGTCAACTCCATCCCCACCCACTTGCCGAAGGTCGGGCTGCTGCGGCGCAGATCAACCACCACGTCGAACACCGCGCCCTGGGTGCAGCGCACCAGCTTGCCCTGGGCATGGGGCGGCAGCTGGAAGTGCAGGCCCCGCAGCACGCCCCGGGCCGAGCGGGAGTGGTTGTCCTGCACGAAGTTCACCTCGTGGCCGACCGCCGCGTTGAAGGTCTTCTGGCTCCAGCTTTCCATGAAGAAGCCGCGCTCGTCGCCAAAGACTCTGGGCTCGAGGATCAGCACCTCGGGGATCTCAGTTCGGATGACGTTCATGCCGCTTCACCAGGCGCGCTCGTTGAGCACCTTGATCAGGTACTGGCCATAGCCGTTCTTGAGCAGGGGCCGGGCGAGCTTTTCCAGCTGCGCCGCGTCGATCCAGCCACTGCGGAAGGCGATCTCTTCCAGACAGGCCACCTTCAGGCCCTGGCGCTTCTCGAGCGTGGCGATGAACTGGCCGGCCTCCATCAGGCTGTCGTGCGTGCCGGTGTCGAGCCAGGCGTAGCCCCGGCCCATGATCTCCACGCTGAGCTGGCCGCGCTCGAGGTAGGTGGCGTTGACGTCGGTGATCTCGAGCTCGCCGCGCGGGCTGGGCGCGATGCTCGCGGCGATGTCGCAGACCTGGTTGTCGTAGAAGTACAGCCCGGTGACCGCGTAGTTGCTCTTGGGCGCATGGGGCTTCTCCTCGATGCTCAGCGCGCGCTTGTCCGCGTCGAACTCGACGACGCCGTAGCGCTCGGGATCGGCCACGTGGTAGGCGAACACGCTGGCGCCTTCGGTGCGGTGGGTGGCGTGGTGCAGCAGGCCCTGCAGGTCGTGGCCGTAGTAGATGTTGTCGCCCAGCACCAGCGCGCTGGGGGCGTTGCCCACGAAGTCGCGGCCCAGGATGAAGGCCTGCGCCAGGCCGTCCGGGCTGGGCTGCACGCAGTAGCTCAGGTTCAGGCCCCACTGGCTGCCGTCGCCCAGCAGCGCCTGGAAGCGCGGCGTGTCCTGCGGGGTGCTGATGATGAGGATGTCGCGCATGCCCGCGAGCATCAGCGTGCTCAGCGGGTAGTAGATCATCGGCTTGTCGTAGACCGGCAGCAGCTGCTTGCTGATGGCCAGCGTGGCCGGGTGCAGCCGGGTGCCGGAGCCTCCGGCGAGGATGATGCCTTTGCGTGCCTGCATGAGTGGGATTCCCCTGTGATCCTGGTGTTGCTTGTTCTTCAGCCGAGCACTTCGGCGAGCATGCGCTCGACGCCCTGCTGCCACGGCGGGAGCACGAGCCCGAAGGCGGCCTGCAGCCGCGCGGTCGACAGGCGCGAGTTGTGCGGGCGCTGCGCGGGGGTCGGGAAGGCGCTGGTGGGCACGGCGTCGATGGCCTGCACCCGGAGCTCGCGGCCGTGGCGGCGCGCCCAGTCGATGACGAAGCTGGCGTAGCCGTGCCAGCTGACCTCGCCGGCGGCCACCGCGTGGTAGGTGCCGCCCAGCTCGGGCTGCTGGCGCACCTGGCGCAGCAGGTGGGCGCTGAGGTCGGCCAGCAGGTCCGCGCCGGTGGGCGCGCCGATCTGGTCGTCGATGACGGTCAGGCGATCGCGCTCGGCGGCCAGGCGCAGCATGGTCTTGGCGAAGTTGCCCCCGCGCGCGCCGTACACCCAGCTGGTGCGCAGGATGAGGTGGCGGCAACCGCTGGCGCGGATGAGCTGCTCGCCTTCGAGCTTGGTGCGCCCGTAGACGCTCAGCGGGGCGGTGGGCGCGTCTTCGTCGCGGGCCGCGCTGCCGCTGCCGTCGAAGACGTAGTCGGTGCTGTAGTGCAGCAGCCAGGCGCCGGTCTCGGCCGCGCAGCGCGCGAGCACGCCGGGGCTGGTGGCGTTGAGGGCGCGCGCGAGCTCGGGCTCGCTCTCGGCGCGGTCGACGGCCGTGTGGGCCGCGGCATTGACGATGACGTCGGGGCGCACGGCGGCGACGGTCTCGGCCAGCCGCTCGGGCTGGCTGAAGTCGCCGTGCAGGCCCTGGGGGTTGTGGCTGCGGTCGTGGTCCAGCGCGACGAGCTCGCCCAGCGGCGCGAGCGCACGCTGCAGCTCCCAGCCGACCTGGCCGCCTTTGCCCAGCAGGAGGATCTTCATGTGTAGGGCTCTCCCTGTGCGGTCTTCAGCGGGTGGCGTAGTTCTGGTCGACCCAGTCGCGGTAGGCGCCGGTGCGCACCGAGTCGATCCACGCGGTGTTCTCAAGGTACCAGGCCACGGTCTTGTTGATGCCGCTCTCGAAGCTCTCGGCCGGCTTCCAGCCGATCTCGGCTTCGATCTTGGTGGGGTCGATCGCGTAGCGGCGGTCGTGGCCGGGGCGGTCCACCACGTAGGTGATCTGGCTCTCGTAGGTCGTGCCGTCGGCCTTCGGGCGCAGCGCATCCAACTTGCGGCAGATGGTGGTGACGACGTCGATGTTGCGGATCTCGTTCTTGCCGCCCACGTTGTAGGTCTCGCCCAGGCGGCCCTTGTCCAGCACCTGGCGGATGGCTTCGCAGTGGTCGCGCACGTACAGCCAGTCGCGCACGTTCAGACCGTCCCCGTACACCGGCAGGGGCTTGCCTTCCAGCGCGTTGAGGATCATCAGCGGGATGAGCTTCTCGGGGAAGTGGTAGGGGCCGTAGTTGTTGCTGCAGTTGGTCGTCAGCGTGGGCAGGCCGTAGGTGTGGTGGTAGGCGCGCACCAGGTGGTCGGAACCCGCCTTGGAGGCCGAGTACGGGCTGTTGGGCTGGTAGGCGGTGGTCTCCGAGAAGGCCGGGTCGGTGTCGCCGAGCGAGCCGTAGACCTCGTCGGTGGACACGTGCAGGAAGCGGAAGGCGGCCTTGGCGTCAGCGTCCATCGCGCCCCAGTAGCTGCGCACTTCCTCGAGCAGGCTGAAGGTGCCCACCATGTTGGTCTGGATGAACTCGCCCGGGCCGTGGATGCTGCGGTCGACGTGGCTCTCGGCGGCGAAGTGCAGCACCGCGCGCGGGCGGTGCCGCGCCAGCAGGCCCTTGACGAACTCGCGGTCGCAGATGTCGCCCTGGGCCAGGATCGCCCGCCCGGACTGCAGGTGCTCGGCGATGGTGGCCGGGTTGCCCGCGTACGTGAGCTTGTCCAGCACCACGATCGCCTCGTCGTGCAGACCCAGCCAGTGGTGTACGAAGTTGCCGCCGATGAAGCCGGCGGCGCCGGTGACCAGAATCATGGGTTGTCGCTTTCGATGATCAGAAAAAAGCACCCCGGAGGGTGCTTGGCATGGTCGGGTCAGTTTCGCCCGTAAGTGTCCTCGAAGCGCACGATGTCGTCCTCGCCGAGGTAGGAGCCCGACTGCACCTCGATGATCTCGAGCGGCACCTTGCCCGGGTTGGCCAGGCGGTGGGTCTGGCCCAGCGGGATGTAGGTGGACTGGTTCTCGCTCAGCAGCAGCACCTTGTCGCCGTTGGTGATCTCGGCGGTGCCGGTGACGACGATCCAGTGCTCGGCACGGTGGTGGTGCATCTGCAGGCTCAGCGACGCGCCCGGCTTGACCATGATGCGCTTGACCTGATGGCGCGGGCCGTGGTCGATGCTGTCGTACCAGCCCCAGGGGCGGTGCACCTTGCGATGCAGCGTGTGCTCGGTGCGCCCGCTCGCGTCCAGCGCGTTGACGATCTTCTTGACCTCCTGGCTGCGGCTGCGGTCGGTGACCATGACCGCATCGGCAGTCTCGACCACGACCACGTCTTCCAGGCCGACCACGCTGACCAGGCGGCTGCTGGCGTGCACCAGCACGTTGCTGCTGTCGCGCAGGATGACGTCGCCGATGGCCGCGTTGCCGCTGTCGTCCTTGCCGGCAACCTGCCACACGGCATCCCAGGCACCCAGGTCGTTCCAGCCGGCCGACAGCGGCACGACACGGATGTCGATCTCGCTGCCCGGGCAGCGCTCCATCACCGCGTAGTCGACCGACTCGCTGGGCACCAGCGCGAACTCGGCCTTGCCCGGACGCACGAACTTGTCGTCGACCTTGCGGGCGGCGAAGGCCGTGCGGGTGGCCGCGGCGATGTCGGGGCGGAACAGCTCCAGCGCCTTCAGCCACACCGAGGCGCGCAGCACGAAGATGCCGCTGTTCCAGCTGTAGCAGCCTTCGGCCAGGTAGCGTTTGGCGGTCTCGAGGTCAGGCTTCTCGACGAACTGGGCCACGCGGGCCGCACCCAGCTCGGGCGTCGAGCGGATGTAGCCGTAGCCGGTCTCGGGGCTGTCGGGCGTGATGCCCAGGATGACGATGGCACCGGTGGTCGCCACGCGCACGGCCTGCTGCAGGGCCGCGGTGAAGGAGGCGGGATCGGTGACGGTCTGGTCGGCCGGCGTGACCACCAGCACCGGGTCTTCACCCCCCTCGAGCGCCTGCAGCGCCGCCAGCGTCAGCGCCGGGGCGGTGTTGCGCCCGGACGGCTCGAGCAGCACGGCTGCCGGATCCTGCTTCGTCTCGCGCAGCTGGTCGAGCACCAGGAAACGGTGCTCTTCGTTGCCCACGATCAGCGGCGCCTTGAGCGCGATGTCCGATGCCCCGAGGGTGGCCAGGCGCTGGGTGGCTTCCTGGAACAGGCTCTGGTTGCCGGTCAGCACCAGGAACTGCTTCGGGTAGCCGGCACGCGACAGCGGCCACAGGCGCGTGCCGCTGCCGCCAGCCATCACGACGGGTTGAACGGAAATCGGGCTGCTGCTCATGGTGCTGGGATCCTCTCAGGATTCATTGAAGACGGGAAACTGATAGACAGGAACAAAATAGGCGCTGCCAACCGACGATTGTGCCGCCGCTAGGTAACAACCCGATCACATCGCGATGCGCATCGTGTGCCAAGTCGTGAGAATTCCTGCCAACCGGGGCCTGACACCCCCCGAAAACGAGGGTGAGCCCCCACCGCCCACAGCCCTCATCAGCGATACAAGCCCAGCCAAGGCGGCAAAGTCTTGACAAACCTGACGCCCAAAGGCAGGCGACTTTGCGCTCCGGACCGCTTCCGCACGATAATGCGGCGGTGATGACACTCCCCAATGACGCGGCCGTCGAGGCCCCATCCGCCATCGAGCCGCCTGCCGAGCCCGCTCGTTTCGACACCATGCCGCTGGATGCGAAGCTCCTCAGAGCGATCGTCGATGCCGGCTACACGATGATGACCCCCATCCAGGCCAAGGCGATCCCGATCGTCCTGGAAGGCCGCGACGTGATGGGAGCGGCCCAGACCGGCACGGGCAAGACGGCGGCGTTCTCGGTGCCGCTGCTGCAGAAGATGATGCGCCACGAGAACGCCAGCGCCTCGCCGGCACGTCACCCGGTGCGCGCACTGGTGCTGGCGCCGACGCGCGAGCTGGCCGATCAGGTGGCCGTCAACATCAAGACCTACGCCAAGCATTGCCACCTGCGGGTGGCCTGCGTGTTCGGCGGCGTGGACATCGCCCCGCAGACCGCCGAGCTCAAGCGTGGCGTCGAGGTGCTGATCGCCACGCCGGGGCGGCTGCTGGATCACATCCAGATGAAGAACTGCCAGCTCGGCCAGGTCGAGTACGTCGTGCTCGACGAGGCCGACCGCATGCTCGACATCGGCTTCCTGCCCGACCTGCAGCGCATCCTGAGCTACCTGCCCAAGGCGCGCCAGACGCTGCTGTTCTCGGCCACGTTCTCGCCCGAGATCAAGAAGCTGGCGCAGAGCTACCTGCAGGATCCGCTGCTGGTCGAGGTGGCCCGCCCGAACGCGACCGCCACCAACGTCGAGCAGCGCTTCTACGGTGTCGCCGACGAGGACAAGCACCGCACGATCACCCACCTGCTGCGCGAGCGTGGCATCCGACAGGCGATCATCTTCGTCAACTCCAAGCTGGGCGCCGCCCGGCTGGCCCGGGTCTTCGAGCGTGACGGCCTGCGCACGGCCGCACTGCACGGCGACAAGTCGCAGGACGAGCGCCTGAAGTCGCTGGCCGCCTTCAAGGCCGGCGAGGTCGATCTGCTGGTGGCCACCGACGTGGCCGCACGCGGCCTGGACATCGCCGACCTGCCGGCGGTGTTCAACTACGACATCCCCTTCAACGCCGAGGACTACGTGCACCGGATCGGCCGCACCGGCCGCGCCGGCGCGTCGGGCGTGGCGATCTCGCTGGCCACGAAGGACGATGCCCGCCTGGTCGGCGACATCGAGAAGCTGATCAAGAAGAAGATCGAGCTCGAGACGCTGGTCGTCGAGGACCTGCGCCCGCGCCGCCCGCCGCGCCGCGAGTGGGCCGACGGCAGCAGCGAACGGGCACCCGAGCGCGCCGCCCCGTCCTCCGAGCGGGAACGTCCGGCGGCCCGGCCGCCGGTGCGCTCGTCACGTGCACCGGCTGGCGATCCGTTCTTCGATCGCCCCTACGAGGCCGACAGCAAGGCGGCGCCGGTCTGGGAATCGGCCCCGGCGCCGGCACACGCCGGTCACGGCGCTCCGAGCCGCCCGCTCAAGCCGCGCCGCAAGATCGCCACGCTGCTGGGCGGCGAACTGCCGACCTGAGCTGGCCGCTCGGTCAGGCCAGGAACGAGAAGACCGCCGGCACCTGTGCCGGCAGCTCGACGGTCGCGTGGCGCCACTGGGCCACGGTCAGCGTGCGGGTCCAGCCGCGCTCGAGCGTCAGGCCACAGCTGACGTTCAGCCAGGTGGTCGGGCGCAGGTGCTGCAGCAGCGCCTGCAACATGGCCGCGTTGCGGTAAGGCGTCTCGATCAGCAACTGGGTCTGCTGCCAGCGCTGCGAGTGGGTCTCCAGCTCGCGCAGGCGCTGCGCCCGCTGGGCCGCCTCGGTGGGCAGGTAGCCGACGAACGCAAAACTCTGGCCGTTCAACCCGCCCGCGGCCACCGCCAGGATCAGCGAACTCGGCCCCGACAGCGGCAGCACCCGCACGCCACAGCGATGGGCCTCGCGCACCAGCGCCGCCCCGGGATCGGCCACCGCCGGCAGACCGGCCTCGGACACCAGCCCCACGTCATGCCCGTCGAGCAGCGGCGCCAGCAGCAGGCCCATGGCCTCACGCTGCTGCTGCGCCCCGGCCGCCGCCTTGCCCCCCTTGGGCGGACGCGGCAGCTCCTGGATCTGGATGGCCTGCAGCGGCCGCGCCAGCGGCACCTGTGCGCCCACCCGCTTGAGCAGCGCACGGGCGCTGCGGGCGTTTTCCGCCACCCAGTGCTCGAGGCGCGCCGCCGTGCGCAGCACCCCCACCGGCAGCACCTCGCCGATGTCGGGCGGGGTGCCGTCGGCCGGCCAGGTGCCCATGTCCAGGGTGTTGGGCACCAGGTAGAGGCTGCCCGCGGGCGTGTCGGGCGCGCTCATGGCCGAGCCTCGCCGGTCGTGGCCAGCATCTGCAGCGGATCGACACCGGCCTCACGCAGCAGGCGGGAGGTGGCGATCAGCGGCAGGCCGATCAGCGCGGTCGGATCATCCGACTCGATGGCCGCCAGCAGGCTGATGCCCAGCGTCTCGCACTTGGCGCTGCCGGCGCAGTCGTAGGGCCGATCCAGGCGCAGATAGGTCTCGATCTCGGCGTCGCCGAGTTCCCTGAAACGGACCTGCACCGGCACGATCACCGTGTGACGCAGGCCACGGTCGGGCCGCACCACGCTGACGGCGGTGTGGAAGACGACGCTGCGCCCGCTCATGCGGCGCAGCTGGGCGACGGCCCGCTCGTGCGTGCCCGGCTTGCCGATGGGCTCGCCATCCAGCTCGGCGACCTGATCGGAGCCGATCACCACCACGTCCCGGCCCGGCTCGCGCACGGCCATCAGCGCGGCGACCGCCTCGGCCTTGGCCAGCGCCAGGCGCAAGGCCAGCTCGGCCGGCGATTCGCCCGGCAGGGGCTGCTCGTCGACCTCGGGCGAAGCGACGACAAAAGGCAGGCGCAGGCGCTCGAGCAGCTCGCGGCGGTAGCGGGACGTGGAACCCAGGACCAGCAGGGGCCAGGGACCGGAGGCCGGATGTGCGGCAGAAGAAGGACGACTCATGTCGCCATTGTTCCATTGCCGCTGCCGCCCCTGCGCGCCGACGGCACGCCGCTACACTCCCGGCGATGAAAGCCCGCGACTTCCACCCCCGCCACCTCGACATCGGCCTGTTCGCCGAGCAGGCCGCCACGCTGGAGGGCGACGAGCCCCTGACGCAGTTCGAACGCCTGGTGACCTGCCTGCACGAAGGCTCGCAGGGCAGCACGACCGAAGCCGTGCACTGGCATGCCGAAGGCGAGGTGCGCCGCGCCGAGGGCGGCCGCAAGGAGATCTGGCTGCACCTGCACGCCCAGGTCGCCGCGCCGCTGGAATGCCAGCGCTGCCTGGAGGCGGTGGCCGAGCCGCTCGAGGTCGACCGCTCCTTCCTGTTCGCCGCCACCGAGGAGCAGGCCGCGCAGTGGGACGGCGAACATGAGGAGGACGTGCTGGTCATCAGCCACCACTTCAACCTGTTCGCGCTGATCGAGGACGAGCTGCTGATGGAGGTGCCTCTGGTGCCCCGGCACGAGATCTGCCCGGTCCCGGTGGTGCTCAGCACCGGCGACATCGACACCCCCGCCGACGGCGCACCACCCGAGCGGGAACATCCCTTCGCCGCCCTCGCCGCACTGAAGAAAACGAAGTCGTCGGCCTGAATCCGACACCGTCGCACGGCTTTGCTTGGAAGCTTTCAGGCAAGCGTGTTATAGTCAAAGGCTTTTCCAACCGGAAAAACAGGAGTCCGCCATGGCCGTTCAACAAAACAAGAAGTCGCCTTCCAAGCGTGGCATGCATCGCTCGCACAACGCCCTGAATACCCCGGGCACCGCGATCGAGCCGACCACCGGTGAAGTGCATCTGCGTCACCACATCAGCGCCACCGGTTTCTACCGCGGCCGCAAGATTTTCAAGACCAAAGCAGACGCCTGACCGGCGGCTGCGTCCGCAGTCGCCGCTGCCCCTCGGGAACAGCGGCGCTCGGACCCCCTGACGCCCTGCGCGTCGCCTGATTGCTGATCGAACGGTCTCACACTTGGACGCCACATCCCAAGATGGCAGCAAGGCACTGGTTCGTCCGGTGCGCTTGTCCGTGGATTGCATGGGTGGCGACCACGGCCCGTCTGTCACGCTGCCCGCCTGCCGCAGTTTTCTCGATCGTCATCCGGATGCCGAGCTCGTGCTCGTCGGCCAGGCGCAAGCGCTGGCACCGGCCGAACACTGGGAACGCTGCCAGCTGGTCCACGCCACCGAAGTGGTCCTGATGGACGACCCGGTCGAGATCGCCCTTCGCAAGAAGCGCGATTCGTCGATGCGCGTGGCGATCCAGCAGGTCAAGCGGGTCGACGGCGTGGCCGCTGCGGATGCCTGCATCTCGGCGGGCAACACCGGCGCGCTGATGGCGGTCGCACGCTATCTGCTCAAGACGCTGGACGGCATCGACCGCCCGGCGATCGCCTCGGTGATGCCCAACCAGTTCGATGGTTACACCACCATGCTGGACCTGGGCGCCAACGTCGATTGCACGGCCGAGCACCTGCTGCAGTTCGCCCTGATGGGCAGCGCGCTGGTGGCTGCCGTCGATGGCAAGCCGCAACCCACCGTGGGGCTGCTCAACATCGGCGAAGAGGCGATCAAGGGCAACGAGATCATCAAGCGTGCGGGTGAGCTGCTGCGTGCCGCAGGTCAGGCCGGCCTGATCAACTTCCACGGCAACGTCGAAGGCAACGACATCTTCAAGGGCACGACCGATCTGGTCGTGTGCGACGGGTTCGTCGGCAACGTGGCACTGAAGACCGCCGAAGGGCTGGCAGCGATGCTGTCGAACTTCATCAAGCAGGAATTCACGCGCAGTCCGTACGCCAAGCTGGCGGCCCTGATCGCGATGCCGGTGCTCAAGCACTTCAAGCAGCGGGTCGACCACCGCCGCTACAACGGCGCCGCCCTGCTCGGCCTGCGCGGACTGGTGTTCAAGAGCCACGGCTCGGCCGACGCCTACGCGTTCGAGAACGCGCTGAACCGCGCGTATGATGCTTCCCGCAATCGTTTGCTCGACCGGGTGCATGAGCGCATCCTCGCGACCCTGCAGGCCCGTGAAGGGTCCGCAGGCGGCTCCGGTGAGCCGCGCGAGGTTGTCGGATCGCACCAAGCTGCATGACCTCATCCTCTCCTCCCCGCTACTCACGCATCGGCGGAACCGGCAGCGCGCTGCCGGAACGCCGACTGACCAACGCCGAACTGACCGCCGAACTGGCTCAGCACGGCGTCGAGACGTCGGACGAATGGATCGTCGAGCGCACCGGCATCCGGGCCCGCCACTTCGTCGCCCCCGGGCAGAACGCCAGCGACCTCGCGGTGCTGGCCGCCCGCCGGGCGATGGAAGCCGCCAGCGTGCAGGCCGCCGACATCGACCTGATCATCGTGGCGACCTCGACGCCCGACATGGTCTTCCCGTCGACCGCCTGCATCGTCCAGCACAAGCTGGGCATCCAGGGCTGCCCGGCCTTTGACGTCCAGGCGGTCTGCGCCGGCTTCATCTACGGCCTGACCGTGGCCGACGCGATGATCCGCACCGGCACGGCCCGCAACGCGCTGGTGATCGGCGCCGAGGTGTTCTCGCGCATCCTCGACTTCAACGACCGCACCACCTGCGTGCTGTTCGGCGATGGCGCCGGCGCCGTGGTGCTGTCGGCCAGCGACACGCCGGGCATCCTGGCCACCGACCTGCATGCCGACGGCCAGCATGTCGACATCCTCTGCACCCCGGGCACGGTCTCGGGCGGCGAGGTGATCGGCAGCCCGCTGCTGCGCATGGATGGCCAGGCCGTCTTCAAGCTCGCCATCGGCGTGCTCGAGAGCGCGGCCCGGGCGGTGCTGGGCAAGTCCGGGCGCAGCGAAGCCGACATCGACTGGCTGATCCCCCACCAGGCGAACATCCGCATCATGCAGGGCACGGCCCGCAAGCTGAAGATGTCGATGGACAAGGTGATCGTCACCGTGCACGAGCACGGCAACACCTCGGCCGCCTCGATCCCGCTGGCGCTGGACACCGCCGTGCGCCAGGGCCGCATCCAGCGTGGCGAGACCCTGCTGCTCGAAGGAGTGGGCGGCGGTTTCACCTGGGGCGCGGTGCTGCTCGACTACTGACGACGGCACGACCGACCGGCCGGCCGCCCCATGCGCGGCGGCACGGTCGACCCGACAACCCATTGCCATGGCCATTGCCACTGCGGACCACACCATGACTGCATTCGCGTTCATCTTCCCGGGACAGGGCTCCCAGTCCGTCGGCATGCTCGACGCCTGGGGCGACCACCCTGCCGTGCGCACGACGCTGGAAGAAGCCAGCAGCGCCCTGGGCGAGGACATGGCCCGCCTGATCGCCGGCGGTCCGAAAGAGACGCTGGACCTGACGACCAACACCCAGCCGGTCATGCTGACGGCGGGCATCGCCAACTACCGCGCCTGGATCGCCGAAGGGGGCGCCCTGCCCGCCGCCGTGGCCGGCCATTCGCTGGGTGAATACACCGCGCTGGTCGCCGCCGGCGTGCTGACGCTGGCCGATGCGCTGCCGCTGGTGCGCCTGCGCGCCCAGGCGATGCAGGACGCGGTGCCCGTGGGCACCGGCGGCATGGCCGCCATCCTGGGCCTGGAGGCCGCACAGGTCATCGAAGGCTGTGCCCGCGCCGCCGTCGAGAGCGGCCAGGCCGTGGAGGCCGTCAACTTCAACGACCCGAAGCAGACCGTGATCGCCGGCAGCAAGGCCGGCGTCGAGAAGGGCTGCGAGATCCTGAAGGCGATGGGCGCCAAGCGCACGCTGCCGCTGCCGGTCTCGGCCCCCTTCCATTCGAGCCTGATGAAGCCGGCCGCCGAGCGCCTGCGCGAACGCCTGCAGTCGATCACGCTGGCCTCGCCGCAGATCCCGGTGATCAACAACATTGACGTGACCGTGCAGACCGACGCCGACGCGATCCGCGATGCGCTGTACCGCCAGGCCTTCGGGCCGGTGCGCTGGGTCGAGCTGGTGCAGGCGCTGGCCGCCCGCGGCCTGACCCACGTGATCGAGTGCGGCCCGGGCAAGGTGCTGGCCGGCATGGTCAAGCGCATCGACGGCCAGCTGACCACCACCACCGTCCTCGACCCGGCCAGCCTCGTGCAGGCCAAGGAACTTGTCGCATGAGCCAGACCGCCTCCCCCCAGATCGCACTCGTCACCGGCGCCAGCCGCGGCATCGGCCGCTCGATCGCCCTGACCCTGGCCCAGGCGGGCCTGCGGGTCATCGGCACGGCCACCAGCACCAGTGGCGCAGCCAGCATCAGTGAAGCCCTGGCCCCGCACGGCGGCCGTGGCGAGGTGCTCGACGTGACTGCCGCCGGCGCGCTCGACGCGCTGATCGACGGCATCGTCAAGGCCGATGGCGGTCTGCAGGTGCTGGTCAACAACGCCGGCATCACCCGCGACACCCTGTCCATGCGCATGAAGGACGAGGACTGGGATGCGGTGGTCGACACCAACCTGAAGGCGGTCTTCCGGGCCTGCCGCGCCGCCATCAAGCCGATGATGAAACAGCGCCACGGCCGCATCATCAACATCACGTCGGTGGTAGGGGCTTCCGGCAACCCGGGCCAGGCCAACTACTGCGCCTCGAAGGCCGGTGTGGCGGGAATGACACGCTCGCTGGCCCGTGAACTGGGCAGCCGCAACATCACGGTGAACTGCGTGGCCCCGGGCTTCATCGCCACCGACATGACCGAAATCCTGCCGGAGGCACAGAAAGCTGCGCTGATGGCCCAGATTCCTCTGGGCCGTCTGGGCAATCCGGAGGATATTGCACAGGCGGTGCTGTTCCTGGCCTCGCCTCAGGCCGGCTACATCACCGGGACGGAACTGCACGTCAACGGGGGCATGTTCATGGGCTGATGCCCATGCACGAGTCCCTGAACCGTCCTGCCCGTGCGGCCCGGATCCCGACCTGCGCGGGCCGGCCGGGCAAGTCCGGAAGAACTGTCTTCCGGACGCCTTAGAATCGCAGGCTGTTTTTTGCACCAACCCTCCTGGAGGAGAGTCATGAGCGACATCGAAGCACGCGTCAAGAAAATCATTGCCGAACAACTGGGCGTTGAAGAAGCGGAAGTCACCATCGAGAAGGCCTTCGTGGCCGATCTGGGTGCCGACTCCCTGGACACCGTCGAACTGGTGATGGCACTGGAAGACGAGTTCGGCATTGAAATCCCTGACGAAGAGGCGGAGAAGATCACCACCGTCCAACTCGCCATCGATTACGCGAAGAGCCACGTCAAGGCCTGAGCGCCCTGACCTTGCCCGTTCCTGAACCAGATCGCCTGCAACAAGCCTCAGCATGACCCGTCGTCGCATCGTCGTGACCGGCCTCGGCCTCGTGACCCCCGTGGGGAACAACGTCGCTGACTCCTGGACCAACCTCGTCGCCGGGAAATCCGGCATCGATCACGTCACTCGCTTCGACGCCTCTGGCCTCGCCGTGCATTTTGCAGGCGAGGTCAAGGGCTTCCGGATCGAGGATTACATCCCCGCCAAGGAAGCGCGTCACATGGACGCCTTCATCCATTACGGCATCGCAGCGTCGCTGCAGGCCGTCAAGGATGCCGGCCTGTCCATGGGGGCGGACCTCGGTGAGCAAGCCGAACGCATCGGCGTGATGGTCGGTTCGGGCATCGGCGGCCTGCCGATGATCGAGCAGACGCACGTGGAATACACCGCGCGCGGCGCACGGCGGATCTCGCCGTTCTTCGTGCCGGCATCGATCATCAACATGATCTCGGGCCACGTCTCCATCCAGTGCGGCTTCAAAGGCCCGAACCTGGGTGTCGTGACCGCCTGCACCACCGGCCTGCACAGCATCGGCCTGGCCGGGCGCCTGATCGAATGCGGTGACGCGGACGTGATGGTCGCCGGCGGGGCCGAATCGACCATCTCGCCGCTGGGCATGGGCGGCTTCGCGGCCGCACGCGCCCTGTCGACCCGCAACGACGATCCGAAGACGGCTTCCCGCCCCTGGGACAAGGACCGTGACGGCTTCGTGCTGGGCGAAGGCGCCGGCGTGATGGTGCTCGAGGAATACGAACACGCCCGCAAGCGGGGCGCCCGCATCTATGCCGAGCTGTCCGGCTTCGGCATGAGCGGGGACGCTTATCACATGACCGCCCCCGACGTGGACGGTCCGCGCCGCTCGATGGTCAATGCCCTGCGCAACGCCGGCATCAACGCCTCCGACGTGCAGTACCTGAACGCACACGGCACGTCGACGCCGCTGGGCGACGTCAACGAGACCAATGCGCTCAAGCTGGCGTTCGGCGACCACGCGAAGCAGCTGGTCGTCAACTCGACCAAGTCGATGACCGGGCACCTGCTCGGCGGCGCCGGCGGCATCGAGTCGGTGTTCAGCGTGCTCGCCCTGTACCACCAGATCTCCCCGCCGACGATCAACATCTTCGATCAGGATCCGGCGTGCGACCTGGACTACTGCGCCAACACCGCACGTGACATGCGCATCGACGTGGCCGTGAAGAACAACTTCGGCTTCGGCGGCACCAACGGCACGCTGGTCTTCCGCCGTCACTGACACGGCGGCAGGTCCGGTCGATCACGATGGACCGGACCACGCCAGGCTGAGACGATGCGCGGCGCTCCGCCCGTCGAGGTTCCCCTGGCCGCGGACCGCTGCTGGTCCGTGCTGCAGATCCTGCTGCTGCTGGGCAGCGCCGCCGCGCTGCTCGCCTGGGCGGCCATGCCGCATCGTGGCCACATCCTGAAACCGATCGTGCTGGGTGTCGCCCTGCTCGGCTGGCTCGGCTGCGCGTGGTCCTGGTGGCGCCGTCCACCTCTTCAGGGCCGTCTGCGCTGGGACGGGCAGGACTGGTGGCTGCGGCTGCAGTCCGATCCCGCCGACAGCGGACCGTGCGCCCGGCTGGTGGTCACGATCGACCTCGGCCGCTGGATGCTGCTGCGCCTGCGCACGCAGGCCTCGACGCTCCCGCACGCTCGGGCAACGACCTGGTGGCTACCGATGAGCGCAGCGGCACTGGGCGACGCCTGGCATCCGTTGCGCTGTGCGGTATATTCACCCCGCCCTGCTGCTCCCTTGCCGGTCCCCGACGATCCGGCCGCCCCCGCTTCCCATGACCGCTGATGCCGACGCCCTGCTGATCGAACGCGCCAAACGCGGAGAGGTCCAGGCATTCGAGATGCTCGTGGTCAAGTACCAGCGCCGCATCGAGCGGCTGATCGGCCGCATCATCCGCGACACCGATCTGGTGCAGGACGTGGCGCAGGAGACCTTCATCCGGGCCTACCGCGCCCTGCCCAAGTTCCGCGGCGAGAGCGCCTTCTACACCTGGCTCTACCGCATCGCCGTCAACACCGCCAAGAAGGCGCTGGCCGACATGCGCCGCGACCCGGTGATCACCGAGTCGGCCCTGGCGTCCTCGCGTGACGACGACGACGAAACTTATCGCCCCGAGAACGGTCTGACCGACGGCGAGACCCCCGAGTCCGTGCTGGCCAGCCGCGAGATCGCGACGACGGTCAATGCGGCCATCGAGGCCTTGCCGGTGGATCTGCGCCAGGCCATCTTGCTGCGCGAGGTGGAGGGGCTGTCCTATGAAGAGATTGCCGAGGTCATGGCCTGCCCGATCGGAACGGTGCGCTCGCGCATCTTCCGGGCGCGCGAGGCCATTGCCGTTCGGTTGCGACCGCTGCTGGATACCAAAGAGGGGCAACGCTGGTGACGCCCCGGCATGGAGTGATCAATGAATGAGCCCTTTCTGCCTGCCCGCCCCGCCGATGAAGAACTGTCGGCCCTGATGGATGGCGAGGTCGACGCCCAGATCGTCGCGCGGGCCTGCCGCTCCTGGCGACAGGACGCCGGACAGCGCACGTCCTGGCACGCCTACCACCTGATCGGCGACGTACTGCGCTCGGACGAGCTGTCGAGCCCGCCCTCCCGCGACGAGGCTTTCCTGCAGGCCCTGCGTTCGCGCCTCGCTGAAGAACCGGTGGTGCTCGCCCCGACGCCGCCGGAGCCGAGCACCACGGCGACGGAGGCCGGACAGGACAGCGCCCTGCTGGTCGAGTTCCCGACCCGGGCCGAGACCGGCTCGCTCGCCCCGACCCGGCGCCGATCGGCGCTGCGCCGCTGGAGCGCACCGCTGGGCATGGCCGCGGGCGTGGCCCTGGTGGCCGGGGTCGTGCTGCTCAACCGGGGCCAGGAGGGCAGCGACGCCCTGTTCTTCGGCTCCAGCCTGGCGGCAGCCGGTGCGGCGTCGATGCCTGCCATGGACGCCGCATCAATGGATGACGCCCAGCTCGCCCGTTACCTGACGCCCCACAAGCAGTTTTCCGGTGTGCCGGTGGGGCAGGCGTCCTACCTGCGCAGCGCCACCTTCCAGCAGACCCAGCCCGTGGCCGTCGGACAATGACGGCACTGCGCTCGACGGCCCTGCGCCAGGCGCGACAGCTGGCCTGCAGCCTGTGCTGCATCGGCGCGCTGCTCGGCGCCCCGGCCCAGGCGGCCCCGGCGGCGACGGCACCGCTCACGCTCGGCAGTTTCGGCCCGACGGAAGGCTCCCGGCTGCTGCGCCGGGCCCAGGAGGCCGCCCGCCACCGCAATTACGCCGGCACCTTCGTGATCAACCTCGGCCGCTCGATGAGCAGTTCGCGCATCGTGCACTTCAACGATGGCCGCGAGCAGATCGAACGGCTGGACATCCTCGACGGCCGGGCGCGGCGCATCTACCGCCACAACAACGTGGTCCACGTGTTCTGGCCGGCCACCCAGATCGCCTCGATCGAGCCGCGTGAGCCGGTGGGGGCCTTCCCGACCCCCTGGCCGGCCGATCTCGAACTGGACACGGAGCGCTACGAGCTCGTGCAGGGCGGCAGCGACCGCATCGCCGGCCTGGACGCGCTGGTCTGGACATTCAAGCCCCGTGATGCGCTGCGCTACGCCTTCCGCCTGTGGCTGGAGCCCCAGTCGAGCCTGCTGCTGCGCGCCGACGTGCTCAACGACCGGGGTGAGCTGCTGGAATCGACCGCCTACTCCGACCTGCAGGCCAGCGTGCGCCCCCAGACCCAGGTGCTGGTGCAGGAGATGCGGCGACTGACGGGCTACCAGGTCACCCGGCTGCAGGTCGAGCGCACCGACCTGGCCCGTGCCGGGTGGTCGCTGCGCGGCTTGCCCGCGGGCTTCCAGCTGGTGCGCTCGGTCCGACGGCCGATCGGCGAGCACCATGCCACGCCGGTGGCGGCCAGCGCGACCTCGGCTCCGGCACCCGAATCGACGATGCTGCAGACGGTGTTCTCCGACGGACTGACCCAGGTCTCCGTCTACATCGAGCCCTTCGATCCGCTGCAGCACCAGCGTGAATCCCACGCGGCCATGGGGGCGACCTACGCCCTCAGCCGCCGTCAGGCCGACTGGTGGATCACCGCCGTGGGAGACGCCCCGGCGCTGACGCTGCTGAAATTCGTCAACGCGATGGAACGCCTGAAGCCCTGAACCGCTCCAAGCGCATCGATCCGGGATTGCCCGGACGCTGTTGCCCTGAGGAACTCCATGCCTGATCGTTTCCTGTCCAGCCGCCGCACCACCTCTCGCCGCTGGCTGCTCGCCGGCGTCAGCCTGGCGGCCGCCACCACCATCGGTCTGTCACTGACCTCCCACTTCAGCGCCACGGCGCAGTCGTCCGGGCCTCCGATGGGGACCGGACAGGCCGCCGCGGTCACCGCACCGAGCGCCGCCCAGCGCGGGCTGCCGGACTTTGCCGATCTGGTCGAGCAGGTCGGCCCGGCGGTGGTCAACATCCGCACCACCACCAAGACCCAGGTCGCCCGCAGCGACAACCCGGCCGACGAGGAGATGCAGGAATTCTTCCGGCGCTTCTTCGGTGTGCCGGTGCCGCGCCCGGACGGCCAGCAGCGCCGCGGACAGACCCCCGATGCCGAGGAGCAGGAGACCCCGCGCCCGAGCGGCGTGGGCTCGGGCTTCATCGTCTCGTCCGATGGTTACCTGATGACCAACGCCCACGTCGTCGACGGCGCCCAGGAGGTCATCGTCCGGCTCAACGACAAGCGTGAGTTCAAGGCCCGCGTGGTGGGTGCGGACAAGCGCACCGACGTAGCCGTGCTGAAGATCGACGCCACCGGCCTGCCGGCCGTGCGCTTCGGCAACGTCGATCGCCTGCGCGTGGGCGAGTGGGTGATCGCGATCGGCTCGCCCTTCGACCTGGACAACACGGTCACCGCCGGCATCGTCAGCGCCAAGGCGCGTGACACCGGTGACCTGGTGCCCTTCATCCAGACCGACGTGGCCATCAACCCCGGCAACTCGGGCGGCCCGCTGATCAACATGCGCGGCGAGGTGGTGGGCATCAACTCGCAGATCTACAGCCGCTCGGGTGGCTACATGGGCATCTCCTTCGCGATCCCGATCGACGAGGCCGGCCGCATCGCCGAGCAGCTGCGCAGCACCGGACGGGTGGTGCGCGGGCGCATCGGCGTGCAGATCGGCGAGGTCACGCGCGAGGTGGCGGAATCGCTGGGCCTGCCCAAGGCCAGCGGGGCCCTCGTGCGCGGAGTCGAGAGTGGCAGCCCGGCCGACAAGGCCGGACTCGAGGCCGGCGACATCGTCACCCGCTTCGACGGCAAGCCGGTCGACAAGTGGAACGACCTGCCCCGCCTGGTCGGCGCCACCAAGCCCGGCAGCAAGGCCGCGCTGCAGGTCTTCCGCCGCGGCGCCACCAAGGACCTGACCCTCGTGGTGGCCGAACTCGAGCCCGAAGGCACGGCCAAGGCGTCGAAGCCCGACGCCCCGTCGAGCGCCGAGGCCGCCACCAGCATCGGCGTCCTGGGCCTGACCGTCGCCGACCTGAGCGATGCGCAGCGCCGCCAGCTCAAGATCAAGGGGGGCGTGCGCGTGACCGCGGCCGACGGCCCCGCGGCCAAGGCCGGCCTGCGTGAAGGGGACCTGATCCTGAGCGTG
This sequence comes from Sphaerotilus hippei, assembly GCF_003201595.1. GTDB lineage: Bacteria > Pseudomonadota > Gammaproteobacteria > Burkholderiales > Burkholderiaceae_C > Sphaerotilus > Sphaerotilus hippei. Next base: position 137,990 of record NZ_QJJS01000005.1, on the reverse strand, counting down.
GCCAACAGCGAGGTCGGCTCGGCCCGGCAGTTCGAGCAGCTGGTGGGCCGGATCGATCGCTCCAAGCCGGTGAACCTGCTGGTGCGGCGCGGCGAGTGGGCCCAGTACGTGCTGATCCGGCCGGAACGCTGAGGCGGCGGGCACGGCCCCTGAGCGTCGGACGGCGTGCAGGGGCCGGATTCAATCTGTGTACAATCTGTGAATAAGCACTGCCTGTCGGCGCCGGCAACGCCCGTTCGATGCCCGCCCCATCATCCGGCCACCCGGGTGTTCTGGCTACAATGAAGTCCCAACAAAGCAGTTGCCCAACCTTTTTGTTGGAAGGCGCGTCATCGGTTCGACGTGCCTTTTTTTTGTTTCCGACATGAACCACATACGCAACTTCTCCATCATCGCCCACATCGACCACGGCAAGAGCACGCTGGCCGACCGCCTGATCCAGCGCTGCGGAGGGCTGACCGACCGCGAGATGGAAGCCCAGGTGCTCGATTCGATGGACATCGAGCGTGAGCGCGGCATCACGATCAAGGCCCAGACCGCCTCGCTGCAGTACAAGGCACGCGACGGACAGGTCTACAACCTGAACCTGATCGACACGCCCGGACACGTCGACTTCTCCTACGAGGTCAGCCGCTCGCTGTCGGCCTGCGAAGGCGCGCTGCTGGTGGTCGACGCGAGCCAGGGCGTCGAGGCCCAGACCGTCGCCAACTGCTACACCGCGCTCGACCTGGGCGTCGAGGTGGTGCCGGTGCTCAACAAGATGGACCTGCCGCAGGCCGATCCGGACAACGCCAAGGCCGAGATCGAGGACGTGATCGGCATCGACGCGACCGACGGCATCCCCTGCTCGGCCAAGACCGGCATGGGCATCGACGAGATCCTCGAGGCCGTCATCACCCGCATGCCGCCGCCCCAGGGCAACCCGGACGGCCCGCTGCGCGCGATGATCGTCGACGCCTGGTTCGACAACTACGTCGGCGTCGTGATGCTGGTGCGGGTGGTCGACGGCGTGCTGCGCAAGAACGAGCGCATCCGCATGATGGCCACCAACGCCATCTATCCGGTCGAGCACCTGGGCGTGTTCACGCCCAAGTCCGAGAACCGCGACCTGCTCAAGGCCGGCGAGGTGGGTTTCATCATCGCGGGCATCAAGGAGCTGCAGGCGGCCAAGGTCGGCGACACCATCACGCTCGAGAAGAAGCTGCCCAACAACGCCGGCCCGGCCACCGAGGCGCTGCCCGGCTTCAAGGAAATCCAGCCGCAGGTCTTCGCCGGGCTCTACCCGACCGAAGCCAGCGAGTACGACCAGCTGCGCGACGCGCTCGAGAAGTTGAAGCTCAACGACAGCTCGCTGCGCTACGAGCCCGAGGTGTCGCAGGCGCTGGGCTTCGGCTTCCGCTGCGGCTTCCTCGGCCTGCTGCACATGGAGATCGTGCAGGAGCGACTGGAGCGCGAGTTCGACCAGGACCTGATCACCACCGCGCCCAGCGTGGTCTACGAGGTCGTGCTCAACGGCGGCGAGGTGATCCAGGTCGAGAACCCGTCGAAGATGCCCGATCTGGGCCGCATCCAGGAGATCCGCGAGCCCATCGTCACGGTGCACCTGTACATGCCGCAGGACTACGTCGGCCCGGTGATGACGCTGGCCAACCAGAAGCGTGGCGTGCAGCTCAACATGGCCTACCACGGCCGCCAGGTCATGCTGACCTACGAGATGCCGCTGGCCGAGATCGTGCTGGACTTCTTCGACAAGCTCAAGAGCGTGTCGCGCGGCTACGCCTCGATGGACTACGAGTTCAAGGAGTACCGCGCCTCGGACGTGGTCAAGGTCGACCTGCTGATCAACGGCGACCGGGTCGACGCGCTGTCGATCATCGTGCACCGGGCGCAGAGCCTCTACCGTGGCCGTGCGGTGGCCGCCAAGATGCGCGAGCAGATCCCGCGCCAGATGTACGACGTGGTCATCCAGGCCGCCATCGGCGCCAACGTGATCGCCCGCGAGAACATCAAGGCGCTGCGCAAGAACGTGCTGGCAAAATGTTATGGCGGCGACGTGAGCCGCAAGCGCAAGCTGCTCGAGAAGCAGAAGGCGGGCAAGAAGCGCATGAAGCAGATCGGCTCCGTCGAGGTGCCTCAGGAAGCGTTCCTCGCGATCCTTCGGGTCGAAGACTAAATCACTACCGGATCTCTGATGGCAACCCTCACCGGCATCCTGTATGCCTGTCTGATCTCCTTCGGCCTGGGGTGGTACTTCGGCTACTGGACCGGCAACTTCTCGCTGCTGCTCTTCATCCTGACGGTCGTCACCGGCCTGTACTGGATGGCCGAGCGCTTCGTGTTCCTGCCGCGCCGCCGGGCCGACGCGCGGGCCCTGGCCAGCAACGCGCAGCAGCGGCGCCAGGAACTGGAGCGGCTGGGCATCCAGCACGACCAGGGCCATCAGCTCGACGAGGCGCAGTCCCGCCTGCTCGCCCAACCCTGGTGGCTGGACTGGACGGCCGGCCTGTTCCCGGTGATCGTGCTGGTGTTCGTGCTGCGCTCCTTCCTGTTCGAGCCGTTCAAGATCCCGTCGGGCTCGATGATCCCGACGCTCGAGATCGGCGACCTGATCCTGGTGAACAAGTTCCACTACGGCGTGCGCCTGCCGGTGATCAACAAGAAGATCATCGCCAACAACGACCCGAAGCGCGGCGACGTGATGGTGTTCCGCTACCCGGTGGACCCCGGCATCGATTTCATCAAGCGCGTGGTCGGCGTGCCGGGCGACGAGGTGTCCTACATCAACCAGAAGCTGAGCCTCAACGGCAAGCCGGTCGAACTGCAGACGCTGGACGATTATTATGACGAGGACCGTCGCCTGTTCTCGAAGCAGTTCTCGGAGAAGGTCGGCAGCGACAGCCACCGCATCCTGGTGGATCCGAGCCTGCCGTCGTCCTACGGGATGCGGGCCCGCAACTTCCCCGGCGCCGAGAACTGTCGCTACAGTGCCGAAGGGGTGACCTGCACGGTGCCGCCCGGCCACTATTTCATGATGGGCGACAACCGGGACAATTCCGAGGACTCGCGCTACTGGGGATTCGTGCCCGACGAGAACATCGTGGGACGCGCGTTTTTTGTCTGGATGAATTTCGGCAACCTGAAACGCATCGGTGCGTTCCACTGAAGGACCCGAGCCCCCAGAATCCGGAGGATGACGATGAGCACCAACGAGCTTCGACCCGCCACGCGCGCATGGCCCCGCCAGCAGCGCGGCATCACGCTGATCGGGCTGATCTTCTGGGCCACGCTCATCACCTTCGTCGCCATCGTGGCGCTGCGCGTGGTGCCGACGGTCAACGAGTACTACACGATCGCCCGCACGGTCGACAAGGTGGCGCGTGAGGGCGGCGGCACGGTGCCCGAGATCCGCATCGCCTTCGACCGCTACCGCCAGATCGAGTACGGCATCACCTCGCTGACCGGCCGGGACCTGGACATCACCAAGGAAAACGACCGCATCGTGGTGAGCTTCGCCTACTCGAAAGAGATCGAGCTGTTCGGGCCGGTCCACCTGTTGATCAAATACCAGGGCCGCTCCCACTGAGCCCCCGACACACCTTGAACCCCAACCTCGAAGCCCTCCAGCAACGCATCGGTCATGTGTTCCGGCAGCACGACCTGCTCGAACGTGCCCTGACCCACCGCAGCTTCGGTTCGGACCACAACGAACGCCTTGAATTCCTGGGCGACGCCGTGCTGAACCTGGCCGTGTCCGACCTGCTGTTCACCCAGTTCGACGATTCACCCGAAGGCGACCTGACACGCGTGCGCGCCCACCTGGTGCGCCAGGACATGCTGCACCGCATCGCGCTGTCGCTGCAGCTGCCCACGGTGCTGAGCCTGTCCGAGGGCGAGGCGCGGGGCGGCGGCGCGCAGCGCCCGTCCATCCTCGCCGACGCGATGGAGGCCATCATCGGCGCGGTCTACCGCGATGCCGGCTACGGCGCCGCGCAGGCGCTGGTGCAGCGCCTGTTCGAGCCGCTGGTGGTCGAGACGGTGACCCAGGCCTGGGCCAAGGACGCGAAGACCCAATTGCAGGAATGGCTCCAGGCCCGTCGCCAGACCGTTCCCGAATACCGCATCGAAGCCACGCGCGGCCGCGCCCACGACCAGACCTTCGTCGTCGTGTGCTCGGTGGCCGGTTTTGGTGTCGAAGGCCGCGGCGAAGGCCGCTCCCGCCGGGCGGCGGAGCAGGAAGCCGCCCGACTGGTGCTGGAACGTCTGCACGCAAGCCACGACTGATGACACGATCCAAGACACGCACGCCGGCATCGACCGGCACCCCCTCGCCCGCCGCCGGCGGCAACGATTCGACCCAGGCGCTGCTGGACGCGTTCTTCGCCTCCGGCACCGGCGGGGCCGCCGCCCCGACCTCGGTCGCGCCGGTCGAGCCTGAAACGCACGAGGCTGACGCCCCCGGCATCGAGGCCGGGCCGGATCCGGTCGATGACGACGAGACCCCCGTGGGCCAGCTGCCGACGGCCGCACCGGCCGAGGTGCGGGTCATCAGCGACCCGCGCTGCGGCCTGATCGCCATCGTCGGACGCCCCAACGTGGGCAAGTCGACGCTGCTCAACACGCTGGTCGGTCAGAAGGTCAGCATCACCTCGCGCAAGGCGCAGACCACCCGCCACCGCATCACCGGCATCAGCACGCAGGACGACACGCAGTACGTCTTCGTCGACACGCCAGGCTTCCAGACCCGCCACACGGTCAAGGGCACGGCGGCGCTGAACCGCAACCTGAACAAGACCGTCCAGGGCGTGCTCAGCGACGTGGACGTGGTGCTGTTCGTGGTCGAGGCCGGCCGCTTCGGGCTCGACGATGCCAAGGTGCTGTCGCTGGTGCCCCCGGGCAAGCCGACGGTGCTGGTGGCCAACAAGCTCGACCTGATCCAGCGCCGCGCCGACCTGATGCCCTGGCTCAAGCAGATGCAGGACCGCCATCCGTTCGCCGAGTTCGTGCCGCTGACGGCCAAGAAGGAAGACGATGCCCGGCGCCTGCTGGGCATCCTGCGCCCCTACCTGCCCGAGCAGGGCTGGTTCTACGACTCGGAAGCGCTGACCGACCGCAGCGAGAAGTTCCTCGCCGCCGAGCTGATCCGCGAGAAGCTGTTCCGCCTGACCGGCGACGAGCTGCCCTACACCTCGACCGTGCAGATCGACAAGTTCGAGGATGAAGGCCGGCTGCGCCGCATCGCAGCGACCGTCATCGTCGAGCGCGACTCCCACAAGGGCATCGTGATCGGCGAAGGGGGCGAACGCCTCAAGCGCATCGGCATGGAAGCACGCACCGAGCTCGAGCGCCTGACCGGCGGCAAGGTGTTCCTGGAACTGTGGGTCAAGGTCCGTTCGGGCTGGGCCGACGACGAGCAGCGCCTCAAGAGCTACGGCTACGAATAAGCCCCGGGCATGGCCACGCGTCGCAATGCGGCGGCGCCGCTGGCCGCCTATGTGCTGCATCACCACGACTGGAGCGAGTCCAGCCTGATCCTGGACCTCTTCACCCGGGAACTCGGGCGCATCGTCGTCGTGGCCAAGGGGGCCAAGCGGCCCTACTCCCAGCTGCGCTGCGTGCTGCTGCCTTTCCAGCGCCTGCTGGTGCAGCTGGGCAGCAAGCGCCAGGAGGAAGGCACCGAGGTGCAGCTGCTGCGCAGCGCCGAATGGGGCGGGGGCGGCGCGATGCCCGGAGGCGCCGGGCTGCTGGCGGGCTTCCATCTCAACGAGTTGCTGCTGCGTGGCCTGGCGCGCCAGGATCCGCACGCCACGCTGTTCGACACCTATGCCGCCACGCTGCCGGTGCTCGCCTCGGGCGACGACGCCGGGACGGCCGCCGCGCTGCGGGCCTTCGAGCTGCACCTGCTGGCCGACACCGGCGTGCTGCCCGAGCTGCACGTGGTCACCGCCACGCAGCGTCCGGTGGACACCGGCGCCCGCCACCTGCTGCACCCCGAGACCGGCGTGCAGCCGCTGCGCGACGGCGAGACCGGCCTGCCCGGCGCCGTGCTGACCGCCCTGCAGGTGGCGCTGGACGCCCGGGACCTGGCCGGTCTGCGCAGCGCCTGCCTGGGCGCACCGGTCGAGCTGCGCAACCAGCTGCGCCAGATGCTTCACTATCATCTCGGCACCTCGGCGCTGCGCACCCGCGCGCTGATGGTCGAAGTCCAGAAACTCATCGAACCGTGAACCGTGTCGCCGCCGCCATGAACCCTCTCGTCGCCCCCGAACCGCTGGTCCACGGCGGACGCACCGCCCTGTCGGTCAACCTCAACAAGGTCGCGCTGCTGCGCAACACCCGCCACCTGGGCATCCCCAGCGTGACCCGCGCGGCGCAGCAGGTGCTCGAGGCCGGCGCCCAGGGCATCACGGTGCACCCGCGCCCCGACGAACGCCACATCCGCGCCACCGACGTGACCGAGCTGGCCGAGCTGCTGCGCGCCTGGCCGCGGATCGAGTTCAACATCGAGGGCAACCCCTTCCACAACCTGATGGACGTGATCCGCGCCGTGCGCCCGCACCAGGCCACCTTCGTGCCGGACACGGTCGGGCAGTTCACCTCGGACCACGGCTGGAGCCTGCCCGAGGACGCCGGGCGCCTGAAGGCGGTGATCGACGAGACCCGTGTGCTGGGCGTGCGGGTCAGCCTGTTCATGGATCCGGAACCCGGCATGATGCGGGCAGCCGCCGAGCTGGGCGCCGACCGCGTCGAGCTCTACACCGAGGCCTACGCCAGCGCCTGGGGCACGCCGCGCCAGGACGAGGTGCTGCAGCGTTACGTGCGCACCGCCGAGGCGGCCCTGGCCGCCGGCCTGGAGATCAACGCCGGCCACGACCTGAACCGCGACAACCTGAGCGACTTCCTGCGCGCGGTGCCGGGGGTGATGGAGGTGTCGATCGGCCACGCGCTGATCGCCGACGCGCTGGAGCTGGGCTACGCCGAGACCGTCCGCGACTACCAGCGCTGCATCCAGCGGGCCGGCGTTCCCGCGGCACGATGATCTACGGCGTCGGCACCGACCTCTGCGACATCCGGCGCATCGCGGCCGTGCTGGCGCGGCGCGGCGACCGTTTTGCCGAACGGGTGCTGGGGCCGAACGAGCTGCAGGTCTTCCACCACCGGCGCGCCCGGGTCGAGGCCCGCGGCATCGCCTACCTCGCCACCCGCTTCTCGGCCAAGGAAGCCTTCTCCAAGGCCATCGGCCTGGGCCTGCACCACCCGATGACCTGGCGCGACTGCGAGACGCTGAACGCACCGGGCGGCCAGCCGCAGATCCGCCTGCATGGCGACCTGGCGGCCTGGTTCACCGCACGCGGGCTGAGCGCCCACGTCAGCATCACCGACGAAACCGACTACGCCACCAGCTTCGTGGTGGTCGAAACCCGAGCCTGACATGCCCACCAAGACCCCCCGCCGAACCGCCGCCCGCCCGGCCCCCGTGCACCACGCCCACGCCCCGGTGGTGCTCGACATCGCCGGCCTGGCGCTGGACGACGACGACCGCCGGCGCCTGCAGCATCCGTTGACCGGCGGCCTGATCCTGTTCGCCCGCAACTGGCAGGACCGCCACCAGCTCACCGAACTGGTGGCCGAGATCAAGTCGATCCGCCCCGACGTGCTGGTCAGCGTCGACCACGAAGGTGGGCGCGTGCAGCGTTTCCGCACCGACGGCTTCACCCACCTGCCCGCGATGGCCACGCTCGGCGAGCGCTGGATGGACGACAGCGAAGGGGGCAAGCCCCGCGCCGAGGGACATGGCGCGATGCTGGCCTGCGACATGGCCACGGCCGCCGGCTACATCCTGGCCGCCGAGCTGCGCGCCTGCGGCGTCGACCTGAGCTTCACTCCGGTGCTGGACCTGGACCACGGCCGCAGCGCCGTCATCGGCAACCGGGCCTTCCACCGCGATGCCCGGGTGGTGACGACGCTGGCCCGCTGCCTGATGACCGGCCTGCTGCAGGCCGGCATGGGCCACTGCGGCAAGCACTTCCCCGGCCACGGCTGGGCCGCCGCCGACAGCCATGTCGCCGTGCCGAAGGACAGCCGCTCGCTGAGCGCGATCCTGGCCGACGACGCACGGCCCTACGAATGGCTGTCCACCAGCCTGGCCGGCGTGATGCCCGCCCACGTGATCTACCCGAAGGTCGACGCCCGCCCGGCAGGTTATTCGCCGCGCTGGCTGCGTGACGTGCTGCGCGAGCGCCTGGGTTTCACCGGCGCGGTCTTCAGCGACGACCTGAGCATGGAAGGCGCCCGCCGCGTGGCCGACGTGCAGGACGGCGCGGTGCTGAGCTACGCCGAGGCCGCCACGCTGGCGCTGCAGGCCGGCTGCGATCTGGTGCTGCTGTGCAACCAGTCGCTCGACGGCGGCCGTGCGGTCGACGAGCTGCTCGACAGCCTGGAAGCCGGTCTCGCCCAGGGTCGCTGGCAGACCGACCCGGACAGCGAGCAGCGCCGCCTCGCGCTGCTGCCGCAGACCCCGCCGCTGCCCTGGGACGAGCTGATGCACCACGCGCCCTACCTGCAGGCGCTGCGGCGCATCAGCACGCTGGGCTGATCAGCCGCCGGGCGGCACCAGCCGCGCCGGCAGCACGCCGCGCAGCGCATTGCAGACGGCCAGCGCCTCGGCGCGGGCCAGGTCGGACCGATGCAGCACCCGCTCGGCCACACGCCACTGCGGATCGGCCATCAGCGCCGCGCGCGTGACCCCGGCGAGCACGCCGGACTGCAGCGGCGGCGTGAACCAGCGGCCCTCCAGCCGCACCAGCAGCGTGGACCGCCCGCCTTCGGTGAGCTCGCCCCGCTCGTTGACGAAGAGCAGGTCGAACAGGCCCCCGGCCTCGGCGGCCTGGATGGCTGCATCGTAGGCCGTGCGCAGCGAGGTCTTGTGGCGCAGCAGCGCCCGCTCCCCATCCGGCAAGGCCCGCCCGTGCGCCCAGCCCAGACCGACCGGCCCGTCGGGCAAGGCCGCCAGCACGCCGCAGCGCAGGTGCGTCGAGCCGTCATGGCACAGGTCCAGCCGCAGCCGGTGCACGACACCAGGGGCCTCGGCCTGCAGCGCCACGGCCTGCGCCCGCAACCGGTCGGCCAGCGGGCCGACGTCGGGAGGCGTCCAGCCCAGCGCCTGCGCACTGGCCGACAGGCGGGCCAGGTGGTCGGCCAGGCGCCGGACCTCGCCGGCCTCGATGCGCATCGTCTCGAACAGCGTGAAACCGGGGTCGAGGTCGGTCACGAAGCGGGTCTTGACGCGGCATTCCTGCGCCTCGTCGGCCGCGACCGAATCGAGCACGATGCCCGCGCCCACGCCCACGCTCATCGCGCGCAGCGAGGGCTGCCCAGGCATCGGCGGCTCGAGCAGCAGCGTGCGGATCGCCACCGACAGGCACAGGTCGCCCAGCCGGCCGCCGCTGCCCTCGGCCGGCGCCTCGATCCAGCCGATCGCGCCGGTGTAGAGCCCGCGCGGACTGGTCTCGAGGCGACCGATCAGCGCCATCGTGTGGTGCTTGGGCGCCCCGGTGATCGAGCCGCAGGGAAACAGCGCCCGCAACAGCGCCGGCAGGTCGACCTCGGGCGCGGGCTCGGCCTGCACGGTCGAGGTCATCTGGTGCACGGTGCGGTAGGGCTCGACCTCGAACAGCCGCGGCACCCGGACCGAACCGGTGCGCGCGATGCGGCCCAGGTCGTTGCGCAGCAGATCGACGATCATCAGGTTCTCGGCCCGGTTCTTCACGTCGGCGGCCAGCCAGACGGCCGCGGCGGCATCGGCGGCTGCATCATCGGGCCGGCGGGCGATCGTGCCCTTCATCGGCCGGGCCGTCAGGCGTCCGGCGCCGTGGCGCACGAACAGCTCGGGCGAGCACGACAGCACCCAGCGATCCCCGGGCAGCACGATCAGCGCGCCATAAGGCACCGGCTGGCGCTCGCGCAGGCGCCGGTAGAGCGCCACCGGCGAGCCGATCGCCTGGCCGGTCAGGCGGTGGGTGTGGTTGATCTGGTAGGTGTCGCCCGCGCGGATCCACTCGTGGATGCGCTCGATCGCGGCCTCGAACTCGGCCTCGGCACCGGCACCGGCCGCCACCGGCGACAGGGCGATCACCCCGGCCGGCCCCGGCGTCGCCTGCCCGCCGTCACGCGCCTGCAGCCAGGCCCGCACCTCGGCCGGCCGCAGGCGCTGCAGGTGCCGGAAACGCATCAGCCGCAGCGCCCCGCCGGTGTCGGACGTGCAGCCCGGCCACGGCATCGGCGCCGCCAGGTGATCGGGCACCGGCACCCCCTGCAGCCGCACGCCCCATTCGTAGTCGGCCAGCAGCACCAGGTGCTCGCCGGCGGCCAGCGCCCCCTGCGCCTGCTGCCACAGGGCCGGCAGATCGTCGGGGTCGCTGCAGATCAAGTCGCCCAGCCAGCCGGTGCACAGCCGGCTGCACACCTCGTCCGGAGCGGACAACCCATCGTCCAGCAACGCAAAAACAGCTTCATCCATGTCGAACGCCCAAGAAAAAACGCCGCCCGGTCCAGGACCGGGGCGGCGCTCATGATGCCAGCCGACGCATCGGCCCGTGGCATCGGGGGTCGCGGTGCGAACCGCGACCGGTCAGGCGGGGGTCGACTGCTCGAACGGCAGCGTGACGGCCGCCAGATCCCGGCGGGTCTCGACCAGCACCAGCGGACCTTCGTCGATCAGCACCACCGGACGCGGCTCACGCGGCACGTGCACCGGCTTGGGCTCGGCGGCGATCGCCGCCTGCACCGCGCGCACCTTGTCGGCGTCGCTGTGCACCCATTCCAGCCCGACCTCACCGGCCAGCGCGTTCAGCTGCGACAGCGGCAGCTCGAACGAGGTCGCCGCAGCCGCCGTCGGCGCCGGAGCGGCTGCAGGCACGTCCACGACCGCCACGACCGGTTCGGCCACGGTCACCGCCACGGCAGCGACAGCGGGTGCCGCTTCCGGCTCGGCCACCACCGGCGTCTCCACCACCGGCGTCTCCACCACGACCTCGACGGCCACGGGGGCGACGACAGCTTCAGCCGACGACTCGGCGACGGCAGCCTCGACCCGCACCACCGGGGCCAGCTCGACGACCTCGGGTGCAGCCAGCTCGGCGACCACCTCGGTCACTCCCTCGGCGACGGCGGCCTCGACCGGCACCGCGGCCACGTCAGCGCCTTCGGTCGACTCGATCGTGCCTTCGACCGTGTCGCGGGCACCGCGGCCACGGCCACGGCGACGACGACGGGCGCCGTCCTGGGCCTCGCCCTCGACGGGCTCGCCCGCCTCGACCGGGGTCGCGTCAGCGGCCTCGACCACCGGGGCCATCCGCTCGGACGACTCCGGCTCGGACGCACCTTGGTCCTCGGTCGACACGCCGTCGGCCGGCGAACCGTCGGCACGCAGCTCGTCGCGGTCGCGGCGGCCACGGCCACCACGGCGGCGACGGCGGCCGTCACGTTCGGCCTGGGCCGCATCCCCGTCGACCGGCGACTGGCTGTCGACGAAAGCGGCGTTCACCTCGCCAGACACCGCAGCGGCCTCGACGGCCTCCGGTGCGCTGACGCGGCGTTCACGCGGAGCACGGACCGGGGCGGCGGATTCGGCCACGGCGGCGTCCAGCGCGCGCTCGCGGCGGTTCTCGCCCTGGGCGCGCTCACCCCGCTCGTTGCGCTCGCCGCGCTCACCACGATCACGACCCTGGCGGCGGGACTCGCCGCCCTCGCGGGCCGGCTGGCCTTCGGCACGGGCCTCGGGCGCGCGGCCCTCGGTCGTGCGCTCACCGCGTTCAGCACGCTCGCCACGCTCACCGCGGCGATTGCCATCCCGGCCCCCTTCACGACCGCCCTCACGGCGGCCGTCACGACGACCTTCACGGCCCTCGCGGCGCTCGCCACGGGCACCCGCCTCGCGGACCGGGGCGGCAGGCGCCGCCACCGGAGCCTCGACGCTCGGCGCGACCGCGGCCACGACCGGTGCTGCCTCTGGGGTCGACGCGAAGATGCGACGGATCCAGCCGAACAGGCCGCCACCGGCAGCCGGTGCCGCCACCGGCGCGGGAGCGGGGGCAGGTGCCACCACCGGAGCCGGGGCCGGCGCGGCCACCTCGGCCACCGGCTCGGGCTTGGGCGCCGCGACCGGTGCGGGCTGGTCGGGCAGCACGCCCTTGATGATCGGCTCCTGGCGCGGCTTGACGTTCTTCTCGCGGCGCGTGATGCCGACCTCGTCTTCCGGCTCCTCGATCATCGTGTAGCTGGCCGAGAGGTTCTCCAGACGCGGATCGTCGTGGCGCAGGCGCTCGAGCTTGTAGTTCGGCGTGTCAAGGTGCTTGTTGGGCACCAGCAGCACGGTGCAGCGCTGCTTGAGCTCGATCTTGGTGATCTCGGTGCGCTTCTCGTTGAGCAGGAACGAGGTCACTTCCACCGGCACCTGCACGTGCACGGCGGCCGTGCCTTCCTTCATCGACTCTTCCTGGATGATGCGCAGGATCTGCAGCGCGGAAGATTCGGTGTCGCGGATGTGGCCGGTGCCGTTGCAGCGCGGGCAGGTGATGTGGCTGCCTTCGCTCAGCGCCGGGCGCAGGCGCTGGCGGCTCAGCTCGAGCAGGCCGAACTTGGAGATGGAGCTGAACTGGACACGCGCCCGGTCCTGGCGCAGCGCGTCACGCAGGCGCTGCTCGACCTCGCGGCGGTTCTTGCTCTCCTCCATGTCGATGAAGTCGACCACGATCAGGCCGCCCAGGTCGCGCAGGCGGCACTGGCGGGCGATCTCGTCGGCGGCTTCCAGGTTGGTGCGGGTCGCGGTCTCCTCGATGTCGCCGCCACGGGTGGCACGCGCCGAGTTGATGTCGATGGCCACCAGCGCTTCGGTGTGGTCGATCACGATCGCGCCGCCCGAGGGCAGGTGCACCGTGCGCGAGAACGCGGTCTCGATCTGGTGCTCGATCTGGAAGCGGCTGAACAGCGGCGCGTCATCGCGGTAACGCTTCACGCGGTTCGCCGTGTCCGGCATCACGTGCAGCATGAACTGCTTGGCCTGCTCGTAGATGTCGTCGGTGTCGATCAGGATCTCGCCGATGTCGGCGGTGAAGTAGTCGCGGATCGCGCGGATCACCAGCGACGACTCCTGATAGATCAGGAACGCCCCCTTGCCACCCCGGGACGCGTCGTCGATCGCGCTCCAGAGCTTGAGCATGTAGTTCAGGTCCCACTGCAGCTCGGCCGCAGTGCGGCCGATGCCGGCGGTGCGGGCGATCAGGCTCATGCCCTTGGGGTACTCGAGCTGCTCGAGGTTCTCCTTGAGCTCCTCGCGGTCCTCGCCCTCGATGCGGCGGCTGACGCCACCACCACGCGGGTTGTTGGGCATCAGCACCAGGTAACGGCCGGCCAGCGACACGAAGGTGGTCAGCGCCGCGCCCTTGTTGCCGCGCTCTTCCTTCTCGACCTGGACCAGCAGCTCCTGGCCGTTGTGGATGACGTCGGAGATCTTGGCGTCGCGGACCCCGACACCTTCCTTGAAATAGCTGCGCGAGATTTCCTTGAACGGCAGGAAACCGTGGCGCTCTTCGCCGTAGTCGACGAAACAGGCCTCGAGCGAGGGCTCGACGCGGGTGACGACCGCCTTGTAGATGTTGCCCTTGCGCTGTTCGCGCCCTTCGATCTCGGTCTCGAAGTCAAGCAGCTTCTGGCCATCGACAATCGCCAGGCGCCGTTCTTCGGGCTGCGTGGCATTGATCAGCATGCGTTTCATGCGTTCTCCTCAACTGGCTTCGCCGGCAGGTCGATGACCTGCCTGCAACATGACGTTGATGCACGAGAACAGCGCGGCAGAACCGTGAAGGAATCGCCCTGGACTGCGCACGGGACCCGAAGGCCTCAGAAGCGCAGCGTTGGCGCGTGCGTGAACGCGAGGATCGGCTGGAGGAAGGTCGAGTCCGGTCGTTCCGGTGGCAGCACCTGGCGGCGGTGCAAGCTGCACCTGCGGGCCATGGCGCCGTTCATCCTCAGACCACCCTTCACCGCCGCGCACGAACAAACGCGCAGCCAGACACTGACCATCCGGAACACGGGGCGCAGCGGTATCGGGCAGAAAGGAATGAAGATCTCGAACATGCAACAGCGTCTCGGTCCGGACGCGAGCTGGAGCCCCGCGATGCCGCTCCCCGCGCTGCTCGCGCTGCGGGAACGGACCGTGAAGCTGCAGCCGAAAAACCTTGTTTGGGGGCTCTGGCAGCGTGGTCTCTTGCACACGCCCCGACCATCCGCTAGCTCACCTTGGGAGCCCGCACCATGACCATGGCGTGCACTACATCAGCCTGTGACCGTGGCCCGCGCTGTCAAGCACGAACCACCGTCTCCACCACATCCACTGCATGCGTCTGGCGAGTTGCCCGCTAAACTCAGGCAAATCAAACACTTACAACGTGAACGTGGTGCAACCCATTATAGGGGCAAAGCCCCGGCCGCCCAGCCCGGGAAAAGCAGGGGAATCCAGCCCCTGCGCCGCCCAGGTCAGGCACCTCATCGTCGATGAAGGCAGCGCCGGCCAGCGCCTGGACAACTTCCTGATCCGCGAGCTCAAGGGTGCGCCCAAGACGCTGGTCTACCGCATCATCCGCAGCGGCGAGGTGCGCATCAACAAGGGGCGCGCCCAGGCCGACACGCGCCTGGAGAGCGGAGACGACGTGCGGGTGCCGCCGCTGCGACTGACCGAGAAGGACCCCGACCTCGCGGCGGCCGTGCCGGCGCGGGAGTTCCCGATCCTGTTCGAGGACGAGCACCTGCTGGCCATCGACAAGCCGGCCGGCGTGGCGGTGCATGGCGGCTCGGGCGTCAGCCACGGCGTGATCGAGCAGCTGCGCCGCGCGCGGCCGGGCGCACGTTTCCTCGAGCTGGTGCACCGGCTCGACAAGGAGACCTCCGGCATCCTGCTGGTGGCCAAGAAGCGCAGCGCGCTGACCGCGCTGCAGGACCAGTTCCGCCAGCGCGAGACCGGCAAGACCTACGCCGCCCTGGTCATCGGGGCCTGGCCGGCGGCCACCAAGGTGATCGACGTGGCGCTGCACAAGTACCTGGATGCGGCAGGCGAACGCCGCGTGCGGGCGGTCGCGGCCGACCACCCCGACGGGCGCCGCTCGATCAGCTTGGTGCGCATCGTGAAGACCTACACGCACGGCACGCTGCTGGACGTGACCATCAAGACCGGGCGCACGCACCAGATCCGGGTGCACCTGCAGAACGCCGGCCACCCGATCGTCGGCGACGACAAGTACGGCGACTTCGCCGTCAACCGGGCGTATGCCCGCGGCGAGCGTTGTCCGGGCGTGCGCTTCGAGCGCATGTTCCTGCATGCCCGCCAGCTGGCCTTCGACCACCCGGCCACGGGCGAGCGCATCGAGCTGCGCGCCCCGCTGCCGCCCGAATGCGAGACACTCCTCCAGCACCCATGAGCCACTCCGCCCCCCGCCCCCGCCGCTACGACCTGGTCGTCTTCGACTGGGATGGCACGCTGTTCGATTCCACCGCGCTGATCGTGCGCAGCATCCAGGCCGCCTGCCGCGACCTGGGCGTGCCCGAACCGGACGACGAGCGCGCGTCCTACGTGATCGGCCTCGGCCTGCACGATGCGCTGGCGCACGCCGTGCCCGGCCTGCCGGAGGCGATGTACCCGGAGCTGGGTCGCCGCTACCGGCAGCACTACTTCCGCGACCAGCAGCACGTCACGCTGTTCGACGGGGTCGAGGTGATGCTCGAGGCCCTGCGCGCACGCAACCACTGGCTGGGCGTGGCCACCGGCAAGAGCCGGCAGGGCCTGGACGAGGCGCTGCGCCTGAGCGGCCTGCGGCCGATGTTCGATTCGACCCGCACCGCCGACGAGACCGCCTCCAAGCCCGACCCGCGCATGCTGCAGGAGCTGATGCGCGAGTTCGGGGTCGAACCCGACCGCACGCTGATGATCGGCGACACCACCCACGACCTGCTGCTGGCGAGCAACGCCGGCGCCCACGGCGTGGCCGTCAGCTACGGCGCCCACGAGCTGGCCCGCCTGGCCGACCACCAGCCGCTCTACACCGCCGGCAACGTGGCCGAGCTGCACGCCTGGCTGCAGCAGAACGCCTGAGGTGGCGATGGACGACACTCCCGCCACGGCCGCGGCGGCACCGGAGGGCATCGTGCTGTGCGCCTCGACCGACCTGGTCGAGGGCGGCCCCGCCCATGTGTTCGACCTGCTCGAGCACGGCCAGCCGGTTCGGGGCTTCGTGCTGCGCTTCGAGGGCCGGCCGCGGGCCTACCTGAACCGCTGCGCCCACGTGCCCGCCGAACTCGACTGGCAGCCCGGCCGGTTCATGGACGACACCGGCCGCTGGATCCTCTGCGCCATCCACGGCGCCGCCTACGACCCGGTCGACGGCCACTGCGTGGCCGGGCCCTGCCGGGGCCGGCGGCTCAAGCCGCTGCACGTGGCCGAGCAGGCCGGCCGGGTCTGTTGGTATCCTGAAGACGAACTGCAGAACGTCACGCCGACGTCGCCACCATGAGCACACACGAGCCGGACCCCCAAGCCACGCCCGATCCCGACGCCCCGCCGACTCCCCCTGCCGCGGCTGCGGTCGCCACGAGCCGCGCGGAGCCACCCGCCCGCACCGCACCGACCACCGAACAGCTGCTCGCCGGCTTCGCCCGGGACTACCTGCGCGACCGGCGCAGCGAACGGCGCTGGCGCATCTTCTTCCGGGCCTCGTGGCTGCTGATCTTCGTGGCGCTGGCCTGGCTGGTGAACACGCAGAACCAGCACAGCGCCGCGCCCAACGGCCCGCACACCGCCCTGGTGGAGCTGCGGGGCGAGATCGCCTCCGACACCGAGGCCAGCGCCGAGTTCATGCTCTCGGGCCTGCGCGACGCGTTTGCCGATGCGGGCGCCCGGGCGGTGGTGATCCGCATCAACTCGCCGGGCGGCAGCCCGGTGCAGGCCGGCATCATCAACGACGAGATCCGCCGTCTGAAGGCCAAGCACGACAAGAAGGTCTATGCGGTGGTCGAGGAGTCCTGCGCGTCGGGGGCCTACTACGTGGCGGTGGCCGCCGACGAGATCTACGTCGACAAGGCCTCGATCGTCGGCTCGATCGGCGTGCTGATGGACGGCTTCGGCTTCGACCAGGTGATGGCCAAGGTGGGCGTGCAGCGCCGGCTGCTGACCGCCGGCGAGAACAAGGCCATGCTCGATCCCTACTCCCCGCTGTCGGACAAGCACCGCGCGCTGGCCCAGGACATGCTCGACCAGATCCACCGCCAGTTCATCGACACCGTGCGGGCCGGCCGCGGCAAGCGCCTGAAGGAGACGCCGGACACCTTCTCCGGCCTGTTCTGGAACGGCGAGGAAGCCGTGCGGCTGGGCCTGGCCGACGCGCTGGGCAACCTCGACTACGTCGCCCGCGAGGTGGTCAAGGCCGAGGAGATCATCGACTACACGCCCAAGGAGAACGTCGCCGAGCGGCTGGCCAAGCGTTTCGGCGCGGCCATGGGCGAAAGCGCCACCCACGCGCTGCGCTCGCTGCCGGCGATGCGCTGAGCGCCTGCGGGGCCGCCGCGGCGGCCCCGGTGTTCAGCAGGCTTCCAGCGCCAGCAGCTCGGCCACCGTCTGGCGGCGGCGGATCAGCCGGACCTCGGCGCCGTCGACCATCACCTCGGGGATCAGCGGGCGGCTGTTGTAGTTGCTCGACATCGAGGCCCCGTAGGCCCCGGCGTCGTGGAACACCAGCAGGTCGCCGACCCGGGCGGCCGGCAGGTCGCGGGTCAGCACCACACCGCCCTCACCCTGGGTGAACACGTCACCCGACTCGCACAGCGGGCCGGCCACCACGCTCGGCTGCAGCGGCGCGTCCGCGGCGGCGCCCAGCACGCTGATGGCGTGGTAGCTGCCGTACATCGACGGGCGCATCAGGTCGTTGAACCCCGCGTCGACCAGCACGAAGTGGTTGTTGCCCATCTGCTTGGTCGCCCGCACCTCGCCCAGCAGCACCCCGGCCTCGGCCACCAGGTAACGCCCCGGCTCGATCTCGAGGTGCACGGCGTGGCCCAGGTGGGCGGCGATCTGGCGGCGGGCGTCATCCCACAGGCTGAAGTAGTGGGCCGTGTCGATGCGCGGCTCGCCGTCGCGGTAAGGCACCGACAGGCCGCCGCCCGCGGAGATCGCCTCGATCGGCGCGCCCGCGCGCCGGACCAGCTCGACCATCGCCTGGCAGACCTGCTGCAGGTGGCTGTAGTCGACGCCCGAGCCGATGTGCATGTGCAGCCCGACCAGCTTCAGGCCGCGCTCGCGGATCACCTCCAGCGCCAGCGGCAGGTCAGCGTGCCAGATGCCGTGCTTGCTGTGCTCGCCACCGGTGTTGGTCTTGTTGCTGTGGCCGTGGCCGAAGCCGGGGTTGATGCGCAGCCAGACGCGGTGGCCGGGCGCGGCCTCGCCGAGCTGGCGCAGCATGTCGATCGAGCCGGCGTTCACCGGGATGTCGAGCTCGACGATGCGGGCCAGCGTCGCGCGGTCGAGCAGGTCGGCGGTGAAGACGATGCCCGACGGGCCGTCGCCACCGCCCTGGTAACCCGCCGCCAGCGCGCGTTCGATCTCGCCCAGCGACACCGCGTCGACCACCACGCCCTGTTCGCGCATCAGGCGCAGCAGGTGGATGTTGGAGTTGGCCTTCTGCGCGAAGCGGATGGTGTCGAAGGCCTTCAGGTCGGCGATGCGCTGGCGGATGGTGGCCGCGTCATAGACCCAGACCGGCGTGCCGTGGGTGGTCGCGATCTGGCGCAGGACGGAAGCATCGAAGGTGGACATGGCGGCAACAGGGTCGGCAGACAAGGAAGCGGCGATCCTGCCGCCCTCGACTCATTCATGCAAGTGCATGTTTTTCAGCTCTCCATTCAACATTGATATGCTGCATCCATGCAGCTGACCCACCGACTGATCGAGGTCTTCCGGGCCGTGATGGGCACCGGCCACCTGACCCGGGCCGCCGAGCTGCTGCACACCTCCCAGCCCACGGTGAGCCGGGAGATCGCCCGGCTCGAGCAGGTGCTGGGCATGGCGCTGTTCGAGCGGGTGCGCGGCCGGCTGCGGCCCACCGCCCGGGCGGTGGCGCTGCTCGAGGAGGTCGAGCGCTCCTACATCGGGCTCGAGCGCATCGAGGCCACCGCGCTGTCGCTGCGCGACTTCGCCGCCGGGCGGCTCGGCCTCGCCTGCCTGCCGGCCCTGGCCCACGCGCTGGTGCCGCAGGCCACGCGGCGCTTCCTGGCGCTGCGGCCGCAGGCCAGCCTGTCGATCGTGCCGCTGGAGTCGCCGCTGCTGGAACAGGCCCTGAGCGAGCAGCGCCACGACCTCGGCCTGATCGAGCAGGACCGGGCGCCACCGGCCACGGTGCTGGAGCCGCTGCTGCAGGTCGACGAGGTGGTCGTGCTGCCCGACGGCCATGCGCTGCTGGAGCGCCCGAGGCTGTCGCTGGCCGACCTGGCGCACCAGCCCTTCATCAGCTTCTCGCCGGCCGACCCCTACCGCCAGCAGATCGACGCGCTGTTCGCCCGCCACGGCGTGCCCCGCGCGATGGCCCTGGACACCCGCAGCGCCGTGTCGGTCTGCGCGCTGGTGCGCCAGGGCCTGGGCCTGGCCATCATCAACCCGCTCACCGCGATGGAGTGGGCCGGACGCGGCCTGCACATCCGCCCGCTGACGGTGTCCATCCCCTTCCGGGTCATGCTGGTGCGGCCGACGCTGCGCAGCAGCAACCCGCTCAGCGAGCTCTACGGCCGTGCGCTGCAGGAGGCCGCCGCCGAGCTCCAGGCTCAGCTGGCGCGGCTCGCCCCGGCCCCCTGACCCTCAGGTCGCCATCGGCCCGGCCGGCACGAATAAACTCGAAGCCCTCCATGGAGCCCCGGATGAACCACCCCACCGTGCTGATCAGCGAGGTCGGCCCGCGAGACGGCCTGCAGAGCGTGCGGGCGACGATGTCGACGCCGCACAAGCTCGCCTGGATCGACGCCCTGGTCGCCGCCGGCCTGCGCGAGATCGAGGTCGGCTCCTTCGTGCCGGCGCGGCGGCTGCCCCAGCTGGCCGACACGGCCGAGGTGGTGCGTCACGCCCGGCGCCATCCGGGCGTGACGGTGATGGCGCTGGTGCCCAATCTGCAGGGCGCGCAGGCGGCGCTCGATGCGGGCGTGCACAAGCTGACGCTGCCGGTCTCGGCCAGCACCGCCCATTCGCTGGCCAATGTGCGCCGCACCCCGGCGCAGATGGTCGACGAGGCCGCCGCCATCGTGCGGCTGCGTGATGAGCGGGCGCCGGCGGTGCTGGTCGAGGCCGGCCTGTCGACCGCCTTCGGCTGCACGCTGCAGGGCGCCGTCGCCGAGGACGACGTGGTGCGGCTGGCCGAGGCGCTGGTGGCCGCCGGCGTGGACGAGTGCGGCCTGTCCGACACCACCGGCATGGCCCATCCGGCCCAGGTGCGGCGGCTGTTCCGGCGGGTGCGCGCGGCCATCGGCGCACGCACCGGCGCGGCCCATCTGCACAACACCCGCGGCCTGGGCCTGGCCAACTGCCTGGCGGCCTGGGACGAAGGGGTGCGCACCTTCGACGCCTCGCTGGGCGGGCTGGGCGGCTGCCCCTACGCGCCGGGGGCCTCGGGCAATGTCGTCACCGAAGACCTGGTGTTCATGTTCGAGGCCATGGGCATCGACACCGGCATCGACCTGGAGCGGCTGTTCGCCGCCCGCGCACCGCTGCGCGAGGGCCTGCCCGGCGAGCCGCTCTACGGCATGACCCCGGAAGCCGGCCTGCCCCTGGGCTTCCTGCCCGCCACCCGCCAGGAGCACGCCGATGTCCACTGAGCCCGACGCCCTGCCCTGCGCCGACCTGCGGGTCGTCGAGTTCACCCACATGGTGATGGGACCGACCTGCGGACTCATCCTGGGTGACCTGGGGGCGGAGGTCATCAAGATCGAGCCGCTCGAAGGCGACAACACCCGCACGCTGCTGGGTTCGGGCGCCGGCTTCTTCCCGACCTTCAACCGCAACAAGAAGAGCCTGGCGGTCAATGCCAAGGATCCGCGCGGGCTGGAGATCGTGCTGCGGCTGGCGGCGACCGCCGATGTCTTCAGCGAGAACTTCCGCGGCGGGGCGATGGACCGGCTGGGCCTGGGCTACGAGACGCTGCGGCGGCTCAACCCGCGGCTGGTCTACGTCGCCCACAAGGGCTTCCTGCCCGGCCCGCACGACCACCGCACCGCGCTCGACGAGGTGGTGCAGATGATGGGCGGGCTGGCCTACATGACCGGGCCCGAGGGCCGGCCGCTGCGGGCGGGCTCGAGCGTCAACGACATCATGGGCGGCATGTTCGGCGCCATCGGCGCACTGGCCGCGCTGCGCCAGCGCGAGCGGACCGGCTGCGGCCAGGAGGTGCAGAGCGCGCTGTTCGAGAACAACATCCTGCTGGTGGCCCAGCACATGATGCAGTTCGCGGTCACCGGCCAGGCCGCCAGCCCGATGCCCAGCCGCATCAGCGCCTGGGCGATCTACGACGTGTTCACCGTCGCCGCGGGCGAGCAGATCTTCCTGGCGGTGGTCAGCGACAAGCAGTGGCGGGTCTTCTGCGACGCCTTCGGCTGGGCCGACCTGATCGACGACCCGCGGCTGGGCAGCAACAACCAGCGCGTGCTGGCACGCGACTGGATGCTGCCGCTGCTGCGCGAGCGCCTGGCCGGGCGCAGCGCCGCCGAGATCGGCACGATCTTCGAGCGCGAGGGCCTGCCGTTCGCGCCCATCACCCGCCCCGACCAGCTGCTCGACGACCCGCACCTGCTGGCCTCGGGCGGACTGGTGCCGGTCACGCTGCCCGACGGCCGGGTGACCCGCACGCCGCTGCTGCCGCTGACGCTCGACGGCCGGCGCCCGCCCTTGCGCCTGGACCCGCCACGCCTGGGCGAGCACACCGACGAGTTGCTGCTGCGCCTGGGTTACCGGGAGGGCGAACTGGCCGACCTCAGGGCCGCGGGCGTGATCGGACCCGCCGCCTCGGCGGACGGCGATCGCTGAGCCGCACCGCGGCTGAGGAGCAGCGTGCGGGTCGGGTACGCGAAGCCGATGCCCTGCTCGGCCAGCGCCCGCATCAGCGCCAGGTTGATGAGCTGCTGCATGTCCATGTAGAGCTCGTAGCTCGGGTCATCGACGTGGTAGACCACCTCGAAGTCCAGCGAGCTCTCGCCGAAGGCCTTGAAGTGCGCGCGCCCGAAGCTGAGCTGCGGCTGGGCCTCGATGATCCGGCGCACCAGGGCCGGCACGGCCTCGACCTGCCCGGGCGCCGTCTCGCAGGTGATGCCGAAGCCGAACTGCACCCGCCGGCGCTGCAGGCGCTTGTAGTTGGAGACGGTCTGGCGCAGCAGGTCGGTGTTGGCCATGACGATCTGCTCGCCGTTGAGGCTGCGGATGCGGGTGGTCTTCAGGCCGACCTGCTCGACCGTGCCAGACACCCCGCCCACGGCGATCGAGTCGCCCACCTCGAACGGCTTGTCGACGGCGATCGCCAGCGAGGCGAACAGGTCGGCGAGGATGTTCTGCGCGGCCAGCGCCACCGCGATGCCGCCCACGCCCAGGCTGGCGATGAAGGCGGTGATGTTCACGCCCAGATTGGACAGCACCGCCAGCACCACCACCGTCCACAGCACGGTGCGCAGGGCCCACGACAGCAGCGTGGCCGAGGCCGAGACCGGAAGGCCCTCCCCTTGCCGCGTCTGGTAGTGGCGCATGCCGGCCGAGATCGCCCGCTGGCCCCACAGCGCCAGCTGCAAGGCCAGCGCCGCGAACCACAGCTGGCTCACGCGGTGATGCCAGCGGTCGTCCAGGTCCAGGAAACCGGCGCCGATCAGCAGGGACGCCAGCAGGATCAGGCCGCGGTGGGTGCCCGACAGCACCTCGACCAGCAGGTCGTCCCAGGGACTGCTGGTGCGGCGGGTGAAGCGCTCTGCCCGAGCCAGGGCGATGCGCAGCGCGCAGCACAGGGCCAGGCCGCTCAGAGCGGCCACGGCCGCGGCCGTGGCCAGGCCCAGCCAGACGGACAGGTCGAGCGAGTTCCGGAGTGAAGGCAGCAGATCGTCCAGCAGCACGCGCTTGTCCCGAAGTGGAGGACTGACCATGCTGCCCGTCGGCGTGCCCCGGGTCTGCCGGCCGAAGACCCGTGCCCTTGTGGGCATCGGCTGACAGCGGCCCCGGCCTCGCCACGGTAGGAAACGTCCGGCACGACCGTCCGGAAGTCGACATCCGGCACGGCTTGACGTCCTACAGCACGAGGCGCCGCCGGCCGATGGAGCCGACGCGGGGCGCTGCCTACAGTGGAACCATGCCGATCACCCCTGCGATGCGGCTGATGCACTGAAAGGACACGACATGCTGAAGTGGGCCCTCATCTTCGCGTTGATCTCGCTGGTGGCCGGAGTGCTCGGGTTCAGCGGCATCGCCGCAGGCGCTGCAGGCGTCGCCAAGCTGCTGTTCGTGGTCTGCCTGGTCATCTTCCTGGCGCTGATCGCGCTGGCCCTGCTGGGCTACGGCGCACTGAAGAAATGATCGCGCCCTTCCCGTCCCGAACCATCCACAAGGAGCTTTCCATGATTGCACGCACCACCCTCGCCGCCGTCGTCACCGCCCTCGCCGCCCTGACCGTGCTGCCGGGCTGCGCCGTCAGCCGCGGCCAGTCCACCGTCGGTGAATACGTCGACGACACGACCGTCACGACCCGGGTCAAGACCCGCTTCATCGAGGACAAGTCGGTCGACGCCTCGGCCATCAGCGTCGAGACGCTCAACGGCACGGTGATGCTGTCGGGCTTTGCCAAGAGCTCGATCGAGAAGGACATGGCCGAGAAGATTGCCCGGGGCGTGCCGGGCGTGAAGTCGATCCGCAACGAGATCACGGTGCGCAACTGACCGGGACCGGACCGGACCGCACCCTCTCCTTCCCTCCAAACCCCGAAAGGACACACCATGAACTGGGATCGCATCGAAGGCCACTGGAAGCAGCTCAAGGGCCGGATGGTCGAGCAGTGGGGCAAGCTCACCGACGACGACCTCGACATCGTCGCCGGCAAGCGTGACCAGCTGGCCGGCAAGATCCAGGACCGCTACGGCATCGCCCGGGAAGAGGCGGAAAAGCAGGTCGACAGCTGGCAGGCCAAGGCCGATGAGCAGTGGTTCAGGCGCTGAGCCCGCAGGGCCCCGGCGCATTCACGACGGGCTCACTGGATGAGCCCGTTTTTGAGCGCATAGTAGGTCAGGTCGCTGTTGGACGACAGCTTCATCTTGTCCATCACCCGGGTGCGGTAGGTGCTGACGGTCTTGACGCTCAGCGACATGCTGTCGGCCATGTGGCTGATGGTCTCGCCCCGGGCCAGGCGCAGGAAGACCTGGAACTCGCGCTCGGAGAGCTGCTCGTGCGGGGGCTTGTCCACGTCGCCCGACAGGCCGTCGGCGAGCAGCTCGGCCACCGCCGGCGTGATGTAGCGGCGCCCGCGGAACACCGTGCGGATCGCCTTGACGATCTCCTCCGGGTCACATTCCTTGTTCAGGTAGCCGCTGGCGCCCTGCCGCAGCAGCGTGGTGGCGTAGTGCGCCTCCGGAAAACCGCTGAGGATCAGCACCGGCAGCGCCGGTGCGCGTGCCTTGATCGCCGCCAGCGCATCGACGCCGCTCTGGTCGGGCATGGACAGGTCCATCACCATCACGTCGATGTCGCCTGCCCGCACCAGGTCGAGCGCCTCGCGACCCGTGGCGGCTTCGCCCGTCACGCGCAGGTCCACCTGCTCGGAAAAGAACTGCCTCAGGCCCGTGCGGACGATCGCATGGTCATCGACGATGGCGATTCGGATCATGGCTGCATTCATGGACGTCGGGAGCAGGACAGTGTAGGGGAGGAACCCGCCGTCACCCCCGCACGATGTGCTGTAGGCCTGTGCCTACGGCCACGCCCCCCTCGCGCCGACAGCACGATGCGGCCCCCACCGCTGGCCCGCGGCACCCGCGATCCCTAGAGTGAAGACATCGAAGCCAACCTTGAGGAGCACACCATGCTGCACTACGCCGCCGTCTTCTTCGTGATCGCGCTCGTCGCCGCCCTGTTCGGTTTCGGCGGCATCGCCTCCGGCGCCGCCAGCATCGCCCAGGTGCTGTTCTTCGTCTTCGTGATCATGGCCCTGATCAGCTTCGTGATGAGCATCATCAGGAAGTCCTGACGAAGCGTCAGCACGGTCAGCGCACCGAACCTCATCCACCCCCTCAGGAGCACCTGTCATGCTGAACCCGATCCAGACCCCTTCCCTGCAGCCCGCCTCCACGCTGGACAGCCTCGCGCAACGCACCACCGGCAAGGCCGAAGAGGTGATCCAGTCCACCCGGCGGGTGGCCAACGACACCCTCGACGTGCTGCAGGACGGCGTGGACACGCTGCGCGACACGGCACCCGGCACCATCAGCCGGGCGGCGGCACAGGCCGACGAACTCGCCCGCCGCAGCGCCGCACGGGTGCGCCAGGCCGGCATCGACATGCGCCATCAGGTGGCTCAGGCCGGCGAGCGCACCGCGGACCAAGTCCGCAGGGAGCCGCTGAAATCGGTGCTGATCGCGGTGACCGCGGGCGCCGCCCTGGCCGCCGTCGCCGGGTGGCTGTCGGCCCGCCGCGGGCCCCATGCCTGAGCCCGGACGGCGTGCCGTAGGACAACGCCGACACCCGGCCGCGCCGATGTCTGAAACCGGGCCGGCGCGGCCCGTCCTATGCTGGACCCCATGAGCTGACCGCCGTGACACCTCCACCCGTGAGCCAGGAGCCGACATGAAACGACCGCACACCATCGCCTACGTCGTCATCACCCTGGCCTCGCTGGTGTTCGCCACGTTGCAGCCTCACCTGGGCAGTGCGCTGGAGCAGAGCGCGATCGTCGTCGCCCGCAGCGGACTGACGGCGCTCAGCCCCGCCTCACGCTGACACGACGCCCGACCGGCCCTCCATGCACCCTTTTTCCTGTGGCCACTGCGGCACGACGGTGTTCTTCGAGAACATCCGCTGCGACACCTGTGGCGCCACGCTCGGCTTCGTGCCGGACGAAGGCCGGATGGCCGCCTTCCCGCCGGACGCTCCCGGCCGCATCGACGGGCCGGACATCCGCACCGATGACGGCGGCCGGCCCCTGCGGGCCTGCCTCAACCGCAGCCTGCACGAGGCCTGCAACTGGATGGTGGCGGCCGACGATCCCCAGCCGCGGTGCCGCAGCTGCCGCCTGACCGAGATGATCCCCGACCTGTCGCTGCACCTGAACGCCTGGCGGGCCTTCGAGCAGGCCAAGCGCCGCCTGGTGTTCACGCTGATCGGCATCGGCCTGGCACCCGAGCCCAAGGCCGGTCCGGACGACCCGCGGGGCCTGTCCTTCCGGCTGCTGGCCTCGCTGCCCGGCGAGCCGCCGGTGCTGACCGGCCACGACAACGGGGTGATCACGCTGAACCTGGCCGAGACCGACGACGTGCTGCGCGAGACGGCACGGGTGTCGATGCACGAATCCGTGCGCACGGTGCTCGGCCACCTGCGCCACGAGGTTTCGCACTACCTGCAGCAGCGCCACATCGACGGCACTCCCGCGATCGACGACTGCCGGGCCGTCTTCGGCGACGAACGGGCCGACTACGCCGCGGCACTGGCCACCCACTACGCCCGCGGACCGGCCGACGACTGGCCGCAGCATTTCGTCAGCGCCTACGCCGGCGCCCACCCCTGGGAGGACTGGGCCGAGACCTGCGCCCACTACCTGCTGATGCTCGATGCGGTCCAGACCGCCTCGGCCTGGGGGCTGAGCCTGGACGGACCGGCCGATGCGCAGCCCGGCGGTGACCGCACGGACACCACGACCCCGGCGCGCCACCTGGCGCTGAACCAGTGGCTGCCGATCGCGCAGTTCCTCAACGCGATGAACCGCAGCCTGGGCGAGCGTGACAGCTATCCCTTCCTGATGCCCGACGCGGTGCTGGCCAAGCTGGACTGCGTGCAGCAGCTGCTCGCCCGGGCCGCGGCGACCCTGAAGGCGCCGGCCGCGACCGCCTGAGCGACCTCAGGTCGTCAGCAGGCCCTTGGTCTCGATGAAGCGGATCACCTCGTCGAGCCCCTGCTTCGTCTTCAGGTTGGTCATGACGAAGGGGCGATTCGGGCGCATGCGCTTCGTGTCGGCCTCCATCACCGCCAGATCGGCGCCCACATGCGGCGCCAGGTCGACCTTGTTGATCACGAACAGGTCGCTCTTGGTGATGCCCGGTCCGCCCTTGCGCGGGATCTTCTCGCCGGCGGCCACGTCGATGACGTAGATCGTCAGGTCGGACAGCTCGGGGCTGAAGGTGGCCGCCAGGTTGTCACCGCCCGACTCGATGAAGACGATGTCGGCATCGGGAAACTTCTCGAGCATGCGGTCGACCGCCTCGAGGTTGATCGACGCGTCCTCGCGGATCGCCGTGTGCGGGCAGCCGCCGGTCTCCACGCCCATGATGCGTTCGGGCTCCAGCGCGCCGGCCACCGTCAGCAGGCGCTGGTCTTCCTTGGTGTAGATGTCGTTGGTGACGACCACCAGGTCCCACTTCTCGCGCATGCTCTTGCAGAGCATCTCGACCAGCGTCGTCTTGCCCGAGCCGACCGGCCCGCCCACGCCCACGCGCAGGGGCGGCAGTTTCCGGGTGCGACCGGGGATGGAATGCAGAGCGCTCATGGATCGGATCTCGGTTGGGGTGAGGGGGAAACGGCAGCAAGCCGGTCCGGACCCGATCAGCAACTGGCATGCCGGGCAGGTCCGATCCGTGCGCATCGTAGCGGGCCGGAAGATTTCTTCAAGAAAGGCTTGCAAACCTCGAATTCCATCAGCATAATAGCGGGCTGTTGGCGCTTTAGCTCAGTCGGTTAGAGCGATGGAATCATAATCCACAGGTCCGCGGTTCGAGTCCGTGAAGCGCCACCAAAAATTCAGAAAAGCCTTCCAGGTCCATGGCCGGGAAGGCTTTTTTCATGGTCCGGACGATGCCGTCGACTCGGGCCACAATCACGCCTTGCCCCATTCCGCAGCCCCTGGATCCACACCATGACCCGCTGTGTCGTTCGTCCCGCCTCGAGGCCTCGCCGCGCGCTGCTGCTGGCCGGCCTGTGCAGCGCCCTGATGCCCGTGCGGGCCCAGGAGCTCGTCAGCCGATCGTTCCCCGCCCACGCGCTGCGCGGGGTGATCACCTTCTCCTCGCCACCCGACGTCGTGCTGAACGGCGTGGCCGCCCGGCTCGCGCCGGGGGCCCGCATCCGCGATGCCCGCAACCTGCTGGTGCTGACCGGCGCGCTCGACGGCCAGACGGCGGTCGTGCACTACACGATCGACCTGCTCGGCCAGCTGCGCGACCTCTGGATGCTGCGCAGCGACGAGATCGCCCGCTTCTGGCCCGGCTCCGCGGCCGAGGCGGCGCTCTACCAGTTCGACCCCGTCGCCCAGACCTGGACCCGGCTGTCGTCCTGACACCGGTCCGCCCCTCCTCCTCTCCACTGCTCCGGTCCCGGGCGTGCCGACGCCACGGGCCACCCCCTGCCAGGACGCCGCCATGAGCACCGACACGACCACCCCCGCCACGATCACCGAAGCCCCCGCGGGCAAGAAGGTCTACATCCGCACCTTCGGCTGCCAGATGAACGACTACGACTCGGACAAGATGTCCGACGTGATGCGTGCCGCTGAGGGCTACACGCCCACCGACGACCCGGAGCAGGCCGACCTGATCCTGTTCAACACCTGCTCGGTGCGCGAGAAGGCGCAGGAGAAGGTGTTCTCCGACCTCGGCCGCGTCAAGCACCTCAAGGCCCGCGGCGTGATGATCGGCGTGGGCGGCTGCGTGGCCAGCCAGGAAGGGGCGGCGATCATCGAGCGCGCGCCCTACGTCGACGTGGTCTTCGGCCCGCAGACGCTGCACCGGCTGCCGCAGCTGCTCGAGAAGCGCCAGAGCCTGGGCCGCCCGCAGGTCGACATCAGCTTCCCCGAGATCGAGAAGTTCGACCACCTGCCGCCGGCCCGCGTGGAAGGGGCCTCGGCCTTCGTCTCCATCATGGAAGGCTGCAGCAAGTACTGCTCCTACTGCGTCGTGCCCTACACGCGCGGCGAGGAGTTCAGCCGGCCCTTCGAGGAGGTGCTGACCGAGGTCGCCGGCCTGGCCGACCAGGGCGTCAAGGAAGTGACGCTGCTGGGCCAGAACGTCAACGCCTACCGCGGCCGGATGGGCGGCACGACCGAGATCGCCGACTTCGCGATGCTGATCGAGTACGTGGCCGAGATCCCCGGCATCGAGCGCATCCGCTACACCACCAGCCATCCCAACGAGTTCACGCAGCGCCTGATCGACATCTACGCCCGCGTGCCGCAGCTGGTCAACCACCTGCACCTGCCGGTGCAGCACGGCTCGGACCGCATCCTCTCGGCGATGAAGCGGGGTTACACCTCGCTCGAGTACAAGAGCATCATCCGCAAGATCCGCGCGGTGCGCCCGGACATCAGCCTGTCGACCGACTTCATCGTCGGCTTTCCCGGCGAGACCGAGGACGACCACGCCCGCACGATGAAGCTGATCGAGGACATCGGCTTCGATGCCAGCTTCAGCTTCATCTTCAGCGCCCGCCCCGGCACGCCGGCCGCCGCGCTGCACGACGACACGCCGCAGGACGTGAAGCTCGCGCGCCTGCAGCAGCTGCAGGCCGCCATCGAGGACAACCTGCGCCGCATCAGCGAATCGCGCGTGGGCACCGTGCAGCGCATCCTGGTCGAGGGCCCCAGCCGCAAGGACAGCAGCGAGCTGATGGGCCGCACCGAGTGCAACCGCATCGTCAACTTCCCCGGCGGGCCGACCCCGGCGCGCCTGATCGGGCAGATGATCGACGTGACCATCGTCAGCGCGCTGCCCCATTCGCTGCGCGGCGAGGTGGTGGTGCGCTGACGACTGACGTCATCCCCGATGGCATCGGGCCGGCCGCCCACTAGAGTGGTGGCATGAGCCCGACCATCGCTGCCCTGCCCGCTGGCCTGACCGTGCTGGAACGCGGCTGGCTGTCCGCCAACAATGTCCTGCTGGCCGGGCGCCCCGGCGAGGGGGCCACGCTGATCGACACCGGCCACTGCAGCCACGCCGACCAGACGCTGGCGCTGGTGCAGCAGGCGCTGGGCGGCCAGCGCCTGGGCCGCATCTTCAACACCCACCTGCACTCGGACCACTGCGGCGGCAACGCCCGGCTGCAGCGCCAGCATGGCTGCACCGTCTGGACACCCCCCGGGCAGGCCGATGCGGTGGTGCGCTGGGACGAGACGGCGCTGAGCTACCGCCCGACCGGCCAGCAGTGCGAGCCGTTCACGCTGCAGGGGGTGCTGATCCCCGGCGGCGAGCTCGAGATCGGCACGATGGGCTGGGAGGTGCTGTCCGCCCCCGGCCACGACCCGGACTCGGTGATGCTGTTCCAGCGTGAGCACGGGCTGCTGATCTCGGCGGACGCGCTGTGGGAGCATGGCTTCGGCGTCGTGTTTCCGGAACTGGAAGGCGAATCGGCCTTCCGTGACGTGCGGGCGGTGCTGGAGCTGATCGCCACGCTGCCGGTGCGTCAGGTCATTCCCGGCCACGGGCGGGTGTTCAGCGACGTGGCCGGCGCGCTGGCCCGGGCGCACGAGCGGCTGGCGGTGTTCGAGCGGCAACCGGCCCGCCACGCCCGGCATGCCGCGAAGGTGCTGATCAAGTTCCACCTGATGGAGCGGCGGCGTGAACCGGCCGCCGACCTGCTGCGCTGGATGCTCGACACCCCGCTGCTGGCGAGCTGCCACCAGCGGGCCGACAGCCCGCTGCCGCTGGCCGGCTGGACCGGCGCACTGGCCGAGGAGCTGTGCACGGCCGGCCACCTGCGCCGCGAAGGCAGCTGGGTGGTGGATGCCTAGCGGCGCCGGCCCGGCCCGAAGCCCGACCACCAGAGCAGCAGCGCCACGGTCAGCACGATCAGGCCGTAGGTGGACATGCGACCGTCGCGTCCGGTGAACACCAGGCCGAGCAGCAGCACCAGCGCCGCCCCGGCGGCGGCATGTCCGGCCAGCCGGTGCCAGGGCTGGTCACGCAGCTCGCGCCACCAGAACAGCTTGGCCAGCCCCGCGGCCAGCGCGGCCACGCCCGCCGCAGGCAGGAGCAGGTTGGTGAGGTGGAACAGGACGTCCAGCAGGCCCATGGATGCACGAGGAGTGAGGGTCGGGGACCCGCCGCAGCTTGACGGACATCAATCACGCGGCAAGTCCCGGAACGGTCCGGAGACTCCGGACAGCCGGCAATCTTACAATCACGCCATGAGCGTCATCGCCCTGAGCCTGAACCACCACACCGCGCCGGTCGACCTGCGTGGCCGTTTTGCGTTCTCGCTCGAGCAGCTCTCGCCGGCGCTGCGCACCTTGCGCGAGGGCCTGCACCGCCTGACGCCCGAGGCCGCGCTGCTGTCGACCTGCAACCGCACCGAGCTCTACATCGCCGCCGACCCGGCGCGCAGCGGCCAGCTGGTGCGCCCGGCGGTCGAGTGGCTGGCGACCTACGGCGGCGTGAATCCCGACGACCTGCTGCGCCACACCCATGTGCTGCAGCGCCAGGAGGCCGCGCGCCACGCCTTCCGCGTGGCCAGCGGGCTCGATTCGATGGTGCTGGGCGAGCCGCAGATCCTGGGCCAGATGAAACAGGCGGTGCGCGAGGCCGATTCGGCCGGCACGCTGGGCACGACGCTGCACCAGCTGTTCCAGCGCTCGTTCTCGGTGGCCAAGGAGGTGCGCACCTCCACCGAGATCGGCTCGCACTCGATCAGCATGGCCGCCGCCGCGGTGCGGCTGGCGGCCCAGCTGTTCGAGGACCTGGGCAAGATCCGGGTGCTGTTCGTCGGGGCCGGCGAGATGATCGAGCTGGCCGCCACGCACTTCGCGGCCAAGGCGCCGCGCCACATCGCCATCGCCAACCGCACGATCGAGCGGGGCGAGAAGCTCGCGGCCCACTTCGGCGCCGAGACCATCCGCCTGGCCGACCTGCCCTCGCGCCTGCACGAGTTCGACGCGGTGGTGTCCTGCACCGCCAGCAGCCTGCCGCTGATCGGCCTGGGCGCGGTCGAGCGGGCGCTGAAGGCGCGCAAGCGCCGGCCGATGTTCATGGTCGACCTGGCCGTGCCACGCGACATCGAGCCCGAGGTCGGCCAGCTCGACGACGTCTACCTCTACACCGTCGACGACCTGTCGGCCCTGGTGCAGACCGCCGGCGAGAAGCGCCTGGCGGCGGTCGCGCAGGCCGAGGCCATCATCGAGTCGGGGGTGCAGAACTTCGTGCACTGGCTCGACCAGCGCGCCACCGTGCCGCTGATCCAGGCGCTCAACGGCCAGGCCGACACCTGGCGCAGCACCGAGCTGGCCCGGGCGCGCAAGCTGCTGGCCAGGGGCGTCGACGTCGACGAGGTGCTCGAGGCCCTGGCCCGCGGCCTGACGCAGAAGATGATGCACGGCGCGATGGCCGAGCTGCACAACGCCGATCCGCAGCAGCGCCGCCAGATGGCCGACGCGGTCGGGCGGCTGTTCCTGCGCGGCGAAGCCCGCGCGCCGGCCGCCGTGGCGGCGGCCAACGAATCACGCCTCGATCGACCGGCCGACACCCGGCCGGAGCGCAGCGGCTCCTAGCGACGACCTCGCTTGCCCCGGGAGCCAGCGCGCCCCCCGCGCCGCGCCCCGACCCGGCGGGCCTGCAGGCCCGCCAGCCGCCCCGAACGATCCGAGCCGCCCTCGCGGCACCTGCCAACGAGGCCTCCGCATGAGCCCCTTCTTCCGCCAGCAACTCGAACGCCAGGGCGTACGCCTGGCCGAGCTGGATGCCGCCCTCGCCGACCCGAAGGTGATGAGCCACCTGGCCACGCTGCGCACGCTGCAGCGCGACCACGCCCGGCTGAGCGCCGTGGCCCAGCGCTGGCAGCGTTTCCTGCAGCGTGAACAGGACCTGGCCGAGGCGCAGGCCCTGCTGGCCGATCCGGACATGGCCGAGATGGCGCGCGAGGAGATCGGCGCGGCCCAGGCCGAACTGGCGCAGATCGACGCCGAGTTGCAGACCGCCCTGCTGCCGCGTGACCCGGACGACGACCGCAACGCCTTCCTCGAGATCCGCGCCGGCACCGGCGGGGACGAATCGGCGCTGTTCGCCAGCGACCTGGCGCGCATGTACCTGCGCCATGCCGAGCGCCAGGGCTGGAAGACCGAGATCATGTCGGCCAGCGATTCCGACCTGGGCGGCTACAAGGAAGTGGTGATCCGCATCGAGGGCGAGGCCGTCTACGAGGCACTCAAGTTCGAGTCCGGCGGCCACCGCGTGCAGCGCGTGCCGGCCACCGAGACGCAGGGCCGCATCCACACCAGCGCCTGCACCGTGGCGGTGCTGCCCGAGCCCGACGAGGCCGAGGAGGTGACGCTGAATCCGGCCGAGCTGCGCATCGACACCTACCGCGCCAGCGGCGCGGGCGGCCAGCACATCAACAAGACCGATTCGGCCGTGCGCGTCACCCACCTGCCCACCGGCCTGGTCGCCGAGTGCCAGGACGACCGCAGCCAGCACCGCAACAAGGCCAAGGCGCTGGCGGTGCTGGCCGCACGGCTGCGCGACAAGGACCGGCTGGAGCGCCAGGCCAAGGACGCCGCCGCGCGCAAGAGCCTGATCGGCTCGGGCGACCGCAGCGACCGCATCCGCACCTACAACTTCCCGCAGGGTCGCCTGACCGACCACCGCATCAACCTGACGCTCTACAAGCTGGGCGCGGTGATGGAGGGAGAGCTCGACGACGTGCTGGGCGCGCTGCGCTCGGCGCGCGCCGCCGAGCAGCTGGCCGAACTGGAGGCCCAGGGATGAGCGCGCCGTGCACCGTCGCCGACGCGATGCGGCAAGGGCGCGCCCGGGGGCTGGACCGGGCGGACCTCGACGCGCTGCTCGGCCACCTGCTGCAGCGCGACCGGACCTGGCTGATCTGCCACGACGACACGGCGCTGGACCCGGCGCAGCAGGCCCGCTGGGCCGAGCTGCTGGCGCGCCGCGCCGACGGCGTGCCGGTGGCCTACCTGACCGGCTGGCATGAATTCCACGGCCTGCGGCTCGAGGTCACGCACGACGTGCTCGACCCCCGGCCCGACACCGAGACGCTGGTCGACTGGGGCCTGGAGCGGCTGGCCGCCGCCGGCCCGGGCCGGCCACGGGCGCTCGACCTCGGCACCGGCAGCGGCGCGGTCGCGCTGGCCCTGCGCCACGGGGCGCCGACCGCCGAGGTGAGCGCGATCGACCTCAGCGCCGCGGCGCTGGCCGTGGCCCGGCGCAACGGCGAACGGCTGGGCCTGCCGGTGCGCTGGCTGCAGGGTTCGTGGCTGGCCCCGGTCGCCGGCGAGCGCTTCGAGCTGATCGTCAGCAACCCGCCCTACATCGCCGAAGGGGATCCGCACCTGGGCGCGCTGCGCCACGAGCCCGGTCTGGCGCTGACCTCGGGGCCGGATGGCCTGGACGCGATCCGCCACCTGGTGCAGGCCGCCGCCGCCCACCTGACGCCGGACGGCTGGCTGCTGTTCGAACATGGCTGGGACCAGGCCGATGCGGTCGCCGCGCTGCTCGAGACCCGGGGCTACCGGGACATCGGGCACCGCCACGATCTGGCCGGCCACCGCCGCTGCACCGGCGCACGCCGCAGCATGGCAGTCGAGCTTGGCCCTTCGGGCCGCCCCGATGCCCACTTTGCCGTATAACTCCGCCCATCCACTCAGACCGGCCACCCAGGCCCTGCTCACCATGACCACGACCCAGGAACGCATCGACCAGATCGTCAAGACCCACCCGGTGGTGCTCTTCATGAAGGGCTCCGCCCAGTTCCCGATGTGCGGCTTCTCCGGCCGCGCGATCCAGATCCTCAAGGCCTGCGGCGTCTCCGAGATCAGCACCGTCAACGTGCTCGAGGACCCCGAGATCCGCGAAGGCATCAAGGTCTACTCGAACTGGCCCACCATCCCGCAGCTCTACGTCAACGGCGAGTTCATCGGCGGCTCGGACATCATGACCGAGATGTACCAGTCGGGCGAACTGCAGCCGCTGCTGCCCCAGCAGGGCTGATCGCTTGGACACCACGGGGACGGCCGGCCGCACGCGGCCGAGGCTGATCGTCGGCATCACCGGCGCCTCGGGTGCGGCCTACGGCGTGCGGCTGCTGGAACGCTGCCGCACGCTGGAGGTGGAGACCCACCTGGTCGTCACCTCGGCCGGCGTGCAGAACGTGCACCACGAGACCGGCCTGGACCGGCGTGCGCTCGAGGCGCTCGCCGCCCACGCCCACGCCCCGGGCGAGATCGGCGCCTGCATCGCCAGCGGCAGTTTCGACACCGCCGCGATGATCGTCGCCCCCTGCACGATGAAGACCCTCGCCGCCGTGGCCCACGGCATGGGCGACAACCTGCTGACCCGCGCGGCCGACGTCACGCTCAAGGAGCGGCGCCGGCTGGTGCTGATGGTGCGCGAGACGCCCTTCAACCTCGCCCACCTGCGCAACATGACGGCGGTGACCGAGATGGGCGGCATCATCTTCCCGCCGCTGCCGGCCTTCTACCACCGGCCACAGAGCATCGCCGAGCTGGTGGACGAGACGGTGGAGCGGGCGCTGGCGCTGTGCGGCATCGACCGGGCGTCGCCCCGGGAGTGGCGCGGGCTCTGAGCCCGCACGCACCGGCCCGCGGCCTTCAGGGGCCCGAGCGGGCGGTCGTGGTGGCCGCGGGTCCGGCCGGATCCTGGTGCAGCCAGCGCCGGCGGGCGGCCAGCACCATGTCCGGGTAGGCCGCCTTGCCGCGGCTGCCGTTGTAGCGGCCGAGCGCCATGAACAGGTCGCCCTTCTCGCGGTCGAGGTAATGCCGCAGGATCACGCAGCCGAAGCGCAGATTGGTCTGCAGGTGGAACAGGCGACTCGGGTCGCCGTCACCGATCAGGCGCGCCCAGAAGGGCATGACCTGCATGTAGCCACGCGCACCGACGCTGGAGATGGCGTACTTGCGGAACCCGCTCTCCACCTCGACCAGGCCCAGCACCAGCGCGGGCTCGAGCCCGGCACGCCGGCTCTCGTACCAGACCGTCTCGAGGAATTCGCGCCGCACGTCGAAATCGGCCTTGCGGCGGGTCAGGCGCGGACTCATGGCACCGAGCCAGCGCAGATAACCCAGCCGCTCCTCGATGCGGTCGAACTCGATGCGCGGGGGCGCCCCGTCGGCCACCGACGCGGCCAGCGCGGTGCGCACCGAGTCGGCCAGCGGCTCCTCGGCCTGGCGGCCGGCACGGGCCGGGGCCGCACCGGCCAGCAGGCCCAGCCCGGCGCCGAAGCCGGGCCACAGCGCCAGGCTGGCACGCAAGCAGCGGCGCCGCCCCTTCATCATCAGCCCCTCAGGCGGCCCTTCAGCTCGGCCGCGATGCCGCAGGCCGCCATCGAGGTCGCGGCCTCGTCACGGCGCCCCTGGTACTCGACCTTGCCTTCCTTCAGGCCGCGGTCGGAGATCACCACGCGGTGCGGCACGCCGATCAGCTCCCAATCGGCGAACATCGCGCCCGGGCGCTCGCCGCGGTCGTCGAGCATCACGTCGATGCCGGCCGCCTGCAGCTCGTCGTGCAGCGCGTCGGCCGCCGCCTTGACGTCGGCCGAACGGTCGTAGCCGATCGGGCAGATGACGACGGTGAACGGCGCCAGCGCATCGGGCCAGACGATGCCGCGGGCGTCGTGGTTCTGCTCGATCGCCGCGCCGACGATGCGGGTCACGCCGATGCCGTAGCAGCCCATCTCCATGAAGGCGGGCTTGCCGTTCTCGTCGAGGAAGGTGGCGTTCATCACCTTCGAGTACTTCGTGCCCAGGTAGAAGATGTGGCCGACCTCGATGCCACGCTGGATCGCCAGCACCCCCTGGCCGTCGGGCGACGGGTCGCCCTCGACGACGTTGCGGATGTCGGCGACCAGGTCGGGCTCGGGCAGGTCACGGCCCCAGTTGACGCCGGTGTAGTGGAAGTCCTCCAGGTTGGCGCCGCAGACCCAGTCGCTCATGTTCACGACGGTGCGGTCGGCCACCACCTTGACCGGCTTCTTCAGCCCGATCGGGCCGAGGTAGCCCGGCTTGCTGCCGAAGTGGTCCTCGATCTCGGCCAGGGTCGCGAAGCGGAAGCCCGCCTTCAGGCCCTCGATCTTGCCGACCTTGATCTCGTTCATCGAGTGGTCGCCCCGCAGCAGCAGCAGCCAGACGGTGGACTTGACGATGTCGCCGGCCTCGTCGAGCTCGTCGGTGGCCAGCACCAGCGACTTGATCGTGCGCGACAGCGGCAGGCCCAGCAGCTGAGCCACGTCGGCGCAGGTGGCCTTGCCCGGCGTGGGCGTGTTGACCAGGGCCTGGGCCGCGGGGGCGCGCTCGGCCAGCAGGCTCACCGCCTCGGCCAGCTCGATGTTGGCCGCGTAGTCGCTGGTCGGGCAGTAGACGATCGCGTCCTCGCCGGTCTCGGCGATGACCTGGAACTCGTGCGACAGGTCGCCGCCGATGGCACCGGTGTCGGCCGCGACCGCGCGGTACTCGAGGCCGAAACGGTCGAAGATGCGCTTGTAGGCCGCGAACATCGCCTCGTAGGTCTTCGCCGCGCCCGCGGCGTCCCGGTCGAAGGAGTACGCGTCCTTCATCGTGAACTCGCGCCCGCGCATGATGCCGAAGCGCGGCCGGCGCTCGTCGCGGAACTTGGTCTGGATGTGATAGAAATTCTTCGGCAGCTGCTTGTAGCTGCGCAGCTCCTGGCGGGCGATGTCGGTCACCACCTCCTCGCTGGTCGGCTGGATGATGAAGTCACGGTCGTGCCGGTCCTTCACGCGCATCAGCTCCGGGCCCATCTTGTCGAAGCGGCCGGTCTCCTGCCACAGCTCGGCGGGCTGCACCACGGGCATCAGCAGCTCGACGCCACCGGCGCGGTTCATCTCCTCGCGCACGATGGCCTCGACCTTGCGGATCACCCGCAGGCCCATGGGCATGTAGTTGTAGATGCCGGCCCCCAGCCGCTTGATGAAGCCGGCTCGCATCATGAGCTTGTGGCTCACCACCTCGGCGTCCGAAGGCGCCTCTTTCAGCGTGGAAATGAAAAACTGTGATGCTTTCATGGGGGTCTGGTGGGGTGTGCCTCGAAATCAGGGCCGCGATCCGGGAGATCCGCGGGGTTGCAGCCGACAGGGTCGGTGCAATAATGATTTCAACTTGAAAATTGGGGTCTGATTATGCTTGACCGTGAAGGCTTCCGGCCCAACGTCGGCATCATCCTGCTCAACCAGAAGAACCAGGTGTTCTGGGGCAAACGCATCCGCACCCACTCCTGGCAATTCCCGCAAGGCGGCATCAAATATGGTGAGTCGCCCGAGCAGGCGATGCTTCGCGAGCTCCACGAAGAAGTGGGCTTGTTTCCCGAACACGTGCGCATCATTGCCCGCACACGCGACTGGCTGCGCTACGAAGTGCCGGACCACTACATCCGCCGGGATGCGCGTGGGCACTACCGCGGCCAGAAGCAGATCTGGTTCCTGCTGCAGCTGACCGGGCGGGATACCGACATGAACCTGCGGGCCTCGGACCATCCGGAGTTCGACGCCTGGCGCTGGCACGACTACTGGGTGCCGCTGGACGTGGTCATCGAGTTCAAGCGGGGCGTCTACGAGATGGCGCTGACCGAGCTCGCCCGCTTCCTGCCGCGTGCGCACCACCACAACCGCTACCTGCGGGGCGGCAGCCGGGCCCGGCGCGATGACGACGGGGTCGCCTTCTCCGTCGCGGCGGACCGTGGGGCGGCGGCCGACAGCGGCTATCCGGACGTCGACCCGGCCGGCCGGCGCGCCGAGCTGCCCGAAGGCACGGACCCGGCCCGCCACAACTGAGCCGACCTCCGCACCGACCGGCGCTGCCCCCTCAGGGGGCAGCGCCTTTTTCATGGGCGCTGGCGGCGTCCCAGCAGGCTCAGCCCGAGGCCCACGCCCACCAGCGCGACGATCAGGCGCGGGGTCACCGTCTCGCCCAGCAGCAGCCCGGCCAGCACGGTCCCGAACACCGGGCTGAGGAAGACGAAGGCCTGGACCTGGGTGGCCGGATAACGGGTCAGCAACCAGAACCACAGCAGATAGCTGGCAAAGCTCACCACCACCCCCTGGTACAGGATCGATCCGATGGCCAGCCCGCTCCACTGGGCCGGCCAGGCCTCGCCCGACAGCAGCGCCGCCAGCGGCGCGAGCACCGCCGACACCCCGAGCTGGTAGGCCAGGATGCTTTCCGCGGGCGCCTGCTTCAGCGCCGACAGCCGGATCACGACCGTGGTCAGGCCCCACAGGGCGGCGGCCCCCAGGATCAGCGCGTCACCCATCCACCAGCGGCTGCCGGCCTCGTGGGCCGCCCCGAAACCCTCGCCGAAGGCCCAGGCGATGGCCACGAACGCCAGCACCAGGCCAGACACCTGGACCGGTCGCAGGCGCTCGGCCGGCAGCATCAGCGCCAGCAGCAGCGCGACGATGAACGGCGAGGTGTTGATGAACACCACCGAGCGCGCGGCCGTGGTGTGCTGCAGGCCGACGAAGACCATCGCGAACTCGAGCGTGAACAGCGCGCCGGCGAGCAGGCCGGGCCACCAGCAACCGGATGCGCGCTCCTGGCGCAGCGACCAGCGCTGACCGCGCAGGCGCATCCAGCCCAGCACCAGCGTGGCGGCGATCACGCTGCGCAGCGCCAGCTGGACCAGCGAAGGCACCTCCGGCAGCACCACCTTGATCGAGACCTGGTTCAGGCCCCAGAGCGCGCAGCACAGCAGCAGCCACAGCACGGCCGGGGTATCCAGATGGGCAGCACGGGACGCAGACAGGGAACACCTCCGGCACGCCGGTCGGCCGGCGACCGGGTCAAAACGATGGATGAATAAAGTGTGAAGCAAGCCGGTAGGCCGGATTCTGTGCACCGGGGAATCCCGAAGGATGCCCGGCGTGACCGCCATTCCTCTGGGCCGCCTGTCACCAGAACGGCTCGATGCCACCTACCCGCACACTCCCCGGGCCAGGTCAATGTGTGCCTATTTGGTGTTGCTGCGCGTAGAGATTGCCCGTTTCACCCGAACTGAATCGGCTCGTCTCTGTTGCTCTGATCCTCGCCTCACGGCGGAGAGGTGTTACCTCCTACGCTGCCCTGTGCAGTCCGGACCTTCCTCCAGTGCGGCCTTTCGACCCGGGGGCTTGCGCCCCGTCCTTGCGGAATTGCACCAGCGGCGGTCTGGCTTGCTTCACCCGCGCATTGTCACACGGACGGCGCGGGCCTCAGGACCGCGGCCTCACTCGAAGCACTTGCCCGCGGCGTCGTGATAGATCGCGATCAGCTCGTTGCCACCGCCGCCCCAGTGGTTGCCCCCGGTGAAGACCAGGCAGCCGTCGCCCTTGTAGAGGGTCTGCATGCGCTGCACGTCGTTGCCGTAGTAGAACGGGATCCAGCGCTTGCCGGTCTCGTAGCGCGACATGTTGGCCGGCGCGCCGATCAGGTTCGTGACCTCGCTGAACTCCATGCCGATCTGGACCTTGGCGAACTTGCCGCCGGCCGAGGCCTGACCGAACACCTCGCCGTCGAAGCGGCCGTCACGCGACTTGACCAGCCGCGCCGGGCCGTAGGGGCTGGCGCTCGAGGCGGCGGCCGGCTCGGCGCTCGCGCCCTTGCCGGCGAGCTTGTCGGAGACGGTGCCGCAGGCGGACAGGGCGATCGCGGCAACCGCGACCAGGGCAGACACAGGGATGCTCATCGTGATTCCTCCCATCGGATCGATGGACAGGCGCGCCCCATGGCGCGCGGGACGCCATCATAGGCAGCCGGCGAGGCCGCACGCGGCCCGGCCCCGGCCCGCATGCGCCGCCCTGCACGGCGACAAGACCGCGCAGGGTGCAGGGTGTCGGGGATCACCGGCCGACTTGATGTACATCATCATTGCTGCACCGCGTCATGGCATGGTCATGCCCACACGGAATGCTGATGGCGCTCCTCCAATCGTTCCAGGGAAAACCGCTCATGTCCTCTTCTTCACTCCCCCTGTCCGGCCGCCGGGGGCTGATCCTCGGCGTGGCCAACGAGCACAGCATCGCCTGGGGCTGCGCCCGGGTGGCGCATGCGCAGGGGGCCTCGCTGGTGCTGTCCTGCCTCAACGACAAGGCCCGCCCCTTCGTCGAGCCGCTGGCGCAGTCGATCGACGCGCCGCTGCTCAACTGCAACGTCGAGTCCGAGGGTGAGCTCGCCGCGCTGGTGCAGCAGGCCGTCGAGCGGCTCGGCGGCCTGGACTTCGTCGTGCACTCGATCGCCTGGGCACCGCTGGCCGAACTGCACGGCCGGGTCATCGACAGCACCGCCGCCGGCTTCGCCCGCGCCATGACGGTGTCCTGCCACTCGCTGGCCGAGCTGGCACGGCTGTGCGAGCCGCACCTGGCCGGCCAGGGCACGCTGGTGACGATGACCTACCTGGGCGCCGACGAGGCGGTCCCGAACTACGGGCTGATGGGTCCGGTCAAGGCCGCGCTGGAGTCGATGGTGCGTTACCTCGCGCTCGAGATGGGGCCGCAGGGCGTGCGGGTCCATGCGGTCTCGCCCGGGCCGATGCCCACGCGCGCGGCCTCCGGCATCCAGGACTTCGACGCGCTGATGGCGCGGGCCTGCGAGCAGTCGCCGCTGCGCCGGCTGGTGACGCTCGACGAGGTCGGCGCGCTGGTCGCATTCCTCGCCGGCCCCGGTGGCGCCGGCATGAGCGGCCAGACGCTCTACGTCGACGGCGGCTTCCACGCCGTGCGCTGACGAGCCCCCTCCCCACCCTGCCCCTTTTCCTGCCTGCCACCGAGACCACGATGAGCACCCAAGATTCGATGATCAGCAACCTCACCTGGGACGAGCTGCCCGTGGGGTCCAGCGCCACGATGGTGCGCACCATCACCCAGGCCGACATCCAGGCCTTCGCGATCGTCTCCGGCGACGTCAACCCGGCCCATGTCGACATCGAGTACGCCAACGCCAGCCGCTTCCACGGCACCATCGCACACGGCATGTGGGCCGGCGCGCTGATCTCCAGCCTGCTGGGCACCCGCTTCCCGGGGCCGGGCACGATCTACGAAGGTCAGGTGCTGCATTTCCACCTGCCGGTGCGCGCGGGCGACACGCTGACCGTGAAGGTCCGGGTCAGCGACCGCAACGAGACCCGGCACCAGCTGACGCTGGACTGCGAGGTGCACAACCAGACCGGCGCGCTGGTGGTCAGCGGCGAGGCCCTGGTGCGGGCGCCGCGCGAGAAGATCGTGCGCCCGCGCACCACGATGCCGGAGCTGCACCTGTTCGACCCCGCCGCCCGCCTGGCCGCCTGGATCGACCAGTGGGGCGGCGAGATGCGCACGCTGCTGGCCGGCGCGCCGCCGGTGATCTGCGGGGTCGTGCACCCCTGCGACGCGACCTCGCTGGCCGGCGCGCTGGCCGCCGGGCGCCTGGGGCTGATCACGCCGTGGCTGATCGGCCCGCAGGCGCGCATCCGCTCGCTGGCCGACAGCCTCGGGCTGGACCTGGCCGGCGTGCACATCGAGTCGGTCGAGCACAGCCACGCCGCCGCCCAGCGCGCGGTGGAGCTGGCCGCCGCCGGCCAGGTCGAGGTGCTGATGAAGGGCAGCCTGCACACCGACGAGCTGATGCACGCGGTGATCGCCACGCCCGCGCTGCGCACCAAGCAGCGCATGTCGCACGTCTTCCGCTTCGACATCCCGGCCTACCCGAAGCCGGTGCTGATCACCGACGCGGCGATCAACATCACCCCGTCGCTGGCCGACAAGGCCGACATCGTGCGCAACGCGGTCGCGCTGGCGCACACGCTGGGCATCGCCGCACCCAAGGTCGCGCTGCTGGCCGCGGTCGAGACCGTGACGCCGACGATGAACTCGACGCTCGACGCCGCCGCGCTCTGCAAGATGGCCGATCGGGGCCAGATCGCCGGAGCGGTGCTGGACGGGCCGCTCGCCTTCGACAACGCGATCTCGGCCGAGGCCGCCCGCATCAAGGGCATCCAGTCGCCGGTGGCCGGTGACGTGGACATCCTCGTCGTGCCCGACCTGGAGGCCGGCAACATGCTGGCCAAGCAGCTCGAGTACCTGGCCGGCGCCGCCGGCTGCGGCATCGTGCTGGGCGCGCGGGTGCCGATCGCGCTGACCAGCAGGGCCGACAGCGAGGCCTCGCGCCTGGCCTCGGCCGCGCTGGCCGCCCGGCTGGCCCTGGCCTGGCGCACGGAGCGGCCATGAGCGACCGTGCCGTCCTGGTGGTCAATGCGGGCTCGTCGTCGCTGAAGTTCGCGCTCTACCCGCATGAGGCGCCGGTCGGCCCGGGAGGCGAGGCCGATCACGCCGCGGCCAGCGCCGCCCTGGCCGCGGGCCAGCTCGAGGGCCTGCAGCCGGGGGGCCAGCTGCGCCTGTGCCCGGCCGACGGGCCGGTCCGGGTGCTCGACAGCCCGGCCGACGAGCACGACCGCTACGCGCTGGCGCTCGACGCGATGCTGCAGCACGTGCAGCACGCCGCGCCCGGCGTGGCGGTGGCCGCCGTGGCGCACCGCATCGTGCATGGCGGCCCGAACTTCCGGGCCCCGGTGGTGCTGACGGACGCGGTGCTGGCCGAGCTGGCGACGCTGGAGCCGCTGGCCCCGCTGCACCAGCCGCACAACCTGGCGGGGGTGCGGGCCCTGCGCCGGCGGGAGCCGGCGCTGCTGCAGGTCGGCTGCTTCGACACCGCCTTCCACGCCGGCATGCCCGAGGTCGAGCACCGGTTCGCGCTGCCCGAGTCGCTGCACGAGCAGGGCGTGCGCCGCTACGGCTTCCACGGCCTGTCCTACGACTTCGTGATGCACTCGCTGCTGCACACCAGCCCGATCCGCAGC
The DNA here is from genome assembly GCF_003201595.1 of Sphaerotilus hippei. Lineage (GTDB taxonomy): Bacteria > Pseudomonadota > Gammaproteobacteria > Burkholderiales > Burkholderiaceae_C > Sphaerotilus > Sphaerotilus hippei. The sequence goes on along the minus strand of NZ_QJJS01000005.1, from coordinate 93,917 downwards.
CAGGGCCGGGTGCTGATGGCCCACCTGGGCAACGGCGCCAGCCTGTGCGCCGCCCGCGGCGGACGCAGCATCGCCACGTCGATGGGCTTCTCGGCGCTGGACGGCCTGGTCATGGGCACCCGCTGCGGCACGCTGGACGCCGGCGTGCTGCTGCACCTGTGGCGCCAGGGCTGGAGCCTGGCCGAGGTCGAGCGGCTGCTCTACCGCGACAGCGGCCTGCTCGGGGTGTCCGGCCGATCGGCCGACATGCGCGAGCTGCACCGGCTGGCCGACGCCGGCGACGTGGCGGCACGGCGGGCGATCGAGGTCTTCGTCTACCGGCTGCGGCGCGAGGCCGGCGGCCTGACGACGGTGCTGGGCGGGCTGGACCTGCTGGCCTGCACCGGCGGCATCGGCGAGCACGATGCGCGGATCCGGGCCGAGCTGGCCCATGGCCTGGTCCACCTCGGCGTGCAGCTCGACGAGGCGGCCAACCAGGCCGCCCGCGGCGACCGCATCGAGCCCATCCACGGCCCGGGCAGCGCGGTCGAGGTGTGGGTCGTGCCCACCGACGAAGGCCGGGTCGCCGCCCAGGCCGCCTGGGCGCTGCTCGACGCCCGCGACGGCGCGGCCCGCACGGCATGACCGCGATCGGCCCGCCAGCCATTCTTTCCTGGAGTGTCCATGTTCCATCACGCCATGCAGTACCAGCATCCCCACTCGGCCCGGCCGGCGATCCCGCCGGAAGCACGTGCCCGGGACGGGGCGGCCGCCGCGCGGGCCTTCGACCAGGCGCTGCTGGCCGGCATCGCCCGGCTGAGCTCGGGGCTGTCGCCCGTGTCGCTGGGTCTGGCGATGCAGGACTGGGCCCAGCACCTGATGTTCCAGCCGGCCCAGGCGCTGCGGCTGGCCGCCCAGGCCCAGGCCGGGGCGATGGACTGGTTCGGCGCCAGCCTGGACGGCCTGGGCACCGATGACGGACACGCGCCCGCCACGGGGGCGCCTTCCGCCGCACCGGCCGCGCCGGCCGCGGACCCGCGTTTTGCCGCCCCCGCCTGGCAGCAGTGGCCGTGGCCCGGCGTGGTGCAGGCCTATCTGCAGGCCGGCCGCTGGTGGCAGGACGCCACGAGGATCGACGGCATGACGCCGCACCACAGCGAGATGGTGCGGGTCTTCGCCCAGCAGTGGCTGGACATGCTCAGCCCGAGCAACCTGCCGATCAACCCGGAAGTCACCAGCACCACCGTGCAGCAGCTGGGCGCCAACCTGATGGCCGGCGCGCGCAACGCGCTGGACGACTGGCGCGAGGACCATGGCCTGGCGGCGCTGCAGCCGCAGGACCACGCCTGGCAGCCCGGCACGGACGTCGCGATCACGCCCGGCACGGTGGTGATGCGCAACCGCCTGGCCGAGCTGATCCAGTACCAGCCCCGGACGGCCGAGGTGCACGCCGAGCCGATCCTGCTCGTGCCGTCGTGGATCATGAAGTACTACATCCTCGACCTCAGCCCGCACAACTCGCTGGTGCGCTGGCTGGTCGAGCAGGGCCACACCGTCTTCATCCTGAGCTGGCACAACCCGACCGAGGCCGATGCCGGCACCGCGCTCAACGACTACCTGCAGCTGGGCGTGTTCGACGCGCTCAAGACCATCGCCCGGCTGATCCCCGGCCGGCCGGTGCACGCCGGCGGCTACTGCCTGGGCGGCACGCTGCTGTCGATGGCCGCCGCCGCCCTGGCCCGGGCGCAGCGGGTCCGCGACGCCGACCGGCTGGCGCCGCTGGCCAGCGTCTCGCTGCTGGCCGCCGAGACCGACTTCAGCGAGCCCGGCGAGATGGGCGTGCTGATCGACGAGGCGCAGGTGCGCATGATCGAGGCGCTGATGGCCCAGCGCGGTTTCCTGACCGGCCGCCAGATGGCCGGCTCCTTCCAGTTCCTGCATTCGCGCGAGCTGTTCTGGTCGACCCGCATGCGCGAGTACCTGCTCGGCGAGCGGGTCCAGCCCAACGACCTGATGGCCTGGAACGCCGACGTGACCCGCATGCCCGCGCGCATGCACAGCGAGTACCTGCGCCAGTGCTACCTCGCCAACGCGCTGGCCGAGGGCCGCTACGAGGTCGAGGACCAGCCGGTGTCGCTGTCGGACATGCGCTGGCCGATGTTCTGCGTCGGCACCGAGAAGGACCACGTGTCGCCGTGGAAGTCGGTCTACAAGATCCACCGGCTGACCGAGACGGCGCTGACCTTCGTGCTGACCAGCGGCGGCCACAACGCCGGCATCGTCAGCGAGCCCGGCCACCCGGGCCGGCACTACCGCCTGCTCACCACCGGCGCGGACGCCCCGTGGGTGGCGGCCGAGCGCTGGGTGCAGGACGCCCCGCTCACCGCAGGTTCATGGTGGGAAGCCTGGCACGCCTGGCTGCTGCAGCAGGGCAGCGGCGTGCGGGTCGAGGCCGCCTCGCGGCAGCCCGGCGAGGGCCTGGGGGCCGCCCCGGGCGCCTACGTGCACGAGCGTCACTTCGACTGAATGCCGGGCGGCGTCGTCGGCGCCTGCAGGAACACGCGCTCGATGTCCAGCGTCGGGCGCACCCCGACCTGCGGCCGGTCCTCGACCAGCCAGCGGGCCGCGGCGGCCCGGCCCAGCTCGAACAGCGTGGTCAGCAGGCGCGGATCGGTGTTGAGCTTGCTCGAGGCGTCGAAGGGCGCCAGCCCCGCCTCGTCGGCGATGCGGTGCATGCGCAGCGCCTTGTAGCGGGTCGGGTCCAGCCGCTCCTGCTCGACCAGCCGGCGCACGAAGGCGATCGCGCGCAGCTCGCTGACCAGGCTGGCGTTGAAGGTGATCTCGTTGAGGCGGTCGTCGATCTCGGTGACCGTGCGTGGCGTGCCGGCCCGGAACTGCGGGTTGATCTGGACCAGCACGACGTCCAGCGCCGGCGTGCCGTAGATCAGCGGCCACAGCGCCGGGTTGCCGGCAAAACCGCCGTCCCAGTAGGGCTCGCCATCGATCTGCACCGCCTGGCTGGACTGCGGCAGGCAGGCCGACGCCAGCAGCGCGTCGATCGACACGTCCTCGCGGGTGAACACCCGGGCGTGGCCGGTCTGCACCGCCGTGGCCGTGATGAACACCGACAGCGGGCCCTGGCGCAGCGCGTCGATCTCGACGTGGCGCTCGAGCAGCGGGCGCAGCAGGTTCTGCCCGCCCGGATTGGTCTGGTAAGGGCTGAACATCCGCCCCCAGGCCTCCAGCCACTGGTAGGCCGGCCAGCGCCCGGGGTTGAACACCCAGGGCTGCAGCGCCTCGGGCACCGCCGGCAGCGGGCCGGCCGGCAGCCCGCCGAAACACGCGCCGCTGCGGCCGATGTCCTCCCACAGCCGGCGCAGCGCCTGGCGCGCACCGGTCGCGCCGCCCCGGGCGTACCCGGTGGCCAGCACGGCCGCGTTCAGCGCCCCGGCGCTGGTGCCGGAGACCCCGTCGAGCGCCAGCGTGTCGTCCTCGAGCAGCGCGTCGAGCACGCCCCAGGTGTAGGCCCCGTGCGAGCCGCCGCCCTGCAGCGCCAGGTCGATGGGCGGGCGGACGGGCGCGGCGGCGGGGGCCGGGGGGCGGGTCGGGTCGGCAGGCGAGTCGGAAAGCGGGTCGGAAAGCGACGGGGCAGGCGGGGTGGCAGGAGCGGTCGAGCGTCGGGTGGGCATGGCCGGTGGGTCGGGTGGACGTGTCCGGACCATACCCCAGCGTGGCAGGGCTCAGGTCCCGATCACGCCCCCGTCGCGTCGGCGGATCACCACGGTCGCCGAACGCGGCCGCCCGCCGGCGCGGTGGTGCGGCCAGTTGGAGATCTTCGTCGGGGCGGCCGGATCGCTGCGCTCGCTCGGGCTCTCGCCCGGGTGCTGGATGTCGACGAACATCGTGCGGCCATCGGGCGTGGCCGTCGCCCCGGTGATCTCGCACCCGGCCGGGCCGACCAGGAAACGCCGCACCTCGCCGGTGGACGGGTCCGCCGCCAGCATCATGTTGTTGCCCAGGCGTGCCAGGTCCCCCTTGCCCATCGCCGAGGTGGACATGTCGGTCTGGATCCACACCACGCCGCGTGCGTCGGTCCACAGGCCGTCCGGGCAGGCGAAGGCGTCGCCGTGGACGGCTCCCTTGGCCTCGGCCCGCTCGTTGGCCGGGTCCCCGGCCAGCACGAAGTGCTTCCACTGGAAGGCCGCCTGCTCGAAACCACCCGCCTCCTTCCAGCGGATGATGTGGCCCATGGTGTTGTTGCGGCGCGGGTTGGCGGCATCCACGCCCGGCTGCTGGTCGCCGCCGCGGTTGCTGTTGTTGGTCAGCGTGCAGTAGACCCAGCCGTTGCGGTCGACGGTGATCCACTCGGGCCGGTCCATCTTCGTGGCGCCCAGCAGGTCGCTGGCCTGGCGGGTCTTGACCACCACCTCGCCCTGGTCGGCGAAGCCGTTGGCCGCGGTCAGCGGGCCCTGGCCGTGCACCAGCGCCAGCCAGTCGCCGCTGCCGTCGGCGTTGAACCTGGCCACGTACAGGGTGCCGTGGTCCAGCAGCGTGGCGTTGGCGCGCGCGCCGCCCGGCTGGATGCGGTCGCGGCTGACGAACTTGTAGATGTACTCGAAGCGCGAGTCCTCGCCCATGTAGACCACGGCCCGGCCGTCGGCCGTCACCGCCACCGTCGCGCCTTCGTGCGCCGCGCGGCCCATGGCCGTGCGCTTGACCGGCGTGGAGCTCGGGTTGAACGGATCGATCTCGACCACCCAGCCATGGCGGTTGATCTCGTTGGGATGCCGGACCGCGTCGAAGCGCTCGTCGAACTCGTGCCAGCGGTACATCGTGGCATCGACCTTCTTCAGGCCCCAGCGCTTCTCGTGCGCCGACGGCTTCTCGGGGCCGTTGAAATAGTTGATGAAGTTCTCTTCGCAGGTCAGGTAGGTGCCCCAGGGCGTGATGCCGCTGGCGCAGTTGTTGAACGTGCCCAGCACCTGGGTGCCCTTGGGGTCGGCCGCGGTGCGCAGCAGCGCGTGGCCGGCGGCCGGGCCCTGCACCGTCATCGGCGTGGTCGCGGTGATGCGCCGTGCCCAGGGCGACGGCAGCACCTGCTGCCAGCGCCCGTCCTTGCGCTCGACCTCGATGACCGAGACGCCGTGCGCCGCCTGCGACTTCCTGACCTTCTCGGCCGTCCAGGTCTTCATGCCGTCGGGGTGCAGCAGCCCGTCGTCCACGTACTCGTGGTTCATCACCAGCAGGCCGCTGTCCGGGCCCTGCGCGTAGAAGTGGATGCCGTCGTGGTGCATGCCCAGCTGCGCCGCCTGCTCGGCCGCGGTGTTGCTCGCGTCCCACTTGAAGGCGGGCATGTCGCCCGACAGGCCGACCGGCTCGCCCCAGGCGGCGATGACCTCGGCCACGTAGCCCTCGGGCACGCTCACCGCATCGGCGGTGGACACCGGCACGCTGCCGAAGCCCAGCAGCGACGAGCCGCCGCCGACCGTCGCGCAGCCGGCCAGGCCCGCCACGCCCAGCGGCGCGAACAGCCCGCCCAGCAGGGTGCCCAGGCCGCCGCGCAGCAGCACCCGGCGCGCCGGGTCCGACAGGTCGTGGATGCTGGGGTTGGAAGAGCGGTTGCTGTCTTCCATCTTCGAAAAGTCCTTGGCCATCGGGCGCACTCCTGCGGGGTCGGATCAGCGGAACACGGTCCGCAACCGCCGCATGGTCAGCAGCGGCGATGACAGAACCGTGAAAACCGCCCCGACCGACGCGCGGGCACGACAGCCCGCCCCGGCCCCGCCCGCCGACTCACTCGTCGTCGAGCACCCGCAGGATCGCCAGCCCGTAGGCCTCGAGCTTCTTGGCCCCCACGCCGCTGATGCCGCCGAGCTCGACCAGCGTCGACGGCTGCTGGCGGGCCATCTCGACCAGCGCCGCATCGTTGAAGACGATGTAGGCCGGCACGTTGTGCTCGCGCGCCACCTCGGCCCGCCAGGCCCGCAGCGCCTCGAAGCGACCCACCTGGTGGGCGCTGAGGTCGGACGGCACCGCCTTGGGCACCCGCGGCGCCCCGCTGCCCGCGCTGCTGCCGCGCGCCCCGCGGCGGCTGCGCGGCGAAGGCTCGCTCGCCACCTTCATCTGCAGGTGGATCTCGCCGCGCAGCACCAGGCGGGCGCTGTCGGTCAGCGCCAGCGTGTTGTATTCGCCCTCGCTGACCACGTGGCCCAGCGAGATCAGCTGGCGCAGCACCGCGCGCCACTGCGACTCGCTCAGGTCGGCACCGACGCCGAAGGTGCTGAGCTGGCGGTGGCCGTACTGCTCCACCTTGTCGGAGGCCTTGCCACGCAGCACGTCGATCAGGTGGCCGGCGCCGAAGCTGCGGGCCCCGCCCTTCTCCCGGCCCTGCTGGGCGAAGCGGTAGATGCAGCTGAGCAGCTTGCGCGACGCGTCGGTGGCGTCCCAGACCGCCGGCGGGTTCAGGCAGTTGTCGCAGTTGCCGCAGGGCCGGCTGGTCTCGCCGAAGTAGTCGAGCAGGCGCACGCGGCGGCAGGTGTGCGCCTCGGCCAGCGCCAGCAGCGCGTCGAGCTTGCCGCGCTGCACCCGCTTGAACTCGTCGCCGGCCGGGCTCTCGTCGATCATGCGGCGCTGGTTGACCACGTCGGCCAGGCCATAGGCCATCCAGGCGTCCGCGCTCTGGCCGTCGCGGCCGGCCCGGCCGGTCTCCTGGTAATAGCCTTCGATGTTCTTGGGCAGGTCGAGGTGGGCCACGAAACGCACGTCGGGCTTGTCGATGCCCATGCCGAAGGCGACCGTGGCCACCATCACCAGCCCGTCCTCGCGCAGGAAGCGGTCCTGGTGGCGGCGCCGCACCTCGGCGTCCAGGCCGGCGTGGTAGGGCAGCGCGGGCACCCCTTCGGCGCTGAGCCAGTCGGCGGTCTCCTCCACCTTCTTGCGGCTGCCGCAGTAGACGATGCCGGCGTCGCCCTCGTGCTCGTCGCGCACGAAACGCAGCAGCTGGTGGCGCGGGTTGTCCTTCTCGACGATGGTGTAGCGGATGTTGGGCCGGTCGAAGCTGCTGATGAACAGCTCGGCGTCCTGCAGCTGCAGCCGCTCGATGATGTCGGCGCGCGTGTGGTCGTCGGCCGTGGCCGTCAGCGCCACCCGCGGCACGTCCGGGAACTGCTCGTGCAGCACCGACAGCTGCAGGTACTCCTCGCGGAAGTCATGGCCCCACTGGCTGACGCAGTGCGCCTCGTCGATCGCGAACAGCGACAGCTGGCCGCGCTCGTGCAGCGAGCTCAGCATCGCCATGAAGCGGGGCGTGGTCAGCCGCTCCGGGGCCGCATACAGCATGGTCAGCCGGCCGGCCAGCAGCTCGCGCTCGATGTGCTGGGCCTGCTCCAGGCTGAGCGTCGAGTTCAGGAAGGCCGCCTGCACCCCCACCTCGTCGAGCGCCCCGACCTGGTCCTGCATCAGCGCGATCAGCGGGCTGACCACCACCGCCACCCCCTGCCCCGCCCGGTGGCGCACGATGGCCGGCACCTGGTAGCACAGGCTCTTGCCCGCGCCGGTGGGCATCAGCACCAGCGCGTCCCCGCCGGCGACGACCCGGTCGATGATGCCGGCCTGCAGCCCCCGGAAAGCCGGATAGCCGAAGACTTCCTGCAGCACGTGAAGGGCGTCGGTCGAGGCGACGGCGGCGGTTCGGGGTGGGTTGGCGGTGCTCATAGGGGGCGTCGCGATGGTAAGCCAGCGCCGGCCGGTTCACGCGGCCCATCCCCCATCGGCCCCCCATCGGCCCCCCTTGCGGGCGATGGAGGCCGACCGGATCCACCCCGCCCCCTCCGAAGGGCGGTGGCCGGGCGGGCGGCCATGCGGCACAATCGGCCGCCTCACGCGTCGCCGGCACCGCCTGTTCCAGGCCGGCCCCGGACCGAGCGCCGCGCCCCTTCTTCTCGTCTCGTTTCAGGAGCGGACCCTCATGGCCTCCGTCAACAAAGTCATCCTCATCGGCAACCTCGGGCGCGACCCGGAAGTCCGCTACACCCCCAGCGGAGCCGCCGTCTGCAACGTCTCGGTCGCCACCACCCGGAACTGGAAAAGCAAGGACTCCGGCGAGCGCCAGGAAGAGACCGAATGGCACCGCGTCGTGCTGTACGACCGCCTGGCCGAGATCGCCGGCGAATACCTGCGCAAGGGCCGCCCCGTCTACATCGAAGGCCGCCTGAAGACCCGCAAGTGGCAGGACAAGGACGGCAAGGACGTCTACACCACCGAGATCGTCGGCGACCAGATGCAGCTGCTGGGCGGCCGTGAAGGCGGCGGCGGTGGTGGTGGTGCCGGCGACGACATGGGCGGCGGCGAACCCGCCGGCTACACCAGCCGCGCCCCCGCCCCGCGCGCAGCCGCCCCGGCCCCCCGCGCCCCGATGGCCCGCCCCGCCCCGTCCGCCCCGGCCCCCGCCCCCCGCTCGTCGACCGGCTTCGACGACATGGACGACGACATCCCGTTCTAACCCGACCCAGGATCGGTCAAGCAAGAGCCCCAGGCGCTGGTCACCTGGGGCCTTTTTTGTTGTGGGCGAGCTTGCGGGTTGCCATTTCAGGTCCCTTTGAAGCACCGGGAAGCTGGATCATGTGGCCAAACCATCCACAACGTGGATAACCCGGTAGGGTCTGGCGGACGGACGGCCATCGGCTGGGAGCAGCCCTGAATCCAGCAGCCTGAACGGCAGATCAAGACTGGTTGCGGTCGCTGGCAACCAACGTGGTGTCCGGCGGCTTGCGACCCGCACCAGAAACTCACTAATCCACTGAACGGACGTTCGCGACCGTGGACACCAGCGGCGACAAAACCCACCGTGCGCTTCATGCTCCCGACACGCCCGTCGGACGCGTAGGAGCGCCGGCCGGCGACATGGTGCCGGAGTCGTTCGCGCGCTGGCGACTGCTTGCTGGCAGCCACCGCGCGCAGCTTGAATGCGCACAGCGACGCGCTTGACCCGGCTCAACTGGAAAGTCGACGCAGCGAGCACTATGATTTTTTACATCGCCTTGCCAAGCCGGGAGACAAGGCTGCGCAGTCTCAGCTCCCAGCCCCCGAACCCGGCGGAGTTCGACAAGCAACTCGCGCAGGCGCGCGAGCACATGCAGGCGATGCAGGCGCAGATGGACAAGATCGCCAAGACACAAGATCCGCAGGAACGTCAGCGCCTGCTGGAGGAGCACTGGGCGTCGATGCAGGGGCGATGTCGGTCATGCACGGCATGTGGGGAAACGGCGGCGCTGGCTGCTGCGGCGGCGGAGGCAAGGGCATGATGGGCCCGTCTCCATGATGGGCTGGGGCCACATGCGCGACTACTACTCAGGCTTGACGCCGGAGCAACTTCGGCAGCGCCAATGCATGCTGGATCAGCACCTGCTGATGCAGCAGATGATGTGGCATCAGATGTGGATGATCCAACCGCCCGCCCCGGCCAAGTAGCGCGGCCTAAGCGCTTGGCGGTCCAAGGCAGCCACCGAGCCTTCGCATCCGGATGCCGATCAGTCCTTGAGCCGGCGCCCGTTCACGGAGCGCCAGCCTTCTTGAGTTCCTGCTCGACGAGCGCCCTCAACTGAGCCTCTCCGAAGTCGCGCAGCGGCGTGCCGTTGACGAAGAACCCGGGGGTCCGATCCACCTTCAGGGTCTGCATGTCGGCGATGTCCTGCCGCAGCAGCTGGTCGATGGCCGGCCCATTGGCATCCGCCCTGGCCTTTGCCATGTCGAGACCCATGTCACTGATGAGATTCCAGATCATCTCGGGCTGGGGACGATCATGCGCGGCCCACTGCGACTGAGTGGCCAGTGCCCGCTCCAGCACCTCCCAGTACTTGCCCTGCAGACGTGCCGCCTCAAGGATCTTGACTGCCTTGTCGGATCCTTGATGCAGCGGCGCATAACGCATCACGAGCCTGACCTGGCCGAAGCTCGCGCTGACCATGCGCTTGACGATCGGATGGAAGGCCCGGCAGGTTTCGCACGACGGGTCGACAAACTCGACGATCGTCGTCTTCGCCGCCGGATTGCCGAAGACCGGGGAGTGAGGTCTGACCAGCGCATCACTGTTCGCCCGGGCCGCCTGCTTCACCTCTTGATTCGAGCGGTTCGTGAAGACCGCGACGCCGGCCACGAAGGCAAGAACCACCGCCACGACGGTTCCCAAAACGATCCACTTCTTGCTCATGCCTTTGCTCTCCTTCTAGCCATCCACAACGCAACCAGGATCCCCGTGAACGCCGCGAGCGACAGCAAAGGAATCGGTACCATGCCCGCCACTTGGACATCGGCGTCAGCGCAGGACGATCCCTTGCCGCAAGGCACGAGCCCTTCGGACACCACCCCCCAGAAGACCAGCAGATGGTAGGCGGCGATACCCCATCCCACGCCGGCCAGCGGCATGGCGTAGCGCACGCTGCGCGCGTCCGAAGAGAGCAGGCCCATGCCGAGCACCAGCACCAGCGGGAACATCGCGATGCGCTGGTACCAACACAACACGCAGGGCGGCTTGCCCATCACCTCGCCCAGAAACAAGGCACCGGCGGCGGCCAGCAACGCCAGTAGCCAAGCCAGGAACAACGGGGTCCAGAACGTAGCCGACGAGTCATCGCCGTGCGGTGCTGCGGAGCGTTCCGTGCTCATCGTGTCGGAGGCGCGAAGCCCGCCGTCGCGCTCGCCTCGACCCTCGACAGGGTACCGTCGGCCGCCGCGAACGAGAGGGTCAAGGGCACGCTGTCCCCCGTCTTGATCTGCTTTTTCAAGTCCATCATCATGATGTGCAGGCCACCCGACTTCAGTTCGATCGTCTGGCCGGCTTTCAAAGGCACACGCTCGGCCGCGCGCATCCGCATGATGCCGTTGTCCATCGACATTAAGTGCACTTCTGCGATGCCCGCGGCTGGGGAGTGCGCTCCCGTCAGCACCACATCCTTCTGGGCGGTCAGACGCATGAAGGTGCCGGTGGCTGACTGGTTCGGCACGGTGGCACGTACCCAGGCGCGGTCGACCCGCACCTGCGCATGGACGGCCGACGCCGCGCCAACAGCCAGCAGCGCCGCCAAGCCGTAGCGGGCCAGGATGCTTTTCGGACCTGGGAAGTTCATCGTTCTCATTCTCGACAGAAGACTCGCACGTTGGGCTTGTGGATTCACGTCCCGTCTCCTCGATCGGTCCCGCGCGCGGCGGTTTCAGTTCCGAACGAGGCCAGCACGAGCAGTACCGCGCTGCCTACGATGACGATGTCCGCCAGATTGAATGCGGGCCAGTGCATGCCGCGCCAATGCAGGTCGAGGTAGTCGACCACGGCACCGATACGCAGCCGGTCGACGACGTTGCCGAGCGCACCGCCAATCAGGCCGACGTAGGCGGCCGTTTCGAGTCGGCTGCGAACGCCGCGCCACAGCAGCACGGCGAGCGCAACGCTGACGGCCGCGCCGAACGCGGTCAACGCGTGGCGCTGCCAGCCGCCCGCGTCGGCGAGGAATGAGAACGACGCGCCGGGATTGAGGACATGGACCAGATTGAACCAGGCGGTGACGGTGAGGACATCGCCCAGGGGCAGATTCGCGGCGACCACCCACTTGACGCCCTGGTCCAGAACGAGGAGCAAGCCAGCGACGCCCATCAGCAGCCACCAGCGGCCGCGCGATGCGGCGGTCACCGCGCCTGGTTCCACAAGGCCGACGGATACGGGCGTCATCGGTCGCAATTCTCGATCAGCCGCTCGAGATCGGGCGGGATGGCCATCGGCTTGAACGCGCTGACGTTCGCACCGCCCGTGTTGCCAACCGGCAGTCGCCCGACCAGATGGCCGACCGGCACCAGTGCGATGCGCATCAACTGGCCCGCCACCTCGCGTCGGTCGCCTGCGGCCCAGCCGACCCGCAGCATCCGCCAGTGCACGCGCAGGTGCGGCACGAAATCGAGTTGCCCGAGCACATGCGCCCGCTCAAGGCAGGCGAAAGCGCTCTTGGCGTCACCGGTGGCGAGGTGCCGGGCAGCCTCGGACATCGCGGACTCGAAGGCCTCGATCCGCCTTGATCCTGTCGTCGTCACTTGCGCTCCCCCTTCTTCAACAAGCGCAGGCCGTTCAGCACGACCAGCAAGCTGGCGCCCATGTCGGCGAACACCGCCATCCACATCGAGGCGTTGCCGAACACAGCCATGACCAGGAACACCGCCTTGATGCCCAGCGCCAGCGTGATGTTCTGCCACAGCACGGCGTGCGTGGTCCGCGACAGCCGTACCGTTTCTGCAATGCGGCGCAGGTCATCGTTCATCACCACCACGTCCGCCGCTTCCATCGCGGTGTCGGTGCCGGCGGCCCCCATCGCCACGCCGATGTCGGCCTGTGCCAGCGCCGGCGCATCGTTGATGCCGTCGCCGGTCATCGCGGTCAGGCCATGTTTTGCCTGCAAAGCCTTGATCGCTTCGAGTTTGTCCTCGGGCAGCAGATTCCCGTGCGCTTCGTCAATGCCCGCCTCGTGCGCGATGGCCGTGGCCGTGGCCTGGTTGTCGCCGGTCAACATCACCGGCGTGATGCCAAGGGCCTTCAACGACGCGACCGCCTCTCGGGACGAGACTTTGATCGTGTCGGCGACAGCGAACAAGGCGATGGGGCCTGTTTCGGAGGCCAGCAGGCTGACCGTGCGGCCCGCTTCCTCGTGCGTACGCAGCGTGGCCTCGAGCGCCGGGGAGCATTGGCCCCGCTCCTCGATCAGCCGATGGTTGCCCAGCACGTAGACGGTACCGCCGATCTCGGCCTGGACACCTCGACCGGCGATAGCCTTGAAGTCCTTCGCTTCGACGCTGTTGGACCCCAGGCCCGCAGCGATGGCACGCGAGACCGGATGGTCGGAGTGCCCTGCCAGCACCGCAGCAATGTGTTCGGCGGCGGCGGCATCGGTCCCCGGACCGAATGCCTCCCAGGCTACCAGCTTGGGCTTGCCCTCGGTGATCGTGCCGGTCTTGTCCAGCGCGATGGCCTTGAGCTTGCGCGCCTCCTCCAGATAGATCCCGCCCTTGATGAGAATGCCGCGCCGAGCGGCGGCGGCCAAACCGCTGACGATCGTCACCGGGGTCGAGATCACCAGAGCGCAGGGGCAGGCAATGACCAGCAGCACCAGTGCCTTGTAGACCGCTTGCATCCAGGTCCATTCGAGCAGCCAGGGTCCGAGCAGCGCCACAGCTAGCGCGATGACGAAGACCGCCGGTGTGTAGAGGGCAGCGAAGCGATCGACGAAGCCCTGCGTGGGCGCGCGCGTGCCCTGCGCTTCCTCCACCGCGTGGATGATGCGCGCGAGCGTCGAGTTCGAGGCCAGCGCACTCACCTCGAACTCGAATGTGCCGGTCTCGTTGATCGTCCCCGCGAACACCGGGTCGCCGAGCGCCTTGTCGACCGGGATGCTCTCGCCGGTCACCGGCGCCTGGTTGATGCTGGAGTTCCCGGCGGAGACCACGCCGTCCATCGGCACGCGTTCGCCGGGGCGCACACGGACAATGGCGCCGAGTGCTACCGACGCCACCGGCATCGTCACCCAGCTGCCGTCGGCCTGGCGCATCGAGGCCACCTCCGGCGCCATGGCGAGCAGGCCCTTGATCGCGTTTCGGGCGCGATCGACCGCACGTGCCTCGATCGCTTCGGCGATGGCGTACAGCGCCATCACCATGGCCGCCTCGGGCCATTGACCGATGACGAACGCGCCCGTGACGGCCACGGTCATCAGGGCATTGATGTTCAACCGCCCGCAGCACAACGCCGTCAGACCCTTCTGGTAGACGTCGAAGCCCGCCAGCCAGATCGCTGCGGCCGACAGTGCAAGCCCCGCAGCCTTCCAGACCTGCGTGTCCGGGGCGAAGAAGCCGAGCACCTCTGCGCCCAGGGCCAGCAGCAGGGCGCCACCGAGCCGCCACGCTCCTTCCGACACGGCGTCATGGTCGTGATCCTCCGATCCGGCTTCCGTGTCGCTCGTCGAGACGGCGCCCTTCTCCGGCACCGGCTGCGGGTCGAAGCCAGCCTTGCGGATCGCGGCGATGGCCTGCTCGACAGAAGCCATCGGGGCATCGATGGCCATCGTGCGCTGCCCGAGTTGAAACGTCATCGCGCGGATGTCGGCGATGTGCGCGACCGCGTGCCGGATCTCCGACTCCTCGCTGGCGCAGTCCATCGTCGGCACGCGGTACCGGGCCCAGCCGGCAGGCGCGGCGGCGCCCGGCGACACCGGCGTGGCACAGGCCGGCCCATCGCAGGCGCCGCAGGTGTCGGTGGGCGCGCCGGCAGCAGCGGAAGGGGCGTGGGTGTGGGGGGTGCTCACGGGTGTTTTCCTTGACTCATGGCCGCCATTGAAAACCCTGAAGTCGGTGTAGAGTCAAGTCCCCAGACACGCCAAGGAAACGTTCATGCGCATCGGCGACTTGGCCGAATCGACCGGCACCTCGGTCGAGACCATCCGGTTCTACGAGCGCGAAGGCCTGATCCCGGCGGCGCAGCGCGCCGACAACAACTACCGCGTGTACACGGCCGGCCATGCCGAGAGGCTGGCGTTCATCCGCCACTGCCGCAACCTTGACATGACGCTGGACGAGATCCGGACGCTGCTGCGGCTGCGCGATGCGCCCTTGCAGGATTGCGGCGAGGTCAACGCACTGCTCGACGAGCACATCGAGCACGTCACCCATCGCATCCGTGAGCTGCGGACGCTGCACAAGGATCTGAAGGCGCTGCGCGCGAGGTGCGGTACGCCGCACGCGATGGAGCAGTGCGGCATCCTGAGCGAACTCAACACCGCGGCCGCCCAATCCGCCACGGCGCCTCCGCTCCGCCACATCCGCGGTACGCACTGAGCCCCTTCTGTCGCGAGCAAGGTTCGTCCCGCGGCGAACCTGATGAAGCTGTCATGGTCCCGTTCGATGGCTGTTGGCGTGCGGTTTCTACAGTCACTTTCGATGCCGGAGTGGAAATCGGTTGCCCGCTGCTCTGGGCATCCACTTCACCTCGATAGGACTGAACATCCAATCGACCCTCCGACTCCGCAACGATGTGCTCGCCGCTTTTTTGCGTGACCCCCTCGCTGGCATCGCCTCGATCCGCAATACCTTTCTGAACGACCAGTCGCTCGATGAACAGCTGGCGGCCCAGGGTGCGCAAGTCCGCGTCGTGGACCTTGTGTCCACCGACAGGCTCAACGTCGCCTACGGGGATAGCCACATTCCGCAATGGTGCGATGCAGTTTTCGTGGACCTCGACGCACTCGATCGGAATTCCGTCGATGTGAATCAACTCGCCCCGTCGGGCAATGCAGGCAAGCTTTTAGTCGTGTGTGCCGGCCGCAACCCGTCGAATCGTCGCTGAAACTGCGGATCGACTGTCGGCTGTCTGGGATCGGGACCAGCATCAGGTAATGGCCGGAAGCGGCCGCTTTGGACGATCAGCTTGACTGACGGCGAATGCTGCTTTGCCGTCGCTCATGCAAATGCGGCGAAGGACCGCAATGGGGCGATTCCCACACCCATCCTCGCCGCGGCAATGGCCGAGGAGCACCGGCGCCCTTCGCGCAGGGCTCCCGCCCCTCCCCCTAGAACCCCAGCAGATACGCCCCCAGCACCACCGCCACCGACATCAGGAAGGTGGTGGCGACGAAGCGGCGGTTCCAGACGAGGCCGACCACGTGAGACTGGGCGCCGCAGAGGTGGCCCGTCAGCAGGGCCAGGCCAGGCTGAGCGCCAGGGGGTGTGCTGCGCCCAGCGTGCTGGCGCCGAAGAGCTGCGCGGTCAGCACCACGGAGGTGGAGTGCGGGATGACTGCGGCCACTCGCCTCAGGTCGGCGTGCCGACCGGATCGTGCCGGCCGGCCAGGAAGTCGCGCAGCGCCGCATCCGCCATCGGCCGGGCCAGGTGGAAGCCCTGCAGCGCGCTGCAGCCCAGCTCGCACAGCACTTTGAGCTGGCCGGCGTTCTCGATGCCCTCGGCGGTGCAGGCCAGGTCCAGTGCCCGGGCCAGCTCGATGACGGCACGCACCAGCGCCACCGGGGCGCTGTTCTCGAGCTGCTGCAGCGGCAGCACGAAGGCGCGGTCGATCTTGAGGCGGTCGAAGCGGAAACGCTGCAGATAGGCCAGCGACGAGAACCCGGTGCCGAAGTCGTCCAGCGCCAGCCCGACCCCGAGCTCACGCAGCGCATCGAGCGCATCGGCCGCGGCGGCCTCCTGGGCCAGCGCCGATTCGGTCACCTCCAGCTCCAGGCGGTGGGCCGGCAGCCCGCTCAGCGCCAGGGCCTGGCGCACGTCGTCGACGATGCCGCGGCTGTGCAGCTGGCGCACCGACAGGTTGACGGCGACCTGGAGCGGCGCCGACCAGGTCATCGCGTCCCGGCAGGCCTGCTGCAGCACCCAGGCCCCGATGGGCACGATCAGCCCGGTGTCCTCGGCCACGTCGACGAAGGCCTGCGGCGGCACCAGCCCCAGGCGGGGATGCTGCCAGCGCAGCAGGGCCTCGGCACAGACCGGCTGGCGGCCATCGGCGCCGAAGACGGGCTGGTAGTGCAGGCTGAGCTCGCCCCTCTCCAGGGCCGAGGCCAGCTCGTGGGTGATCTGCGCGCGCAGCTGCGCGCGCTGGCCCAGTTCGTCGTCATGCACCTTCAGGGCGTCGCGCCCGCTGGCCTTGGCGATGTACAAGGCGTGGTCGGCCTCCTTGAGCAGGCAGCCCAGATCGACCGGCCGGCCCTTCAGCAGGGTCAGCCCGAGCGAGATCGTGGCGTGGATGCCGTGGGCGGCCTCCTGGAAGTCGAATGGCGTGTCCGCGACGGCACGGCGCAGCGCCTGGGAACGAACCGCGGCCTGCTCCGCGTCGGTGTCCATCAGCACGACGGCGAACTCCTCGCCGCCGATGCGCCCGACCAGGTCCTGCCGGTGCAGCGTGTCCCGCAGGCGCCGGGCCACGCCCTGCAGCACGACATCGCCGGCCGCATGGCCCAGGGTGTCGTTGAGCGCCTTGAAGTGGTCCAGGTCGATCATCAGCAGGGCCAGCGGCCGGCGCTCGTGCAGCGCGCGCTGGATGGCCAGGCCCGCCTGCTCGACGAAGTGGCGCCGGTTGGCCAGGCCGGTCAGGTGATCGGTGTAGGCCAGGTAGCGGGCCTCTTCCTTGTGGGCGCGCTCCAGCGCCAGGGCCTGCTGCGACAGGGCCAGGTCCACCGACGACTGCCGGGCCTCGTGGTGCAGCGCCTTCAGCCGGGCATGCACCAGGACGATCAGCATGAGGCTGTTGACGGTGGCGTAGACCACCAGGACCAGCACGTAGCGCAGCCCGTCACTGGCGTCGTCGAGCCAGCCGATGTGCGAGGCGATCAGCACCGCGACCACCAGGGCCAGCACGACATGCAGGGTGCGCAGGAAGCGCCGGCTCGGCATGCCCTCCTCCCGCAGGGTCAGCGACACGAGCAGGAAATACGCCCGCGCGGCGATGAACAGCAGGTAGTTCGCCTGCAGGGCGATCCGCGTGAAGCCCAGCGCCATCAGCAGCATCAGCACCGGGAAGACGAGCATCAGCAGGTCGAAGCCGCGCATCAGCGCGGGCGGCGGCGCATAACGCTGGAACAGCGCACGGGTGAAGAGCAGGCAGGGGAGCTGCCAGGCGCAGACGAGCACATTGGTCGCCATGTCGGCCCACTCGGGATGGCCGGTCGGCATGAACGGCGCCAGATAGCCCATCAGCGCCATGTCATAGAGGATGAACAGCGCCTGGCTGAGCGCCAGCAGCCCGACCAGCCGCTCGCGATGCAGCAGCCAGTGGTGGAAGGCCCACACCAGCGTCCAGAGCATCAGGGCGATGAACACGTCCTCGATCAGGTCGACCTGGCGCTCCAGTCGCTGGGCCGCCTGCGGCATCAGGGCTTCGACGTTGAGCCAGGAGATGCTGGTGGTCTTCAGCCGCAGGTAGTAGGTCACCTGCGGCTCGCTCACGTGGACCACGAACCCCAGGGCGATGGCGGGCTGGTCCCGATCGACATAAGGATGGCGATCGCCGGTGACGCGGGTCTGCCATCCCCAGGGGCCGGCCTCGAACAGGCGGACCTCGTCGAGGTTGGGCGGATAGATGCGCAGCACCACCTCGCGGCCCTGCTGCGGAGCCCGCACCGTCAGGCGCAGCCAGTGGACCGAGTCGGTGTAGCCGCGGCTGAGCGAGCGGGCCACCGGCTGGAACTCGAGCTGGCTCACCTGCTCGATCGTCAGCGTGCCGGCCACGTCCTCGAGCATGGCCCGTTCGAGGATCAGGTCCTGGGCGGCCACCCCCGGTGACACCAGCCAGGCCAGCAGAGCGATCAGGATGCCGATCAGGGACTTCAAGATGGCGCTCTGCTCTCTGAGGGGATCATGGGGACGACGGAACCTGCACCCGCCGGGGCACGGCCGTCCCGGATGATCGTCAAGTTCTTCACATCTGGTACGGGATCGGCCCTCAAATCTGATCATTCTGGCAAAAGCTTCACGGGGCACCGCGGCGGCTGTGGCGGGAAGCCCCACAGGGGCGGTGCTCCCCTGCGGCGGGTCCCGCCACGGGAAGCGCGGCAGAGCGGGACAAAATCCCGGCCATGCGCCCGGGTCTGGAGGGGCGACGCGTACCGATCAGGGTTAACACCTAAAATTGCGCCATGGCCGATCCTGCCGAGACTTGCTTTTCATGGGGCACGCTGCGCGAGCGTGGCACCGCCCGCGTGCGTGAACTGGTGCGGCAAGGCGCGCAGCTGCCGGTGCGCCTGTGGCGCTGGGCCCCGATCATCCAGCTCGGTGCGCAGCACCGCAGCCGGGTCGAGCGCCACCTGCTCAGCCTCGGCTCGCACGACCGTTACCTGCGCTTCGGCTACCCGGCCAGCGACGAACGCATCCGGCAGTACGCCCAGTCGCTGGACTTCGAGGGTGACGAGGTGTTCGGCATCTTCAACCGCCGGCTGGAGCTGATCGCGATCGCCCACCTGGCCTACCTGCAGGACACGACCGCCGGCCGGGTGCTGCGCATGGCCGAGTTCGCGGTCTCGGTGCGCGCCACGGCGCGGGGACGCGGCCTGGGCAACCGCCTGTTCGCCCACGCCACCCGCCATGGCCGCAACCGCGGCGTCGACCGCCTGTTCATCCACGCGCTGAGCGAGAACACCGTGATGCTGCGCATCGCCCGCCAGGCCGGCGCGTCGGTGCAGCGGGAAGGCAGCGAGTCCGAAGCCTGGCTGCAGCTGCCACCGGTCACGCTGCGCACCCGCGCCGAGGCGCTGCTGGCCCGCCACCTGGCCCAGCTGAACTACGCCTACAAGCTGCAGACGCGCCAGATCTGCCGCCTGGTCGACCGGCTGAGCGCCTGAGCGCCTGAGCCTGCGGATTTTCGTGCTGCGGGGAGCCGGCGCGCCCACGGACGCCACCGGCGCGGGGGATTCACAAGTGGTTACAGTATTCCGTAACATCGGACCTGTCCGACCCGTCACGGGTCGTCAGCCACCTGTCGCCTCCTTCACCGCCTCATGACCACACACGTCTGGATCACGCTTGCTCTGGCCGCCGCCGTGCTGGCGGGCTTTGCCACGCTGCTGCTGAAGAAGCCGCCGCGCCCGCGCGGCAGCGAAGCGCTGCCCGAAGAATGGCCGCTGGTCCAGCGCCCCATCTTCACGCCGGAAGAGCGCGCCCTCTACCGCCAGCTGCGCGCCGCGCTGCCGCACCACACCGTGCTGGCCAAGCTGCCGCTGGTGCGCATCTGCCAGCCCAGCGACCGCGAGACGCTGCGCTACTGGTTCAACCTGCTGGGCCCGATCCACGTCAGCTTCGTGGTCTGCTCGGACAACGGCCGCATCCTGGCGGCCATCGACATCGAGCGTCCGAGCCGGCCGAGCACCCCGCGGGTGGCGACCATCAAGCAGTCGGTGCTGGAGGCCTGCCGCATCCGCTACGTGACCTGCCGCTCCGACCAGCTGCCCAGCGCGGCCGAGCTGCAGATGCTGGTGCCCTCGGTCGGCGACAACCTGCGCCCGGTCGTGCCCGACATGCTGCGTGACCTGAAGGCCCCGCACTCGACCGTGGCGCAGGCCGCGCGCAGCCGTTATGCGGCGGAGAGCCAGTGGTACGACTCCGGCTTCGCGCAGGACTCCTTCTTCTCGCCCGAGACGCTGCGCGACCCGTTCCGCGAGCCGCCCGCCAGCGGCGAGCGCCCCGATCTGAAGGTGGTGAGCCGCCCGAAGGAGGAAGACAGCGCCCAGGCCCGTCCGGATCCGTACGGCCTGTGGGCCGGCCGGCCGAGCGAGCCCTTCGGTGCCTCGGGCGACGCCGCCGGCAACATCATCGGCCGCCACTGAACCCGGGCCGCCAGCGCCGGGATCCGGCGCTGATCTACCATCGGCCATGACCGATCATGACCCCGAACAGCCCTATGCCGGCCTGACGCCCCACGCGGTGCTCGACGCACTCGACGCCGCCGGACTGCGTGGCGACGGCCGCATCCTGCAGCTCAACTCCTACGAGAACCGGGTCTTCCAGGTCCACCTGGAGGAGTCGCTCGACCCCGGGGCGGCCCAGCCGCCGATCGTCGTCGCCAAGTTCTACCGCGACGGCCGCTGGAGCGATGCGCAGATCCTGGAGGAGCACCACTTCGCGCTCGAGCTGGCCGCCGCCGAGGTGCCGGCCGTGCCGCCGCTGGTGCTGCAGCCGCCGGTCGACCTGCCCGCCGGGCAGCCCGTGGCCACGCTGACGGGCCAGCCGCCCACGCTGGCGCGGGTCGGCGGCTGGCGCTTCGGCGTGAGCCCGCGCTGCGGCGGCCGGGCGCCCGAGCTGGACCAGCCCGAGACGCTGGAGTGGATCGGCCGCTTCCTCGCCCGGCTGCACCTGGTGGGCCGGCAGCGACCCTTCGAGCACCGGCTGACGCTCGACGGCAGCCGCGCGGCCCGGGCCGCGGTGGCCTGGCTGATCGACGGCGACGTGCTGCCTCCCGACGCACTGGGCGGCTGGCACAGCGCCTGCCTGCGGGCGCTCGACGCGGTCGACACCCGCTTCGAGCGCCACGGCCCGCTCGAGCTCATGCGCCTGCACGGCGACTGCCACGCCGGCAACCTGCTGTGGACCGGCAGCGGGCCGCACTTCGTCGACCTCGACGACGCGGTCAACGGACCGGCGGTGCAGGACCTGTGGATGCTGCTGGGAGGGGAGCGCCACGAGATGCAGGCCCAGCTCGGTGCGCTGCTCGACGGCTACGAGACGCTGCGCGAGTTCGACCGCCGCGAGCTGGCGCTGATCGAGCCGCTGCGCACGCTGCGCCTGATCGGCCACAGCGCGTGGATCGCCCGGCGCTGGGCCGACCCGGCCTTCCCGATCGCCTTCCCGTCGTTCGAGAGCCCGTCGTACTGGGCGCAGCAGACGATGCAGCTGCACGAGCAGATCGAGGCGATGCAGGACGAGCCGCTGGTCGCCTGAGGCCTGAAGGCCGTGGCCCGATGAAAAACGCCGGAGCGAGTCCGGCGTTCGAGGGCGGTTCAGGCGGGGCTCAGCCCAGGATCAGGGCCTGGATGCGGCGGACATGGTCCGCGGGGTCGTCGAGCTGGCCACCTTCGGCCAGCAGCGCGTTGCCGAACAGCACCTGCGCCAGGTCGTCGAAGCGGGGCGAGCCTTCCGGCAGTGCGGCGAGCTGGCCCACCAGCGCGTGGTCGGCGTTGACCTCGAGCACCGGCAGGCTGGTCGGCGCGCTCTGGCCGGCCTGCTTGAGCAGGCGGGCCAGGTGGCCGCTCATGTCACCCTCCTCGGTCACCAGACAGGCCGGCGAGTCGACCAGGCGGGTGGTGACGCGCACGTCCTTGGCCCGTCCGGTCAGCGCGGCCTTCAGGCGCTCGAGCGTCGGCTTGAAGCCTTCGGCCGCCGCCTCGGCCTGCTTCTTCTCCTCCTCGTCCTGGAGCTTGCCCAGGTCGACCGCCCCCTTGGCGACGCTCTGCAGGCTCTTGCCCTCGAACTCGTAGAGGTGGCCCAGCATCCACTCGTCGACCCGGTCGGTGAACAGCAGGACCTCGATGCCCTTCTTCTTGAAGATCTCGAGCTGCGGGCTGTTCTTCGCGGCCGCCAGCGTGTCGGCGGTGATGTAGTAGATCGCCTCCTGGCCTTCCTTCATGCGCGAGACGTAGTCGGCGAAGGAGACCCCCTCGTCGGCGTGCGTGGAGGCGAAGCGCAGCAGCTTGGCCAGGCGCTCCTGGTTGGTGTGGTCCTCGCCGACACCTTCCTTGAGCACCGTGCCGAATTCCTTCCAGAAATCGGCGTACTTGGCCTTGTCGTCGGCGCTCTCGCTGTCGGCCAGTGATTCGAGCATGCTCAGCACGCGCTTGGTCGAGCCTTCGCGGATGGCCTTCACGTCGCGGCTTTCCTGCAGCAGCTCGCGGCTGACGTTCAGCGGCAGGTCGGCCGAGTCGATCACGCCCTTGACGAAGCGCAGGTAGGTGGGCATCAGCGCCTCGGCGTCGTCCATGATGAAGACGCGCTTCACATAGAGCTTGACGCCGCCGCGCTTGTCGCGGTTCCACAGGTCCATCGGCGCCTTGGCCGGCAGGTAGAGCAGCTGGGTGTATTCGGTGCGGCCCTCGACGCGGTTGTGGGTGTAGGCCAGCGGCGGCGTGGTGTCGTAGGTCAGCTGCTCGTAGAACGCCTTGTACTCGGCGTCGGTGACCTCGCTCTTGCTGCGCGCCCACAGGGCGGCGGCCTTGTTGACCGACTCCCACTCGTCGGAGATGACGTTCTCGCTCTTCTCGGCGTCCCACGACTCCTTGCGCATCAGCACCGGCAGCGAGATGTGGTCGCTGTACTTGCTGATGACGGACTTGAGCTTCCAGGTGCTGAGGAACTCGTCCTCGCCCTCGCGCAGGTGCAGGATGACGTCGGTGCCGCGGCTCTCGCGGCGGATGGTCTCGACCTCGAAGTCGCCGGTGCCCTCGCTGCTCCAGCGCACGCCTTCGGTGATCGCGGCGCCCGCGCGGCGCGACTCGACCGTGATGCGGTCGGCGACGATGTAGCCCGAGTAGAAGCCGACGCCGAACTGGCCGATCAGGTTCGCGTCCTTGGCCTTCTCGCCCTCGAGCTTGCTCATGAACTCCTTGGTGCCGCTCTTGGCGATCGTGCCGAGGTGGTCGATGGCTTCCTGGGCCGACAGGCCGATGCCGTTGTCGCTGATGACGATGCGGCGGGCGGCCTTGTCGTAGCTGACGCGGATGGCCAGATCGGGCTGGTCCTCGAACAGCGTGTTGTCGTTGAGCGCCTCGAAACGCAGCTTGTCGCAGGCGTCCGACGCGTTGGAGACCAGCTCGCGCAGGAAGATTTCCTTGTTCGAATACAGCGAATGGGTCACGAGATGAAGCAGCTGCTTCACTTCGGCCTGGAAGGACAGGGTCTGTTTTTCCATGTGCGCACGCAAGAGGAAGTTCAAGGGAAACAGGGGGAGCGGAGCACCGCCCATCCCCCGGATGGGCCAGAGATGGGGGGCCTGCGCGAGGATTCAAGGGCAGGCATGCCCCGGTCGTGACGGGTCGGCGGGCTCCGGCTTGGTAAGAAAATGAAACCAGCCGCCAGAGGCGATGCCGGGGCACGGGGCGGCCCCGGTGCACGAATCACCTTGTGCGGCCACGGCCTGCCATGCGGCGGGGTGCCCGACATCGGGCCAATACGGCGCGGTTTCCTGCCCAATCAGCGGGCACCGGAGGCGGCAGAACGTCACACAATAGAGCCCCCTGCGCCATTGGCGCCCGGTGGCCGCCGCGGTGGCCGGCCGGATCCCTTTCCATTGAACCCTCCATCCCGAGAAGACGTGGCCGCCGACTCCGTTGCAGATGTCCCGCAGAACACCCTCTCGGGGGTGGCTCGCATCCTTGTCCACTCCGGCCAGCTCAGCACGCGGGTGGCCGAGGAGCTGGTGCGCACCTCCCGGGACCAGCGCCGCAGCTTCGTCGCGGCGCTGATCGGCACGAATGCGCTGACCCCCAGTGCGCTGGCGCACACGCTGTCGCAGGCGCTGTCGGTGCCACTGCTGGACCTCGACGCCGTCGACACCCAGAAGCTGCCGCAGAACCTGGTCGACGCGCGCACGCTGTCGCAGTACCAGGTGCTGGTGCTGGGGCGGCGCGGCAACCGGCTGTTCATCGGCGGGGCCGACCCGACCGACCAGGAGGCGGTCGACCGCATCAAGTTCGCCACGCAGCTCACGCCCGAGTGGGTGATCGTCGAGTACGACAAGCTGCAGAAGATCGTCGACGCCAAGTCGACCTCGGCCGCCGAGGCGCTGGAGTCGATCGTCTCGGGCGACTTCGACTTCGACGTCGAGGAGCCCGACACCGGCGCCCGGCCCGACGAGGAGGTGACCTCCGACGTCGAGGACGCGCCTGTGGTGCGCTTCCTGCAGAAGATGCTGATCGACGCGATCAACATGCGTGCGTCGGATTTGCACTTCGAGCCCTACGAGCAGACCTACCGGGTGCGTTTCCGCATCGACGGCGAGCTGCGCGAGATCACGCAGCCGCCGGTGGTGATCAAGGACAAGCTGGCGTCGCGCATCAAGGTCATCAGCCGGCTGGACATCGCCGAGAAGCGGGTGCCGCAGGACGGCCGTATGAAGCTGAAGTTCGGCAGCAAGTCGATCGACTTCCGCGTCAGCACCCTGCCCACGCTGTTCGGCGAGAAGATCGTGATCCGGATCCTGGACTCGTCCTCGGCCAAGCTGGGCGTCGACGCGCTGGGCTACGAGCGCGAGGAGAAGGATCGCCTGATGCAGGCGATCCGGCGCCCCTACGGCATGATCCTGGTGACCGGCCCGACCGGTTCGGGCAAGACGGTGTCGCTCTACACCTGCCTGAACATCCTCAACCAGCCGGGCATCAACATCTCGACGGTCGAGGATCCGGCCGAAATCAACCTGCCGGGCATCAACCAGGTCAACGTCAACGACAAGGCGGGGATGAACTTCGCCACCGCGCTGAAGGCCTTCCTGCGGCAGGATCCGGACGTGATCATGGTCGGCGAGATCCGCGACCTGGAGACGGCCGACATCGCCATCAAGGCCGCCCAGACCGGCCACCTGGTGCTGTCGACGCTGCACACCAACGACGCGCCGACGACGCTGACCCGGCTGCTGAACATGGGCGTGCCGCCGTTCAACATCGCCGCCAGCGTGATCCTGATCACGGCCCAGCGGCTGGCGCGGCGCCTGTGCGAGAACTGCAAGGCGCCCGCCGACTACCCTCGCGAGGCGCTGCTGCGCGCCGGTTTCCGGCCCGAGGACGTGGACGGCTCCTGGAAGCCCTACCGTGCCGTGGGCTGCTCGGCCTGCAGCAACGGCTACCGCGGGCGGCTCGGCCTCTACCAGGTCATGCCGATCACCGAGGCGCTGCAGCGCTGCATCCTCTCGCAGGGCACGGCGATGGACATCGCCGAGCAGGCCGCGCGCGAAGGCGTGCGCGACCTGCGCCAGTCGGGGCTGATCAAGGTGCGGCTGGGCGTGACCACGCTCGAGGAAGTGATTTCAGTGACCAACCAGTGAACGCCGCGATCCGCGGACGGACACGGCTACAGGAGGCGCAATGGCCACAGCAGGCGCGGCAGCGGCGAAGAAGATCAAGGACTATGTCTTCGAATGGGAAGGCAAGGACCGCAACGGCCGCATCGTGCGGGGCGAGCTGCGCGCCGGCGGCGAGGCCATGGTCAACGCCAGCCTGCGCCGCCAGGGCGTGCTGGTCACCAAGGTGCGCAAGCGCCGCAGCTCGGGCGGGCGCAGCATCCGGGGCAAGGACATCGCCGTCTTCACCCGCCAGCTCTCGACGATGCTGCGCGCGGGCGTGCCGCTGCTGCAGTCCTTCGACATCGTCGCGCGCGGCAGCTCGAACCCGCGGCTGACCCGCATGCTCACCGACATCCGCAACGACGTCGAGACCGGCACCAGCCTGTCGGCCTCGTTCCGCAAGCATCCGCTGCAGTTCGACGCGCTGTACTGCAACCTGGTCGAGGCCGGCGAAGCCGCCGGCATCCTGGAGACGCTGCTCGACCGCCTGGCCACCTACCAGGAAAAGAGCATCGAGCTGCAGGGCAAGATCCGCGCGGCGCTGGTCTATCCGGTGGCGGTGCTGGCGGTGGCCTTCGTGGTGATCGCGATCATCATGATCTTCGTCGTGCCCTCGTTCCAGGACATCTTCAAGTCCTTCGGCGCCGACCTGCCCGCCCCCACGCTGCTGGTGATCGCGCTGTCGGGCCTGTTCGTGCAGTACTGGTGGGCCATCTTCGGCGGCCTGGGGCTGGGCATCTACACCTTCATCCAGAGCTGGCGGCGCTCGCCGTCGCTGCAGATGACGATGGACAAGCTGCTGCTGAGGGTGCCGGTGTTCGGCCCGCTGGTGCACAAGGCGGCGGTGGCGCGCTGGAGCCGCACGCTGTCGACCATGTTCGCCGCCGGCGTGCCGCTGGTCGAGGCGCTGGATTCGGTGGGCGGGGCGGCCGGCAACGCCGTCTTCGCCAAGGCCACCGAGCAGATCCAGCGGGACGTGGCGACCGGCTCGGCGCTGACCAGCTCGATGCAGACCACCGGCGTGTTCCCGAACATGGTGCTGCAGATGAGCTCGATCGGCGAGGAGTCGGGCTCGCTCGACCAGATGCTGGGCAAGGTGGCCGACTTCTACGAGACCGAGGTCGACGACGCGGTCAAGGGGCTGTCCACGCTGATGGAGCCGTTCATCATCGTGCTGCTGGGCACGATCATCGGCGGCATCGTCGTGGCGATGTACCTGCCGATCTTCAAGCTGGGTCAGGTGGTCTGAACGTGGGCATGGCATCGACGACGGAGCTGTCCGCGCTCTGGTTCTCCCCGTGGACGCTCGGCCTGCTGGGCCTGTGCATCGGCAGTTTCATCAACGTGGTGGTGCACCGCCTGCCCATCATGCTGGAGCGGCAGTGGCGCCAGGACAGCGCCGCGATCCTCGGCACCGAAGCCCCGGCCGAGACGCCGGAGACCGCGGCGCTGAGCCTGGCCTCGCCGCGCTCGCGCTGCCCGCACTGCGGCCACCGGATCCGCTGGTTCGAGAACCTGCCCGTGCTCAGCTGGCTGCTGCTGCGCGGACGCTGCTCGGCCTGCCACGCCGGCATCGCGCTGCGCTACCCGCTGGTGGAGCTGGGCTGCGCGGCGCTGTTCGCCTGGATCGGCCAGCACTTCGGTGCCCAGCCGGCCGCGCTGGCCTGGTGCGGCTTCGCCGCGATGCTGCTGACGCTGGCGCTGATCGACTGGGACACCACGCTGCTGCCCGACAGCCTGACCCAGCCGCTGCTGTGGGCCGGGCTGATCGCCGCGGCGCTGGGCTGGACCCAGCCGCTGGCCGACGCCCTGTGGGGCGCGGTGGCGGGCTACCTCAGCCTCTACCTGATCACCGCCACCTTCAAGCTCGCCACCGGCAAGGACGGCATGGGCGAAGGCGACTTCAAGCTGCTGGCCGCGCTCGGGGCGTGGCTGGGGGCGGGCATGCTGCTGCCGGTCGTGCTGGCGGCCTCGCTGTGCGGCGCGGTGGTGGGCATCGGCATGAAGCTGCAGGGCTCGCTGCGCGAGGGGCGCTACGTGCCCTTCGGCCCCTTCCTCGCCGGCGGCGGCGCGATGGTGCTGCTGGCGGGCGAGCAGCAGGTGCTGCGCTGGATGGGCTGGGCCTGAGATGCGCATCGGCCTGACCGGGGGCATCGGCAGCGGCAAGAGCACGGTCGCCGGCCTGCTGCGCGACCTGGGCGCCCACGTCATCGACACCGACGCGATCGCCCACGGGCTGACCGCCCCGGGGGGCGCGGCGATCGAGGCGATCCGCCGGCAGTTCGGCGACGGCATGATCGACGCCCGCGGCGCGATGGATCGCGCCCGCATGCGCGAGCAGGTCTTTGCCGACCCCGCGGCACGGCAGCGGCTCGAGGCCATCCTGCACCCGATGATCGGTGCGCAGACCGAAGCGGCCGCCCGGGCGGCGCCGGCCGGGGCGCTGCTGGTGTTCGACGTGCCGCTGCTGGTCGAGTCCGGTCGCTGGCTCGATCGGGTCGACCGCGTGCTGGTGGTCGACTGCCCGGTCGAGACCCAGGTGCGGCGGGTGATGCAGCGCAACGGCTGGGACGAGGCTGCCGTGCGCCGCGTCATCGACCAGCAGGCCCGCCGCGAGCAGCGCCTGGCGGTGGCTCACGACGTGATCTTCAACGACGCCCGGACGCTGGACACGCTGCGCGACGAGGTGCACGCCCTCTGGCGGCGCTGGCAGGCCGCCGGTGCGACGGACGGCACGGTCGGCTGAAAAAGCCGGCTCGCCGGCGACCCCGCCGCCATCCAGGCATCGCGCGCGGCACGGGGCTGTGAAACAATCCGGCCGCTGTGATTCACAGCCTCCGGCCGCCATGGAGCCCCAGCCTTGATCTTCTACGAATATCCGTTCAACGAAGGCATCCGCACGATGCTTCGGCTCGAACACCTGCTGGCGCGCCTGGCCGCGCTGCTGCCCCGCGAGGCCGCGCTGGACCACCACCATGCGCTGGTGACGCTGTTCGAGATCCTCGACGTGGCGTCGCGGGCGGACCTCAAGAGCGACCTGCTGCTCGAGCTCGACCGCCAGCGCCAGCAGCTGAGCACCTACCGCGGCAACCCGTCGATCGCCGAACAGGTGCTCGAGCGCGCAATCGGCCAGATCGACCACGCCCACCAGCAGCTGCTGCGGCTGCCCGGCAAGGCCGGCCAGTCCCTGGCCGGCAACGAGTGGCTGATGAACGTGCGCAGCCGCATCAGCATTCCCGGGGGCACCTGTTCCTTCGACCTGCCCGGTTATTTCGCCTGGCAGCACGAGGCGCCCGAGGTGCGGCGCGAGGACCTGCAGCGCTGGATCACCACGCTGGACCCGCTGGCCGACGCGCTGACGGTCTGCCTGGCGCTGCTGCGTGAAGGGGGCGTGCCGCAGTACATCGTCGTGCACGGGGGCCAGTTCCAGCAGAGCCTGGGCAACAGCCGCAGCTTCCAGCTGGTGCGCATCGCCGTCGATCCGGCCCGGCGCCTGGTGCCCGAGGTCAGCGGCAACCGGCTGCTGGTGTCGGTGCGGCTGATGCGGGCCGACGCGGACCGGCGCCTCAAGCCGGTGCCCGAGGATGTCCGACTTGAAATGACCTTGTGCGCATGAACCACGAACCCCGCCCCAGCGACGACCCGTCGCCGTCCCGGCCGACGCCGGTCGTGCCCTGCCCGGCCTGCGGCACGAAGACCCGTTTCGAGCCCGCCAACCCGTGGCGGCCGTTCTGCAGCGAGCGCTGCAAGACCCGCGACTTCGGCGCCTGGGCCAGCGAGAGCTACCGGGTCCAGGCGGTCGAGCCGCCGGACGACGGCATCGAGGGCTGAAGCGCCTCAGGTGCCGGTGCCGTCCGCCACCGGCGTGTGGGTCCGGCCCGAATGGCCACGCTCCTCGGCCAGCCATTCGAGCACCGGCACCGTGCCGGGCAGCACGGGCGTCACCTCGACCGGCAGGTCCTGCCAGGCCATCTGCTGGGCCTCGCGCATCTCGAACTCGCCGCTCCAGTCGAAGACCTTGCAGAAATGCAGCCGCACCCGGGCGTGCGGGTAGTCCATCACCAGCTCGCGCCACGGCAGGACCGCCCCGATGGTCACGCCGATCTCCTCGACCAGCTCGCGCCGCAGCGCCTGCTCGACGGTCTCACCCGCCTCGAGCTTGCCGCCGGGGAACTCCCAGTAGTCGGCGTAGACCTTGCCCTGCGGGCGCGAGGTGACGAGGAACTGCCCCTCGCGGCCCTGCGGATCGCGGCGGATCAGCACGCCGACGGCCACGTCGACCGCCGGGCGCGGCGGCAGGTCCTCGGCGCCGGGGGCCACCCGGTCGACCCGGCCCTCAGACATGGTCCAGCCCGTCGGGCACGGCCCGAGCCGCCGGCGCCAAGGCCTCGGGGGCGGCCGGCGTGAACGCCTCGGTGCCGTGGCGGGCCGCGAAGTCGCGGGCGAACTGCTGCGCCACCCGGCCGGAGCGGGAACCGCGCTCGAGCGCCCAGACCAGCGCCTCGGGCCGGGCCGCCGCGATCGCCGCCGGCGACAGGCCGAAGTGGCCCAGCCACTGGCCCACGATGGCCAGGTACTCGTTCTGGCTGAAGGGGTAGAAGCTGATCCACAGGCCGAAGCGCTCGGACAGCGAGATCTTCTCCTCGATCGCCTCGCCGGGATGCAGTTCACCATCGTCGGTGTAGCGGACCGACAGGTTGTCGCGGGCCTGCTCGGGCAGCAGGTGGCGGCGGTTGCTGGTCGCGTAGATCAGCAGGTTGTCGCTGGCCTGCGCCACCGTGCCGTCGAGGATGGACTTCAGCGCCTTGTAGCCCGCCTCACCCTCCTCGAAGCTCAGGTCGTCGCAGTAGATGATGAAACGCTCGGGCCGCTCGGCCACCAGCTCGACGATGTCGGGCAGGTCGGTCAGGTCGGCCTTGTCGACCTCGATCAGGCGCAGGCCCTGGGCGGCGAACTCGGCCAGGCAGGCCTTGATCAGCGAGCTCTTGCCGGTGCCCCGAGCGCCGGTCAGCAGCACGTTGTTGGCCGGCTGGCCGGCGACGAACTGGGCGGTGTTGCGGCGCAGGCGCTCCTTCTGCGCATCGACCTCGCGCAGCGCCTGCAGCGACATCGCCGCCAGGTGGCGCACCGGCTCGAGCACCGGCCCGCTGCGGCGCTGCCGGTAGCGGAAGGCGACGGCGGCGCCCCAGTCCGGCGCTTCCAGGCGCCGCGGCAGCACGGACTCGAGGCGCGACAGCAGCGCCTCGGCACGCACCAGCAGGGAGGTCAGTTCAGGCAGGGACATGGTGAAGGTCAGCCCAGCAGCAGCTGCAGGGCGGGTTCGAGGTGTTCGATCGGGCTGCGCTTGAAGTCGGAGCGGGCGTAACGCTGCAGCCGGCCCAGCGCGAAGCTCACCAGCACCGAGGCCTGCGCCGTGGCGTCGACCGTCGGCGTGCTGGAGCCACGCAGCTCGGCGGCCTGGCGCAGGCTCTGGCGGCAGGTCGACTCGATCCGGTCGAAGAACAGGTTCATGCGCGCCTGCAGCCGGTCGTGCTCGAACACCAGCGCGTCCCCGACCATCACCCGGGTCATGCCCGGGTTGCGGTCGCCGAACTGCAGCAGCACCGCGATCGCGCGGGCGGCCTGCACGCGGCCATCGGCCTCGCGGGCGACGATCTGGTTGATCAGCGAGAAGACGCTGGTCTCGACGAACTCGATCAGCCCCTCGAACATCTGCGCCTTGCTGGCGAAGTGGCGGTACAGCGCCGCCTCGCTGACGCCGATGCGGGCCGCCAGCGCCGCGGTGGTGATGCGGTCGGTGCCCGGCTGCTCGAGCATGTGGGCCAGCGTCTGCAGGATCTGCGCGCGCCGCTCGCCCGGTCGTGGCCGCTTGCGCGCAGGGGGTGCCGATGGCGCGGCCTCGTCGACCGCCGCCGCCTCGGCGGAGGTCGGTTCGGGCGCGAGGTCCAGATCGGGGTCAGCAGGGGAAGTGGCTGTCATCAAGCAGTTTCAGGACGGGGCGCTGCCGTACCGGTCCAGCATGCGCAGGCTGCGGATTCTGTCACACACATACACCGGCCGGCGGTGCAGCCGGGCACCGGCCTCGGGGCCGAACGACTGACGGCGCACCCAGCGCTGCATCCACACGGTGCGCATGCCCACGCGCCGGGCGGCCTTCTGATGCTCCAGCGTGTCCTCGACCAGCACGCAGCGCGAGGCCGGCACGCGCAGGCGCGCCACCAGCTGGCGCAGCATGCGGGCATCGGGCTTGGGCCGCAGGTGGCCGAACATGCGCATCTGCTCGATCGCGATGACACCGTCGAAGGCCCGCGCCAGCCCGAGCGCCTGCAGCACCCGCTCGGCATAGGCCCGCGGTGCATTGGTCAGCACGAACTTGCGCCCGGGCAGGCGGGCGAGCACCGCGACGTCGTGCGGATGGGCCTGCAGCGCCGCCTCCAGCCCCGGCAGCACGTGGGTGTGGTGCAGGAAATGGCGCGCCGCCACGCCGTGGTGGCGCATCAGCCCGAGCAGCGTGGCGCCGTAGCGCTGCCAGTAGTGGCCCCGCAGCCGGTCGGCCTCGGACCGGTCGACCGCGAGCTCCCGCTCGATGTAGTCGGTCATCGCCTGGTTGATGGGGCCGAAGGCCGAGCGCGAGGCGTTGTGCAGCGTATTGTCCAGATCGAACAGCCACACCGGCGGCGCCCGGCGCGCGCGCCCTCGGGCAGGGGCGACGTCGCGCCGCGACCCGCCTGGGGACCCCATCAGTGCGAGCGGATCATCGTGCCGTAGGCCTGATCGCTCAGGATCTCCAGCAGCATCGCGTGCGGCACGCGACCGTCGACGATGTGCACCGCGTTGACGCCGCTCTTGGCCGCGTCCAGCGCGCCGGCGATCTTGGGCAGCATGCCGCCGCTGATCGTGCCGTCCGCGACCAGCTCGTCGATGCGGCGGGCAGTCAGGTCGGTCAGCAGGTTGC
This sequence comes from Sphaerotilus hippei, assembly GCF_003201595.1. Taxonomy (GTDB): domain Bacteria; phylum Pseudomonadota; class Gammaproteobacteria; order Burkholderiales; family Burkholderiaceae_C; genus Sphaerotilus; species Sphaerotilus hippei. The sequence continues at coordinate 61,419 of NZ_QJJS01000005.1, read as the reverse complement.
CGGCCTTGTCGAGCACGCCGCGGATGTTGGTCAGCAGCATCAGCTTCTCGGCCTTGAGCACCTCGGCCAGCTTGGAGGCGACCAGGTCGGCGTTGATGTTGTAGCTCTCGTTGTTCTCGCCGAAGCCGATCGGGCTGATGACGGGGATGAAGGCATCGTCCTGCAGCGCCTTGACCACGCTGGGGTCGATGGAGACGATCTCGCCGACCTGGCCGATGTCGTGTTCCTTGGTCGGGTCGTCCTTGTCCATCAGCTTGAGCTTGCGGGCGCGGATCATCGCGCCGTCGCGGCCGGTCAGGCCCACGGCCTTGCCACCCACGGCGTTGATCAGGCCGACGATGTCCTGCTGCACCTCGCCGCCCAGCACCCACTCGACCACGTCCATGGTCTCCTCGTCGGTGACGCGCATGCCCTGGATGAAGGTGCCCTTCTTGCCGATCCTGGCCAGCGCCGAGTCGATCTGCGGGCCGCCGCCGTGCACGACGATCGGGTTCATGCCCACCAGCTTGAGCAGCACGATGTCCTCGGCGAAGTCCTGCTGCAGCGCCGGGTCGGTCATCGCGTTGCCGCCGTACTTGATCACCAGCGTCTTGCCGTGGAACTTGCGGATGTAGGGCAGGGCCTGGGCCAGGATCTCGGCCTGGTCACGCGGGGCGATGTGCGACAGGTCGGTGGGCGCTTGGGTCATGGGGCGGACTCCGGAAGGTGGGGGTCGGGATGCAATCCGGCGATTCTAGGGAATGCCCGCGGGCCCGGCTCCCTTCTATACTGCGGCCATGCGAACTCTGCCTCGCCCCACCCTGCACTGGCTGCTCTGGCTGGTGATCGCGCTGCTGCCGCTGCGCGGGTGGACGCTGACGCAGATGAGCCTGCCGGCAGGCGCGCCCCTCACGGTCGTGGCCCACGCCAGCGACCACGCCGGGCTGCCGGCGGACGCCACGCCCGCCCCCTGCCACACGACGGACCGCCACGACGAGGTGCCCGAGGCCGCCGCGGCCGGACATGGCAGCTGCTCGCTGTGCGACGTGTGCCACGCCAGCCTGGGCCTGGCGGCACCGGTCGAGTTGAACCTGGCGCCGCTGCCCGAGGCGGCCCCCTGCGCCGCCACCCCCCTCGGCCTGCCCGACGGGCCGCCTTCCGAACCGTTCCGCCCACCGCGCCCCCTGACCTGATCCGGTCCACCGCAGGCGAGGTGCGCTCGCGCCCGCCTGCCGTCATCACCCGCTCACTGCGGTGAGCCGCCGGGCGTGATCGCGCCCGGTGCATCAGGATCCGCCATGTCCCATCGTCCAGACCCCTGCCAACGGCAGGTGGGGTCATTGCCTGCGCTGGTGCCGGCGCTGCTCGCGTCGGCACTGGCCCTCGCGCAGACCCCGTCAGGCGCCCAGGCCACCCCCGCCACGCCGGCGACCGCGGCCAGCGCCGAGCCGACCCATCACGCCACCCACCATGCGGCCCACCACGGCACCGACGCCGGCGCCACCCACCCGACCGACCCCCGGGCCGGCGTGCGCCCGCTGCACCACCGCTCGACGCTGCAGGCGCGCACGGCCCCGGTCGACACGCCGACCGGCGACTGGCGTGCCGCCAACGAGCAGGTGATGCGCGTCGGTGGCTGGAAGGCCTACCTGAAGCAGGTGCAGGCACCGGAGGGGGCACGATGAGATCGACCCCTCTGCTGCTGGGCCTGATCGCGGCGGCCACGCTGGCCGGCTGCGCCAGCACCTCGCCCGACGCGGCGATCGAGCCGGTGCAGCAGCGACTGCAGCAGCACACCGGAGCAGCGCTGAGCCGCTGGCCCGACGCCCAGGCGCCCTCGCCCGAAGCGCGCCAGCGGCTGCGCACGCTGCTCGCCGCCCCGCTGACGATGGAGGCCGCCGTCGAGGTCACGCTGCTCAACCACCGGGGGCTGCAGGCCTCGCTGGCCGACCTGGGCGTGACCCAGGCCGAGCTCGCCCAGGTCACCCGGCTGCCCAACCTCGGCTTCTCGTTCAGCCGCACGAACAGCGGCGACGAGATCGAGTGGGAGCGCGGCCTGCACTTCGGCCTGGGTCGGCTGCTGCTGATGCCGCTGGCGAAGTCGCTGGAGAACCAGCGCCTGGCCGCGCAGCAGGCGCAGACCACGCTGCAGGTCATCGAGCACCTCGCCACGGCGCGCCGCGCCTGGGTCGAGGCGGTGGCCGCCGAAGAAGGCCTGCGCTACCTGCGGCAGGTGCATGAAGCGGCCGAGGCCGGCGCCGAACTGGCCCGCCGCATGGCCCTGGCCGGCAACTTCAACCGGCTGGCCCTGGCCCGCGAGCAGGCTTTCGAGGCCGAGGCGGTGCTGGCGGTCGCCCGCGGCGAACGCGCCCGGGACGCCGCCCGCGAACGGATGAACCGTGCGCTGGGCCTGTGGGGCGAGCAGCTCGACGTCGCCCTGCCCGAGCGCCTGCCCGACCTGCCGGCCCAGCCGCTCGAACAGCCCGACATCGAGGCGCGTGCGCTCGCCCAGCGCCTCGATGTGCAGGCCGCCAAGGTGGCCACCGGGCAGACCGCCCGCAGCCTGGGCCTGACGCGCACGACCCGTTTCGTCAACGTGCTCGAGCTCGGCCTGACCCGCGCCAACACCAGCGACAGCCACCGCAGCCGCGCCTGGGAAGTGAGCCTGGAGCTGCCGCTGTTCGACTGGGGGGATGCCCGCGTGGCCCGCTCGCAGGCGGTCTACACCGCGAGCCTGCACCGCACCGCGTCGATCGCGATCGACGCCCGCTCCGAGGTGCGCGAGGCCTACCGGAACTGGCACCACGCCTGGGAGATCGCCCGCCATGTGCAGGCCGGCATCGTGCCGCTGAAGCAGCGCATCAGCGGCGAGAACCTGCTGCGCTACAACGGCATGCTGATCGGCGTGTTCGAGCTGCTGGCCGATGCCCGCTCGCAGATCACCAGCGTCAGCGGCGCGATCGACGCGCGGCGCGACTTCTGGCTGGCCGACGCCGACCTGCAGATGGCGATGCTGGGCCGCCCCGCGCTGGCCGGCGGCAGCGCCCCGTCCCCCTCGTCCGCCGCCGCCGATTCCGGCGCCGGCCACTGAATCCCCGAACAGGAACCTGACATGGTCTCCCGACGCAACTTCTTCCAGGCGGGCGCCGCCGTGGCCGCGGCCTCGGTCAGCCGCGTGGCGCTGGCCGCGCTGCCCGAGCCGGTGCTGCGGGCCGGCGCGCAGACCGCCCCGCCGCTGCTGCCCCCCGACGGCCGGCCCTACCGCCCGGTGCTGACCCTCAATGGCTGGACCCTGCCCTGGCGCATGAACGCCGGCGTCAAGGAGTTCCACCTGGTGGCCGAACCCGTGGTGCGCGAGATGAGCCCCGGCTTCAACGCCCACCTGTGGGGCTACAACGGCCAGTCGCCCGGCCCGACGATCGAGGTGGTCGAAGGCGACCGGGTGCGCATCTTCGTCACCAACCGGCTGCCCGAGCACCACGCGGTGCACTGGCACGGCCAGCGCCTGCCCAACGGCATGGACGGCGTGGCCGGCCTGACCCAGCCCTCCATCCCGCCGGGCAAGACCTTCGTCTACGAGTTCGAGGCCCGCCGCCCCGGCACCTTCATGTACCACCCGCACGCCGACGAGATGGTGCAGATGGCCATGGGCATGTACGGCCTGTGGATCACGCACCCGAAGGCGCGGCACCCGCTGATCGACGAGGTCGACCGCGACTTCTGCTTCCTGCTCAACGCCTTCGACATCGAGCCCGGCAGCGCGACGCCGAAGGTCATGACCATGCTCGACTTCAACCTGTGGGCCTGGAACAGCCGCGTCTTCCCGGGCATCGACACGCTCAACGTGCGCCAGGGCGACCGCGTGCGCATCCGCGTGGGCAACCTGACGATGACCAACCACCCGATCCACCTGCACGGCCACGAGTTCACGGTGACCGGCACCGACGGCGGGCCGGTGCCGAAGTCGGCGCGCTGGCCGGAGGTGACCACCGACGTTGCCGTCGGCCAGATGCGCCAGGTCGAGTTCATCGCCAGCGAAGAAGGCGACTGGGCCTTCCACTGCCACAAGAGCCACCACACGATGAACGCGATGGGCCACGGCGTGCCGACGATGATCGGCGTGGACCACAGCGGCCTGGCAAAGAAGATCACGAAGCTGATCCCCGACTACATGGTGATGGGCGAACGTGGCATGGCCGACATGGGCGAGATGGAGATGCCGCTGCCCGACAACACCGCGCCGATGATGACCGGCCAGGGCCCGTTCGGCGGCGTCGAGATGGGCGGCATGTTCAGCGTGCTGAAGGTGAGGCGCGACCAGAAACCGGGCGACTACAGCGACCCCGGCTGGTTCAGGCACCCGCCCGGCACGGTCGCCCGGGAATGGACCGGCGCCCCGCTGCCCGAACCGGTCAAGGCCACCGCCCCGGCCGGGGATGCCAGCGTGCGCGCCCGCAAGCCGACCGATCACTCGCAGCACTGAATCACACAGGAGTCCCCCGATGACCTCTCGAAACCTGACCCGTTTCGGCTCCCGCCTCGGCGCGGCGGCCCTCTGCGGCACCCTGCTGGGTGGCCTGGCCTTCGGCCCCGACGCCCGGGCCCATGGCGAGAAGACCCACGCGGGCGGACCGGTCCGCAAGGAACAGACCGACTGGGGCATCGCCGGCGAGCGCCGCGAGGCCCGCCGCACGCTGCAGATCCGCATGGGCGACGACATGCGCTTCCACCCCGACCGCATCGAGGTGAAGGAAGGCGAGACGCTGCGCCTGGTGATCCGCAACGCCGGCCGGCTCCAGCACGAGGCGGTGATCGGCACGCCGACCGCGCTGGAGCAGCATGCGGCGCTGATGCTGAAGTTCCCGGACATGGAGCACGACGAGCCCTACATGGCCCACGTGGCCCCCGGCGGCTCGGCCGAAATCGTCTGGACCTTCAACCGCCCCGGTGATTTCCAGTTTGCCTGCCTGATGGCCGGGCATTACCAGGCCGGCATGGTCGGCCAGATCCAGGTGAGCCCACGATGACCCACCCCACCACCCCCTGCGCCGTGGCGATCCCCCCGACGGCTTCACGGCGCCGCCTGCTGCGCGCCGGCTCGGCCGCCCTGTTCGGCGTGCTGGCCTGGCCGGTGCAGGCGGCCCGCCCGGCCGCCCCGCTGGTCGAGATCTGGAAGAGCCCGACCTGCGGCTGCTGCCACGACTGGATCCGCCACCTCGAGGACAGCGGCTTGCGCACCCGCAGCTTCGACACCGGCAACACCCAGGCCCGCGTGCGTCTGGGCATGCCGCAGCGGCTGGGCTCCTGCCACACCGCACGCGTCGACGGCTACGTGCTCGAGGGCCATGTGCCCGCACGCGAGATCCGGCGCCTGCTGGCCGAGCGGCCCGAGGCCCTCGGTCTGGCCGTGCCGGCGATGCCGCTGGGCTCGCCCGGCATGGACGGCCCCGAGTACCAGGGCCGCCACGACCCCTACGATGTGCTGCTCGTGGCCGCTGACGGCAGCAGCCGTGTCTACCAGAGCTACCGCTGAAGCGTTGATCGCGGAGAAGGAACCCTCGACATGAACCGACTGAAATCCATCCTGTCGCGCTGGACGCTGCTGGCCGGTGTCGCCGCCACGCTGGCCGGCGGACCGGCGCTGGCCCAGAGCACCGACGCCGAGGTGATGAAGATCGACAAGGCGCAGCAGAAGATCACGCTGCGCCACGGCGAGATCCGCAACCTCGACATGCCCCCGATGACCATGGTCTTCCGGGTGCAGGAGGCCGGCCTGCTCGACACCCTCAAGGTCGGTGACAAGGTGAAGTTCGACGCCGACAAGGTCGGCGGCCAGTACACCGTCACCAGGCTGGTGCCGGCCCGCTGAGGCCGAAAAAGAACGCCCCCCGGCGACATCAGTTTTCCGACAGATAACGCCGCTCGAGGTGGGCCCGGAAATGCGCCGGGTCGAGCCGGGCGCCGCTGGCGCGCTGCGCCAGCTCCGCGGTCTCCCAGCGGGAGCCCTGGCTCCAGATGCGCTCGCCGAGCCAGTCGAAGACGGGCTGCAGGTCGCCGCGGGCCAGCACCGCATCCAGGTCGGGCCGCTCGCGGCGCATCGCCGCGAACCACTGCGCCGAATACATCGCCCCCAGCGTGTAGCAGGGGAAATAGCCGAAATAACCCGACGGCCAGTGCACGTCCTGCATCGGGCCGTCACGCTCGTTGCCCAGGGTCGACAGGCCCAGCAGCGTGCGCATCGATTCGTCCCAGACCGCCGGGATGTCGCGGGCCTGCAGGCGACCCTCGATCAGGTCACGCTCGATCTCGTAGCGCAGGATCACGTGGGCGGGGTAGGTCAGCTCGTCGGCATCGACGCGGATGTGGCCGGGATGCACCCGGGTCAGCAGGCGCTGCAGATTGCCCGGCTCGAAGGCCGGCTGGGCGCCGAAGTGCTCGACCAGCAGCGGCGCGAGCTGCTGCAGGAAGGCCGGATGGCGCGCCAGCTGCATCTCGAAGGACAGGCTCTGGCTCTCGTGCAGGCCGAAGGAGCGGGCCCGGGCGACCGGCTGGGTGATCCAGGCCCACGGCAGGTTCTGCTCGTAGCGGGCGTGGCCGGTCTCGTGGATGGTGCCCAGCAGGCTCTGCATCAGGTCGTCGAGCTGGTAGCGGGTGGTCAGCCGCACGTCCTCGGGCACGCCACCGGAGAAGGGGTGGGTGCTCTCGTCGAGGCGGCCGGCCTCGAAATCGAAGCCGAGCCGGCGCATCATCTCGAGGTTGAGGCGGCGCTGCGCCTCGATCGGGAACGGCCCCTGCGGCACCAGCACCACCTCGCCGGCCTGGCGCTCGCGCACCTGGCTGACCAGGCTGGGCAGCCAGGTGCGCAGGTCGCTGAACAGGCCGTCGAGCTCGGCCGAGCGCATGCCGGGCTCGAAGCGGTCCAGCAGCGTGTCGTAGGGCGACAGGCCCTGGTGATCGGCCAGGCGTTGCGCCTGCTCACGCGCCAGGTCGAGCACCGGCTCGAACACTTCGAGGAAACCGGCCCAGTCGTTGGCCGGACGCAGGCGGCGCCAGGCATGCTCGCAGCGGCTGGTGGCCAGCGTGCTGGCTTCGACCAGCGCGGTGGGCAGGGCGGTGGCCAGGCGGTGCTCGCGGCGCATCTCGCGCAGGTTGGCGCGCTGCCAGTCGTCGAGCGGCTCCTGCCCGGCACGCTCGAGCAGCGCCGCCAGCGCCGGATCGGTGCGCTGGCCGTGCATCAGCGCGCCCAGTTCGGCCAGCGCCGCGGCCCGGGCCTCCTGGCCCTTGGGCGGCATCATCGCCGCCTGGTCCCAGCCGGCGATGGATTCGAGGTGCTCGAAGCGGTGCAGGCGCTCGTGGCGGCGCGCCAGCTCGAGGTAGGCGGGGGTCTCGGGGGCAGCAGGAGCAGTCATCGGGGGTCTCGTTGGGCGGTTCAGGAAGATCGCGGGAGCCGCGGCCGGGCGCCGGTCACGACGGCATCACCTGCAGCAGGGCCAGGGTCATCACCACGTAGCGCAGCAGCTTGCCGACGGCCATGTAGGCCACGCAGGGCCAGAACGGCAGGCGCAGCCAGCCGGCCACCGCACACAGCGGATCGCCGACGATGGGCAGCCAGCTCAGCAGGCAGGCCCGCGCGCCGAAGCGACGCAGCATGGCCAGCGCCCGGTGCTCGGCCGGATGGTGCCTGACCTTCTCATAGGCACGCTCCGCGCCGTAGCCCATCCACCAGCTGACGGCACCACCCAGCGTATTGCCCGCGGTGGCCACCAGGATGGCCGGCCACAGCAGCTCGGGGTTGAGCCTCACCAGGCCGTAGAGGGCAGGCTCCGAGCCCAGCGGCAGCAGCGTGGCCGAGATGAACGCGATGACGAACAGCGTGCTCAATCCGTACTGCGGCAGGGCCAGCATCGCCAGCAAGGTCGGTATCCAGGCATCCATCGGCACGATTGTCGGCGACGCGCAGCTATACTTCTGCCTCCTTTTTCAGCACCCCGGGCCCTCCCCTCGCCCGGCAACCCACCCCGGACCCCATGAAGATCGGCCACCTGTCGCTGCCGAATGCCCTGTTCGTCGCCCCGATGGCCGGGGTGACCGACCGGCCGTTCCGCCAGCTGTGCAAGCGGCTGGGGGCCGGTTATGCCGTCAGCGAGATGGTGACCTCGCGCCCGGACCTGCGCGACAGCCTGAAGACCTCGCGCCGCCTCAACCACGACGGCGAGGTCGAGCCCATCGCGGTGCAGATCGCCGGGACCGAACCCGCGATGCTGGCCGAGGCGGCACGCTACAACATCGACCGGGGCGCGCAGGTCATCGACATCAACATGGGCTGCCCGGCCAAGAAGGTGTGCAACAAGTGGGCCGGCTCGGCGCTGATGCAGGACGAGCCGCTGGCGCTGTCCATCATCGAGGCGGTGGTCGAGGCCGCCGCCCCGCACGGGGTGCCGGTGACGCTGAAGATGCGCACCGGCTGGTGCGACGGCGAGCGCAACGCCGTGCGCATCGCCCGGGCGGCTCAGGCCGCCGGCGTGGCGATGATCACCGTGCACGGCCGCACCCGGGACCAGGGCTACCGCGGCGACGCGGAGTACGACACCATCCGCGCCGTCAAGCAGGCGGTGTCGCTCCCTGTGGTGGCCAACGGCGACATCACCAGCCCCGAGAAGGCCCGCACCGTGCTGCAGCTCACCGGCGCGGATGCGCTGATGATCGGCCGCGCGGCCCAGGGCCGGCCGTGGATCTTCCGCGAGATCGGCCATTTCCTGGCCACCGGCGAGCACCTGCCGGCCCCGGCCACCACCCAGGTGCGCGACTGGCTGCTCGAGCACCTGGAGGACCACTACAGCCTCTACGGTGAACGCGCAGGGGTGCGCACCGCCCGCAAGCACATCGGCTGGGCCGTGCACGGCCTGCCCGGGGGCGCTACATTTCGCGCCCGCATGAATGTGCTGGAACGCATCGCCGAGCAAGCCAGGGCGGTGCATGATTACCTGAGCGATCTCGCCGACACCTGCCCGCACTGGCCGCAGGCCGGCGCCACGATCGCCAACGAAGAACGACAAGCCGCATGAGCCACAGCCCGATCGACGCCTCCATCCGCGAGAACCTGGAAACCTATTTCCGCGACCTGCACGGGACCGACCCGAACGCCCTGTACGACATGGTGATCAAGGCCGTCGAGCGCCCGCTGCTCGACGTGGTGATGCAGAAGGCCGAAGGCAACCAGAGCCGCGCCGCCGAATGGCTGGGCATCAACCGCAACACGCTGCGCCGCAAGCTGGTCGAGCACAAGCTGATCGACTGAGCCAACGCCCCGCCCCGCCTCCCCGTATCCAAACGACACCCCAGAGTCCGCCCATGACCACCGCCCTCCTTTCCGTCTCCGACAAGACCGGCATCGTCGAATTCGCCCAGAGCCTGCACGGCCACGGCATCAAGCTGCTGTCCACCGGCGGCACGGCCAAGCTGCTGGCCCAGGCCGGCCTGCCCGTCACCGAGGTCAGCGAGATCACCGGCTTCCCCGAGATGCTCGACGGCCGCGTCAAGACGCTGCACCCGCGCGTGCACGGCGGCCTGCTGGCCCGCCGCGACGTGCCCGAGCACATGGCCGCGCTCCAGGAGCACGGCATCGACACGATCGACCTGCTGATCATCAACCTGTACCCGTTTGCGCAAGCCACGGCCAAGGCCGACTGCAGCTTCGAGGACGCGATCGAGAACATCGACATCGGCGGCCCGGCCATGCTGCGCGCCGCGGCCAAGAACTGGCAGGACGTTGGCGTGGTGATCGACCCCACCGACTACCCGCAGGTGCTGGCCGAGCTGGCCGCCTCCAGCGGCCAGTCGCTGACCCGCGCCACCAAGTTCATGCTGGCCAAGAAGGTGTTCTCGCACACCGCCGCCTACGACGGCATGATCAGCAACTACCTGACCTCGCTGGAATCGGGTTCGGAAGAAAAGACCGCTGAAGTGCCGAAGCGCGAGGAATACCCCGCCGTCTTCAACCTGCAGCTGCACAAGGTGCAGGGCATGCGCTACGGCGAGAACCCGCACCAGTCGGCCGCCTTCTACAAGGAAGCCGCGCCGGCCGCCGGCCTGCTGTCGGGCTGGACGCAGATCCAGGGCAAGGAACTCTCCTTCAACAACATCGCCGACGCCGACGCCGCCTGGGAATGCGTCAAGGCCTTCGACGTGCCGGCCTGCGTCATCGTCAAGCACGCCAACCCCTGCGGCGTGGCCGTCGGCGCGACGCTGCTCGAAGCCTATGAGAAGGCCCTGAAGACCGACCCGACCTCGGCCTTCGGCGGCATCATCGCCTTCAACCGCCCGCTCGACGCCGACGTGGTCGAGAAGATCAACGCCAACAAGCACTTCGTCGAAGTGGCGATCGCCCCGACCATCACGCCGGCGGCCCGCGCGGCCTACGCCAGCAAGGTGAACGTGCGCCTGCTGGAAGTGCCCGTCAGCAAGGCCGTCAACGCGCTGGACTTCAAGCGCGTGGGCGGCGGCATGCTGCTGCAGTCGGCCGACAACGTCGACATCGTCGGCGAACTGAAGGTCGTCACCAAGGTGCAACCCACCGCCCAGCAACTGGAAGACCTGAAGTTCGCCTGGACCGTGGCGCGCTTCGTCAAGTCCAACGCCATCGTGTTCTGCAAGGACGGCATGACCTTCGGCGTCGGCGCCGGCCAGATGAGCCGCCTCGACTCGGCCCGCATCGCCAGCATCAAGGCCCAGGCCGCCGGCCTGAGCCTGTCGGGCACGGCCGTGGCCAGCGACGCCTTCTTCCCGTTCCGTGACGGCCTGGACGTGGTGGTGGACGCGGGCGCGACCTGCGTCATCCACCCGGGTGGCTCGATGCGCGACGACGAGGTGATCGCCGCCGCCGACGAGCGTGGCATCGCGATGGTGCTGACTGGCACGCGCCATTTCCGCCACTGACCGGCGCGCGCCCGTGGCCAGCCAGCGCATCCTCGGCATCGACCCCGGCCTGGCCACGACCGGCTTCGGCGTGATCGACAGCGAGGGTCAGCGGCTGAGCTACGTGGCCAGCGGCGTGATCCGCACCAGCGAAGCCGACCTGGGCGACCTGCCCGGCCGGCTCAAGATCCTGTACGACGGCATCCGCGAGGTGGTGGACACCTACAGGCCGCATTGCGCATCGGTCGAGATCGTCTTCGTCAACGTCAACCCGCAGAGCACGCTGCTGCTCGGGCAGGCGCGTGGCGCGGCGGTGACGGCGCTGGTCTCCAAGGACCTGTCCGTCACCGAATACACCGCACTGCAGATGAAGAAGGCCGTGGTCGGCCACGGCCAGGCCAGGAAGGCGCAGATCCAGGAGATGGTGACCCGCCTGCTGTCGCTGTCGCGCAAGCCCACGCAGGACGCCTCGGACGCCCTCGGGCTGGCGATCACCCATGCCCACGCCAGCGCGTCATTCGCCGCGATGGGCCAGGCCACGACGCTGGAGCGCAGGACGCATGGCCAGTACCGGGCGGGCCGGATCTACTGAGCGATCAGACCACCATCACCAGCCGCTCGAGCAGCAGCACGCCGAAGAAGCCCAGGCCGGCGATGACGGTCCACTTGGCGATCAGCAGCGTCAGCCGCAGCCAGCGCCGGTCACGCGTGCCCACGTAGACGGCCAGCGTGACGGCCGCGCCCACGAGCAGCAGCAGCACGAGCCAGCGGAAGACCAGCATGGCCGCGCGGGGCTCAGAAGGCCGGCACGAGGTCGGCCAGCCCGCGGGGTGCGAGCTTCTCGTCCTCGAAGGTGACCAGCTCCCACGCCGTGCGGTCGGCCAGCAGCGCGCGCAGCAGCTTGTTGTTGAGCGCGTGGCCGCTCTTGTAGGCGGTGTAGTCGGCCAGCAGCGGGTGGCCGCCGATGTAGAGGTCGCCGATGGCGTCGAGGATCTTGTGCTTGACGAACTCGTCGTCGTAGCGGAGCCCGTCGGTGTTCAGCACGCGGTAGTCGTCGATGACGATCGCGTTGTCCATGCTGCCACCCAGCGTCAGGCCGCGCGAGCGCATCATCTCGACGTCACGGGTGAAGCCGAAGGTGCGGGCCCGGGCGATGTCGTGCTTGTAGCGGCCGCTGGCGAAGTCGAACACGACCCGCTGGCCGGTGGCGTCGAGCGCGGGATGGTCGAACTCGATCTCGAAGCTGAAGCGCCAGCCGTGGTAGGGCACCAGGCGGGCCCACTTCAGGTGGCGGCCTTCGCCCTCGCGCACCTCGATCGGCTTCTTGATGCGGATGAAGCGCTTGGGCGCGTTCTGCAGCTCGACGCCCGCGCTCTGCAGCAGGAAGACGAAGCTGGCAGCGGAGCCGTCGAGGATGGGCACCTCGTCAGCGGTGATGTCGATGTAGAGGTTGTCGAGCCCCAGGCCGGCGCAGGCCGACAGGATGTGCTCGATGGTCTGCACCTTCGGTGCGCCGGGGTCGCCACCGACCGAGATGGTCGAGGCCATGCGGGTGTCGCAGACGGCTTCGGCGCACACGGGGATGTCCACCGGGCTGGGCAGATCGATGCGGCGGAAGACGATGCCGGTGTCCGGTGCTGCGGGACGCAGGGTCAGTTCGACCTTCTGGCCGCTGTGCAGGCCCACGCCGACCGCTCGGGTCAGGGACTTCAATGTTCGTTGCTGAAGCATGGTGTCATTCTAGGCAGGCCGGAGTGACAGTGCTCACACAGCCAAAAACCCCGGGGCCCTGGGCAGGGCCGCCGGGGAAATTCAGCGGCAATGGGTCGGAGAGCGCTCGGGATCAGTCGGCCTGCTTGCGCAGGAAGGCGGGGATCTCGATCTCTTCCATGCCGTTGGACGCCAGGGCGTCGACCTTGGCCGCCGCCTGCGTGCGGCTGTTGCGCCACACGCTGGGGACCACGTAGTCATGGCTGGTGCCCACCGGGCCGTGGCCCTGGGCGACCTGCGAGTTGACCGGATGGGTCAGCACGGGGATGTTGTCGGTGCCGGTGCGCTGGACCAGCGTCGACTGCACGACCGCCATCGCCGCCTTCTTGGCCGGGGCCAGGCCGGTGGCGATCACGGTCACGCGCAGCGCATCACCCAGGCTCTCGTCGTAGGCGGTCCCGAAGATGACGTGGGCATCCTCGGCCGCATAACGGCGGATGGTGGTCATCGCGTTGCGGCTTTCCGCCAGCTTGAAGGTCTGCTTGCTCGCGGCGATCAGCACCAGCACGCCGCGCGCGCCGGACAGGTCGATGCCCTCGAGCAGCGGGCAGGCCACGGCGGCTTCGGCCGCCTTGGTGGCACGGTCCGGACCGCTGGCGGTCGCCGTGCCCATCATGGCCTTGCCGGGCTCGCTCATCACCGTCTTCACGTCCTCGAAGTCGACGTTGACCAGGCCGGGGATGTGGATGATGTCGCTGATGCCGCCCACGGCGTTCTTCAGCACGTCGTTGGCTTCGGCGAAGGCCTGTTCCTGGGTGACGTCGTCGCCCATGACCTCGAGCAGCTTCTCGTTGAGCACGACGATCAGGCTGTCGACGTTGGCTTCCAGCTCGGCCAGGCCGGCGTCGGCCTGCTTCATGCGGCGGGCACCCTCGAACTCGAAGGGCTTGGTCACCACGCCGACGGTCAGGATGCCCATCTCCTTGGCCAGGCGGGCGATCACCGGCGCGGCGCCCGTGCCCGTGCCACCACCCATGCCGGCGGTGATGAACACCATGTGCGCACCTTCGAGCGACTGGCGGATGCGGTCGGTCGCCTCTTCGGCCGCCGCCATGCCGGCGTCAGGCCGCGAGCCCGCGCCCAGGCCGGTGTGACCCAGCTGGAGCAGGGTGTGAGCCTGCGAACGGTTGAGGGCCTGGGCATCCGTGTTGGCGCAGATGAACTCCACGCCCTGCACGCCCTGGCCGATCATGTGGTCGACCGCATTGCCGCCGCCGCCACCCACGCCGATCACCTTGATCTGCGTGCCCTGGTTGAATTCTTCGATCATTTCGATACCCATGCCGCTCTCCTAGTTTGGTTAGCAGTTGCCGTCTTACGTGTGGGTGGCAGACCCATGTACATACCCCGAGCGGTCTGCCAAGCATAGTGGCCTCTTATCAAGACATCGATGGTGCAATGTCACGGGCCGTTCACTTTCAGAAACTTTTGAGGAACCAATCCTTCGCCCGGCCGAACAGGCCGTTCACCGGACTCGATGACTGGGCCGCCCGCATGCCCCGGTGGCGCGCCAGGCGAGCCTCCTCCAGCAGGCCCATCGCCGTGGCCGAACGCGGGCTCGCCACCATGTCGTAGAGCGCCCCGCTGTAGCTGGGCAGGCCCTTGCGCACCGGCTTGAGGAAGATGTCCTCACCCAGCTCCACCATGCCCGGCATGACGGCGGCACCGCCCGTCAGCACGATGCCCGAGGACAGCAGCTCCTCGTAGCCGCTCTCGCGGATGACCTGCTGGACCAGCGCGAAGATCTCCTCGACCCGCGGCTCGATCACGCCGGCCAGCGCCTGGCGGCTGAGCATGCGTGGCGCCCGGTCGCCCAGGCCCGGCACCTCCAGCTGCTCGCCCGGATCGGCCAGCAGCTGCTTGGCCACACCGAAGGCGACCTTGATCTCCTCGGCGTCCTTGGTCGGCGTGCGCAGCGCCATCGCGATGTCGCTGGTGATCAGGTCGCCGGCGATCGGGATGACGGCGGTGTGGCGGATGGCCCCGTCGGTGAAGATCGCCACGTCGGTCGTGCCCGCGCCGATGTCGACCAGCGCCACGCCCAGATCCTTCTCGTCGGAGGTCAGCACCGACAGGCTCGAGGCGCTGGGGTTGAGCACCAGCTGCTCGACCTCGAGGCCGCAGCGGCGCACGCACTTGATGATGTTCTCGGCCGCGCTGTTGGCACCGGTGGCGATGTGCACCTTGACCTCGAGGCGGCCGCCGCTCATGCCGATCGGCTCGCGCACCTCGTGGCCGTCGATGACGAATTCCTGCGGCTCCACCAGCAGCAGGCGCTGGTCGGTCGAGATGTTGATCGCCTTGGCGGTCTCGACCACGCGGGCCACGTCGATCGGCGTGACCTCCTTGTCGCGCACGATGACCATGCCGGTGGAGTTCTGGCCGCGGATGTGGCTGCCGGTGATGCCGGTGTAGACCCGGCCGATCTTGCAGTCGGCCATCATCTCGGCCTCCTTCAGCGCCTGCTGGATGGACTGCACGGTCGCGTCGATGTTGACGACCACCCCACGCTTGAGGCCATGGGAGGACGCCACGCCGAGCCCGGCGAGCCTGAGTTCGCCGTCGGGCAGCACCTCGGCCACCACCGCCATCACCTTGGCTGTGCCGATGTCCAGTCCGACGACGAGATCCTTGTATTCCTTGGCCATTCGTTTTCCTTGCAAGTCCGCCGAGCGGCGGCTTGCGGATGTTCTGTGTGTTCGTGTGTCGCTGGGTTCAGACGCAAGTGCAGTGCCACTCACTCCGGCTTGCCACGCACGGTGGGACGGACAAAACCGACGCCGGCCAGCCGCAAGGCATAACTGTCACTGTGACGCAGATCGACGTACTCGATGGCGTGACGATCGAACTTGTCCATGATCTGCGGCACGCTGCGCACGAAACGTTCGGTGCGCAGCAGCAACTCGCCGGGCTCGCCGCGGCCGATCTCGAGCGTGGCACCGGTGTCGAGCTCGGCGCGCCAGGAGCCGCGGTCCGACAGGCTCAGCTTGACCAGCCGCGCGGGCATGCGCGCCACCACCGGCGACAGCGCCTGCCAGAACGACAGCACCTGCTCGGTGCTGCCCTTGGGCCCGCGCAGCATCGGCAGGTCGTCGTCCTCGAGGTCACCCAGGTTGACCTCGAACAGTTCGGCGTGATCGTTGACCAGCTGCGGGTCGCTGCCGGTGCGCTCCCAGAACGCCACCGGGCGATGTTCCTCGAGGGTCACCACCAGGCGGCCGGGCCAGACCCGCTTCACCTGCGCCCGGCGCACCCACGGCACGGTCTCGAAGGCGGCACGGGCCTGCTGCAGGTTCATCGTGAAATAGCCGCCCGACAGCTGCGGCTGGGCCTGCCGGCGCACGCTGGCGGCGGTGTTGTGGATCAGGTCGCCCTCGACCGAGATCGTCTTGAAGTCGAACCAGGGCAGGCGTGCCCCGCGCACCAGCGCGAACGCGAACAGGCCGAGCGCGAGCAGCACCAGCAGCCACTTGAGACCCGCGCGGGTCGGCCGCAGGTCGAACGGCAGGGCGATCGGGGCGGAGTTCATGGTCGCGGACACGTCCCGGCCTCAGCCTGCGGTGGCGCGGACCACGCCGTCGAGCCGCGCCCCGGCGAGGATGTCCAGGCACAGCGCCTCGTAGCTGATGCCCGCCGCGCGCGCGGACATCGGCACCAGCGAATGGCCGGTCATGCCCGGCGAGGTGTTCATCTCGAGCAGGAAGGGCTGGCGGTCGCTGGCCCGGATCATCAGGTCGGCCCGGCCCCAGCCGCGGCAGCCCAGCGCGCGGTAGGCGGCCAGCACGAAACGCTGGATGCGCGCCTCCTCGTCGGCCGGCAGGCCGCTCGGGCAGAGGTAGCGCACGTCGTCGGTGAAGTACTTGTTCTGGTAGTCGTAACCCGCCTCGGGCGGCTGGATGCGCACCACCGGCAGCGCACGGGCCTCGCTGCCCTCGCCGAGCACCGGGCAGGTCACTTCCTCGCCGTCGATGAACTCCTCGCACAGCACGTCGGGGTCGTAGCGCGACGAGTCCAGCACCGCCGCGGCCATGCGCCCGGCCTCGCTGACCTTGGTCACGCCGATGGACGAGCCTTCGCGTGGCGGCTTGACGATCAGCGGCAGGCCCAGCTCGGCCGGCACCTCGGCGACACGGGCCGCGTCACGCTGCTGCTCGGGGTCGAGCCAGACGTAGCGGGGCGTGGGCAGGCCCTGCGCGATCCAGACCCGCTTGGTCATGACCTTGTCCATCGCGATGGCCGAGGCCATGACGCCGGAGCCGGTGTAGGGCAGACCGACCAGCTCGAGCGCGCCCTGGACGCAGCCGTCCTCGCCATGGCGGCCGTGCAGCGCGATGAAGCAGCGCGCATAGCCCTGGGCCTTGAGCGCCCAGAGGTCCTGCTCGGCCGGATCGACCGCGTGCGCGTCGACCCCCTGGCTGCGCAGCGCCTCGAGCACGCCCCGCCCGCTCATCAGCGAGATCTCGCGTTCGGCCGACGTGCCGCCCATCAGCACCGCGACCTTGCCCATCGCCGCGGCCGATGGTGTGGTCCGTTCGTGTGTCATGCCCCCTCCTTCAACAATTCGGCCACCCGGGCCGGCACCGCGCCGATGGAGCCCGCACCCATCGCGATCAGCACGTCGCCGTCGCGCGTCTGGGCGGCGATCGTGTCTGGCAGCTCGCCGATGTCGTCGACGAAGACCGGGTCGACCTTGCCCTGCACCCGCAGCGCACGCGCCAGGCTGCGGCCGTCGGCGGCCACGATCGGGCTCTCGCCGGCGGCGTAGACCTCGCACAGCAGCACCGCGTCCGAGGTCGACAGCACCTTGACGAAGTCCTCGAAGCAGTCGCGGGTGCGGGTGTAGCGGTGCGGCTGGAAGGCCAGCACCAGCCGGCGTCCCGGGAAGGCGCCCCGAGCCGCGGCGATCACCGCGGCCATCTCGACCGGGTGGTGGCCATAGTCGTCGACCAGCGTGAACCGGCCGCCATCGGCCGAGCGCAGCTCGCCCCAGCGCTGGAAGCGCCGGCCGACCCCGCCGAACTTCTCCAGCGCGGCCGCGATCGGCGCATCGGGCAGCTCCAGCTCGGTGGCCACCGCGATGGCGGCCAGCGCGTTGCGCACGTTGTGCTCGCCCGGCAGGTTCAGCGTGATCTGCAGGTCGGGCATCGTGATGCCGTTGCGGCGCTGGCAGGTGAAGCGCATCTGCCCGCCCGGCAGGGCCTGCACGTCGACCGCGCGCACCTGGGCGTCCTCGCCCAGGCCGTAGGTGATGACCGGCCGCGAGATCATCGGGATGATGGAGCGCACGCCCGGATCGTCGCTGCAGATCACCGCGGCGCCGTAGAAGGGCATCTTGTGCAGGAAGTCGATGAAGGCCTGCTTGAGCCGGGCGAAGTCGTGCCCGTAGGTATCCATGTGGTCGGCGTCGATGTTGGTGACGACCGACAGCACCGGCAGCAGGTTCAGGAAGGACGCATCGGACTCGTCGGCCTCGACGACGATGTAGTCGCCCTTGCCCAGGGCCGAATTGGCGCCCGCGCTGTTGAGCTTGCCGCCGATCACGAAGGTCGGGTCGAGTCCGGCCTCGGCCAGCACGCTGGTGACCAGCGAGGTGGTCGTGGTCTTGCCGTGCGTGCCGGCGATCGCGATGCCGGACTTCAGCCGCATCAGCTCGGCCAGCATCACCGCCCGCGGCACGACCGGGATGCGGCGGCTGCGCGCGGCGATGACCTCGGGGTTGTCGCCGCGCACCGCCGTGGAGGTGACCACCGCCTCGGCGCCCTGCACATGGGCCGCATCGTGGCCCAGGCAGATGCGGATGCCCAGCTCGGCCAGGCGGCGCGTCACCGCGCTGTCGTTCTGGTCGGAGCCGGAGACGACGTAGCCGAGGTTGTGCAGGATCTCGGCGATCCCGCTCATGCCGGCGCCACCGACGCCGACGAAGTGGATGTGCTTGACGGCGTGCTTCATGCAGGCTCTTTCTGGTTGACCAGCTGTTCGAGTTCATCGGCCACCCGGCGGGCGGCCTCGGGAAGGGCGAGCGTGCGGGCCTGGGTGGCCATGCGGGCCAGCTCGTCGCGACTCAGGTCGCGCAGCAGCCCGGCCAGCCGGGTGGGGGTCAGCTCGGGCTGCGGCAGGTGCAGCGCCGCCCCATGCCCGGCCATCCACATCGCGTTGTCGCGCTGGTGCGAGGTGGTGCTGACCACCAGCGGCACCAGCACCGCGGCCACGCCCGCGGCGCACAGCTCGCTGACCGTCACGGCCCCGGCACGGCAGACGATGACGTCGCAGTCGGCCAGGCGTGCGGCCATGTCGTCGATGAAGGGCAGCACCTCGGCCGCCCCTTCCAGGCCCAGCGCCCGGTAGGCCGCCTCGACCCGCGCATGGTGGGCCAGGCCGGTCTGGTGGATGACCTGCGGACGCTGCTGCGGCGGCAGTTCGGCCAGGGCCAGGGGCAGGTTGTCGTTGAGCACCTGCGCGCCCAGGCTGCCCCCGACGACCAGCACCCGCAGCGGGCCGCTGCGGCCGGCAAAACGCTGCGCGGGCGGTGCGATGGCC
The DNA here is from genome assembly GCF_003201595.1 of Sphaerotilus hippei. Lineage (GTDB taxonomy): Bacteria > Pseudomonadota > Gammaproteobacteria > Burkholderiales > Burkholderiaceae_C > Sphaerotilus > Sphaerotilus hippei. Next base: position 42,219 of record NZ_QJJS01000005.1, on the reverse strand, counting down.
TCGATCTCGCGGCGCACCGGGTTGCCGGTCACCACCCCGCGCGACACCGAACGGGCCGCCTCGCCGTCGAAGCCGAAGGCCACGCGGTCGGCCCAGCGCAGCAGCGAGCGGTTGGACAGCAGCAGCGCCGCATCGGCGTTGACCAGCATCAGCGGACGGCCCAGCAGGCGCGCCATCAGGCCTCCGGGAAAACAGACGTAGCCGCCCATGCCCAGCACCACGGCCGCCGAGCGGCGACGCAGGATGCCCAGGCTCTGGCCCAGCGCGCGCAGCAGCTGCAGCGCACCGCGCACCATGCCCAGCGCGCCCTTGCCGCGCAGGCCGGCAAAGCCGATGGTGTCCAGCGGCAGGCCCGTGGGCGGCACCAGCCGGTTCTCCATGCCCTGGGGCGTGCCCATCCAGCTGACCGTCCAGCCCCGGGCGAGCATCTCGCGCGCGACCGCCAGCCCGGGAATGATGTGGCCCCCGGTGCCGGCGGCCATGATCACCAGGTGGCGCGACGCGGCAGCGCTGCGCGTGCTCATGTCCGCCCTCCACGCATCATCTGGCGGTTTTCCATGTCGACCCGGAACACCACCGCCAGCGCGATGCAGCTCAGCAGGATGGCCGAGCCGCCGTAGCTCATCAGCGGCAGCGTCAGGCCCTTGGTCGGCAGCACGCCCAGGTTCACGCCCATGTTGATGAAGGCCTGTCCGCCCATCCACAGGCCGATGCCCTGCGCGGTCAGGCCGGAGAACACCCGGTCCAGCGCGATGGCCTGGCGGCCGATGATGAAGGTGCGCCGCACCAGCCAGAAGAACGCAGCGATCACCGCGACCACGCCGACCAGCCCCAGCTCCTCGCCGATCACCGCGAGCAGGAAGTCGGTGTGGGCCTCGGGCAGGTAGTGCAGCTTCTCGACCGACGAGCCCAGGCCCTGGCCGAAGATCTCGCCGCGGCCGAAGGCAATCAGCGAGTGCGTCAGCTGGTAGCCCTTGCCCTGGGCGTACTTCTCGTCCCAGGGATGGATGTAGGCCAGGATGCGCTCGCGCCGCACGTCGCTGAAGGTGATGATCAGCACGAAGGCCCCGATCAGCACCGCCGAGATCAGCAGGAACATGCGCCCGTTGACGCCGCCGAGGAAGAGGATGCCGGTGGCGATCACCGCGATGACGATGAAGGCGCCCATGTCCGGCTCGGCCAGCAGCAGCAGGCCGACCACGCCCAGCGCGATGGCCATCGGCAGCACCGCGCGGGCGAAGCTCTCCTTGACGTCCATCTTGCGCACCATGTAGTTGGCCGCATACATGACCATGGCCAGCTTGGCGAGCTCGCTGGGCTGGAAGTTCATGATGCCCAGCGGGATCCAGCGGCGCGACTTGTTGACCACCTTGCCGATGAAGGGCATCAGCACCGCGATCAGCAGCACCAGCGAGATCACGAACAGCCAGGGGGCCGCCTTCTCCCAGGTCCGCATCGGCACCGACAGCGTGACGATGGCGGCGATGCCCGCCAGCGCGATCGACATCAGGTGGCGCAGGAAGAAGTGGGTCGGCGCGTAGTTGTCGAACTTCGGGTTGTCGGGCAGCTGGATGGAGGCCGAATAGACCATCACCAGCCCCAGCGACAGCAGGCCCAGCACCACCCAGGCGAAGGCCACGTCGAAGCCGACCCAGCGAGGCGACTCGCCGGGCTTGACGCTGACCCAGTCGCGCACCGGCACGCGTGTGCCTTCGCTGCGGCCGGTGCCCAGGCGCTCGGTCAGCCAGGACAGCGGATGGCGCAGCGCCGATGTGGTCGGTTGGTCGCTCATGCGCCGATCTCCCCTCGTTCGGTGACGAGCTGCGCCACGGTGGCCGCGAAGACCTCGGCCCGGTGCGCGTAGTTGCGGAACATGTCCAGGCTGGCGCAGGCCGGGCTCAGCAGCACCGCGTCACCGGGACGCGCCTGCTCGAAGCTCCAGCGGGTGGCCGCTTCCAGGCTGTCGTGGCGGACCATCGTCACGCCGGTGCCCGCCAGGGCCTCGGCGATGCGCCCGGCGTCCCGCCCGATCAGCGCCACGGCACGCGCCTGACGCTGCACCGGCGCGATCAGCGGCGAAAAATCCTGGCCCTTGCCGTCACCGCCCAGGATGACCACCAGGCGCTGCGGACCCTTTTCCTGGCCCAGCCCGTCGAGGGCGGCCACGGTCGCCCCGACGTTGGTGCCCTTGCTGTCGTCGTAGGCCTCGACCTGGTCGACCATGCCCAGGCACTCGACCCGGTGCGGCTCGCCGCGGTATTCGCGCAGGCCGTGCAGCATCGGGGCCAGCGGCACGCCCGCGGCGCTGGCCAGCGCCAGCGCGGCCAGCGCGTTGGCCGCGTTGTGGCGGCCCCGGATGCGCAGTGCATCGGCGGGCATCAGGCGCTGCAGCTGCAGGTCGGGGGCCGCGGCCTCGGCGCGCCGGCCGCGCAGCGGCGTGTCGTCGCTGTCGTGGGCGCGCACCAGCCAGGCCATGCCGTTCTCGACCACCAGGCCCCAGTCACCCGGATGGCGCGGCTGGTCGAGCCCGAAGCGCACGACCTGGCGGGCCACCGGCCGCGGCAGCCGGCCGCGCACCGGCTTGCCGCCGCGGCCCGGTTCGGGCTCGGGCGGCCGGGGCACCAGGGCCTCGACCGCACGGTCGTCGCGGTTGATCACCATCACGGCCTGGTGGCCGAAGATGCGGGCCTTGGCCTCCACGTAGGCGGCCATCGAGCCGTGCCAGTCGAGGTGGTCCTGGGTGATGTTGAGCACCGTCGCGGCGGTGGGCTCGAAGTTGCCGACCCCGTCGAGCTGGAAGCTCGAGAGCTCGAGCACCCAGACCTGCGGCAGGTGCTCGAACTCGGGCGGCGCCGGCGGCGACGGGATCAGGTGCGGCGGCGGCCCGCCGCCCGCATCCAGCGGCTCGCCACCGGTCGGCACCGTGCCGGCTTCGGCCTCGACCGGTGCCGGATCCCCCTCGACGTCGGCAGCGGCGGCCGGCTCGACCGACTCGACCACGGGCGCCCCGGCCACGGGTGCGGCGGGCACGTGCGGCTCCAGGTCCAGCGCCGCCCCCAGCGTATCGAGCAGCGTCGGGCCGATGTTGCCGGCCATCGCCACGCGGCGGCCGGCGCGCTCGACCAGCTGGGCGGTCAGCGAGGTGGTGGTGGTCTTGCCGTTGGTGCCGGTGATCGCCAGCACCTTCGGCGCATAGGCCCGCTCGGCCTGCAGGTCCTTGAGCGCATGGGCGAACAGCGCCAGCTCGCCGAGCACCAGCAGGCCACGCTCGCCCGCCGCCTCGGTCAGCGCGGCCAGCGCCGGCTCCAGCGGGGACAGGCCCGGGCTCTTGAGCACCAGCTGCACCCCGTCGAGCAGCGCGGGCGCGAAGGCGCCGCAGCGCAGCTCGGCGCCCGGAACCTCCTCGGCCAGGCGGGCGGCCTGCGGCGGCGCCGCACGGGTGTCGGCCACCACGATGCGCGCCGCGCCGCAGCGCTGCGCCCAGCGGGCCATCGCCAGGCCGGAGTCACCCAGGCCCAGGATCAGCAGGTGGAGGTCCTTGAGGAATTTCATGATCAGCGCAGCTTCAGCGTCGACAGGCCGACCAGGCACAGCAGCATGGTGATGATCCAGAACCGGACCACGACCTGGGTCTCGCGCCAGCCCTTCTTCTCGAAGTGGTGGTGCAGCGGGGCCATCAGCAGCACGCGGCGGCCGGTGCCGAAACGCTTCTTGGTGTACTTGAAGTAGCTGACCTGCAGCATCACCGACAGCACCTCGACGACGAAGACGCCGCCCATGATGCCCAGCACGATCTCCTGGCGCACGATGACCGCGATGGTGCCGAGCGCGCCGCCCAGCGCCAGCGCGCCGACGTCACCCATGAAGACCTGCGCCGGATAGGCGTTGAACCACAGGAAGGCCAGGCCGGCGCCGGCCATCGCCGCGCAGAAGATCAGCAGCTCGCCCGCGCCGGGGATGTGCGGCAGCAGCAGGTACTTCGAGAACACCGAGCTGCCCGTGGCGTAGGCGAACAGCCCCAGCGCCGAACCCACCAGCACCACCGGCATGATGGCCAGACCGTCCAGGCCGTCGGTGAAGTTCACCGCATTGCTGGCCCCGACGATGACGAAGTAGGTCAGGAAGATGAAGCCGAAGACGCCGAGCGGGTAGCTGACCGTCTTGAAGAAGGGCACGATCAGGTCGGCCTTGGGCGGCAGCTCGTTGGAGAAGCCCGACCGCACCCAGGCGAGGAACAGCTCCAGCACCTTCAGGTTCGAGGTCTCGGAGACGCTGAACGCCAGGTAGAGCGCCGCCACCAGGCCGATCAGCGACTGCCACAGGTACTTCTCGCGCGAGGCCATGCCTTCGGGGTTCTTGTCGACCACCTTGCGCCAGTCGTCGACCCAGCCCACGGCGCCGAAGCCGAAGGTCACCAGCATCACCACCCAGACGAAGCGGTTGCTCCAGTCGAACCACAGCAGCGTCGACACCGCGATCGACAGCAGGATCAGCACGCCGCCCATGGTGGGCGTGCCGCTCTTGACCAGGTGGGTCTGCATGCCGTATTCGCGCACCGGCTGGCCGATCTTGAGCTCCGCCAGCCGGCGGATCACCCACGGCCCGAAGGCCAGGCCGAGCAGCAGCGCGGTCATGGCCGCCATCACCGCCCGGAAGGTGATGTACTGGAAGACCCGCAGGAACCCGAGCTGGTCGGGATAGAGGCCTTGCAGCCAGGTGGCGAGGCTAACGAGCATGTTGTTCTCCTTGTGTGCCCTGAAGCTCGCGCAACGCCGCGATCACACCCTCCATGCGCATGAAGCGCGATCCCTTGACCAATACAGCTGCCGACGACGGAACCACCCGCTCGCCCGAGCGGACCTGCGCCACCAGCGAGCCGGTGTCTGGAAAGTGGCAGGGGCCGGCATTGTCGCTCAGCCCGGCGCCCGAGCGCGCCGCCCGGTAGGCCTCATGGGCGTGGCGGGCCAGCACGCCGGCGGTCCACAGGCAGTCGATGCCACGCTCGGCGGCGTGGCGGCCGACCTCGGCGTGGTAGGCCGGGCCGTCGTCACCGACCTCGCCCATGTCGCCCAGCACCAGCCAGCGGGGACCGGGCAGCTCGGCCAGCACGTCGATGGCGGCCCGCACGGAGTCGGGGTTGGCGTTGTAGGTGTCGTCGACCAGCACGACCTCGCGCCCGCCCAGCTGCAGCCGGCCCAGCTGCGAGCGGCCCTTGACCGGCTCGAAGGCCAGCAGGCCGTCACGCACCGCGGCCAGCGGTGCGCCGGCGGCCAGGGCGCTGGCCGTCGCGGCCAGGGCATTGCGCAGGTTGTGGCGGCCGGCCAGCCGCAGCGCCAGCTGCAGCGCACCGGCCGGTGTGTCCAGGTCGAGCAGCCAGTGCTCGCCCTGCCAGGTGGCCCGGCCACGCACCTCGACCGGCCCGGCCGGGGCGACCCCGTCGTCCTCGAGCGCAAAACGCCAGCAGCGCCGACCGGCGGCCAGGCTCGTCCACAGCGGGCTGTACGGGTCGCCGGCGGGGAACACCGCCACGCCGTCGGCCGGCAGCGAGGCGAACACCGAGGCGTTCTCGCGGGCCACCGCCTCGACGGTCTTCATGAACTCCTGGTGCTCGCGCTGGGCGTTGTTGACCAGTGCGACGGTCGGCTGGGCGATGGCCGCCAGCTCGGCGATCTCGCCGGGATGGTTCATGCCCAGCTCGACGACCGACGAGCGGTGGCCGGCCCGCAGGCCCAGCACCGTCAGCGGCACGCCGATGTGGTTGTTCAGGTTGCCGGCGGTCGAGTGGGTCGCCTCGCCATGCCAGGCGCGCAGGATCGAGGCCAGCATCTGCGTGACCGTGGTCTTGCCGTTGCTGCCGGTGACCGCGATGACGGGCAGGCGCTGCTGCGCGCGCCAGGCCGCCGCCAGCTGCTGCAGCCCGAGCAGGCTGTCGCCGACCTGCAGGCCCGCCAGACCGGCCTCGGCCAGGCCACGCTCGGCCAGCGCCGCGCTCGCGCCGGCGACCTGCACCTGCGGCAGGAAATCGTGGGCGTCGAAACGCTCGCCGCGCAGCGCGACGAACAGGTCTCCCGCCCGCACGCTGCGGCTGTCGGTGTGCACCCGCTGCAGCGGCAGCGCCGGGTCACCCGCCAGCTGCACCCCGTCCAGACGCGAGGCCAGCAGCGACATCGCCTGGCCGAGGGTCATGAAAGGGGGCGCGATCCGGGCCTGCAGGCCCAGTTCGGCCTGCTCGACGTCGGAAAAACGGGTCTTCTGTCCTGCCATGTCCTGATAGTCCTCGTGCCCCTTGCCGGCGATCAGAATCACGTCCTGGTCCCGCGCGGTGGCGATGGTGGTGGCGATCGCCACCGCCCGGTCGGGCCGCTGCCGCACCTCGCGGGCCCGGCGCTCGGCGGCAGGCACGGCGGTCGCCCCGGCCATGATCTGCTCGATGATGGCCGCGGGCGGCTCCAGGCGCGGGTTGTCGCTGGTGACGACGACCCGGTCGGCCAGCCGCACCGCCAGCGCGCCCATGACCGGGCGCTTGCCCGGGTCGCGGTTGCCACCGCAGCCGAAGACGCAGAGCAGCTCGCCCCCGCGCGCGCGCGCCAGCGGGCGCAATGCCTGCAAGGCCTTGTCCAGCGCGTCGGGCGTGTGGGCGTAGTCGACGACGATCTCCGGCCCGGGCACCGAGGCCGCCGCGGGCGGGCTCACCCGCTGCATGCGGCCGGGCACGGGCGTGAACTGCGCCGCCAGCGCGGGCAGCTCGTCCAGCGACAGGCCCAGCGCACGCAGTCCGCCGAGCACGGCCAGCGCATTGGCCACGTTGTAGTCGCCGATCAGGCGGGTCCGGATCTCGACGCGGCGCCCGCCTTCGTGCAGCAGGAACTGCAGGCCGTCCCCGTCGTAGCGCAGGTCGGTGGCCGACAGGCGTGCCGATGGCGCCCCCTGCATGCTGTAGCCCCAGACGGCGGGCGAGCCGGCCGCCTGCAGCTCGGCGGCCAGCGCGGCGCCATGCGCATCGTCGAGGTTGATGACCGCCGCCTGCAGGCCGGGCCAGTCGAACAGGGCGCGCTTGGCCGCCCAGTAGGCGTCCATGCTGCCGTGGAAGTCGAGGTGGTCGGGCGTGAAGTTGGTGAACAGCGCCACGTCGATGTGCACCCCGGCCAGGCGGTGCTCGATCAGGCCGATCGACGAGGCCTCCACCGCGCAGGCGGCCAGCGGCTCGCCCGGCCACTGCGCCAGCGTGCGGTGCAGCGTCACCGGATCCGGCGTGGTCAGGCCGGTGTGCACGATGGCCGCCTGCGGGTGGGCCGCCGTCGGCGGCTCGCCGATGCCCAGCGTGCCGACCACCGCGCAGCGCAGGCCCGTCAGGCTCAGCGCCTGGGCCATCCACCAGGCGGTCGAGGTCTTGCCGTTGGTGCCGGTGGACGCGATGACCTTCAGGCGATCGCTCGGCCGGCCGTACCAGTGGTGCGCCAGCTCGCCCGTCAGGCGCTTCAGGCCGGGCACGGCCAGGATGCGGGCGTCGTCCAGGCCATGGGCCTGGACACCGTCGGCCTCGACCAGCGCGGCCGATGCCCCGTCGGCCAGCGCCGCCGGCACAAAACGGCGCGCATCCTGCGCATGGCCGGGCCAGGCCACGAAGACGTCGCCGGGCCGCAGCTGGCGGCTGTCGATGCAGAGCCGGGCGGTGGGCGGCACCTGCCGGGCCAGCCAGTCGAGCACGGCCGGCAGCTCGTGCAGCGTGGTCAGCGGCGCCATCAGAACGACTCCCGCTCGGCCGGCGCCGCCTGGGCGCGCGCGACCATCTGGGGCGACACGTCCATGTCCGGAGGCACGCCCATCACCCGCAGCGACTGCTGCACCACCTTGCTGAACACCGGTGCGGCGACCTCGCCGCCGAAGTAGCCCCCGACGGTCGGCTCGTCAACCATCACCGCGACGATGATGCGTGGCGCCGAAGCAGGCGCCAGGCCGACGAACACCGAGCGGTACTTGCGATCGGCATAGCCCTTGCCTTCCTGCTTGTGGGCCGTGCCGGTCTTGCCGGCGACGGTGTAGCCGATGGTCTGGGCGCGCGGCGCGGTGCCCCCGGCGATGGTGGCCATGTGCAGCATCTTGCGCACGTCACGTGCCACCTCGGGCGTCACGATCTGGACCCCGTTGGCGACCCGGTCGTTCTTGAGCATCGACACCGGGATCAGCTGGCCGTCGCGCGCGAAGACGGTGTAGGCCCGGGCCAGCTGCAGCAGCGACACCGACAGGCCGTAGCCATAGCTCATCGTCGCCTGCTCGACCGGGCGCCAGCTCTTGAACGGCCGCAGCCGGCCCGAGGCCATGCCCGGGAAAGGCAGCGGCGGCTTCTGGCCGAGGCCCACGGAGGTGAACATCTCCCACATCTCGCGCGGCTGCATCTGCATGGCCATCTTGACCGTGCCGACGTTGCTCGACTTCTGGATGACCTGCTCGACCGTCAGCGGCCCGTGCGGATGGGAGTCGGTGATGGTCGAGCCGCTGACCTGGATGCGGCCCGGCGCGGTCTGGATCACGGTCTCGGGCCGGACGCGGCCGGTCTGCATGGCCAGCGCGACGGTGAACGGCTTCATCGTCGAGCCCGGCTCGAAGGTGTCGGTCACGGCCCGGTTGCGCAGCTGCCCGCCGCTGAGCGAGCGACGCTCGCCGGGCAGGTAGCTCGGGTAGTTGGCCATCGCCAGCACCTCGCCGGACTGGGCGTCGAGCACCACCACGCTGGCCGCCTTGGCCGCATGGTCGCTGACCGCCTCGCGCAGGCGCTGGTAGGCGAAGAACTGGACCTTCGAGTCGATGGACAGCTCGACGTCCCGCCCATCCTGGGGATCGACACTGTCACCGATGTCCTCGACGATGCGACCCAGACGATCACGCACCACGCTGCGACTGCCATTGCGGCCCTGCAGCTCCTTCTGGAAGGCCAGCTCCATACCCTCCTGGCCACGCTCCTCGACGTTGGTGAAGCCGACCACGTGGGCCGACGCTTCACCCTCGGGGTACTCGCGCCGGTATTCGCGCTGCTGGTGGATGCCCTTGACGCCCAGGGCCTTGATCTGGCTGGCGGTGTTCTCGTCGACCTGGCGACGCAGCCAGACGAAGTTGCCGTTTTCCGTCAGCCGGGTCTTCAGGTCCGACGCTTTCATGCCCAGCAGCTGGGCGAGCTGCCGGTGCTGCTCGGCAGTGGCCTTGTAGTCGCGCGGGATCGCCCAGATCGACGGCGACGGCACGCTGGCGGCCAGGATCTGGCCGTTGCGGTCGACGATGCGGCCCCGGCTGCCGGCGAGCGTGAAGGTCTTGACGTAGCGGCTCTCGCCCTGCTTCAGGTAGAAATCCTGGTCGATCACCTGGATGTAGACCGCCCGGCCGATCAGGATCGTGAAGCCGATGCCCACACCGACGACGACCAGGCGCGAGCGCCACATCGGGGTCTTGGCCGCCAGCAGCGGGCTGCTGGCGTACTGCACCGTCGGCGGCGGTGCCGCCGACCGGGCGGCGGTCGCACGGCTGCCGCGGCCACGGCTGTTGCTGCGGTTGCGCGGGGCGCCGCGCAGGCGCTCCAGCCAGTCGCGGATCATGGCTTTTCTCCCGGAGCCGCCGACTCGACGACGTAGGCGGTGGTCGCCGGCGTCGCGGTGCGCATCTGCAGGCGCACCCGCGCCACCTCGTCGACGCGGCCGCTGGTGGCCTCGGCCCGCAGCTCGAGGTCGAGCCGCTCGGCCTCGAGCTGCAGCTGGCGACCCTGGCTGCGCGAACGCTCCACCGCCACGAACAGACGGCGCGACTCGTACGAGGTCTGCACCAGATAGACCGCGCTGACGATCAGCGCGACCAGCAGCAGCATGTTGAGTCGGGTGGTCATGCCCGGCCTCCCCGGGCCGCGCGCCAGGCGGCGTCCTTGGCCTCGGGCAGCGGCACGTCGGTGCGCTCGGCCACCCGCAGGATGGCCGAGCGCGAGCGTGGATTCGCCTCGATCTCCGCCTCGCCCGGCTTGATGCGGGCCAGCGCGTTCAGCAACGCCGGCGCGGGTTCGGCCAGCGGCATGCGCCGGTCCCAGACCTCGCGGGCATGCTGGTTGATGAAGGTCTTGACGATGCGGTCTTCCAGCGAATGGAAGCTGATGACGGCCAGCCGGCCACCCGGTGCCAGACGGGCCAGCGCCGCCTTCAGCCCCTGTTCCAGCTCCTCCAGCTCGCCATTGACCAGGATGCGCAGGGCCTGGAACGTGCGTGTTGCCGGGTCCTGTCCGCGCTCTCGGGTCTTGACCGTACGAGCCACGACCTCGGCCAGCTCGGCGGTGCGTCGCACCGGATGGCCTGCTTCGCGGCGTGCGACAAGCGCCTTTGCAATCGCAACAGCGAACCGTTCTTCGCCGTAGTCACGTATCACCTCCGCAATGCGGCGCACGTCGGCGCCTTCGAGAAATTCGGCCGCGCTCTGTCCACGCGTGGTGTCCATGCGCATGTCCAGCGGGCCGTCGAAACGAAAGCTGAAACCCCGCTCGGGGTTGTCGATCTGCGGCGAGGACACGCCGATGTCGAGCAGGATGCCGTCGAGCCGGCCCACGCCCTGGCGGTCGAGCAGCGCATCGAACTCGCCGTAGCGGCCATGCAGGATGGCGAAGCGCGGATCGTCGATGCGGCTGGCTCCCTGGGTGGCGTTGGCCACGGCCTCGAGATCCCGGTCGACCGCCCAGAGGCGGCCGGCCGGCCCCAGGCGCGACAGGATCAGCCGGCTGTGGCCGCCGCGCCCGAAGGTGCCGTCGAGGTAGACACCGTCCTCGCGGGTCACCAGGGCATCGACCGCCTCCTGGAGCAGCACGGTGCGGTGCTCGAACGCCGCCGGCGCGCCGGGGGTCGGATCCGGGGAGCCGACCGGGTCGCCCGGAAGAAGGGAAGGGACTGCTGCAACGGTGGCCATGGGGTCAGAAACTGAAATCTTGCAACACGTCGGGCATCGGCTGCTGCAGCACAGCGGCCTCCGCCGCCGCGTAACGCTGTGCATCCCACAGCTCGAGGTGGTTGCCCATGCCCAGCATCAGCACATCCTTGCTGAGGCCGGCGGCCGCTCGCAACTCCGGAGCGATCAGGACACGGGCGGCATTGTCGATGTCGACGTCGAAGGCGCTGCCCAGGAAGATGCGTTTCCAGCCACCGGCCGACATCGGCAGGGCCTCGACACGGACACGGAAAGCCTCCCAGACCGGCCGGGGGAAGACCATCAGGCAACCTTCCGGGTGCTTGGTGAGCGTGAGCCGGCCTTGTGCCAGGGCCTGCAGGAGGTCGCGGTGGCGCGCAGGAACGGTCACCCGCCCCTTGGCATCCAGCGCAAGCGCCGAGGTCCCCTGGAAATGAAAGTCCGCCACAAAAACCCACTCTTCGACACGTTTCCCCACTGTAACGGAGGAAATCGGGGGGGGTCAAGGAAGGCCCAGAGGAATAACCAATGAAATCAAGTACTTACGATAGCAAGGGGTAAATGCTCAAAAAAGAAAAAAATGCCATATGAATGAAGGACTTGCGAAGACAGGCCGCCGCAGCGGTTCTGCCGGGGCCCGCATCCCCGGGCCGGGATCGCTGCTCGACGCCTCCAAAAGCAGAAAAAGCCGCGCAAGGCGGCCTCTCATCAGGGGATTGGAGGATCAAGAGAGTTGCGAATCCAGCAAATCCATCCCTGCCAGGGCATCCCCTCAGTTGGATTCCTTGATCAGCCGCCCGGCGACCGGCTGGATCGGCCGCGCGTTCATCGGATAGAGGCGCACGAACACGCCGAGCTGCTCCTGGGACAGCTGGACCGGCTGCTTCATCACCAGCCACAGCACCCCTTCGCTGCACGGCGGCGTGGTCAGCGAGCCCATGTAGGTGAAATAGCGCCGGTCCTCCGGCAGCAGCTGGTTCAGGTCGAGCACCGACGGGGCGCTGACCTCCTCGTTCTTCTCGAGCGGCAGCGCGTTCCAGACCTGCTGGACGGCCGGATGCGCCCTCCCCTGCTCCAGCAGCACAGCCACCACGGCCAGCCGCCCGTCGAGGTCCTTGTGCACCAGGTGGGCGACCATGTCGTACTGCCGGCCGTTGATGCGCTCCTCGGACGGGCGATGGAAGTGGAACTGCACCAGGTCGTAGCGGCGCCCGCCCAGCTGGATCGAGCTGCCGGAGGCGACGTTGGCCTGCACGGTGTGGCCGTTGTCGATGACGTTGAAGCCACCGGGCTTGTAGTCGAAACGGATCGGTTCCAGCTCCACGGCGATGCCACCGCGGATGTCGATCGGGCTCTGGCGCCGGCCCGTCCCGCACAGCAGGAACTCGGGCTTGAGCTGGCCCCAGTCGGCGGGCCCGCCTTCGCTGCCGTAGCTCCAGTGGGCGGCGCCGCCGTGACCGCCATGCACCCCTGCGGCCAGGGCCGCCGCAGCGGCGGCAGGTCGGGGTGTCGCGCCATGGCCCTGGGCAGGCGCCGCAGCGGCCGCGCGGACCCGGGTCGTCACGCCCTGGTCCTTGTTGATGACCCGCACCTCCGGCGCACCGCCTGGAGCGGGCTTGATCGCCGACATGCGGTCGTTCAGCCGCTGGCGCAGCTGGTCGAGGTCGGCTTCCGCGGGAGCGGGGGCCGCGACGGCCTTGCCGGCCGCACGCGGGGCCGGCTTGTGCTCCGCGGCCGCACCATGGGCCTCAGCGGCGCGGGCGCTGCCGCACAGGGCCAGCGCCATCGTGACCGCCCAGGCGAGGTGGCGGGCTTCCAATCCGAATCTCAAGGGAGACATCTGCAACTCCGACCATGCATCCGACCGCCACACGGGGCCGTCCATGCCGGTTTATCGGACGATGCCGCCCCGATCTGAAGGATCGGTCGGGGGTCAGGGTGCCGTGCGCTCGTGCTCGCGTGGCATGCGCCGCTTGACCAGCAGCCAGGCCAGCAGGCCCACGGCCATCAACGCGGACGACGCCAGCGCCAGCCCGACCGCGCTGTGCATCACCAGCGGCGCGAGCAGGCCCGCGACCATCGCGTTGGCGGTGCTGGCCACCGTCGCCTGCAGCGACGAGGACATGCCGCGCCGCGCCGGGAACAGGTCGAGCACCATCAGCGTGACCACCGGCACCAGCAGCGCCCAGCCGTAGGCATAGAGCGCCAGCGGCAGCAGTGCCCAGGGCAAGGTGGGCGGCCAGACCAGGTTCATGCCCAGGTTGAGCGCGGACGCCACGGTCATGATGCCGAAGCCGATGCGGATCTGGCGGCGCGGATGCAGCCGTCCGGCCATGCGGCCGCTGGTCCAGGCCCCGAGCATGATGCCGCCGATGTTGCACAGGAAGAACCAGAAGAACTCGGTCGGGCCGAGCCCGAGCAGCTCGCCCAGGAAGGTCGGCGCGCTCAGCACGTAGAGGAACATGCCGTTGAACGGCACGCCCGAGGCCAGCGCCAGCAGCCAGAAGCGCCCGCTCAGGCCGAGCTGCGAATAACCCAGCATCAGGTGGCGGGGATCGAAGGACTGGCGCTGCGACGCCGGCAGCGTCTCGGGCAGCACGCGCCAGACCGCCAGCGTCATGGCCACGCCGACCAGGGCCAGGAAGCCGAAGATCGCGTGCCAGCCCAGGTGCACGTAGAGCCAGCCGCCCAGGATGGGCGCGATGGCCGGGGCCACGCCGAAGTAGATCGTGACCTGCGACATCATGCGCTGGGCCTCGGCCGGCGGGAACAGATCGCGAATCACCGCCCGCGAGACCACCACCCCGGCACCGGTGGACATGCCCTGCAGCGCCCGGAACAGCACCAGCGTGCCCACGTGGGTGGACAGCGCGCAGCCCAGGCTGGCCAGCGTGAACACCACCAGCCCGGTCAGCACGACCGGCCGGCGCCCGAAGCTGTCGGCCAGCGCGCCGTGGAACAGGTTCATGACGGCGAAGCCGAGCAGGTAGGCCGACAGCGTCTGCTGCATCTCCAGCGGCGAGGCCTGCAGCGAACCGGCGATGCCGGCGAACGCCGGCAGGTAGGTGTCGATCGAAAACGGCCCCAGCATGCTCAGCGTGGCGAGCAGCACGGCCAGGGCCCAGCGGGGTGCTTTCCAGACGGAATCGGAAGGAAGGGACATGCGGGCCCGGGCAAAGCCGACGAGTTTAGGCGCTGCCCCCCGATCCACGCTGGCGCAGGGCCAGCAGCACCCCCGCCACCAGCAGGGCGACCCCGAGCAGCAGGCCGCCTTCCGGCCAGGTGCCGCGCAGCACCAGGGCGTAGGACAGCGCCGCCAGGGTCTCGAAGACGATCAGCTGGCCGACCACCCGGGTGGGCAGCCGCTGGCTGGCCTCGTTCCAGGCCAGCGTGCCGACCCAGGAGGCCAGCAGGCCGATGGCGCCCATCAGTCCGATGAAGAACAGCGGCCGGGGTCCGAACGGCATCGGGAAGGCCTCGTGGGTGGCGACGTTCCAGGCCCACTGGCCGCCGTAGCCCAGCAGGGCCAGCGGCAGCGTCGCCACGCCCTGGGCGATCGCCCAGGTCCAGGGACTGCGGCCGGCATGGGCGCGCAGCCAGTCGGCGTTGCGCAGCGGGTACCAGGTCCAGCACACGACGGCCCCCGCGGCCAGCAGCGCCCCCAGCAGGTGGCGCGACAGGTCGAGATCACCCTGCTGCGCCCGGTGCGCCAGCTCCACCTGGTTGACCAGCAGGATGCCCAGCCCGATCAGCAGCAGCGAGGGCAGCAGCTGTCGCCAGGACAGGCGGCCGTCACGCCGGGCATCGCGCCAGTTGGAGACCAGCGCGATCACCACCGGCAGCGTGCCGATGATCATCGTCGGCACCGGCCCGCCGGCGTGCCGGATCGCCGACGCGAGGAACAGGTAGTAGACGATGTTGCCCACCAGCGCCAGCTCGAGCGCGGTGGCCCAGTCGCGCCGGCTCAGCTGCGCGAGCTGGCGCCGGTCGAGCCAGGCCAGCGGCAGCGAGATCAGCCCGAAGGCCAGGTAGCGGCCGAAGGACTGCAGGGACGCCGGATACTCCGGCAGCAGCAGGGGCCCCACGAACACCAGCCCCCACATCAGGCCGGCCAGCAGGGCAAACAAGGTACCAGTCCACATCGATCGATTTCCACCCCCGGATCACGCCGGATGATCGCACGCGCCCGGAGCCGGTCAGCGAACCGCCGGCCTGGGCCGTTAGGGGCCGGTGATCCACTTTCCGGCCCGCGCCAGGACCCTCCGAATGGCCACCTCCGCCACGCCCCCCGCCCCGACCCGGCCGATCCTGCTGCTGGTGCTGGGCCTGCTGATGGCGCTGCTGACCGCCTGCGCCCATGCCGAGGTCGACGACGACCGCGAGGACGCCGACGTGCCGCAGGGCCGGATCGCCGCCACCAGCGGCCCGGTGCACCTGTCGCGCGGCATCGCCTCGGGCGAACAGCCTCGACCCGACGACACGCTGGTGAACTGGCCGCTCGCCAGCCAGGACCGCCTGATCACCGACGACGGCGCACGGGCCGAGCTCGACCTCGGCAGCATCCGGGTGCGCCTGGGCGAGCGCAGCCTGCTGCAGCTGGAGCGGCTCGACAGCGCCGGCATCGAGCTGCGGCTGGTGCGCGGCACGCTGTCCGTCTGGGTGCGCCGGGCCGACGGCGCCGGCCGGGTGCGGGTCTCGAGTCCGCTGGCCGACATCCGCCCGATGGGCGCGAGCCTGTTCCGGGTGGATGCGCCGGACGCCTCGGGCCAGCCAGCCCATGGCGTCACCACCTGGCGCGACGGGGTGCTCGTCGAACAGCGGGCCGGCACGCTGCGCCTGATGCCCGGCCAGCGCGCCGAGCTGCATGCCGAAGGGGGCTGGCGGCTCGGGGTGCCGACGTCCGATGCCTTCGCCCGCTGGGGGCTCGACACCAGCGAGCGCAGCGCCGACCGGCCGCCCGAACGGGAATGGGACGACCTGCCCGGCGTCGAGACCCTGGGCCAGCATGGCCGCTGGGAGCGGACGCCCGAATGGGGCTGGGTCTGGATCCCCGTGTCGGTGCAGGCCGGCTGGGAGCCCTATCGTGAGGGTCGCTGGACCGTGGTCGAGCCCTGGGGACGGGTCTGGGTCGACCGCAGCGTCTGGGGCTTCGCGCCGTTCTTCTACGGCCGCTGGGTGCTGTGGCACGGCCGCTGGAGCTGGATCCCCGGACGGGATCGGGCGCGCCACGTCACGCCGCCGGTGTACCGCGAGTCCATGCCGGTGCCGCGCGAGTGGCACTGGCCGGCGCCGCCCCGGCGCTGGTCCGAGCCGCCGCCTCAGGAACGCTGGCGCCCTGCGCCGATCCTGATCCCCCGTCCCGTCCCCGTCCCGGTCCTGCCCCCGCCACGGCAGGACCGGCCGCCGGAGCGCCGCCCGGACCCGCGCCCCGAACCTCGTCCCGAACTCCGTCCCACCCCGGCCCCCCTGCCCGCCCCGGTCGCGCCGGCCCCGATCGGGCGGCCGGAGCCCCCTCCGGCCGCCGTCACCCCCAGACCGATGCCGCCCGGGGAAGACCTGCGGCGACGCCACCACGAGCAGGGACAGCCCCCGGCCGGTGAAGACGCCCAGCGCATCCCGCGCTCCCGGCAATAGACAGGACCGCCGAAAAGAAAAAGGGGCCGCCCCCTCACGGAAGCGGCCCCCGGACCGGACACGACCGCATGCGGTCGTGTCGCGGCGGACTTCGACGTCAGCGCACGCGGCCTTCTTTCCAGGCGCCCAGCAGCTTGTCGTAGTCGATGGTCTCGCCCTTGGGCTTCTCGTTGGCCAGCTTGGCCCACGGTGCCGCCTTGTCGGACAGCCACTTCTTCGGGTCTTCCTTCTTGTTGAGCTTGGGCGCGCACTGGGCCATGCCGGCCCGCTCCAGGCGGGCCATCACGTCGTCCATCTCCTTGGCCAGGTTGTCCATCGCCCCCTGCGGGGTCTTCTCGCCGGTCACGGCCTGGGCCACGTTCTTCCACCACAGTTGCGCCAGCTTCGGGTAGTCGGGCACGTTGGTGCCGGTGGGGCTCCAGGCCACACGCGCCGGGCTGCGGTAGAACTCGACCAGGCCGCCCAGCTTGGGCGCCAGGTCGGTCATGGCCTTGCTCTGGATGTCGGACTCGCGGATAGGCGTCAGGCCGACCGTGGTCTTCTTCAGCGACGTGGTCTTGGCGGTGACGAACTGGGCGTAGAGCCACGCCGCGGCGGTCTTGTTCGCGTCGTGGTCCTTGAAGAAGGTCCATGACCCGACGTCCTGGTAGCCGTTCTGCATGCCCTGCTTCCAGTACGGGCCGTTCGGGCCGGGCGCCATGCGCCACTTGGGCGTGCCGTCGGCGTTGACCACGGGCAGGCCCTTCTTGGTCATGTCGGCGGTGAAGGCCGTGTACCAGAAGATCTGCTGGGCGATCTGGCCCTGGGCCGGCACCGGACCGGCTTCGCCGAAGGTCATGCCCGAGGCTTCCTTGGGCGCGTACTTCTTCATCCAGTCGACGTACTTGGTCAGCGCGTAGACCGCGGCCGGCGAGTTGGTCGCCCCCCCGCGCTCGACCGAGGCGCCCACCGGCGTGCACTTGTCGGCCGCCACGCGGATGCCCCACTCGTCGATCGGCAGGCCGTTCGGTGCACCGATGTCGGCGGTGCCGGCCATCGACAGCCAGGCGTCGGTGAAGCGCCAGCCCAGCGACGGATCCTTCTTGCCGTAGTCCATGTGGCCGTAGATGGCCTTGCCGTCGATGTTCTTCACGTCGTTGGTGAAGAACTCGGCGATGTCCTCGTAGGCGCTCCAGTTCAGCGGCACGCCCAGCTCGTAGCCATACTTGGCCTTGAACTTGTCCTTCAGGTCCTTGCGGGCGAACAGGTCGGCGCGGAACCAGTACAGGTTGGCGAACTGCTGGTCGGGCAGCTGGTAGAGCTTGCCGTCCGGGCCGGTGGTGAACTTGGTGCCGATGAAGTCCTTCAGGTCGAGACCGGGGTTGGTGAACTCCTTGCCCGCACCGCCCATGTAGTCGGTCAGGTTCATCACCTTGCCGTAGCGGTAGTGCGTGCCGATCAGGTCGGAGTCGGTGATCCAGCCGTCGTAGATCGACTTGCCCGACTGCATCGAGGTCTGCAGCTTCTCGACCACGTCGCCTTCCTGGATCAGGTCGTGCTTGACGGTGATGCCGGTGATCTCGCTGAAGGCCTTGGCCAGCGTCTTGGACTCGTACTCGTGCGTGGTGATGGTCTCGGAGACGACCGAGATGTCCTTCACGCCACGGGCCTTGAGCTTGGCGGCGGCGTCGATGAACCACTTCATCTCGGCCATCTGCTGATCCTTGTTCAGCGTGGAAGGCTGGAACTCGCTGTCGACCCACTTCTTCGCCTCGGGCTCGCCGGCCCAGGCCGACTGGCCGGCCACCAGCGCTGCAGCGGCAAACGCCAGTGCGGTATAGCGCATCTTCATGTCGTGTCTCCTCATGCGTGCTCCCCGTTGGTGGGATCCCTCGGCCCCGGGGAAGCTTCGGGCCGGATCCTGATGTTCGCGGGGCCGCCCGGTGCGGGCGGCCGAAAGGTTCAGCCCTTGCGCATGACCAGCGCCAGCAGCGCCATCGAAGCGACGAAGCTGATCCAGATGCTGGGCTCGTCGGCCAGCGAGAACCATTCGACGAAACGTCCCGCCAGGCCGACGAAGGCCAGGTTGACGTAGGCCGCGCTCAGCAGGCCGATGAACAGGCGATCGCCGCGGGTGGTCGCCATCGGCAGGAAACCCTTGCGCATCGTCGTGGGCGAGCGGATCTCCCACACCGTCATGCCGATCAGCATCAGCACGATGCAGGTGAAGAACACCGCCACCGGGGTGGTCCAGACCATCCAGTCAAACATGGCCCACCTCCGTCGCGCCTGCGGCGCGCCCCCTCGAGGAGGCGCAGCCGACGGACGGGCGGAGCCCGTTCCGGGGCTGCCGCCTGGTTCTGTCGTTGCTTTGCATGTGTTGTTCCTTGTTCGACCGTCAGACCCGGCCCATGGCGAAGCCCTTGGCGATGTAGTGGCGCACGAACCAGATCACGATCGCGCCCGGCACGATGGTCAGCACGCCGGCGGCGGCCAGCGTGGCCCAGTCCATGCCGCTGGCGCTGACCGTGCGGGTCATCGTCGCGACGATGGGCTTGGCGTTGACGCTGGTCAGCGTGCGCGCCAGCAGCAGCTCGACCCAGCTGAACATGAAGCAGAAGAACGCCGCCACGCCCACGCCGGCCTTGATCAGCGGCAGGAAGATCGTCAGGAAGAAGCGCGGGAAGGAGTAGCCGTCGATGTAGGCGGTCTCGTCGATCTCGCGCGGGATGCCCGACATGAAACCCTCCAGGATCCACACCGCCAGCGGCACGTTGAACAGCAGGTGGGCCAGCGCCACGGCCAGGTGCGTGTCCATCAGCCCGACGGTGGTGTAGAGCTGGAAGAAGGGCAGCAGGAACACCGCTGGCGGCGTCATGCGGTTGGTCAGCAGCCAGAAGAACACGTGCTTGTCGCCCAGGAAGCTGTAGCGCGAGAACGCGTAGGCCGCCGGCAGCGCCACGGTGATCGAGATCACCGTGTTGATGGCCACGTAGATCAGGCTGTTGATGTAGCCCGAGTACCAGCTCTCGTCGGTGAAGATGAGCTTGTAGTTGTCCCAGGTGAAGTGCTGCGGCCACAGGCTGAAGCTGCTGAGGATCTCCTCGTTGGTCTTGAAGCTCATGTTGACCATCCAGTAGATGGGCAGCAGCGCGAAGATGAAGTAGGCGATCAGGAACAGCGAGCGCTTCTGGAATCCGGTGTCATTCATGACCACCCTCCTTGCCGGTCTGGCCGAGGCGTTGCATCCAGTTGTAGAGCACGAAGCAGAACAGCAGGATGATGAGGAAATAGATCAGCGAGAAGGCCGCCGCGGGGCCGAGATCGAACTGGCCGACCGCCTTCTGCGTCAGGTACTGCGACAGGAAGGTCGTGGCATTGCCTGGACCGCCGCCGGTCAGCACGAAGGGCTCGGTGTAGATCATGAAGCTGTCCATGAAGCGCAGCAGCACGCCGATCATCAGCACGCCGCGCATCTTGGGCAGCTGGATGTAGCGGAACACCGCGAACTTGCTCGCGCCGTCGATGCGGGCGGCCTGGTAGTAGGCGTCCGGGATGCTGCGCAGGCCAGCATAGGCCAGCAGCGCCACCAGCGGCGTCCAGTGCCACACGTCCATCAGCAGCACGGTCAGCCAGGCGTGGGTGGCGTTGCCGGTGTAGCTGTAGTCGATGCCCAGCTTCGCCAGCGTCGCGCCCATCAGGCCGATGTCGGCGCGGCCGTAGATCTGCCAGATGGTGCCCACCACGTTCCACGGGATCAGCAGCGACAGCGCCACCAGCACCAGCGTGGCCGAGGACTTCCAGCCCTGCGCCGGCATGGCCAGCGCCAGCAGCACGCCCAGCGGCAGCTCGACGGCCAGCACGGCCAGCGAGAAGCGCAGCTGGTTCCACAGCGCGGCGTGCAGGTCCTCGTCGCGCATCACGGCGGCGAACCACTCGGTGCCGACGAACACCCGCCGCTCGGGACTGATGATGTCCTGCACCGAATAGTTGACGACCGTCATCAGCGGCAGGATGGCGGAGAACGCCACGCAGATGAAGACCGGCAGGATCAGGAACCAGGCCTTCTGGTTCACCGGTTTGGTGGTCTGGCTCATGCCATGAGCTCCTCGTTCTTGTAGTAGCAGGTGTGTTCGTTGAGCACCTGCAGGCCCACGGCATCGCCGACGGCGGGCGCCGGCGCGTCAGGCGCCAGGCGCGCCTTCAGCACCTGGCCGCGGGCCTCGCAGCTCACCAGCAGGTAGGTGCCGATGTCCTGCACCTGGCGCACGACACCCGGCAGCGCACCGGCGCTGTCCCGAGGCACCAGGCCCAGGTATTCGGGGCGGATGCCCAGCTTGAGCTCGCCGGCCGGCAGGCTGCAGCCGCCCGCCGTGCCCAGCCGGTGTCCGCCGACCTCGACGCCCGCGGCATCGACGTTCGCGCTCAGGAAGTTCATGCCCGGCGAGCCGATGAAGTGGCCGACGAAGGTGTGCGCCGGCCGCTCGAACAGCGCCTCGGGCGTGCCCAGCTGCACGACCTTGCCGCGCGTCATCACCACCACCTGGTCGGCGAAGGTCAGCGCCTCCACCTGGTCGTGGGTGACGTAGATCAGCGTGAGCTTGAGCTCATGGTGGATCTGCTTGAGCTTGCGGCGCAGCTGCCACTTCAGGTGCGGGTCGATCACTGTCAGCGGCTCGTCGAACAGCACCGCCGACACGTCGGGGCGCACCAGGCCGCGGCCCAGCGAGATCTTCTGCTTCTGGTCGGCGGACAGGCCGGCCGCACGCAGGTCGAGCTGGTGGCTCATCTCCAGCATCTCGGCGATCTGGCCGACGCGGGCCTGGATCTGCGCGGCCGGCACCTTGCGGTTCTTCAGCGGGAAGGCCAGGTTCTCCGCCACGGTCATCGTGTCGTAGATGACCGGGAACTGGAAGACCTGCGCGATGTTGCGCTGCTGCGGCGTGGCGCGCGTCATGTCCTGGCCGTCGAACTTCACGCTGCCGTGCGAGGGCACCAGCAGGCCGGACATGATGTTGAGCATGGTCGTCTTGCCGCAGCCCGAGGGGCCGAGCAGCGCGTAGGCGCCGCCGTCCTCGAAGGACATCTTCAGCGGCAGCAGCGCGTAGTCGCTGTCCTGCTTCGGGTGGGGCCGGTAGGCGTGGGCGAGGTCGAGATCGATGCGTGCCATGTCAGGACTCCCGCGGTGCGGAGGAGGAGCGTTCGGGCGCCACCAGCAGGTCGCCGGCGGCGTCGAAGACGTAGACCTGCGCCGGGCTGACGTGCAGCGTGATCGCCGCCCCCAGCGCGAAGTCGTGCACGCCGGTCAGCTGGGCCACCAGCTCGCCCACGGCGGTGTGCACGTGCACGAAGGTGTCGGAGCCCGACATCTCGGCCAGCTCCACCGTGCCCGGCAGTGCCACGTCCCCCGCACGGGCGCGCACCCGCAGCGCGCTGGCGCGCAGGCCGAGCGTGAGCGAGCGGGTCGCGCGGGACGGCAGGGCCACCGCCAGCAGCGGCCCGCCCTGCAGCCGCGCGCCGCCGTCGGCCACCTCGGCCGGCAGCAGGTTCATCGGCGGATCGCTGAACGCCCGGGCCACGCGCAGCGACTTCGGCCGGTGGAAGACCTCGGCGGTCGGGCCGTACTGCAGCAGCTCGCCCGCGTCCATCACCGCCGTCCAGCCGCCCAGCAGCAGGGCCTCGGCGGGTTCGGTGGTCGCGTAGATGACGGTCGACTCCCCGGCGGCGAAGAGCTGGGACAGCTCCTCGCGCAGTTCCTCGCGCAGCTTGTAGTCGAGGTTGACCAGCGGCTCGTCGAGCAGCATCAGCGGCGCGTTCTTGGCCAGCGCGCGCGCCAGCGCGACCCGCTGCTGCTGGCCGCCCGACAGCGCGGCCGGCAGCCGGTCGAGGAAAATGTCGATGTGCAGGCGGCTGGCCAGTTCACGCACCCGGCGATCGATCTCGGCGGCCGGCCGGCCACCCAGCTTCAGCGGCGAGGCGATGTTGTCGAACACCGTCATCGACGGGTAGTTGATGAACTGCTGGTAGACCATCGAGACGTTGCGCTCGCGCACCGGCATGCCGGTCACGTCGATGCCGTCGACCTGCACGCGACCGCTGGTGGGCACGTCCAGCCCGGCCATCACCCGCATCAGGCTGGTCTTGCCGGCCTGGGTCGCGCCCAGCAGCACGGTCACCGCGCCGGGCTGCGGGGCCAGGCTCATGTCATGGAGCCAGGTCTCGGGCCCGACTTTCTTGATGATGTGGTCCAGGGTCAGCTGCATGCGGCGGCCCTCGACTCTCGTTGCTTGGACACAGGGGTCTCCATCCATTGGGCCACGCGCGCGCGCTCGGCCTCGGTGTAATGCAGGCCGAGCTTGCTGCGACGCCACAGGACATCGTCGCCGCTCACGGCCCACTCTTCGCGCTGCAGGTAGCGCAGTTCGGCTTCATGCAGGCCGGGGGCCACCTCGGCGCCCAGGTCGGCCAGCGCGGCGGCATCGCCCAGCACCCGGTCGATGCGGCTGCCGTAGGCCCGCGCCAGGCGCCGGGCCAGGGCCGCCGGCAGCCAGCGGTGGCGCTGGCGCACGGTGGTGACGAAACGCTCGAAGTCGGTGTCGGGCCGCTGCGGCCGGCCGATCCAGGCCGACAGGTCGCCACCGGGCAGCGCGGCCGGCTCGGTCCACGGCGAGCGGACCTCGCCCAGCATGCGACCGACGTCGGTGGCGGCGTCCTCGGCCAGCTTGCGGAAGGTGGTGATCTTGCCGCCCCACACGCTCAGCAGCGGCGCCGCGGCGGTGTTGCTCTCGAGCAGGTAGTCCCGCGTGACCGCCGACGGATCGCCCGAGGCGTCGTCGAGCAGCGGTCGCACCCCGGCATAGCTCCAGACCACGTCGGCCGGCGTGACGGCGCGGGTGAAGTAGCGGCTGGCCTGCTCGCACAGGTAGGCCACCTCGTCGTCGCCGATGCGGGCCCCGCGCGGATCGCCCTGGAGCTCCTGGTCGGTCGTGCCGATCAGGGTGAACTCCTGCTCGTAGGGAATGGCGAAGATGATGCGCTTGTCGGGGTTCTGGAAGATGTAGGCGTGGTCGTGCTCGAAGCAGCGCGGCACGACGATGTGGCTGCCCTTGACCAGGCGCAGGCTCTTGGTGGCCAGCGCCTCGCCGGTCGCCGGCGAGGCGGTGCCCCGCAGGAAGCTCTCGGCCCACGGGCCGGCCGCGTTGACCAGCGCCCGCGCCGTCACCGTGCGCGCCGGGCCGTCGGCCGGCTGCAGCGTCGCGGTCCAGCCGCTGGCATGGCGCTGCGCGGCGGTGCAGCGGGTGCGGGTGAACAGCTGCGCACCGCGCTCGCGCGCCTCGATGGCGTTGAGCACCACCAGGCGGGCGTCGTCCACCCAGCCGTCGGAATAGATGAACCCGCGCTCGAAGCGGGGCTGCAGCGGCGCGCCCACCGGGTGGCGGCGCAGGTCCACGCCGCGCGAGCCGGGCAGCACCTCGCGGCGGGCCAGGTGGTCGTAGAGGAAGAGGCCCAGGCGCACCAGCCAGGCCGGGCGCATCGACGGGTCGTGCGGCATCACGAAGCGCAGCGGCCACATGATGTGCGGCGCGCTGCGCAGCAGCACCTCACGCTCCTGCAGCGCCTTGCGCACCAGGCCGAACTCGTAGTACTCGAGGTAGCGCAGCCCGCCGTGGATCAGCTTGGTGCTCGACGACGAGGTGTGCGCGGCCAGGTCGTCCTGCTCGGCCAGCACGACCGACCAGCCCCGGCCGGCCAGGTCGCGGGCGATGCCCACGCCGTTGATGCCGCCACCGACCACCAGCACATCGCAGGCGATCGGGGCCGCCGACATCTCGGCACGGGTTGCGGACGCCGTGTCCAACGGCGATTGAGTAGCCAAATTCAACTCCTGAGGGGTGACGAAGCGACGCGGATTGTCGTCATTTGTGTTCGCCTTTTTTCGTTTTAACTTTTAAACGAACACAACTCATCAGAGAAAACCCTCGTTTGATTTCCTTTTCGTTCGTTTAGGCTGCGCAAGCCTTGTGATGCCCTGCCAGCCGACAATTCACGCCATGACCCCCAACCCCCGTCAATCCGAGCTGCTCGATGAAGTGCGCGCCCGGGGCTCGGTGAGCGTGGAAACGCTGGCCGAGCGCTTCGGCGTCACGCTGCAGACCGTGCGCCGCGACGTCAAGCTGCTGGCCGAGGCCGGCCTGCTGGCGCGCTTCCACGGCGGCGTGCGCGTGCCCAGCTCGACCACCGAGAACATCGCCTACCGCCAGCGCCAGGCGCTGGCCGCCGACGGCAAGCAGCGCATCGCGCGCGCCATCGCCCAGGCCGTGCCCGAGGGCAGCTCGCTGATCATCAACATCGGCACCACCACCGAGGCGGTGGCGCGCGAGCTGCTGCACCACCGCGGCCTGCGCGTGATCACCAACAACCTCAACGTCGCGGGCATCCTCTGCGACAACCCGGACTGCGAGGTCATCGTCGCCGGCGGCGTGCTGCGCCCGCGTGACCGCGGCGTGATCGGCGAGGCCACGGTCGACTTCATCCGCCAGTTCAAGGTCGACATCGGCCTGATCGGCATCTCGGCCATCGAGGCCGACGGCTCGCTGCGCGACTACGACTACCGCGAGGTGAGCGTGGCACGCGCCATCATCGAGCAGTCGCGCGAGGTCTGGCTGGCCGCCGACCAGAGCAAGTTCAACCGCCCGGCGATGGCCGAGGTCGCGCGCCTGAGCCACCTCGACCGGCTCTACACCGACGTCGCGCCGCCCGACCCCTTCCCCGCGCTGCTGGCCGAGGCCGGCGTGCAGTGCGAGGTGGCACCCGGCTGAGACCGGGGCCGCTGGACCCCACGACAGAGGAGACCCATGAACACCCGCCCTACCCTCGCTGCCGGCCCCGCGCCGGCCCGTCGCCGCACCCCGGCCGGGGTGCAGCCATGAGCTTCGTGCTGGCCCTCGACCAGGGCACCTCCAGCTCGCGCAGCATCGTCTTCGACGAACGGGGCCAGGTGGTGGCCATGGCGCAGCGCGAGTTCCGCCAGATCTACCCGCAGCCCGGCTGGGTCGAGCACGACCCGATGGAGCTGTGGCACACCCAGCTGGCCACCGCCCGCGAGGTGCTGGCGCAGGCCGGCCTGTCGGCGCGCGAGCTGCGGGCCATCGGCATCACCAACCAGCGCGAGACCACGCTGGTGTGGAACCGCCGCACCGGCGTGCCCCTCCACAACGCCATCGTCTGGCAGGACCGCCGGGCCGAGCCGCTGTGCGCGCAGCTGCGTGCCCAGGGACTGACCGAGCGCTTCCGCGAGCGCACCGGGCTGATCATCGACGCCTATTTCTCGGGCACCAAGATCCGCTGGCTGCTCGACCATGTGGAGGGCGCGCGCGCGGCGGCCGAGCGTGGCGAGCTGGCCTTCGGCACGGTCGACAGCTGGCTGCTGTGGCAGCTCACCGGCGGGCGGGTGCACGCCACCGACGTCAGCAACGCCTCGCGCACGCTGATGTTCGACATCCGCGCCAACCGCTGGGACCCGGAGCTGCTCGAGACGCTGCAGATTCCCGCCAGCCTGCTGCCGCAGGTGCATCCGTCGAGCCACCGGTATGGCGAGATCGACCCGGCGCTGCTGGGTGCGGCCGTGCCGGTGGGCGGCATCGCGGGCGACCAGCAGAGCGCGCTGTTCGGCCAGGCCTGCTTCCAGGCCGGGCTGGCCAAGAACACCTACGGCACCGGCTGCTTCATGCTGATGCACACCGGCGAACGCTTCCAGACCTCGCACAACGGCCTGCTGACCACCAGCGCGGCGCAGGCCGGCCCGCTCGACCGGCCCGAGTTCGCGCTCGAGGGCAGCGTCTTCATCGGCGGGGCGGTGGTGCAGTGGCTGCGCGACGGGCTCAACGCCATCGAGGCCAGCAGCCAGGTGCAGAGCCTGGCCGAGAGCGTGCCCGACGCCGGCGGGCTGATGTTCGTGCCGGCCTTCACCGGGCTGGGCGCACCGTACTGGAATGCGCAGGCGCGCGGCGCCATCGTGGGCATCACCCGCGGCACGACGGTGGCCCACATCGCGCGGGCGGCGCTGGAGAGCATCGCCTTCCAGAGCGCCGCGCTGCTGGGCGCGATGAGCCGGGACCTGTCCGCCCCTCGCCTGGCGGATCCGCCGGACGGCCCCCCGGGGGGACTCGCGCAGGCTGCGCAGCGACCGGGCGCTCGGCCCGACACGCTGGTCTCGGCCGTGACCGAGCTGCGGGTGGACGGCGGCGCCTGCGTCAACGACCTGCTGATGCAGTTCCAGGCCGACCTGCTGGGCATTCCGGTGGTGCGCCCCAAGGTGACCGAGACCACCGCGCTGGGGGCGGCCTACCTGGCCGGCCTGGCCACCGGCGTCTGGTCAGGCACCGACGAGCTGGCCACGCTGTGGCAGGCCGAGCGGCGCTTCCACCCGACGCTCAGCCGCGAGCGGGCGCAGGAGCTGATGTCGCGCTGGGAGCGGGCGGTGCGGCAGACGGTGGCCGAATAGGCCCGCGGGAAGATGCCCTGCGCAGCGCGCGGGGCCCCGTGGCACAGTACGGCTGCAACCCGTACCGACACGACATGAGCCTGATCACCGTCCAGGAAGGCACCAGCGCGCTGGTGCTCGACTCCCCGCACAGCGGCACCGACTATCCGGCCGACTTCGGTTTTGCCTGCGACTTCACCCGGCTGCGCCAGGCCGAGGACACCCACGTCGAGAAGCTCTACGCCGGCGCCCCCGCGCGGGGCTGCCACTGGATCGAGGCCCATTTCCCGCGCAGCTACCTCGACGCCAACCGCAACGCCGACGAGATCGACCCCGAGCTGCTCGAGGCGCCCTGGCCCGGCCCGCTCGCCGGGGGCAGCAAGGTCAGGCTGGGCAAGGGCCTGATCTGGCGCATGACCGACGACGGCCTGCCGATCTACCGGCGCCGGCTGAGCGTGGCCGAGGTGCAGGCACGCATCGAGCGCTGCTGGGCGCCCTACCATGCGGCCGTGGCCCGCGCGGTGGAGCAGGCGCAGGCCCGCCACGGCTACTGCATCCACCTGAACTGCCACTCGATGCCGGCGGTCGCGTCGACCTTCGCCACCGAGTTCCCGGGCCTGGAGCATGCCGACATCGTGCTGGGCAACCGCGACCACAGCACCTGCTCGCCCGCGCTGATCGAGCGGCTGCGCCAGCATTTTGAGCAACGCGGCTACAGCGTCTCGGTCAACCACCCCTACAAGGGCGTGGAGCTGGTGCGCCGCCACGGCGACCCGGCCCGCCACCGCCACAGCGTGCAGGTCGAGCTGAACCGGCGGCTCTACATGGACGAGCGCACGCTGCAGCCGCACGACGGCTTCGAGCGGCTGCAGCGTGACCTGGACACGATGATCGGGATGCTGCTGGGCCTCGACCCGCGCCAGGCCTGAGCGGCCGGACCGCGTCGCCGACGCGGGCGCGGGCGCAGGTCAGGCGTGGAAGCGGCGCCGGGCGTACAGCCCCAGGCCGGTGGCCACGCTGGCCAGCCGTTCGCCGTGCACCGCGCGGGCGCTCGGGAAGGCGGCGGCCAGGCGGTCGGTCAGCAGCTTCAGGCCGGTCGAGCCGCCGGTGAAATACAGCGCGTCGATGCGCTCGGGCGCCAGCCCGGCCAGCGCCGCCGTCTCGATCGCCGCGGTGACGATGCGACCGATGTCCTCGTGCAGCGCGCCCACCGCCTGCGCCTGCGTCAGCCGCACCGACAGGCCGCGCTCGACCAGCGGCAGGCCGATGTCGGCGTCGCCGCCGGCGGCGACCGCGATCTTGCCGGCCTCGGCGCGGCCGAGCAGCTCGTGGCCGAGGTGATCGTTCAGCACCTTCATCAGGCGCTGGTGCTGGACGGGGTCGGCGTAGTCGCCTTTCATCGCCCGCAGCTCGAACACCCGCTGCGGCCGGTAGACCGTGTTGATCAGGTGCCAGGTGGCGAGGTCGAAGTACACGCCGCTGGGCACTTCGCGCGCCGCACGCCCCTCCTGTGCCGGGCCGAGCGCGCCGTAGCCCAGTTCGGGCAGGATGCTGGTCAGCTCGACGCGGCGGTCGAAGTCGGTGCCGGCGATGTGCACGCCGTGGTTGGCCAGCACGTCGTCGCGGCGCTCCAGGCGCTCGCGCCGCTGCGGCCCGACCCGCACGACCGAGAAGTCGGACGTGCCCCCGCCGATGTCGGCCACCAGCACATGCTGCTCCTCGGTGATGCCGGCCTCGTAGTCGAAGGCCGCCGCCAGCGGCTCGTACTGGAAGGCGATCTCCTGGAAGCCGACCGAGCGGGCGGCGTCCTCCAGCGCGGCCTGGGCCTGGGCGTCACGCACCGGATCACCGTCGACGAAATAGACCGGCCGGCCCAGCACGACCCGGGTCAGCTCGCGACCGGCATGCTGCTGGGCCAGGCTGCGCAGGTGGCGCAGGTAGCTGGCGATGACGTCGGCGAAGGTGACGGAGCGGCTCGCCCCGATGTCGGTGGGCTGGTCGATCAGGCCCGAGCCGAGCGCGCTCTTCATCGAGCGCATCAGCCGGCCTTCCGTGCCTTCGACGTAGGAGGCCACCGCGGCCCGGCCGTACAGGCGCGGCAGGTTCTGCAGCCCCGGTCCTTCGGCCAGGTAGAACACGGCGGTCGGCATCGTCGACTGGCCGTCCTCCAGGGGCACCAGCGTCATGCCGGTGCCCGCGGGCACGACGACCGCGGAGTTGGAGGTGCCGAAGTCGATGGCGCAGACGTCGGGCGAAACGGCAGGAGACATGGGGGAGGTGGCAGGCATGGGCCGCGCATCATAAGAGACGGGCTGCAGCCGCGCTGCTATCGTGTCCGGGCCGCAGCTCGCCCGGGGCGGGCGCCCACCTCAGGATCAGGAGACCTCGCATGCAGTTCGCCTACACGATCGTCTACGTGGCCGACGTCGCCACCACGCTGGATTTCTTCGAGCGGGCCTTCGGCCTGCGGCGGCGCTTCCTGCACGACGGCGGCGGCTACGGCGAGCTCGACACCGGCAGCACCACGCTGTCCTTCGCCCGCCACGACGTGGCGCGCGACAGCCTGGGGCAGGACTACTGCGCCGCCGACCGCAGCACGCTGCCGCTGGGCATCGAGATCGGCCTGACCTGCGCCGACGTGCCCGCCGCGTACGACCGGGCGCTGGCGGCCGGGGCGACCGGCCTGAAGGCGCCGACGGTCAAGCCCTGGGGCCAGACCGTCGCTTATGTGCGGGGGCCCGAAGGCACGCTGGTGGAGCTGTGCACGCCGATGGGCTGATCCCCGCCGCGCGCGGGGCCCGGCTCAGACCGGCGGCGCCTTCAGGTGCCAGTCGCTGACCTGCTGCAGCGCGTGGCCGGTGTGCAGCAGCGCCGCTTCCTGCCAGTAGTTGCCGATCAGCTGCAGCCCCACCGGCAGGCCGCCTTCGCCGAAGCCGGCCGGCACGCTGATGCCGGGCAGGCCCGCCAGCGAGGCCGGCAGCGTGAAGATGTCGGCCAGGTACTCGGCCACCGGATCGGTCTGGCTGCCGATCGCCCGGGCGACGGCCGGCGCCACCGGGCCGGCGATCAGGTCGCAGGCCTGGAAGGCCGCCTGGAAGTCGTCGGCGATCATGCGGCGCAGCTTCTGCGCCTGCAGGTAGTAGGCGTCGTAATAACCGTGGCTCAGCACGTAGGTGCCGATCATGATGCGGCGCTTGACCTCGGAGCCGAAGCCTTCGCTGCGGCTCTTGCGGTACATCTCGTCGAGGTCCTTGTAGGCACTCGCCCGGTGGCCGTAGCGCACGCCGTCGAAGCGGCTCAGGTTCGAGCTGGCCTCGGCCGGCGCGATGATGTAGTAGACGGGGATCGACAGCTCGGTGCGCGGCAGGCTGACCTCGACCAGCGTCGCGCCGAGCTTCTCCAGCTCGGCCAGCGCGGCCCGGGTCGCGGCCAGCACGTCGGCGGTGACGCCCTCGCCGAAGAACTCCTTGGGCAGACCGATGCGCAGGCCCTTGAGCGGCTGCGCGGCGGTGGCGCCCTCGCGCAGGCCGGTGGTCGCGGCGACGAAGTCGGGCACCGGCTGCTCGGCGCTGGTGGCGTCGCGCGGATCGAAGCCGCTCATGGCCTGCAGCAGGTGGGCGCAGTCCAGGGCCGAGCGCGCCATCGGGCCGGCCTGGTCCAGGCTGGAGGCGAAGGCGATCATGCCGTAGCGCGAGCAGCGGCCGTAGGTCGGCTTGATGCCGGTGATGCCGGTCAGGGACGCCGGCTGGCGCACCGAGCCGCCGGTGTCGGTGCCGGTGGCCGCCGGCACCAGGCGGGCCGCGACCGCGACCGCGCTGCCGCCCGACGAGCCGCCCGGGATGCGGCCGGTGTCCCACGGGTTGCGGGCGACGGCGTAGGCCGAGTTCTCGTTGGAGCCGCCCATCGCGAATTCGTCGCAGTTGAGCTTGCCCAGCGTGACGGCGCCGGCCGCGGCCAGGCGGGTGACCACGGTGGCGTCGAAGGGGCTGCGGTAGGACTCGAGCATCCTCGAGCCGGCGGTGCTGGGGAAGTCGCGGGTGACGAAGATGTCCTTGTGCGCGATCGGCACGCCCAGCAGACTGTGGCCCGTCCCGGCCACGCCGCGGGCGCGCCAGGCGTCGGCGGCGGCGGCCTGCGCCAGCGCCACGTCCTCGTCGACCGACAGGAAGGCGCCCAGCGCCTCGTGGGCGGCGACCCGGTCCAGCAGGTGGCGGGTCAGCTCGACGCTGGAGACCTGCCTGTCGCCGAGCAGGCCGGCCAGTTCGGCCACGCCGAGTTCATGCAGCGGTTTCATCGGGGCCCCTCTCACTCGATCACGCGGGGAACGAGGAACAGGCCCCGTTCGACGGCCGGCGCACTCTTCTGGTGGTCGGCACGCTGGTCGACCTCGCTGACCACGTCGTCACGCAGGCGCAGGGTCACGTCCTGCACCGCCGACAGCGGCGTGTAGAGCGGCGCCACGCCCGAGGTGTCGACCGCCCGCATGCGCTCGACGATGCCAAAAAACTCGTTGAGCTGACCCAGCAGCGTGTGCTGCTCGTCGGGGCTCAGTTCAAGCCGCGCCAGACTGGCGATGCGGCTGACTTCCGCGGGAGTGAGTGCCATGTTTGCAGAGGGGGAGAAGAACGTCGGGGGCACGCTGCATCCGGTCGGCTGCAGGTCATAAGGTATTATCACCCGCCTATCGAGACGGCCCTGGTGCGGGGCATCAGTGGGGGCCTGGAGAGGCACCGATGCCCGACGAAGGCGGCCGGAGCAGCCGCCAGAACCGGAACCGATTCACGATGGCCCTTGACCGGAGGGTCTGCCGAGCGGCAGCGGGGAAACCTTGCAGCGCTTGCCCGACCCCCGGACCCGAATACTTCGGGTGTGCGTCCGTCACGCCCGGCGCGCGCCCTGGATGCTGATGAGTTGCCCATGTTTGGATCGTTCCGACGCTATTTTTCCACCGACCTTGCCATCGACCTCGGGACTGCCAACACCCTGATCTACGTGCGCGGCACGGGCATCGTGCTCAACGAGCCCTCCGTGGTCTCCATCCGCCACGAAGGCGGCCCGAACGGCAAGAAGACCATCCAGGCCGTGGGCGCCGAGGCCAAGGCGATGCTGGGCAAGGTGCCCGGCAACATCGAGGCCATCCGCCCGATGAAGGACGGCGTGATCGCCGACTTCACCGTCACCGAGCAGATGCTCAAGCAGTTCATCAAGATGGTGCATCCGCGCTCGCTGCTGCGGCCGAGCCCGCGCATCATCATCTGCGTGCCCTGCGGCTCGACCCAGGTCGAACGCCGCGCGATCCGCGAATCGGCTCTCGGCGCCGGCGCCAGCGAGGTCTACCTGATCGAGGAGCCGATGGCCGCGGCCATCGGTGCCGGCATGCCGGTGAGCGAGGCCTCGGGCTCGATGGTCGTGGACATCGGTGGCGGCACGACCGAGGTCGGCGTGATCTCGCTGGGCGGCATGGTCTACAAGGGCAGCGTGCGGGTGGGCGGCGACAAGTTCGACGAAGCCATCATCAACTACATCCGCCGCAACTACGGCATGCTGATCGGCGAGCCCACGGCCGAGGCCATCAAGAAGGAGATCGGCAGCGCCTTCCCGGGCTCCGAGGTCAAGGAGATGGAGGTCAAGGGCCGCAACCTCTCCGAGGGCGTGCCGCGCGCCTTCACGGTCTCGAGCAACGAGATCCTCGAGGCCCTGACCGATCCGCTCAACCAGATCGTCTCGAGCGTCAAGAAGGCGCTGGAGCAGACGCCTCCGGAACTGGGCGCCGACATCGCCGAACGCGGCATGATGCTGACCGGCGGCGGCGCGCTGTTGCGTGACCTCGACCGCCTGCTGGCCGAGGAGACCGGCCTGCCGGTGCTGATCGCCGAAGACCCGCTGTCGTGCGTCGTGCGCGGCTGCGGCATGGCACTGGAGCGCATGGAGCGCCTGGGTTCAATTTTCACGTCCGAGTGATCAAGGGTCCTCCGGAGCACCGGTCCGCACGGGATCGGCGCTCCGGTCGACTGCTCGACTCGCTGGCATCGCGCGGAGCTGCCTCATGCCCCTGGGCACGCTGGACCGGACCCCGCCGCCGTTTTTCCGTCAAGGCCCTTCGGCCCTGACCCGGCTGGCATTTTTCGCTTCGCTGGCCATCTTCCTGATGGCCGCGGACACCCGCATGGCGCTGACCCCACCGCTGCGCATCGCCGCGGCCGTGGTGCTGAACCCGATCGAGCAGGCCATGCTGGCCCCGATCGCGGGTTACGCGACGCTGGGCGACTACCTGCACGGGGTGGGGCTGGCCCGCCAGACGGCCGAGGCCGCCACCGCGGAGCTCACCCGGCAGTCGGTGCGCAGCCTGCAGGTCGAGCAGCTGCTCAAGGAGAACGCGCGCCTGCGCAACCTGCTGGAACTGCGCGAGCGACTGACCGTGCGCAGCCGCTCGGCCCAGCTGATCTACGAGGCCCCGGACCCCTACTCGCGCAAGGTCGTGATCGACATCGGCAGCCGCCAGGGTGTCGTCGCGGGCGCACCGGTCGTCAACGAGGAGGGCGTGCTGGGACAGGTCACCCGCCTGTACCCCGGCACCGCCGAGGTCACGCTGCTGATCGACCGGGACGCCGCGCTGTCGGTGCTCAACAGCCGCACCCAGTCGCGCAGCATCGCGGCCGGCGAGCCGGGCAGCGACGGGCTGAGCCTGCGTTTCGTCGCGGGCAATGCCGACGTGGCGGTCGGCGACCTGCTGCAGACGACGGGCCTGGACGGCGTCTACCCCGGCGGCCTGCCGGTGGCCTGGGTGAGCCGGGTCGACCGCCGCACCCAGGCCGATTTCGCCCGCATCACGCTGACCCCGGCCGCACGCCTGGACGGCGTGCGCCATGTGCTGGTGCTCGAGCCGCTGGCCAGCCAGCTGCCGACGCCGCCGAGCGACTCGGCCGCCAGCGCACCGGCCGCCGCGGCCTCGGCGCTGCAGCGGCAGGAGTCTCCGGCCGCCGCCGCCGCGCCACGCACCACCCAACGCCCCTGAGGAGACCTGCGCATGCTGCCCCGCGTCAGCGACCAGTTGCTGCTGCCCGTGAACCCGCTGTTCCTGTGGTTCACGCTGCTGGCCGCCCTGCTGCTCAACCTGATGCCGTTCGGACGGGCCCCGGCCCTGCCCGACTTCGTCGCGCTGACCCTGGTGTTCTGGAACGTGCACCAGCCGCGCCGCGTCGGCCTGGGCGCGGCCTTCGTGTTCGGCCTGCTGATCGACGTGCACCACGGCGCGCTGCTCGGCCAGCACGCGCTGGCCTACACGCTGGTCAGCTATGCGGCGATCATGATCCACCGGCGGGTGCTGTGGTTCAGTGCCTTCGCCCAGGCGATCCACGTGCTGCCGCTGTTTTTCGTCGGCCACCTGGTGCCGATGCTGATCCGGCTGGCCGCGGGCGACGTCTTCCCCGGCTGGTCCCTGCTGGCCGCCCCGGTGTTCGAGGCCCTGCTGTGGCCGCTGGCCTCGCTGCTGCTGCTGGCACCGCAGCGCCGCCCGCCCGATCCGGACAAGAACCGGCCGCTGTGATGTCCCCCACGATTCCTGGAGCCGGCGCGTGATCGAGCTGCGTGACGCCGAGGTCGAGCAGGAGCGGTTCCGGCTGCGCCTGATCGTGGCCATGCTGACCGTGCTGGTGGCGTTCTCGCTGCTGGTGAGCCGGCTGGTCTACCTGCAGGTGCTGTCCTTCGACGAGCTGACGACCCGAGCCGAGAACAACCGCATCGCGGTGGTGCCGGTGGTGCCCAACCGCGGCCTGATCGTCGACCGCAACGGCATCGTGCTGGCCAACAACTACTCGGCCTACACGCTGGAGATCACCCGCTCGCAGCTGAGCGAGGACCTCGAGACCGTGATCGACCAGCTCGCGACGATCGTCGACATCCAGCCGCGGGACCGCAAGCGCCTGCGCCGGCTGATGGGCGACTCCAAGAGCTTCGAGTCCCTGCCCATCCGCAACCGCCTGACCGACGAGGAGGTCGCGCGCTTCATGGCGCAGCGCTACCGCTTCCCGGGGGTGGACATCAAGGCCCGCCTGTTCCGCAACTACCCCTACGGCGAGATCGGCGGCCACGTGCTCGGCTACATCGGTCGCATCAACCAGTCCGAGAAGAAGCTGATGGACGACTGGACCGAGGAGGACTTCGCCAACTACCGCGGCACCGACGTGATCGGCAAGCTGGGCGTGGAGCAGCGCTACGAGCGCGAGCTGCACGGCATCACCGGCGTCGAGGAGGTCGAGACCAGCGCGGCCGGTCGGCCGGTGCGCCGCCTGCGTTCGGAGCCGGCCACGCCGGGACACACCGTGCGGCTGTCCATCGACATCCGCCTGCAGGGCCTGATCGAGGACATGTTCGGCGAGCGCCGCGGGGCGCTGGTGGCGATCGATCCCCGCAACGGCGAGGTGCTGGCCTTCGTCAGCAAGCCCAGCTTCGACCCCAACCTGTTCGTCGACGGCATCGACCAGGACAGCTGGAAGGAGCTCAACGAGTCGATCAACAAGCCGCTGCTGAACCGCGCGCTGCGCGGCACCTATCCCCCGGGCTCGACCTACAAGCCCTTCATGGCGATGGCCGCCCTGAACACCGGCAAGCGCACCGCCGGCCAGATCACCTACGACAGCGGCACCTTCGTCTTCGGCGACCACCGCTTCCGCAGCCACGGCGATGCCGGGCTCGGCGCGGTGGACATGGCCCGCTCGATCGTGCAGTCGAGCAACGTGTACTACTACGCGCTGGCCAACGACATGGGCGTGGACCTGATCCACGACCAGATGGACCCGTTCGGCTTCGGCCGGCGCACCGGCATCGACCTCGACGGCGAGGCCACCGGCGACCTGCCGTCCACCAGCTGGAAGCGCAAGAAGTACAAGCGGGCGGCCCAGCAGCGCTGGTATGCGGGCGAGACGATCTCGCTGGGCATCGGCCAGGGCTACAACAACTTCACCATGCTGCAGGTGGCCAGCGCGATGGCCACGCTGGTCTCGGGCGGCCAGCGCTACGAGCCCCGCGTGGTGCGTGACGTCGAGAACGTCGTCACCCACGAACGCCAGCGCATCGCCGGCGAGGCGCTGCCCCCGCTGGCCTTCAAGCCCGAGCACGTCGAGGTGATCCGGCGGGCGATGTACGGCGTGACCCAGACCGGCACCTCGACCAAGGTGTTCGCCGGCGCGCCCTACCAGAGCGGCGGCAAGACCGGCACCGCCCAGGCCCGCAGCCTGGGCGCCAACGAGAAGTACAACGCCTCGCGCATCTCCGAATACCTGCGGGACCACTCGCTCTACACCGCCTTCGCGCCGCTCGACGAGCCCCGGGTGGCCCTGGCCGTCATCGTGGAGAACGCCGGCTTCGGCGCCGAGGCGGCCGCCCCGATCGCGCGCCGGGTGCTGGACTACGTGCTGCTGGGGCAGTACCCGAGCGAGCAGGATCTGGCGCTGGTGCGGACCGGCCAGGTCGGCGCACCGATCGGCGTGCCGCGCCGGGCCTCCGACATCATGCCCACGCTGATCCACAGCGCGGGCTTCAGCGCGGCCGCACCGGCCTCCGACGCGGCATCGGGAACCGCCCCCGGGGCTTCGGCCGCCGCAGCGTCACCCGCGGCCAGCGCGCCCGCACCGGTCGCGGCCTCCGGGTCCGCCGGCGCGGGCCGGGGCCTGGTCCAGCCGGCGTGGGTGCGAGCCCGCCCGGCGACGGCCCCCGCCGCCCGACCCTCCGCCAGCGAGCCGACACGATGAAATCCCGCTTCGACCAGCCGTCGCCCTGGCGGCGCCTGCAGCCGCTGATCAGCGGTTTCGACCTGCCGCTGGTGGGCATCATCCTGGTGCTGGCGACGATCGGCCTGACGGCGATGTACTCGGCCGGCTACGACCACGGTTCGCGCTTCGTCGACCACGGCCGCAACATGGTGCTGGCGGCCACCGTGCTGTTCCTGGTCGCCCAGGTGCCGCCGCAGCGGCTGATGGCCCTGGCCGTGCCGCTGTACTCCATCGGGGTGCTGCTGCTGGTGGCCACCGCGCTGTTCGGCATCAGCAAGAAGGGCGCGACCCGCTGGCTCAACGTCGGCATCGTCATCCAGCCCAGCGAGATCCTGAAGATCGCCACGCCCCTGATGCTGGCGTGGTGGTTCCAGCGCCGCGAGGGCCGGCCACGCACCCACGACTTCGTGGCAGCCGGCCTGCTGCTGCTGGTGCCGGCCGGACTGGTGGCCAAGCAGCCCGACCTCGGCACCGCCATCCTGATCTTCTCGGCCGGCTTCTTCGTGCTCTTCCTGGCCGGCCTGTCGTGGAAGCTGATCGCGCCGGTCGTGCTGGGCGGCGGCCTGGCGATCACGGCGCTGATCATCGCCAGCCCGACGCTGTGCCAGCCCGACGTGGACTGGGTGGTGCTGCACGGCTACCAGAAAGGCCGGGTCTGCACCCTGCTCGACCCGACGACCGACCCGCTGGGCAAGGGCTTCCACATCATCCAGGGCATGATCGCGATCGGCTCGGGCGGCCTGACCGGCAAGGGTTTCATGAAGGGCACGCAGACCCACCTGGAGTTCATCCCGGAGCGCACCACCGACTTCGTGTTCGCCGCCTACTCGGAGGAGTTCGGCCTGGTGGGCAACCTGGTGCTGATCGCCGCCTTCACGGCGCTGATCATCCGCGGCCTGACCATCACCTGGGAAGCACCGAGCGTGTTCGCGCGCCTGATGGCCGGCTCGGTCACGCTGAGCATCTTCACCTACGCGATGGTCAACATGGGCATGGTCAGCGGCATCCTGCCGGTGGTCGGCGTGCCGCTGCCCTTCATCAGCTACGGCGGCACCGCGATGGTCACCATGGGCCTGAGCCTGGGCATCCTGATGTCCATCGCGCGGGCCCGGCGCAACGGCTGAGACCGCTCAGGACAGCTGCGGCACGCCACCCGCGACGCTGGCCTGGGTCAGCAGCAGCGGCTGGGCCTCGCCCCCTTCCGGCGGCTCGTCGACCGGCAGGCTCGACAGTCGCAGGGTGAAGCGCGCCCCGGGTGCCGTGCCCGGAGCCGCCTCGCGGGCATCGTCGAGCTCGACGACGCTGCCGTGCAGCGCCGCCACCTCGGCCACGATCGCCAGGCCCAGGCCGGAGCCATCCACGGTGGTGCCCAGCGCACGGTAGAACGGCTGGAAGACCAGCTCGCGCTCGGCCGGCGGGATGCCCGGACCGCTGTCCTCGACCTGCAGCGCCACCTTGCCGTCCTCGGCCTGCGGCTGCACCCGCACCGTGACGACGCCGCCGGTGGGCGTGTAGTGCAGCGCGTTGTCGACCAGGTTGACGAGCAGCTCCCGCAGCAGCACCGCATGGCCCAGCACCTGGCAGCGCGCCACGTCCCGGGGCGCCTCCGGCCCCTCGAAACCCAGGTCGATGCCCAGGTCGAGCGCGCGCGGCACCGCATCACGCACCACGTCGGTGACCAGCACCAGCAGGTCCACCCGGTCCTGCAGGGGCACGCCCGTCTTGGCTTCGGCCCGGGCCATCGACAGCAGCTGGTTCACCGTGTGGGCGGCCTGCTGGGACGCATGGGCCATGTGGCCCAGCGTCGCCTTGAGCGCCTGGGCATCGTCATGGCCGGCGTCGATCTCGCGCAGGGCCAGCTCGGCCTGCATGCGCATGCCCGCCAGCGGGGTCTTGAGCTGGTGGGCCGCATCGGCGAGGAAACGCTTCTGGGTCCGCAGCGACACCTCCTGGCGCTCGAGCAGGTCGTTGATCGCCTCGACCAGCGGCGAGACCTCCTCGGGCACGTCACGCACGTCCAGCGGAGACAGGTCGTCGGGCGGACGCTCGTGGATGCGCTGCTGCAGCGCGCCCAGCGGCGCCAGCCCGCGCGCCAGCGCCAGCCACACCAGCAGCACCGCCACCGGCAGGATCACGAACTGCGGCAGGATCACGCCCTTGATGATCTCGGTGGCCAGCCTCGAGCGTTTGGTCAGCGTCTCGCCGACCTGCACCAGCGCCAGCCGCTCGATGCCGGGCAGCTGCACCCACAGGTAGGCGATGCGCAGGCCGTCGCCATGCAGCTCCTCGTCGCGCATGCGCACCTCGCCCGCCGTGGCGGTGTCGGCGTCGGGCGGGCTCGGCAGGTCCCGGTCACCGCTGAGGAACTCGCCGGCTGGGCCGATCACCTGATAGAACACCGTGTCGACCTCGTCGGAGCGCAGCAGGCGGGCCGTCTCGCGCGGCAGGTCGAAGCGCACGCCATCGTCCGGAGCCTCGATGCGCTGCGACAGCGAGCGCACCGTCTCCACCAGCGCCCGGTCGTAGGGCTTGTTGGCGATGCCCTGCGCGGCCAGCCAGGTCAGCGCCAGGCTCATCGGCCACAGCAGCAGCAGGGGAGCGAGCATCCAGTCGAGGATCTCGCCGAACAGCGAACGCTGCTCCTTGCGCCGGCCGTCACCCGCTGCCGCTGTCGCCGCGCCGGGCGCGCGGGGCCTGAGCCGTGCCATGTCCGGGCGTCCGCGGGCTCAGGCGCGGATCTTCTCGAGGCAGTAACCGAGCCCGCGCACCGTGGCGATGCGGATCGGCCCCTGCTCGATCTTCTTGCGCAGGCGGTGGATGTAGACCTCGATGGCGTTGTTGCTCACCTCGTCGCCCCACTCGCACAGCCGCTCGACCAGCTGGTCCTTGCTGACCAGCCGGCCGGCACGCTGCAGCAGCACCTCGAGCAGGCTCAGCTCGCGAGCCGACAGATCGACCATCTGCTCGTCGATGTAGGCCACCCGGCCGGTGGCATCGAAGGTCAGCGGGCCGTGGCGGATGAGGCTCGACGCCGAGCCCATGCCCCGGCGTGTCAGCGCCCGCACGCGCGCTTCCATCTCCTGCAGCGCGAACGGCTTGGCCATGTAGTCGTCGGCCCCGAGGTCCAGCCCCTTGACCCGCTGCTCGACACTGTCGGCGGCCGTCAGGATCAGCACCGGCAGGCTCGAGCCGCGCGCGCGCAGGCGCTTGAGCACCTCGAGGCCATGCAGCTTGGGCAGCCCCAGGTCGAGGATGAGCAGATCGAACTCGTGGGCCGCCAGGGCCGCGTCGGCCTCGGTGCCGCTGCTCACCTGATCGACGGCATAACCCGCGGCTCGCAGGCTGCGCAGCAGGCCGTCGGCCAGGACCTGATCATCTTCTGCGATCAAAATGCGCATTGCGTCTGTCTCCTGATGTGTCTGCCCGGACTCGCACCGGTCCTGCTGTCGATTGTAAAAAGTCCGGCACGCCCCGCTCGCCCGGACCCGACGCGTTCTTTGACCGGATCCCGTTTTTTACGCCACAAGCACTGTACAAACATCCAGCTGTTCCAAGATAATGACACGCACCCCCAGGAGAGCACCCATGGACGTCACGAGCAAACCCGGCATCGGCACCGAAAAAGCCAAGGCCCTGCAGGCCGCCCTGCTGCAGATCGAGAAGCAGTTCGGCAAAGGCTCCATCATGCGCCTGGGCGAAGGCGAGACGATCGAGGACATCCAGGTCGTGTCCACCGGATCGCTGGGGCTGGACATCGCGCTGGGCGTCGGCGGCCTGCCCCGTGGCCGGGTGGTCGAGATCTACGGCCCCGAATCCTCGGGCAAGACCACGCTGACGCTGCAGGTCATCGCCCAGATGCAGAAGCTCTCGGGCGTGTGCGCCTTCATCGACGCCGAGCACGCGCTCGACATCCAGTACGCGCAGAAACTCGGCGTGAACCTGCAGGAGCTGCTGATCTCGCAGCCCGACACCGGCGAACAGGCGCTCGAGATCGTCGATGCGCTGGTGCGTTCCGGCTCGGTCGACCTGATCGTCGTCGACTCGGTGGCCGCCCTGACGCCCAAGGCCGAACTGGAAGGCGAGATGGGCGACTCGCTGCCGGGCCTGCAGGCCCGGCTGATGAGCCAGGCGCTGCGCAAGCTGACCTCCAACATCAAGAAGACCAACTGCACGGTCGTCTTCATCAACCAGATCCGCATGAAGATCGGCGTGATGTTCGGCAGCCCCGAGACCACCACCGGTGGCAACGCGCTGAAGTTCTACGCCTCGGTGCGCCTGGACATCCGCCGCATCGGCAGCATCAAGAAGGGTGAAGAGGTCATCGGCAGCGAAACCAAGGTCAAGGTGGTCAAGAACAAGGTCGCCCCCCCCTTCAAGACTGCCGAGTTCGACATCCTCTACGGCGAGGGCATCAGCCGCGAAGGCGAGATCATCGACCTGGGCGTGACCGCCAAGATCGTCGACAAGGCCGGCGCCTGGTACGCCTACAACGGCGAGAAGATCGGCCAGGGCAAGGACAACAGCCGCGAATTCCTGCGCGAGAACCCGGCCCTGGCCTGGGAGATCGAGAACAAGATCCGCGAATCGCTGGGCGTGGCCGTGCTGCCGCCGCTGACCCCGGACGCGGCCGGCTGACACCGGCCGGATCGACGTGAGCGCCGACGAGGCCGCACCAGGTCCCGACACGGACCCGTCGCCGGCACGACCGGTGGGCCTGAGCCTTAAAGGCAGGGCCCTGCGCCTGCTCAGCCAGCGGGAGCACAGCCGGCTGGAGCTGGTGCGCAAGCTGGCGCCACACGCGCAGACGCCGGAACAGCTCGACCACCTGCTCGACGAGCTGCTGCAGGCCGGCTGGCTGGACCACGGCCGTTATGTCGAATCGGTGGTGCACCGCCGCGGCAGCCGGCTGGGCGGCGCGCGCATCCGCCAGGAACTCAAGGCCCGTGGCATCACGCCCGCAGAGATGGCCGAGGCGCTGGATCAGCTCAAGCAGACCGAAGCGCAGCGTGCCCGCGAGGTCTGGCAGAAGAAGTTCACCGGGCCGGCCACCGATGCGACCCAGGCCGCCCGCCAGGCCCGCTTCCTGCTGAGCCGGGGCTTTTCCGGCGAGGTGGTCCGCCAGGTGCTGCGATCGGCAGGCATGGCGGAAACGCCCGACGACACGCTGGACTGATCCAAGCCCGAGTCCATTGCGGTGATTACGCATGCTTTTGACGCAGCGCAGCATGCTAAAGTCCGCGCGCTTTTCTCGGCACCGAGCACCTTTTCTCGCGGCGGTGGCGTCCACAGCAGAGCCATTCCGTTTTTCGAGTCCCCACTCCAGAGCCTCACATGAAAATCCACGAGTACCAAGGCAAGGAAATCCTGCGCCAGTTCGAAGTTCCGGTGCCGCGCGGCATCGCTGCATTCACGGTGCAGGAGGCGGTG
>NZ_QJJS01000004.1:147861-300208 GCF_003201595.1 Sphaerotilus hippei | reverse complement strand
TCACGTTGGCCGTCTCCACCCCCGTCCCGTCCGTCTTCACCCGAACCTTGACGTTGTAGTCGACCACCCTCTTCACGGGGACCAGTGCTTTCATGCGAATTTCTCCTTGGTGTGCTGTCGCGGTCGGTGGCGGCGTGCCACCGCTCATTGGCAGCTGAAGCTGGCGGCGCTCTCGAGGTCGGTGGCCCCGGACTTCAGCCGGGCGACCTTCGGGTAGGGGCACAGCGGGCGGGTGCGGCCCGCCGACCAGGTCGAGGGCAGGTCCGCGTTGACGCCGCCCGCGTTGCCGCTGCCGCGGGCCGTGCCGGTCACGCTGTCGGGGGCGGTGCCCTGCTCGACCCAGTTCACCAGCGGGGTGATCATGTCGAACTGGTCCGTGGCGGGGCCGCCCGAGCAGTGGTTCATGCCGGGCACCATGAACAGCCGGGCGAAGTCGCTGGCGTCACCGCCATGCCGGGCCTTCAGGCCGTCGTACCAGGCGCCGGTGTCGTCGCTGGAGAAGATCGGGTCGCTGGTGCCGTGGTAGGCCATGACCTTGGCGCCCCGGCGGCGCAGCGCCGACAGATCGGTGGCGTCGGGCGGCAGCATGAACGACAGCGCCGACTCGGTGTAGACGCTGCTGGTGGCGGCCACCCGGGCGAGCATGTCGGCCACGTCGCCCGTCAGCGCGAAGCTGCTGCCGTCGAAGCCGGTCGCGCTGGCGGGTGGCACCTGCCACACGAAGGCCACCGCCCCCGCGTCCCGCTGCATCGGCGCGGTGAACTTCCAGCTCGACCAGCCCGTCGTCGCCAGACCCGCGTCGTACGGGAAGCTCGAGTACACGAGCGTGCCGGCGGCGGTCTTCACCCCCGAGAACAGCTCGGCCAGCGTGCTCTTCTGCTGCGCGCTCAGGCAGCTGCCGTCCCGGCCGGTGGTGCAGGTGGGCACGTCCCGCGCCAGGCTGAAGGCCGACTGGCAGGCCTGCGTGTCCTGCACCAGCCCGTCCGCGGCGCCGTCCAGCGCATCGCACCGGCTCAGCACGGCGGCGCTGACCAGCTGGCGCTCGGCCAGCGTGAAGCCGCTGCCCAGGTCGCCCGCGGTCGTCGCCAGCGTGTCGTACTTCTGGGCGCCGGCGATGTTGGCGATGGCCGCCCGCGGCAGGCGGTAGCCCGGGTTGCCGATCAGGAAGCCGTCGTACTGGTCCGCGTAGCGCGAGGCCGCCACCATCGCGTGGCGCCCGCCGTTGGAGCAGCCGCCGATGTAGGAGCGGTCCGGGCCCTTGCCGTAGGCGCTGGCGATCAGCTGCTTGGCCATCGGGGTGAGCTTGCCCACGGCCTGGTAGCCGTAGTCGAGCCGGGCCTGGAAGTCGAGGCCGAAGGGGTTGGGCGTGCCGTTCTGGGCGCTGGCGTGTCCCGCATCGGAGCTGATCACCGCGAAGCCCATGTCCAGCGCGTTGCCGACCGGGCCGCCCCCGCCGGACGGACCCGTCGCGGTCAGCACGCTGCCGTCGAGCCCGCCGTTGGCCTGGTGGAAGAAGCGACCGTTCCAGGCCTGCGGCAGGCGCAGCTCGAAGCCGATCGCGTAGCTCTGGCCGTCGATCGCGCTGGTGCGGCGGTGCATCTCGCCCTTGACCAGGCAATGGGCGCCGATCGCGCGGCCGCCGATCGTCAGCGTGCCTGCGCTCACCTCGGCGGCCGAGGCGATCGTCGTGTCGGCGTGCGTGAAGCTGCCGGCCAGCGTGGCACACGACTGCAGCGTCGCGCCGGTGGCGGCCGACAGCCGCGGCAGCGGCGCGGCCGTGGCGTCGTCGCCCTCGCCGCCGCAGGCGCTGACGAGCAGCAGCAGCGCCAGGGGCGGGAGGGTGCGGGGGGAAAGATGAGCGGGCATGCGGGGTCTCCTGTGCCGGGGGCGTTGCGGTCGGTGCGGTGGCTTCAGAAGCTGTGGCGCACGCCGACCAGCACGCCGTTCTGGTGGCCGCCGGCCGCGGCGTTGCTGCCCGCCGCGCCGCCGCTGACCGAGTAGGTCGAGGCGCCCCGGTTGTTGACGTGGCCGATCGAGACGTAGGCCGCCGTGCGCCTGGACAGCGCCTGCGTGCCGCGCAGCACGTAGAGGCGGGCGCCGTTGGCGGCATCGCGGAACTCGAGCTGCGAGGCCATGCCGTCGACGGTGAACGTCGGCGTGAGCTTGAACGCGGCGGCGACGTAGGCCAGGTCGCTGCGCGGCGTGCTGCTGCCGTCGTTGCTGCGCCGCATCAGGCCGGCGCCCAGCGTCAGGTCCCCGAGCTTGCCGTAGCCGTTGACGAAGGTGCGCCGGTCGGTCAGACCGCTGCCGAGCAGGCCGGCGCCCGCCCAGGAGCCTTCTGCGCCGTGGAACTGGTCCTGGCCGATGGCCGCGCCCCAGGCCGGCTGGTCGTACTTGAGCATCCAGGACCACGCGCGGCAGGCCGAGGGGTCGCTGGCGCTCTCGCCCGGGCAGTTGGTGGCCGCCGGATTGCCCGCGGTGGCCACGTCCCGCCCGAGGCTGTAGGTCGCGCCCACGCTCACGCCCCGGAACGAGCCGCGGTAGGCCAGGCTGTTGTCGACCCGGGCGTTCGGGATGTAGCTGTCCAGCGAGCCCAGGCCATGGGCGTTCGGGCCGATCAGGTCCGCGC
This sequence comes from Sphaerotilus hippei, assembly GCF_003201595.1. GTDB lineage: Bacteria > Pseudomonadota > Gammaproteobacteria > Burkholderiales > Burkholderiaceae_C > Sphaerotilus > Sphaerotilus hippei. The sequence goes on along the minus strand of NZ_QJJS01000004.1, from coordinate 297,579 downwards.
CCATCGTGCCCCAGAACAGCATGGTGTACTGCCGGCCGGCCGAGATCTGGCCCCAGTCACCCGACAGCGACAGGAAGGCCTGGCGGCCGAAGGCCCGCCCGCCCTGGCCGAGGGTGCCGGTGTCCGGGCCGAAGCCGCTCTCGAGCGTGAAGCCGGCCTTCGTGCCGCCGCCCAGGTCCTCGCTGCCCCGCACGCCCCAGCGCGAGGCCATGCTGGCCCCGGTGCTCGGCATGCGCGTGAGCGAGCCGGCGGCGGCGCCCACGTTCGAGATGCGTTCGACCCCGACGTCGATCAGGCCGTACAGCGTGACCTGCTGGGCCGCGGCGGCCGTGCAGAGCAGGGTGGTGGCGCCGAGCGCGCTCCAGTGGCGTGGTTTCATGGAAGGTCTCCGTTGTTGTGGATGGAATCACCGGCAAGGGCAGGCCCGCCGCGCCCGCCGGTCGGGCGCGAGGCAGGGGGAGCGGATCGCTCCGCCCCCAGGGAAAAATCACGGGAAGGGGCCGGCTCGACTCAGCCGCCCAGGGCCGTGCGCAGGCCGCCCCAGACGTCGCGGAACAGGCCGGCGTCCATGGTCACGGGCTGGCGCACGATCGGGCGGAAGTCCATGTGCGCCAGCACGTCGCGCTCCAGGTCGATGCCCGGGGCGATCTCGGTCAGCTCCAGGCCGTCGGCGCGCAGGTGGAAGACCGCCCGCTCGGTCACGAACACCACCTCCTGGCCGCGCCGCGCCGCGTCGTGGCCGTTGAAGGTGATCTGCTCGACCTGGCCGATGAACTTGCGCGAGCGGCCTTCCTGGACGATGCGCAGCTGCCCGTCGCCGATGGCCAGCTGCAGCCCGCCGGCGGTGAAGGTGCCGCAGAACACCAGCTTCTTCGTCGAGCGGGTGATGTTGATGAAGCCGCCGCAGCCCACCGGCCGGCCGTTGAACTTGCTGACGTTGACGTTGCCCTGCAGGTCCACCTGGGCCAGGCCGAGGAAGCTGGCGTCCAGGCCGCCGCCGTCGTAGAAGTCGAACTGGAAGCTCTGCTCGATGATGGCCTCGGCGTTGTAGGCCAGGCCGAAGTCGCCCAGCTGCGCGGGGATGCCGCCGGTCACGCCGCTCTCGATGCTCAGCGTCAGCTGGTCCGACACGCCTTCTTCGGCCGCCACCGACGGAATGCCTGCCGGGATGCCGATGCCCAGGTTGGTGATCGCCCCGGGCGTCAGCTCCAGCGCCGCGCGGCGGGCGATGACCTTGCGCTCGTCCAGGGCCATCGGCTGCAGCGTGTCCGCCGGCACGCGGATGTCGCCGCACAGCGCCGGGTCGAACTGCGTGGCGATGGTCTGCATGTGGTGCTCGGGCCGGCCCACCACCACGTAGTCGACCACCACGCCGGGGATCTTCACCGCCTTGGGGTGCAGCGTGCCGGCCTGCACGATGCGCTCGACCTGGCAGATCACGATGCCGCCGCAGGCGCGCGCGGCCTGGGCGATGGACAGCTGCTCCAGCAGCACGCCTTCCTTGTCGAGCGTGATGTTGCCGCGCTCGTCGGCCAGCGTGCCGCGGATGATGGCCACGTCGATCTTCGGGGCCGGGTAGTACAGCCAGTCGTCGCCCTCGAAACGCACGCGGCGCACCAGGTCCTCGGTGGAGCGGGCGTTCATCTTGCCGCCCTCCAGCGCCGGGTCGACGAAGGTGCCCAGACCGACCTTCGTCAGCAGCCCCGGCGAGCGGCAGGCGATCTGGCGCGTCAGGTGCGACAGCGAGCCCTGCGGAAAGTTGTAGGCCTCGACCTCGCCGTCGAAGACCATCTTCATCATCTCCTTGCCGGTCTGGCCGAAGTGCCCGGCCACCACCCGCTTGATCATGCCGGCGTGGGCGAAGTGCTTCATGCCGGCCTGGCCGGAGTTGCCGATGGCGCCGCAGGCCCAGGTGGTGAGCTGGCGCGGATGGCCGTGGTCGAGGTAGTGCCGCTCCAGCGCCAGGAGCACCTCCTCGGGCAGGCTGGTGACGGCCAGGCCGCCCAGGAACACGGTGGCCTGGTCGGGGATGAGGGCGCCGACGTCTTCGGGGCGGATGACTTTCATGGGGTGGACTCCAGGAGGATGCAGGGATCGGGTGGTGGGGGCGGGGACGCCCGCCGTTCGGTGCCGCCGTTCAGTGCCGCCGGCCGTCGCTGACCCGCAGCACCGTGGCCAGCGCCGAGTCGCCGGCCGCGCAGCCGGTGAACACGCCCACCCCGCCGCCGCGCAGCACCAGCTCCTCGATCAGCTCGATGACCCCGCGCAGCCCGGTGGGCGCCTGCGGATGGCCCCAGATGAGCGAGCTGCCGTACTGGTTCATGCGCTCCCAGGGGAAGCCGGTCTCCCGGGCCAGCGCGATGTCGTTGACCGCGAACGGGTTGTGGGTCTTGACGGCGTCGACCTGCGCGACCGTCAGGCCGGCCCGGCGCAGCGCCTGCAGCATCGCCGGCCCCGGGGCGGCCGGCATGTGGCCGGGGGCCTCGCGGTGCATGCCGAAGCTCAGCAGCTCGATCTGGATGGCCGGCTCCAGCGACACCTCGCGGGCGATCTCCCGGGTGGTCACGATCGCCCCGGCGTTGCCGTCGGCCGGGTGGGTCTGGCCGCCGAAGGTGATCGTGCCGCCCTCGCGCACGGGCTGCAGGCGCGCCAGTCCGGCGGCCGTGGTCGGGAAGATGCCCTCGTCGGCCGAAAGCTGGCCGGTGACCTTGCGGAAACGGCTGTCCGACAGCGGGACGTCGACCATGTAGCGCTTCTGGAAGGCCCGGTCCTCGGCCAGCGCCTGCTGGTACTGGGCGTGGCGGTGCAGCTTGACCTCGTGCTGCTCGGCCGTCGAGATGCCGAAGCGCGCGGCCACGTTCTCGCCGGTCTGCAGCATGGGGTTGCGGGCATGCGGGTCGTGCGCCATGTTGTCGGGCACCCAGTGTTCGGTGATGCCGTAGCCGCCGCTGCCGCTCGGGTCCGGGTAGTAGAGCACCGGGCCGTTGGACTGGCGGTCCGCCATCACCAGCAGCGCGCAGCTCGCGGTGCCGTCGCTGATTTCCTGGCTGGCCATCTGCAGCGCCCGCACGCTGGTCGCGCAGGCCTGCTGCACCGTGGGGCCGGCCACCCGTTCGATGCCCATCATGCCGGTGACCCAGGGCAGGCCGTAGAAGCTGCCTTTCTGGGGGTTGGTCAGGCCCAGGATGCCCAGGTCGATGCGCTCCAGCGGAAACTGGCGGCGGGCCAGCGCGTCGCGTCCGCACGCGGCCGCGAGCTGCAGCGCGTTGAGGTTGGCCAGCGAACCCTGCCATTTGGCGAAGGGGCTGGACCAGTAGCTCCCGTAGGGGATGAACGTGTTCATGCGCGGACTCCGGAGTGGATGGGCGAGCCGATTGCTCGATCATTTACTTATAACAAGTAATCATTGTAGGGCTGGAGTCGCCGGATCGGGAGGGACGAGGGCTGCCCCCGGTGAAAACCCCTAAATGTGCTGTTTTCAGGGCGTGGACGCTTGTGGTCGAGATCCGGTCGGTGCATCATTCGATCAACAAAACAGTTATACAAAGTAAACAAGTCATGGACCAAGCCAACGATTCGATCTCCAGCGCCGGACAGCCTGTGACCGGTCTGCTCGCCAGCCTGGACCTGCTGCGCATCAGCCGCTCGGGCGAGGTGCTGCATGTCTGCCTGAACCGCCCGGAGAAGCGCAACGCGATCTCCGACACGCTGATCCGCCAGCTGCAGACGGCGTTCATCCACATCCCCGACGGGGTGCGGGCGGCGGTGATCAGCGGTGCGGGCGAGCACTTCTGCGCCGGCCTGGACCTGGCGGAGCTGGTCGAGCGTGACGTGGGCGAGGGCGTGCTGCACTCGCGCATGTGGCATGCGGCCTTCGACCAGATCCAGTTCGGCCGGGTGCCGGTGGTGGCGGCGCTGCACGGCGCGGTGGTGGGCGGCGGGCTGGAGCTGGCCTCGGCCTGCCACCTGCGGGTGGCCGGGCGTGACGCCTACTTCGCGCTGCCCGAGGGCCAGCGCGGGCTGTTCGTCGGCGGAGGCGGCTCGGCCCGCATTCCGCGCCTGATCGGCGTGGCCCGCATGAGCGACATGATGCTGACCGGCCGGGTGCACGAGGCCGCGGCGGCTGAGCAGATGGGGCTGGTGCAGTACGTGTGCGAGCCCGGGACCGTGGTCGAGCGTGCCCTGGCGCTGGCCGCCCGCATCGCCCGCAACGCGCCGCTGTCGAACTACGCGGTCATGCACGCGCTGCCCCGCATCGCCGACCAGTCGCAGTCCGAGGGCCTGTTCACCGAGTCGCTGATGGCCGCGGTGGCCGAAAGCACGCCCGACGCCCAGGAGCGCCTGCGGGCCTTCCTCGACAAGCGGGCCGCCAAGGTCGAGCGGGGCGGCTGAGCCGGTGCCCGCCATGCATGAGCCGACATCCGCCCGACGAGCAGGAGCAGACATGATCGAACCCCGTTACCGCGCCGCCCGGGTCGGCGGCTGCCTGGAGGCCACGCTCGAGCGGCGGGCCGACGGCAGCACGCTGCTGCGCTCGACCGAAGCGCTGGCCTGGCATCCGCAGCGCCTGAGCGACCTGCTCGAGCAGTGGGCGCAGGACGCGCCCGAGCGCACCTTCGTGGCCCGGCGCCACCAGGGGGGCGACTGGGTGCGCATCAGCTACGCGGCCATGCTCGAGCGGGCCCGCTCGGTCGGCCAGGCGCTGCTGTCGCACGGCCTGTCGGTGGAGCGGCCGCTGGCCATCCTGTCGGACAACGACCTCGAGCACGCCACGCTGATGATGGCGGCGATGTGGGTCGGCGTGCCCTTCGTGTCGGTGTCCTCGGCCTATTCGCTGCTGTCGACCGACCACGGCAAGCTGCGCCACATCCTCGGCAAGGTGACGCCGGGCATGGTCTACGCCAGCGATGCCCGCTTCGGCGTGGCGATCGAGGCGGTGGTCGAGCCGGGGGTGCCGGTCGTGCTGGGCGAAGGCACGCTGGCGGGCCGCCCGAGCCTGGACTTCGCCGGGCTGCTGGCCACCCGGCCCGGCCCCGAGGTGCAGCAGGCCCACGCGGCCACCGGCCCCGACACCATCGTCAAGTTCCTGTTCACCTCCGGCTCGACCCGCCAGCCCAAGGGCGTGATCACCACCCACCGCATGCTCTGCGCCAACCAGCAGATGCTGCGCCAGTGCATGGCCTTCCTGGCCGACGAGCCGCCGGTGCTGGTGGACTGGCTGCCCTGGAGCCACACCTTCGGGGGCAACCACAACCTGGGCATCGCGCTCTACAACGGCGGCACGATCTACCTCGACGACGGCAAGCCCACGCCCCGGGGCATCGCCGAGACGCTGCGCAACCTGCGCGAGATCTCGCCCACGCTCTACTTCAACGTGCCCAAGGGCTTCGAGGAGATCAGCGCGGCCATGGAACACGACGAGCCGCTGCGCCAGTCGATGTTCCGGCGCGTCAAGGCCTTCATGTTCGCCGCGGCCGGCCTGTCGCAGGCGGTGTGGGACCGGCTCGACGCCCAGGGCGAGCGCACGGTGGGCGAACGCATCCGCATGCTCACCAGCCTGGGCATGACCGAGACCGCGCCGTCGTGCACCTTCGTCGTCGGCACGACGGCACGCTCGGGCGACATCGGCCTGCCGTGCCCGGGCGTGGAGGTCAAGCTGGTGGCCTGCGGCGACAAGACCGAGATCCGCTTCCGCGGCCCCAACGTCATGCCCGGCTACTGGCGCGAGCCGGCGCTGACGGCCGAGGCCTTCGACGAAGAAGGTTTCTACTGCACCGGGGACGCGGTGCGCTTCATCGATCCGGCCGACCACGGCGCCGGCCTGCGCTTCGACGGCCGCATCGCCGAGGACTTCAAGCTGTCGACCGGCACCTTCGTCAGCGTCGGCCCGCTGCGCGCCCGCATCGTGGCCGAGGGCCACCCCTGCGTGCAGGACGCGGTGATCACCGGCCTGAACCGCGACCAGCTGGGCGCGATGGTCTTCCCGCGGCTGGCCGACTGCCGCCAGCTCGCCGGCCTGCCCGCCGAGGCCGGGCCGGTCGAGGTGCTGCACCACCCGGCGGTGCGCGACTTCTTCCAGGCGCTGTGCACGCGGCTGCACGCCCAGGGCACGGGCAGCGCCAACCGGATCGAGCGCCTGCACGTGCTGGTGGAGCCACCGTCGATCGATCACGGCGAGATCACCGACAAGAACTCGATCAACCAGCGTGCGGTGCTGTCGCACCGTGCGGCGCTGGTCGAGGCGATGCATGCCGACGACCAGGCCGACCCCTGGCTGATCCGGCCCCACGGCGGCCCGCGGGCCTGAACACGATTCGAGGAGACAGACATGCAGATTCAAGGACAGGCCGCGCTGGTCACCGGCGGCGGTTCCGGGCTGGGCGAGGCCGTGGCGCGTGAACTGGCCCGCCTGGGCGCACGGGTGGCCGTGCTCGACGTCAACGCCGCGGGTGCCGAGCGCGTGGCCGCGGACATCGGCGGCCTGGCCTGCCGGTGCGACATCACCGACAGCGCCGCCGTCACCGCCGCGCTGGACGCGGCCGAGCAGGCCCACGGCCCGGCCCGCATCGTCATGAACATCGCCGGCATCGGCACCGCCCGGCGCCTGCTCGGCCGCGACGGCTCGCCCGCGCCGCTCGAGGATTTCGAGCGGGTCGTGCGCATCAACCTGGTCGGCACCTACAACATGATCCGCCTGAGCGCGGCCCGCATCGCCCGGCTCGAGCCGCTGGAGGACGGCGAGCGCGGGGTGATGGTGTGCACCGCCTCGGTCGCGGCCTTCGACGGCCAGGTGGGCCAGGAGGCCTATTCGGCGTCCAAGGGCGGCATCGTCGGCATGACGCTGCCGCTGGCGCGTGACCTCGCGCAGTTCGGCATCCGGGTCTGCACGCTGGCCCCGGGCCTGTTCGCCACGCCGCTGGTCAATGAGCTGCCCCAGGAGGTCCAGGACAAGCTGGCCGCCTCCATCCCCTTTCCCCGGCGCCTGGGCCGGCCCGAGGAATTCGCCTCCCTGGCGATGCAGGTGGTCGGCAACGGCCACCTCAACGGCGAGGTGATCCGCCTCGACGGCGCCCTGCGCATGGCCCCGCGCTGAGCGCGGCCGCCCCCGTGCCCCGAATCGAACCCATACCGACCCCACAGGAGACAGACATGATCGACCGTCGACACTTCATGATCGCCGCGGCCGGCGCCGCCACCGCCGGCTGGCACCTTCCCGGACTGGCCCAGCAGGTCGACACCAACCGGGTGCTGTGCGGCTTTCCGGCCGGCGGCACGACCGATGCGGTCTCGCGCCGGGTCTCCGAGAAGCTGCGCAGCGGTTTTGCCCGGGTCTCGCTGGTCGAGAACAAGCCCGGCGCGGGCGGCCGGCTGGCCGTCGAGGAGCTCAAGCGCAGCGCGCCCGACGGCAGCACGCTGCTGATGACCCCCGCGGGCATGATCACGCTCTATCCGCACATCTACACCCGCCTGACCTACGGCATCCAGGACGTCACGCCGGTGTGCACCGCCGGCACGGTCGGCTTCGCCTTCGCCGTCGGCCCGATGGTGCCCGAGTCGGTGCGCACGCTGCGGGACTACCTCGCCTGGGCCAAGGCCCATCCGGACCGCGCCAGTTACGGCTCGCCCGGGGCGGGCACGACGCCGCATTTCGTCGGGGCGCTGCTGGCCAAGGAGAGTGGCGTCGAGCTCAACCATGTGCCCTACCGCGGCTCGGCGCCCGGGGTCCAGGACCTGCTGGGCGGCCAGCTGCCGGCCATGTCCTCGCCCATCGGCGACTACCTGCCGCACCTGCGCAGCGGCAAGGTGCGCGTGCTGGCCACCTCGGGGGCGAAGCGCTCGCGTTTCCTGCCCGACGTGCCGACCTACACCGAGCAGGGCTTCAAGGCGCTGGAGATGGTGGAGTGGTACGGCTTCTTCCTGCCGCCCAAGGCCCCGGCCGACGTGGTGGAGCGCGCCGCGCAGGCCATCCGGGCCGCGGTGCAGTCGCCCGACGTGATCGACGGTTTTGCCGCCCTGGGCATCGAGGCCGGCGCCAACACGCCGGCCGAGATGTCCCGCGCGGTGCGCGAGGAGACCGTGCAGTGGCAGCAGATCGTCAAGCGCGTCGGTTTCGTGCCTGAAGCCTGAGCCGGGAGATCACCACCATGAGCCAGGCTTCGACCGGCTACGTCCCGCCGCTGGAGGACATGCACTTCGTCATCGAGCAGGTGCTGCGCGCGCCGCAGGCCTGGTCTCATCAGGGCGCCCACGCCGACCTGGACGCGGCCACGGCCCGCGAGATCCTCGAGGCCGGCGCGGCCTTCGCCGTCGAGGTGCTGGCGCCGCTGAACGGCCCGGCCGACCTCGAGGGCTGCCACTGGTCGCCCGAGGCCGTGCGCACGCCGGCCGGTTTTCCGCAGGCCTGGCGGCAGTTCGTGGACGGGGGCTGGCCGGCGCTGGCCTGCGATCCGGCGGTGGGCGGGCAGGGCCTGCCGCAGCTGCTGGACGCGGCGCTGTCGGAGATGCTGGTCTCGGCCAACCACGCCTGGACGATGTACGCCGGCCTGCTGCACGGCGCCTACGAGGTGCTGCGCCACCACGCCAGCCCGGCGCTGCAGCAGCGCTACCTGCCCGAGGTGGTCAGCGGCCGCTGGCTGGCGACGATGAACCTGACCGAGCCGCAGGCGGGCAGCGACCTGGGCCTGCTGCGCAGCCGTGCGGTGCCGGTGGATCCGGCCGCGCCGATGGCCAGTGGCGCGGCCGTGCGGGTCAGCGGGCAGAAGATCTTCATCTCCGGCGGGGATCAGGACCTGACGGACAACATCGTGCACCTGGTGCTGGCGCGGCTGCCCGAGGCCGCGCCCGGCACGCGCGGCCTGTCGCTGTTCCTCGTGCCCAAGTGCCTGCCGGACGGTCGCCGCAACGCGGTGCACTGCGACGGCATCGAGAAGAAGATGGGCCTCAAGGGCAGCGCCACCTGCCAGATGCGCTTCGAGCAGGCCGAGGGCTGGCTGCTGGGCGAGCCGGGGGGCGGGCTGGCGGCCATGTTCCTGATGATGAACTCGGCCCGCCTGCACGTCGGCCTGCAGGGCCTTGGCCACCTCGAGGCGGCTAGCGCCCGGGCGCGGGCCTACGCGCTCGAGCGCACGCAGCTGCGTGCGCCGTGCCGGCCACCCGGCGCGCCGGAAGGCCCGGCCGACGTCATCGCCTGGCACCCGGCCATGCGCCGGGTGCTGCTGGCGCTCCAGGCGCGCACCGAGGGGGCCCGGGTGCTGGCCTACTGGTGCGCCCAGCTGCTCGACGAGCAGGCGCAGCACCCTGACGCCACGCGGCGTGCCGATGCGGCCGAGCTGGTCGGGCTGCTGACGCCGGTGGTCAAGGCCTTCCTGACCGACCTGGGCCACCGGGGCGCCGACGATGCGCTGGGCGTGCTGGGCGGCTACGGCTACATCCACGACTACGGCATCGAGCAGCATGTGCGCGACAGCCGCGTGGCGCGCCTCTACGAGGGCACCAACGAGATCCAGGCGATCGACCTGGTGATGCGCAAGCTGCTGGGCCGCCCGCGTGGCCTGACGCTGCTGCTCGAGGAGCTGGAGCGCACGGCGGCCGCGTGCCGGGCCGACGCGGCGCTGCTGGACACGGGCCGGGTGCTGCAGCAGCAGATCGACCTGCTGGGCGCCGGGGTGCAGGCGCTGCGCGAGGCGCGCCAGGCCGATGCCGAAGCCCCGCTGCGGGTGGCCGACGACGTCATGGACGGTGTCGGCCACGTGATGCTGGCCTGGGCCTGGGCCCGCATCGACCTGGCCGCCGGCCAGCCCGGGGTGGCGCCGGCGCTGGCCGAGCGCAAGCGCCTGGTGGCCCGCCACGGCCTCGAGCACCTGCTGGACGCGTCGGCGCACCGCTGGCAGCGGGTGCGGCAGTGGGCGCGGCCGCTGCCCTGGGTGCCGGCCTGAGGCCGGGGGTGGCCGGCCGGCGCCATCCCCCCGCTACACTGCGTTCCATGTCGGAGAAGAGACTTGACGACTCGCGCATGAGTCATTTGCTCGGGTTCGCGATCGCCCGGGCCCGCGTGGGCACCAACGAGGCGTATTTCACCCACGTCGGCGAGCCGCTGGGCCTCAAGCCCGTCGACTTCACGCTGCTGATGCTGCTGTCGCGCAACGACCAGGTGACGCAGAAGGACCTGGTCCAGGCGCTCAACATCCCGGCGCCCCACATGACCCTGATCATCGCCCGCCTGCTCGAGCGGGGCCTGGTGGCCCGCGAGCGCAGCAGCGTCGACCGCCGCGCCCAGGTGCTCGAGCTGACCGAGTCGGGGCGGACGCTGGCCGAGCAGGCCCATGCCGCCTCGCTGCAGGCCGAGGCGCCGCTGCGTGCGCGCCTCAGCCCGGCCGAGTGGGCGATGCTGATGGAGCTGCTGCACAAGTGCGGCGCCGCGGGCCGGCCCTGACGTGCCGAGGGGCCGTCCGCGACGGCCGGCTCAGCCCGGCAGGCTGCCCAGGTCGAAGCCTGCATCCTCCACCTGGGCCGGCGTCGGCGTGAGGCCGGCGTCGAGCAGCCGGCGCGCCTGCAGGTGGTCCCTGGGGGCGTTGACCGCGTCGACGGCGACCAGCCGTCCGGCCCGGTAGTGCCAGACCGAGAACGACGCGCCTCCCAGCTCGCCCCGCAGCGCCCAGGCCTCGGCGCCGCCGGACAGGCCGGCCATCTGCAGCTTGCGGTCGTACTGGTCGGACCAGAACCAGGGCGTGGTGGTGAAGGGCCGTGCCTGCCCCAGCAGCGCCGCGGCGGCCGACTTCGCCTGCTCGGTGGCGTTCTGCACCGATTCGAGCCGCAGCAGCGTGCCGTCGGCCAGGCGTCGGGCGGTGCAGTCGCCGGCGGCGGCGATCCGCGGGTCGGCGGTGCGGGCGCAGTCGTCGACGACGATGCCGTGCTCGGTCTCCAGCCCCGCCTGGCGCGCCAGCCCGTCGTCTGCCTGCACCCCCACGCCCAGCACCACCAGCGCGCAGGGCAGGCGGCTGCCGTCGGCCAGCCGCACGGCCGAGACGCCCCCGGCGTCGGACTCGATCGCTTCGGGGCGCGCCTCCAGCCGCAGCTGCACGCCGTGGTCCTGGTGCAGCCGGGCGTACCAGTGCGACAGCATCGGTGCGAGCACCCGGCCGAGCAGGCGCGGCCCGGCCTCGAGCACCGTCACGGCCAGGCCTCGGTCGCGGGCCGTGGCGGCCACCTCCAGGCCGATGAACCCGCCGCCGATCACCACCACCGGGCGCTGCAGCTCGGCGCAGCGCGCCAGCCCGGCGGCGATGCGGCTGGCGTCGTCGAGCGAGCGCAGCGGCAGCACCTGGGCCGCGTCGCTGCCCGGCAGCGGCAGGTGGCGCGGCCGGGCGCCGGTGGCCAGCACCAGGCCGCCGTAGGGCAGGCGCTCGCCATCGGCGAGCTGCACCTGGCGGGCGGCCCGGTCGATCGAGACCACGCGCACCCCGGTGCGCAGCGTGATGCGCTTGCGCGCCAGCGCCTCGGGGGCGCGCATCACCAGCCGGGCCTCGTCGAGTTCGCCGGCCAGCCAGGCCTTGGACAGCGGCGGGCGGTGGTAGGGCCCGTGCGGCTCGTCGCCGAGCAGCGTGATCGTGCCGCTCCAGCCGCCGCTGCGCAGCGACTCGGCGCAGGTCACGCCGGCCTGGCCGGCGCCGATGATGACCACCGGTGCGTCGGGCGAGCTCATTCCTGCCGCTCCGGCAGCGTCACGGTGCCGCCCTGCAGCGCCGGGCCGGCCTTGATCTGGCAGGCCAGGCGGCTGTTGGGCCGGCGCTCGGCGGCGACGTTCTCCAGCATGTCACGCTCGTTGCCGCTGGCCGGCGGCAGCGCCGCCATCAGCAGGTCGTCGACGTAGCAGTGGCAGGTGGCGCAGGCGCAGGAGCCGCCGCATTCGCCCAGGATGCCGTCCACGCCATGGGCGGTGGCCGCCTGCATCAGGCTCCAGCCCTCGGGCACGTCCAGCGCGGTCGAGGTGCCGCAGGCTTCGACGAAGGTGATGTGGGTCATGTTCAGTGGCTCCTTCATTGCACGGCGAGGTCCAGCACCAGCGGGCTGCGGAAGGTCGAGGAGGGCATCCAGGCCAGCTGGTCGGCCACGCGCGCGTAGTCGGGCACGACCCGGTGGAATTCCTCGAAGGCGATCCGCACCGCCAGACGGGCGATCGCCGTGCCCAGGCAGGCGTGCACGCCGCCGCCGAAGCCCAGGTGGCCACGCGGCTTGCGGCTGATGTCGTAGACGTCCGGATTCGGGTACTGGCGCTCGTCGCGGTTGCCGCTGCCGTAGGCCAGGCAGACGAAGTCGCCCTCCTTCATGGTCTGGCCGTGCAGGGTCACGTCCTTCATCAGGCGGCGGCGGAAGCGCTGGGCCGAGGTGTTGAAGCGCAGGCTTTCCTCGATGGCGTCGGGCAGCAGCGCCGGGTTGGCCACCACCGCGCGGCGCGCGTCGGCAAAGGTGGCCAGGTTGCAGGCGAACATCATCATGAAGCCGCCCAGCGATTCGACGCCGGCCATGATCAGCGTGGTGGTGGTCAGCAGCACCTCGCGGTCGTCCAGGCGGTCGCCGTCGATCTCGGCCAGCGCGAAGTTGCTGATCAGGTCGTTGCGCGGCTCGGCGCGGCGCATCGCGATGACCTGGCCGGCGTAGTCCTGCATCCAGTTGTAGGCGGCGATGTGCTCCGGGCCCTTGGCGCGGGTGCGCGCGTCGCTCTGCACCATCAGCACGGCGTTGTCGCGCACGTCCTGCTCGGGCACGATGGCCTCGTCGCCCATGGGCAGGCCCAGCGCGGCCATCAGCACCTTGACGGTGAACTGCGAGGACACGTCCTTGAAGTCGAAGACATCGACGCCCTGGAGCGGGCCGAACACCTGCTGCGCCACGGCGCGGATCGGCTCCTCCAGCGCCATCAGGTTGCGCTTCATGAAGGCGTGCTGGATCAGGCCGCGCAGGCGGTCGTGCTTCGGGGGGTCCGAGCTGCCCAGCGTCGCGCCGGCGCGGCCGGGCAGCTCGGTCATCAGGTTGCCGCTGGCCGAGGAATAGGTGGGCCAGTCCTGGCCGGCGCTGACGATGTCGGCGTAGCGCGACAGGATCCACATCTGCGCCTCGGGGCTCCAGAAGCAGGGGTGCCGGTCGCGCAGGCGCTTGTAGTAGGGGAAGGGGTCGGCGTCGATGGCCGGTGAGTAGGGGTCGAAGCTGAACATGTCCGGGTCTCCTGGAGGTCGTTGTCGTCGGGGTCGATTCCGGGCTTGATTCTGCGGACCGGGCGCCCGGCCGGGAGTGGACGGAAGGCCTGCAAGACTTGCACTCTTGACGTACATTGCGGCTTCCGATGCTGCTGCGCGCTCCCGATGCCCCGCTCCCCGGCCCCGGCGGCCCCGCCTGAACCCCCGCCGCGGCGGCGCCCGACGATGCCGCCGCGCACCTTGCCCCGTTTTGCCCTTTATGGCGAAGCCGTGCAGGCCGGTGCCGAGCTGCTGCACATCGAGCCGATCCAGTCCCGCAGCCGCCTGCACGACTGGGAAATCGACGCCCATGTGCACCAGGGTTTGCACCAGGTGATCTGGTTGCGTGCCGGTCCGGTCGAAGCCATCTTGGACGAATGCCGCACGCAGACCCAGGGCCCGGCACTGATCGTCATCCCGCCCGGCGTGGCCCATGCCTTCCGGTTCTCGCCCGCCAGCGACGGTCATGTGCTGACCCTGCACGCCAGCCTGCTGGCCGAGGGGGATGCCACCGATGCCGGGGACGCGCTGCAGACCCTGTTCGCCGCTCCCCGCACCCTGGCGTTCGAGGCCGATGCACCCGATGTCGCCCGGCTGCAGGTGCTGTTCGAGGCCCTGCAGGCCGAAGCCGCGGCACCCGACAGTGCCGACGGCCCGGTGCCGCGCTGGCTGGCCCGCTCGGTGGTCTGGCGGCTGGCCCGGCTGGGCGAGCGGCAGGCCCAGGCCGCCGTGCAGCCGGGGGTGGCCGGCCGCCGCTCGATCTACACCCGCTGGGTGGTGCTGATGGAGGCGCACCACCTGGAGCACTGGCCGGTCTCGCGTTATGCCGAGCGCCTGGGCATGAGCACCGAGCGCCTCAACCGCATGGTGCGCGCCGAGACCGGCAGCAACGTCCAGGCCCTGCTGCATGCCCGGCTGATGCGCGAGGCCTGCCGGCGGCTGGTGCACGTGGCCGCGCCGGTGTCGAGCCTGGCCTTCGAGCTGGGGTTCGAGGATCCGGCCTATTTCTGCCGCTTCTTCAAGCGCCACAGCGGGCTGTCGCCCCGCGCCTACCGGGCCCGGCTGCAGCGCGGGGCGGGCCCGGCCGAGGGCTGAAGGCGCCGCCGCCGCGCGGGCCGTTCAGCGCCGGCGCGCCTGCACCTCGGCCTCGACGGCCTGGCAGTCCGGCCCGGCGAACAGCCGGTCCATCGCCTCGATGAAGACCCGCGTGCGCGCGGGCATCAGCCGCCGGCCCGGAAAGACCGCCCAGGCGCTGGTGGCGGGCAGGTTCCAGTCCGGCAGGATGCGCACCAGCTCGCCGCTGCGCACCGACGGCAGCGCGAAATGATCCGCGACGATGACGATGCCCGCACCGGCCGCGGCCAGGCGCACCAGCAGCTCGGGCGAGTTGGCGATCGCCCGACCGGGCGGGATGCCTTGCCAGCGCTGCTCGCCACGGCTGAGCAGCCAGGGCTGCGGCTCTGCGTTGCGCGTCAGCAGGCGCAGGGTGTCGTGCTCCATCAGCGCCTCGGGCTCGCTGGGCGTGCCGTGCCGCTGCAGGTAGGCGGGCGCCGCGTAGAGGCTGTGCGAGAACACCGCCAGGCGCCGTGCGGCGATCGAGGCGTCATCGGGCAGATCGCCCATGCGCACGGCGAGGTCGAAGTTCTCGCCGATCAGGTCGACCCGCCGGGGCGTCAGGTCCAGCTCCAGCGTGATGGCCGGGTAGCGCGCGATGAACCCCGCGAGCGTCGGGCCCAGCACCATGTGGGCGAAGTCGCCCGGCATGGACACCCGCAGCCGGCCGGAGGGCTCGACCTGCCGGTGCTGGGCCAGCGCGGCCGCCGCGTCCACCTCGGCCATGACCTGGTGGCCGTGTTCCAGCACCGCGAGGCCGAAGTCGGTGACGCTGAGCTGGCGGGTGGTGCGCAGCAGCAGCCGCTCGCCCAGCTGGGCTTCCAGCGCGGCGATGCGCCGCGAGACGGTCGACTTCGGCAGTCCGACCCGTTCGGCCGCGCGGCTGAAGCTGCCCGCATCCGCCACCCGGGCGAACAGCAGCAGATCGTTGGGTTCCACCTGCATCGTCGGTCGCTCCATCGTTCCTCTGGTGGAACAATGTTATCCATTCCGAGGTCTTCCGGGCTGATTTCGGCACAGATACAGTGACTCATCCCCACTGCCTGTCCCCGACGGAGTCCACCATGAACATCCTGCAGATCCATTCCAGCGCCCGTGCCGCCGCTTCCCATTCGTCGGGCCTGGCCCGTCGCATCGTCGAGCGGCTGCAGGCCGGGCCGGCCGCGACCACGCTCACCGTGCGGGACCTGGGCCGCACGCCGCACCCCGAGCTCGACGAGGCGGCGCTGGGTGCCCTGTTCACGCCGGCCGAGCAGCGCACGCCGCAGCAGGTCGCCCGCGTGGCCCTCGACGATGCGCTGATCGCCGAGATCCAGGCCGCCGACGTGCTCGTGCTGGGCGTGCCGATGTACAACTTCGGCGTGCCCGCGCAGCTGAAGAACTGGATCGACGCGATCGCCCGGGCCCGGGTCACGTTCCAGTACACCGAGCGGGGCGCCGAGGGCCTGCTCAAGGGCAAGAAGGTCTATGTGGCGCTGACGCGTGGCGGGCTCTACCGCAACACGCCGGCCGACACCCAGGTGCCGTATCTGCAGAACGTGCTGGCCTTCCTGGGCATGACCGACGTGCAGTTCATCTACGCCGAGGGCCTGGCGATGGGGCCGGACGCCGAGCAGCAGGCGCTGGCCTCGGCCCACGAGCAGATCGAGCAGGCCGTCGCCGCCTGAGCACCCGGGCCGCCCCGGCCTGTCCACCCGCCCGAGACCCCACCGGAGATCACCATGGCCCCCCGCACCGAGACCCTCGCCCCCCGTGTCCTGCAGCCCGAGACCGTGCACCGGCCGCGGGAGGTCGAGCGCCTGGTCACCGGCACGGCGACGTCCGACGGGGCCGGCGTCAAGCTGACGCGGGTGCTGACGCAGCCGCTGCAGCGCCGGCTCGACCCCTTCCTGATGCTCGATGCCTTCGGCACCGACAACCCCGACGACTACATCGGCGGTTTTCCCGACCACCCCCACCGCGGCTTCGAGACGGTGACCTACATGATCGCCGGGCGCATGCGCCACCGCGACAGCGCCGGTCACGAGGGGCTGCTGCAGAACGGCGGCGTGCAGTGGATGACCGCCGGCCGCGGCGTGATCCACTCCGAGCTGCCGGAGCAGGAGTCCGGAGCGATGGAAGGTTTCCAGCTGTGGCTGAACCTGCGGGGCGAGGACAAGATGTGCGCGCCCTGGTACCGCGACATCCAGAGTGATCAGCTGCCCGAGTTCATCACCGCCGAGGGCGTGACGGTGCGCGTGATCGCCGGTCGCAGCCACGGCGTGGACGGGGCGGTGCAGCGCGAGTTCACCGAACCGCTCTACCTCGACCTGCACCTGCCTGCCGGGGCCGACCTGGCCCAGGCCCTGCCGGCGGGGCACAACGCCTTCGTCCATGTCTACCGCGGCGAGCTGCGGATCGCTGGCCAGGCCGTGCCGGCCGGGCGCATGGCCATCCTGAAGAACGAGCCCGCCAGCGACGGGGTGCGGCTGCATGCGCACGCACCGGCACGCGCCCTGCTGATCGCCGGGCGCCCGCTCGGCGAGCCCATCGTGCAGTACGGCCCGTTCGTGATGAACACGCAGGCGCAGCTGTTCCAGGCGGTGGAGGATTTCCGCGCCGGGGTGCTGGGCCGGTGAGGCGGCCCGGCGTCGGGCACCCGGCACGCCGGCTCGATCCGGCGCCCGCCATCACGCGCCGTGCGTCGACCGGATGCCGAGGCCCGTCCATCCAGCATGCACGATGAAAATGGACTAACTGCTGCCATGCCCACCGTGCCCATCCCGTCTTGACGACTCGGTCATGGTGTTTTGCAAGTTCAGTTAGTCCATTTCCATGACTGACGTCTGTTGGCGGACGTGCAGGGAGCGATCCCGTCCGGGCCGCTCCCTGCAGCCGTCGACTCAGAACGTCACGCGCAGGCCGGCCTCGCAGCCGTTGGTGCGCGACTGGCCTTCGGTCTTGCCGGTCGCCAGCGCCGCACGGATCGCCGTGCGCTTGCTCAGCGGGTATTCGTAGCCCAGGCCGAGCTTGGTGGAATCGCTGGCGCCGCCCTGCGGGGCCAGGCGGCCGATCGCCAGCTTGACCAGGCCGCCACCGGCGGCCACCGTCAGGCCGGCGTTGTAGGCCCGGATGCGCTGGCCGGCCGGCGTGGTGGCCGCCTCGTTGCGGCTGCGTGCAATGTTGCCGAACAGCTTGACGCTGCCCAGCACATAACTGGCCGTGACGTTGATCAGGCTGCGGTCTTCGCCGGCGAGGGTGGCGCCACGGTCCCAGCCCAGGCCCAGGTAGAGCGGGCCCTGCTGGTAGTTGAGGTTGAGCCCTTCGTTGCGACGGCGCCCGGTGCTGCTGCCTTCGCCGGCGGCCATGCTCAGCGTCAGCGCGACACCGCCCAGGCGCGGACTGCGCCAGCCCGCCTGGTTGCTGACCCGCGAGCCGCCTTCGCCGGCCACGGTGTAGCGCGCCAGCGTGAAATCGGGCCCCAGGGCCGCGACGCCGTAGTCGAACAGGAAGGGGTCGGCCTGCACGCCGTTGAAGAAGGCGGCGAAGTTGTCCCGGCCGGCGAAGACCTCGCCGAACCGGTCGCTGCGCAGCCAGACCAGCGAGCGGCCTTGCCAGAACGTGCTGCCGCCCGGCGAGTCGGTCGTGCCGGTGTCGGGCATCAGGCGGTGCTCGAGCTGGAAGCCGGCCGACCAGCCGCCGCCGAGGTCCTCGACGCCCCGGAACCCCAGCCGCGACGGGTCGCCGGCCTTGAGCACCCACATGTCGTGCTTGGCCTCGATGGCCGGGGGCATGTAGAGCGACGAGCTGCCGCCGCTGACGCGCGAGACGGTCTGGTCGATCACGCCATAGATCGTCACCGAGGACTGCGCGGCGGCGGCGCCGGCCACGCCCAGGCAGGCCGTGCTCAGGAAGAAGAATCGTTTCATGCGTCTTGTCTCCTGTGGGGGGGAAAGTGGGGGCGCGATCTGGCCGGCCCGCGCGACCGGATCAGGGAGCGTCGCGCTCGAAGCGCGCGGCCCGCTTGTCGAGGCGGGCCCGGATGCCCTCGACCTTGTCCGCGGTGGCAAACAGCAGCTGGAAGGACTTGCGCTCGAACTGCAGGCCCTGCTCGAGCGGCAGGTTCATGCCTTCGATCACCGCCTCCTTGATGAACTGCAGCGCCTGCTGCGGCCCGGCGGCGAGCTGCGCGGCCAGTGCCAGCGCGCGCGGCTCGACCTCGGCATCGGCCACCACCTCGCTGGCCAGGCCCATCGCCAGCGCCTCGGCGGCCTGGAAGGGCGCCCCGGCCAGCAGGATCCGCATCGCACGGAACTTGCCCACCGCGCGCGTCAGGCGCTGGGTCGCGCCGCCACCCGGCATCAGGCCGATCAGCACCTCGGGCTGGCCGAAGCGTGCGGTGTCGCCGGCGACGATCAGGTCGGCGTGCATCGCCAGCTCGCAGCCGCCGCCCAGCGCATGGCCACGCACCGCGGCGATCACCGGCTTGCGGCAGCGGCTGATCGCGCCCCAGAGCCGGTCCATCTGCCGATCGATGATCTCGACGGGCGTGGCCTCGACGTATTCATGCAGGTCGGCGCCGGCGCAGAAGGCCCGTTCGCCCCCGGCCAGCACGATCACGCGCACGGCGGGGTCGGCCTCCAGCCGCGTGAAGGCATCGGCCAGCGCCTGGCGCAGCACCAGGTTCAGCGCGTTCAGCAGCGCGGGGCGGTGCAGGCGCACGACCACCACACCGTCACAAGGGCGGTCTTCCAGCAACACGGGATCGGTCATCGTCATGGCATCGGCACCTGGCTGGGCGTTCAACGACCGGTGAACACCGGCGGGCGTTTCTCGAAGAAGGCCGTGACGGCCTCGGCGTGGTCGGCGCTGTGGTGCGCCCGGCCCTGCAGCCGGCCGGCGGCGTCCAGCGCCTCGTCGAGCGAGCTGGTGCGGGCCTGCTGCAGCAGCTGCTTGGTCCAGCGCAGCACCTGCGGCGGGTTGGCGGCGATGCGCCCGGCCAGCGCCAGGGCCTCGTCCATCAGCGCTTCGGGTGCGACCACACGCGAGACCAGGCCGATGCGCAGCGCCTCGGCCGCGTCGATCGTGTCGCCGGTCAGCGCCAGTTCGGCCGCACGCGAGGCGCCGACGATGCGCGGCAGCAGCCAGCAGCCGCCGTCGCCCGGGATGATGCCGACCTTGACGAAGCTCTCGGCGAAACGCGCGGTGCTGGCGGCGACGCGGATGTCGCACATGCACGCCAGGTCGTTGCCGGCGCCGATCGCCGCGCCGTTGACCGCCGCGATGATCGGCACCTGCAGGCGCTGGAAGGCCCGCGGGATGCGCTGGATGCCGGCCCGGTAGTGGGCCGCGATCTGCTCGGGCGAGCCGCCGAACATGCCGGTGCGGTCCCGCATCTCGGCCACGTTGCCGCCGGAGCAGAAGGCGCTGCCGGCGCCGGTCAGCACGGCCGCGCGGATGTCCAGGTCGGCGTCGAGCTGCTCGAAGATCTGCTCGAAGGCGGCGAACATCGCCTCGCCACTGAGCGCGTTGCGGGTCTCGGGTCGGTTGAGCGTGAGCAGGGCGACGTGGCCGTGGCGCTCCAGCAGGATGGGGGCTTGCCCGGTGGTTGGGTGGCTCATGGGATGATCCGGTGGTGGTTGCAGGTGGTCTTCTCGTGCCGGCGCTCAGACAAGCTCGATCGCCAGCGCGATGCCCTGGCCCACGCCGATGCACATCGTGCACAGCGCGCGTCGGCCGCCGGTGCGCTGCAGTTGCCGCAGCGCGGTGAGCGCCAGCCGCACGCCCGACATGCCCAGCGGGTGGCCGTAGGCGATCGCGCCGCCGTTCGGATTGACGTGTTCACCGTCGTCGGGCAGGCCGAGCGCGCGCAGCACCGCCAGGCCCTGAGCGGCAAAGGCCTCGTTGAGCTCGATGACGTCGAAGTCGGTGATCGCCAGCCTGGTCTGCGCCAGCAGCTTGTGCACCGCCGGCACCGGGCCGAAGCCCATCACGCGCGGCGCGACGCCGGCGGTGGCAAAGCCGATCACGCGTGCCAGCGGCACGAGCCCGGCCCGCGCGGCGCCCGCCTCGCTGGCCAGCAGCAGCGCGGCGGCACCGTCGTTGACGCCCGACGAGTTGCCCGCCGTCACCGTGCCGTTGCGGCGGAACGCGGGCTTCAGGCCGGCCAGCGTGTCGAGCGTGGTGTCGGCGCGAGGGTGTTCGTCGTGGCGCACCTGATGCGTCTCGCCCTTCTTGCGGCCGGGCACCGTGACCGGCGTGATCTCCACGTCGAGCAGCCCCTGCGCCATCGCCCGGGCCGCGCGCTGCTGGCTGCGCCACGCGAACGCATCCTGGTCGGCACGCGAGATGCCGTGCTCGTCGGCGACGTTCTCGGCCGTCTCGCCCATCGCGTCGGTGCCGTGCAGGGCGTCCATGCTCGGGTTGACGAAACGCCAGCCGATGGTGCTGTCGTGGATCTCGGCGTGGCGCGAGAACGCGCTGGTCGGCTTGGGCATCACCAGCGGCGCGCGGCTCATGCTCTCCACGCCACCGGCGATCGCCAGATCGAGCTGCCCGACCGCGATGCCACGCGCCGCGCTGGCGATCGCCTCCAGCCCCGAGCCGCACAGCCGGTTCACCGTCGCCGCGGCCACCGTCACCGGCAGGCCGGCCAGCAGCGCGCTCATGCGGGCGACGTTGCGGTTGTCCTCGCCGGCCTGGTTGACGCAGCCGTAATAGACCTCTTCCAGCCGCGCCCAGTCGAGTGCCGGATGGCGTGCCATCAGCGCCTGGATCGGCAGCGCGCCGAGGTCGTCGGTGCGGATGCCCGACAGCGCGCCGCCGTAGCGGCCGATCGGCGTGCGGATGCCGTCGCAGATGAAGACGTGATGCATGTGAGGTTCCTTGCTCAGAAGGGCAATGCCCGGCCCAGCTTCTGCGCGTAGAACGCGTCGAAGAAGTCCAGCGCCGGGCGGAACGGCACCGCCACGGGCCCGATGCTGTCGCCCAGGCCCATCACCGGGCTGTCGGCGCCGGTGAAGGTCGGCCAGGGGGTGAGGCCGCTGCCGTTGGGATCGCCGTGGCGCGCGAAGTTGACGAGGTAGGACGAGGCGGCGTCGGCCAGGCGGCGATCGGTGGCGTCGTAGGGCCGGGGCGGCGCGCTGCGGTCGAGGTTGTTGTAGAGGTAGACCTGCTCCAGCGAATGGTAGGCCCCGTAGTTCGAGGGCGGGTCCTGCTCGGCAAACCGCTGGTCGGCGTAGTAGGCCGGGCGCCGGTGGAAGAAGTAGACGAAGGTGCTGGCCCGGCGCTGCGCCGCGTGGGCGCGCGCCAGGGTCCACGGTTGCCAGGCGAACAGGCTGTCGCGCATGGGCTGGTAGGCCATGGTCAGCACGTCGGCATCGGTGGCAGCCGGGTAGACGGCCTTGAACTGCGGCGCCATGGCGCCGTAGCGCGCGGTGGCCGTCGCCTCGTAGGCCGCCAGGGTGGTGGCGAAGGCCGGGTACGGCGTGCCTTCGTCGGCGTTCCAGCCCAGCAGCATCGGCACGTCGTGGACCTTGCCTTGTGCCAGCAGCACATCGAGCTGGTCGGGCCAGACCACGCCGTCCACGATCGGCGCGATGGTGGAGCCAGCGCCGGCCATGAGCTGCTGCGGCGTCTTGGCCCGCAGCGCAGCCAGGTCAGCAGCGCCGACGTTCGCGGCGTAGGTGCTGCCCGCTGCTTCGGCCTGCGCCAGCGTGGGGTTGGCGGTGCCGGCCGGCAGGCTGCCCAGGCTCTCGATCACGAGGCGGTGGAACAGGTTGGCGGCCAGCGGCGAGCCCAGCAGCACGCTGGACAGGCCCGCGCCAGCCGACTCGCTGTACAGCGTGACATTGGCCGGATCGCCCCCGAAGGCGGCGATGTTGGCCTGCACCCATTTCAGCGCCGCGATCGCATCGAGCAGCGCGTAGTTGCCCGACACGCCGTCCTGCGACTCGGCGCTGAGCTCGGGGTGCGCCAGGAAGCCGAGCGGCCCGAGCCGGTAGTTCATCGTGACGACGACCGCGCCCTTGGCGGCCAGTCCCGCGCCGCTGTAGTTGGGCTGCGATCCTGCGCCGAGCTGGTAGGCGCCGCCATGCAGCAGCAGCATCACCGGGCGTTTCTCGGTGGCAGCGGCCGCGCCGGTCCACACGTTCAGGTACAGGCAGTCCTCGCTCTGCGCCTCGGTCTGCTGGTAGAGGATGGAGCCAGGCAGTCCGAAAGGACGATTGCCCTGGTGGCAGGCGGCGGAGAAGGCATCGCTGCGGCGCACACCGCTCCAGGTGGCGACCGGCTGCGGCGCCTTCCAGCGCAGCGCACCCACCGGCGGCGCGGCGAAGGGAATCGCCTTGAAGACGCGCAGGCCGAACTGGGACTCGGCCGCCGCGGCGATGGCGCCCGAGGCGACGGTGACGGTGTCGCGCGCAGCGCTGTAGGTCGCTGCCGTGGCGGTGTCGCCGTCGCTGCCGCCACAGGCGGACAGGACCGCAGCAGCACCCAGGAGCGGCCGGAGGGCACGGAGGTTGATGGCCATGTCGAGCTCCAGTCAGAGGCCCAGCACCCGCTCGGCGTTGCCGTGCATGACCTTCTCCATCACCGCATCGCTGTAACCCAGCTCGCCCCACTCGCGCAGGATGCGTTCGTAGGGCAGGCTCGGGTAGTCGCTGCCGAACATGATCTTGTCCTGCAGCCGGCCGCGGATGTCGACCTTGAGGTTGCCCGGGAAGTGCTTGGGCGCCCAGCCCGACATCTCCCAGTACACATTGCCCTTGTGCAGCGCCACGGCCGTGGTCTCGTCGACCCAGGGCCAGCCGGGGTGAGCCATGATGATCTTCAGGTTCGGGAAATCAGCGGCCAGGTCATCGATGTGGCCCGGGTGGGCATGGCGGATGCGCGCCCCGTGGCCGCCGGCCATGCCCGCGCCCATGCCGGTCGTGCCCACGTCGATCATCACGGCCGCGCCCAGCGCGTTGATCTCCTCGAACAGGTCGTAGTGGCGCCGGTCGTTGACGGCGAAGTGCTGCATGATCGGGTGGAAATGGAAGCCGATGAAGCCCAGTTCCTTCACCGCCTTCTTCACCTGGCGGATCGCGACCTCACCCTTGGCCGGCTCCACCGCGCCCCAGCACTGGATCACGCGTTGCGGGTGGCGCTTCCACATGGCGTGCACGTAGTCGTTGTCGCAGGGCACGGTGGCGACGGTGGTCTCGAGGTCGAGGGCCACCAGGCAGGCCTCGACGCCCGCGGTGGTGAACTCGGCGATCACGTCGGCCTCGGACTTGGCCGACCAGTCGCGTTTCCAGTAGGTGGCCAGCGCCTCGGGGTAGGGGCCCTGGGCGTCGATCCAGGTCTGGGTGCCGGGGTAGCAGTGCAGGTCGATGATGCGCATGGGGATGGCTCCTGGTTGGGTTGTCGGGTATGCGGTTGAATGAATGCGGGGCACGGGTGGCGCGGTCCAACCGTCGGGGACGGCCAGGCCTTGCCGGACCTCGCACCGCGCCGAAGGGTGGAGTCAGCGCCCTTCCACCGCCAGTTGCGCGGCGATCTGCTCGCCGAGCGCCTTCTTGGAGACCTTGCCGAAGGTCGACACCGGGAAGTCGGCCAGCACCTCCAGCCGCTCGGGCAGCTTGAAGCGCGCGATCTCGTGGGTCTGCAGGAAGGCCACCAGCTCGGGCAGCGTCAGCGCCGCGCCGGCCTTCAGGATCACGAAGGCGCACATCTTCTCGCCCATCGCCGCATCGGGCATCGGCACGCAGGCCACGTTCTGCACCGCCGGGTGCATCAGGATCAGGTTCTCGACCTCCTCGGCGCTGATCTTCTCGCCGCCGCGGTTGATCAGGTCCTTCTTGCGGCCCTCGACGACGTAGTTGCCCGAGGGGTGGCGGCGCATCAGGTCGCCGCTGCGGTAGAAACCGTCGGGCGTGAACTGGCGGGCGTTGTACTCGGGCACGCCGTAGTAGCCGCGCAGCGTGTACGGGCCGCGGCAGGCCAGCTCGCCGACCTCGCCCTCGGGCACCTCGGCGCCGTCGTCGTCGATCAGCCGGACCTCGTCGTCGGCGCAGACCGGGCGGCCGCAGGTCTCCAGCAGCACCTCCTCGGGGTCGCCCTTGCGCACGAACATCAGCAGGCCTTCGCTCATGCCGAAGTTCTCCTGCACGAAGGCGTTGGCGAACAGCTGGCGCGTGCGGATGCGCACCTCGGGCTGCATGCGCTGGCCCCCGCTCTGGATCTGCTGCACCGAGGTCAGGTCGAAGCCGGTGATGGCCGGATCGTTGATCAGGCGGATCAGCAGCGCCGGCACCACCTTCAGGTGCGTGACCCGGTGCCGCGCGATCAGCGCGAACATCTCGGCCGGCCGGGTGTTGGCGTGCAGCACCACGGTCGCGCCCTTGAACAGGAAACCCTGGATGCCCGGGCAGGCCAGCGGCAGGTTGTGCGCGATCGGCAGCACCAGCAGCAGCACCGAGTCGCTCTCGACGCCAGCCACCTCGGCGGCGATCTTCGAGTTGTAGGCGTAGTCGTTGTTGGTGCGCGGGATCAGCTTGGGGATGCCGGTCGTGCCCCCCGAGAGCTGGAAGATGCACGGGGCGGTCGGATCGATCCCGATCTGGCGCAGCGTGGCCACCGGTCGTGTGGCCGGCCGCTCGATGAGCTCGATGAGCGAGTGCTCGCCCGCACCGGCCTCGCCCAGCACCAGGCGCAGCTGCAGGCAGGGGTTCTCGGCCTGGACCCGCTCGATGACCGGCGCGAAGCGGAACTCGCCACCCTGCTCGCGCACCGCGGCCGGGTAGACCACGCAGCGCGCCTGGGCCAGCCGGGTGAACTGGCTGAGCTCGGCGTAGCGGTGCGTCACCAGCGCGGCGATGGGGATGGCGCCCAGCTTCTGCAGCGCGAAGTAGAGCACCACGAACTCCGCCACATTGGGCAGCGCCGGCACCACGCGGTCCTGCGGCTGCAGCCCCAGGTCAAGCAGGTTGAGCGCCAGGTTGTCGCTGGCAGCGTCGAGCTGGGCATAGGTCCAGCGGCGTTCGCCATCGATCAGCGCCGTGCGCGGACCGAAGGTCTCGAACACCGCGGCGAACTCCTGCGCCAGCGACTGGTCACGCCAGTGGCCACGCTCGCGATAACGCTGGGCGAAGTCGGCGGGGAAAGGCACGAAGCCATCGAGCATGTTGAAACTCCACTCAAGCAAGGGCAGCAATCAGGGGGACGGCGCGGGGGCTCAGGTGCTGGCGGTGAAGCCGCCGTCGATGACGACGATCTCGCCGGTCACGAAGCGGTTGGCCGTCAGCAGGTTGAGCATCACCTCGGCCACGTCGTCGGCGGTGACGCAGCGCTTGAGCGGCGTGGCCTTGGCGCGGGCGCCCATCAGCTGGTCGTACTTCTCGCCCAGCATGCGTTCCATCCAGTCGCCCTCCATCCAGCCCGGCGCCACCGCGTTCACGCGGATGTCGGGGCCGAGGTTCCAGGCCAGCGTCT
The DNA here is from genome assembly GCF_003201595.1 of Sphaerotilus hippei. GTDB lineage: Bacteria > Pseudomonadota > Gammaproteobacteria > Burkholderiales > Burkholderiaceae_C > Sphaerotilus > Sphaerotilus hippei. Next base: position 271,780 of record NZ_QJJS01000004.1, on the reverse strand, counting down.
TGGTCAGGTTGACCACCGCGGCCTTGCTGGCCGCATAGGGCAGCGGCTGCGGCCCCGGGCGCAGGCCGACGATGCTGGCGGTGTTGACGATGGCCGGATCCGTGCCCTTGCGCAGCAGCGGCACGGCCGCACGCGCGACCTGGAAGGTGCCGCGCACATTGACCGCGAAGGTGCGGTCCCACTCGGCCATGTCCAGGCTCTCGAGGTCCTTGACCTTCCAGGTCGCGGTGGTGCCGGCGTTGCTCACCAGTGCATCGAGGTGGCCCCAGGCCTCGTCGATGGCCGCCATCATGCGGCGCACCGCCGCGTCGTCGCTGACGTCGCACTGCAGCAGCAGCGTCTTCGCGCCGAGCGCCTGCGCCTCGGCCGCGGTGGCCTCGGCGGCCCGGGCGCTGGAGCCGTAGTTGAGGGCGACGTCGAAGCCGGCGCGGGCCAGGGCCAGCACGGCGGCACGTCCGATGCCGGTGGCGGCACCGGTGACGAGGGCTTTCTTTCGTTCGGTCATGGGTCGATTCCTGTGTGGACAGCGGGATGGGGGAGTGCCCGGGTCGGGCCGCCCATGCGGCGGCTCCACCCGGCGGTCACGGGTTCTCGTTTCGGCGAGGGGAGGGGCAGCCGGCCGGCGGCTGCGGGGCTACTGCGGCTGCAGGCCGAGTTCGGTGACGAAGCGCTTCATCGTGTCGCGCTGGCCCTGGTAGAACTCGCGGGCCGCGACCACGTTGCCGGTGCGCGGGTAGATGCCCATGTCGGCCAGCCGGGCCACCAGATCGGGCAGCTGCATGACCTTGGCCACGTCGCGGTTGACCTGCTCGATCACGGCCGCGGGCGTGCCGACCGGCGCGAAGAGGGAGAACCAGCCGATCGCCTCGAAGCCCGGATAGGTCTCGGCCACCGTCGGGATGGTCTCGAAGCCGGGCAGGCGCTGGCTGGAGGTCACCGCCAGCGCGCGCAGCTTGCCCGAGCGGATGTGCGGCAGCAGGCCGGGCAGGCCGTCGGCGGTCAGCGCCGCATCCCCCGACAGCGCGGCGGTGACGGCCGCCGGCGGGGCCGGATAGGGCACGGTGAACAGGTCCATCTGGCCGAGCTTGCTGACCATCTGGCCGGCCAGCGTGGGCAGCGAGTTGGGCTGCGGCGCGGCGAAGTTCACCTGGCCGGGATGGGCCCGGGCATGGCGCGACAGGTCGGCCAGCGACTTGATGCCGGTGCTGCTCGCGGTCACCAGCAGCAGCGGGCTGGTGGCCACGGTGGCCACCGGCACCAGGTCGGCGTCGGTGCTGAACTGCGGGTTGCGGTAGACCAGCGGCGTGACGATGGCCATCGCCGCCGGAACGAAGCCCAGGGTGTAGCCGTCGTTGGGCGAGCGGGCCAGCGCGGACATGCCGGGGATGCCGCCCGCGCCGGGCTTGTTGTCGACGATCAGCGTCTGGCCCCACAGGCTGCCGAGCTTGTCGGCCACCAGCCGCGCCACGACATCGGGGGCGGCCCCCGCGCCGGCCGGCACGATCAGGCGCACCGGTTTGGACGGAAAGCCCTGGGCGGCGGCGGGCAGCGCGCCCATCGACAGCAGGCCGGCCAGACCCAGGGCGGCGAGGACACGACGGCGGTGAAAACTCATGGTTCTTGTCTCCGTTGGCACCGCTTCAGCGAGCGGTTGATGCGGACTGTAGGCGCGGCAGGGATAACCAAGAAGATGACAGAATCGTGATCCCGATGCGCGTCTGATATCCCCGGCAGGAACCCTGAGATGAAGTTGAACCAGCTGCGTGACGTGGTGGCGATCGTCGAACACGGCAGCCTGCGGGCCGCCGCCCGCCACCTGGACGTGGCCCAGCCGCTGCTGACCCGCAGCGTGCGGGCGCTGGAGAAGGAGCTGGGGGTGACGCTGTTCGAGCGGGATGCCCAGGGCATGACGCTGACGGCCTCGGGACGGCTGTTCCACCTGCGCGCCAGCGTGGTGATCAACGAGCTGCGCCGCGCCCAGGACGAGCTCGGCCAGGCGCTGGGGGAGGAGGGCGGCGCCGTGTCGGCGGGGCTGTCGATCATGCCGCACACCGGCCTGCTGCCCGATGCGCTGCCGGCCTTCCGCCGGCGCTATCCGAAGGTGCTGCTGCAGCTGATCGAGGGCCTGTTCCCGGCGCTGGAGGGCCGCCTGCGCGACGGCACGCTCGACTTCTACCTGGGCGCAGCGCCCCGGCTGCCGCCCACCAGCGGCCTGACGGTGCAGACGCTGTTCGGCAACGAGCGGGTGGTGGTGGCGCGCCAGGGCCATCCGCTGGCGCAGGCCCGCTCGCTCGAGCAGCTGCTGCACGCCGACTGGGCCACGCCGTCGATCGACTACAACGCCAGCGAGGACCTGGCCCTGGTGTTCGCCCGCCACCAGCTCGGCGAGCCGCGCATCGTGCTGCAGGCCAGCAGCGCGCTGTCGCTGATGGTGGCGCTGACGCGCAGCGACCTGCTGGCCATGCTGCCGCGCCAGTGGGGCGACTTCCCGCTCACCGCCCAGGGCCTGCAGATCATCCCGGTGCGCGAGCGGCTGCCCGCGCCCGACATCGTGCTGATCCGCCGCCCCGACCTGCCGCTGACCCCGGCGGCCGAGCACCTGGTCGACCTGATGCTGCGCTCCTCGCCCCGGCCGGCGCCCTGAGCTCAGCCGCGGCCGGCGCGCTGCATCTGGTGGGCCGCCCGGTGCAGGTGGGCCAGGAAATGGCGCACCGCCGGCTTGAGCACCGCATCGGCCTTGGTGATGGCGCTCACGCTCAGCTCGAGCGTGCCCTCGCGGATCGGCGGCATCTCGAGGAAGGCCGCGGCCGCCGGATGCAGGGCCAGCGGGCGGGGCATCAGGCCGACGAAGTCGCCGCTGCCGATCAGCGACAGCAGGCCCAGGGTGGAGTTGACGGTGGCCCCCACCTCAGGCGGCTGCATGCCGTGGTGCTCGAAGAGGCGGCGGGCATAACCGGTCACGCCGGCCAGGCCGGTGTAGACCCAGCGTGCCGAGCGCAGCTCCTCGAGCGAGCGTGCGCCCGCCAGCGGGCTGCCGCGGCGCACCACGACCACCATCGACACCGGCATCAGCGCCTCGATGTGGAACTCGCCCTGGGGCAGGTTCTCGGGGATCGGGCCGATCGCGACGTCGACGTCGCTGCGGCGCAGGTTCATCAGCTGCTCGATGTAGAGCTCCTCGCGGATGTGCAGATGGACCTGGCGGAACTCGCGGCTGAAGGTGCGCAGCGTCTCGGGGATCAGCAGCATCACGGCCAGCGGCACCGCGCCGATGCGCAGCTCGCCCACCATGTGGCCCCCGAGCTGGGCGATCTCCTCCATCGCGCCGGACAGCTCGCGCAGCGCCACCCGGGCCCGCTCGTACAGCACCTGGCCCTGGGCGGTCGGGACCACCCCCGTGGTCGAGCGCACCAGCAGCGGCGCGGCCACGTCCTGCTCGAGCTCGCGCACGATCTTCGTCAGCGCGGGCTGGGACACCGAGACGCGGCGGGCGGCCGCCCGCAGGCTGCCTTCTTCGACGGCGGCGATCAGCGCCTGCAGGGCCGTGAGTTTCATGCGGGCGAGTGTATTCGAGCCCGCAGGGCTGCCGAACCGCGATAACCAACAGTTATCGCGAAGGCCGATCCAGCATCTTTTCCACCCCTGGTCACGTCCCTAGAGTGCGACCCGGACCGGTTGACCCACGTCAACGGAGTTCCTGAAGCCTGAGCACAAAACGGAGACGGTATGACCCTTGGGGTAGACGGCGGCGTGACCGCCGAACAGAAGAGAGAGCGCTGGCTGGAGCGCGCATGTGACCTGAGCGCGGTCGTCGGAGGGCTGGTGCTGGTCGCGATGGCCGGCATGACCGTGGTCAGCGTGGTCGGGCGGGCGTTCTTCTCGCATCCCATCCTCGGCGATGTCGAGCTGGTGCAGCTGGGCTGCGCCGTGGTGGTGGCCTCCTTCCTGCCCTACACGCAGTTCCGGCGCGCCAACCTGATCGTCGACTTCTTCACCGCCCATGCCGCACCCGGCACGCAACGCATGATGGACGCCTTCGGCACGCTGCTCTACACGCTGTCGATGGCCCTGATCCTGTGGCGGGTCGCGGTCGGGGCGCAGGCGATGCACGCCTCGCAGGAGTCGTCGATGCTGATGGAGCTGCCGCTGTGGTGGCCCTATGCGCTGATGCTGCCCGGCCTGAGCCTGTCGGTGCTCATCGGGCTGCACCAGACCGCGGGCCTGCTGCGCGGCACGTCGCCGGGAGCCGCGTCATGAGCACGATGCAGATCGGTCTGACGATGTTCGCCGCCATGCTGGTGCTGATGGCGGTGCGGGTGCCCATCGCGATGGCGATGTTCGTGCCCGGAGCAATGGGCTACATCGCGCTGGCGGGCGGGGATCCGCTGCTGGCGCACCTCAAGGGCGCGGTGTACGGGCGGGTGTCGGTGTACGACCTGTCGGTGATCCCGCTGTTCATGCTGATGGGCGCGTTCGCGGTGCAAGGCGGCCTGTCCAAGGCGCTGTTCGACTTCGCCAACTCGCTGCTCGGGCGCTTCCGCGGCGGCATGGCGATGGCCGGCGTGCTGGCCTGTGCCGCCTTCGGCTCGATCTCCGGCTCGACCGTGGCCACCACCGCCACGATCGCCCAGGTGGCCTACCCCGAGATGCGGCGCATCGGCTTCTCCGGGCGCCTGGCCACGGCGGCGCTGGCCACCGGCGGCACGATGGGCGTGCTGCTGCCGCCTTCGGTGACGCTGATGGTCTACGCCATCCTGACCGAGCAGAACATCACCAAGATGTTCCTGGCCGCCTACGTGCCGGCGCTGCTCGCGGCCGCCGGCTACCTCGCGGCGATCGCGGTCACCGTGCGGCTGCGCCCGCAGGAGGCCCCGGCCGCCCAGGCCGCCTCGGCCGGCGAGGTGCTGGCCGCCGGGCTCAAGGTCTGGCCGATCATGATCATCTTCATCGTGGTCTTCGGCGGCATCTACGGCGGCATCTTCACCGCCACCGAAGGCGCGGCGATCGGCAACGTGCTGACCTTCCTGATCACGGTCGTGCGCGGCGAGATGACCGGCCAGCGCCTGCTGTCGTGCATGCGCACCACCGCGCAGACCAGCGGCATGATCTTCCTGATCTTCATCGGCGCGGACATGATCAACGCCGCGCTGGCCCTGTCGCAGCTGCCCGCGCAGCTGGCCGCGGTGGTCTCGCACCTGCAGATCTCCCCGGTCGTCGTGATGGCCGGCATCATGGTGTTCTACGTGCTGCTGGGCTGCGTGATGGACGAGATGAGCATGATCCTGCTGACCGTGCCCACGCTGTTCCCGGTCATCATGGGCATGGACTTCTTCGGCCTGGATCCGTCGGACAAGGCGATGTGGTTCGGCATCCTGATCCTGACGGTCTGCGAGATCGGCATGATCTTCCCGCCGGTGGGGCTCAACGTCTACATCATGAACGGCCTGGCGCGCGACGTGCCGATGGTCGAGACCTACAAGGGTGTCGTGCCCTTCCTGATCACCGACGGCATGCGCCTGTCGCTGCTGATCGCCTTCCCGCCCATCAGCCTGTGGCTGGTGCATCAGCTCACTGGATGAGCCCCCCGTCCCACGCCTGAACCGACCGCTCCAGCCATCCGCATGTTCCAGGCGGAGCGGCACCCACACCCGAGAGGAGACACGAGATGAACAAGATGCTCAAGACCCTGGCCGCCGCCGCTCTGGCCGCCGTGATCAGCCCCGCCGCGATGGCCGAGGAGGTGACGCTCAAGGTGCACTTCTTCCTGCCCGCCACCAGCCTGGCCAACACCCTGTTCATCACGCCCTGGTGCGAGCGCATCGCCAAGGAGAGCGCCCAAAGGCTGAAGTGCCAGATCTTCCCGTCGATGCAGCTGGGGGGCACGCCGCCGCAGCTGTTCGAGCAGGCCCGCGACGGCGTGGCCGACGTGGTCTGGACGCTGCCGGGCTACACCGCCGGGCGTTTCCCCAGCATCGAGGTGTTCGAGCTGCCCTTCATGATGCAGAACCCCGAGGCCACCAGCAAGGCGCTGTGGGACTACACCCAGAAGTACAGCCAGGCCGAGTTCAAGGACGTCAAGCCGCTGGCCTTCCACGTGCACGGCGACGGCGTGTTCCACATGAGCGCCAAGCCGATCAAGACGATGGCCGACCTGAAGGGCCTGAAGCTGCGGGCCCCCACGCGCATGACCAACCGCTTCCTGGCCATGCTGGGCGCCACGCCGGTGGGCATGCCGGTGCCGCAGGTGGGCGACGCGCTGTCCAAGGGCGTGATCGACGGGGCGGTCGTGCCCTACGAGGTCGTGCCGTCGGTGAAGATCCAGGAACTGGTCAAGTACCACTCCGAGACCGACCCGACCGAGCCGGCCTTCTACACCTCGACCTTCGTCTTCGCGATGAACAAGGCGAAGTACGAATCGCTGCCGGCCGACCTGAAGAAGGTGATCGACAACAACTCGGGCCAGGCCCTGTCGGGCCTGATCGGCAAGGCCTTCCTGCAGGCCGATGCCGAAGGCAAGAAGCTGACGACCCGCAACACCACCAACGTCATCCCGGCGGCCGAGCTGGCGTCCTGGAAGAAGCTGGGCCAGAACCTGGCCGACAGCTGGGTCAGCGACATGAACGGCAAGGGCCAGCCCGGCGCGCAGATGCTGGGCGCCGCCCGCAGCCTGATCACGCAGCACGCCACGCCGCGCTGAACCGCCGCGCCCCGAACCGCACTTCCTTCCGCAGCAGAAAGAACCTCCATGGCCACCATCATCGGCGGCGTCGCCGTCTCCCACACGCCCACCATCGGCTTCGCGTTCGACCAGAAGAAGCACGACGACCCGGTCTGGGCCCCGATCTTCGCGGCCTTCGAGCCGGTCAAGCAGTGGCTGGCCGAGCGCAAGCCCGACGTCGCCATCGTCACCTACAACGACCACGTCACCTCCTTCTTCTTCGACCACTACTCGGCCTTCGCGCTGGGCATCGGCGAGCGCTACGAGTCGGCCGACGAGGGGGGTGGTGCGCGTGACCTGCCCGCGGTCCAGGGCCATCCGGGCCTGGCCGCGCACATCGGCCAGTCGCTGGTGTGCGACGAGTTCGACATGTCCTTCTTCCAGGGCAAGCCGCTCGACCACGGCGCGTTCTCGCCGATGTCGGTGCTGTGGGAGCACGAGGCCGGCTGGCCGGTGCGCATCGTGCCGCTGCAGATGGGCGTGCTGCAGTTCCCGGTGCCTTCGGCACGGCGCTTCTGGAAGCTCGGCCAGGCGCTGCGCCGCGCCATCGAGAGCTATCCCGAGGACCTGCGGGTGGTCATCGTCGCCACCGGCGGGCTGTCGCACCAGGTGCACGGCGAGCGCGCCGGCTTCAACAACACGCCGTGGGACATGCAGTTCCTCGAGCTGTTCGAGAAGGACCCGGAGCGCCTGGCCTCGCTGACCCATGCCGAGCTGGTCGAGCTGGGCGGTGCCGAAGGCGCCGAGGTGATGATGTGGCTGACGATGCGCGGTGCGCTGTCCTCGCAGGTGAAGAAGGTGCACCAGGCCTACTACCTGCCATCGATGACCGGCATCGCCGCGGCGGTCTACGAGAACCAGGCCGGCCCGGTGATCGCCGGCGAGGTCGAGCGCCATCGCCAGGCCATGGCCACGCAGCTGGCCGGCGCCGAGCGCCTGCAGGGCACCTACCCGTTCAACTTCGAGCGCAGCGTCAAGGCCTTCCGCCTGAACCGCTTCCTGCACGACCTGATCGAGCCGGCCCGGCGCGAGCACTTCCTGACGGACGAGGCCGCCTGCATGCGCGAGGCCGACCTGACCGACGAGGAACGTGAGCTGGTGCGCCGGCGCGACTGGCGCGGGCTGATCCACTACGGCGTGATCTTCTTCATGCTCGAGAAGCTGGGCGCGGTGGTGGGCGTGTCGAACCTGCACATCTACGCCGCGATGCGCGGCCAGACGCTCGAAGATTTCCAGAAGACGCGCAACGCGCCGGGCGCGCTGTATTCGGTGGCCGGCAAGGACGCGGGCAAGCTGGACTGGAATGCGCAGCCGGCCGGTCCGGCCGCCTGATCCGGAAAGACGGCTGCACCGGCCGTATCCGGCCCGCCAGCGCTGAGGGGCGCGGGCAGCGGGGCTCAGGCGGCGCCGTCGAGGTTGGCCCGCACCCGCCGCAGCAGGGCCTGAAGCTGCGCCAGCTCGGCCGCGCTGAAGCCGGCCATGGCCCGCTGGCTGACCTCGTGGCTGGCGGCGTTGAGCGCCTGCAGCAGGGCCTGGCCCGCCTCGCTCACGCGCAGGCGCAGGTTGCGCTTGTCGGCGGGATCGGCCTCGCCGTCGAGCAGGCCCCGTTCGCGCAGCCCCTTGACCAGGCGGGCCAGCTGGGCCTTGTCCCGTCCGCTGTGCAGCGCCAGATCGCTCTGCGTGCCCCCCGGGTGACGGCCGAAGAAGCCCAGCACCTTGGCCTCCATGTGGGTCAGGGGGGCGTCACCGCCTTGCAGCGCCTGGTACTGCTGGGCGCGCACCTGGTGCATCAGGGTGTGGACCAGGTCGAGCACGGCATCCGGATCGTCGTCGCTGCCGCATCCGCCCTTTTTGTTGACATTGTCAATTGTGTGTCGCATGATTGGTGACATTGTCAATCAATCAACGAAGCGACACAAGACCATGAACACCCGCACCGAGCCCGAGCCCCTGCCTGCAAGCCCCCCCGCCAGCCTGCGCCGCGTGGAGCGGGTGCGCCACGAACTCAAGCGCCGCCACCTGGTGGTCCGTCGTGTCGCCGACCTCAGCCCGCAGGTGCGCCGCATCACCTTTGCCGGCGACGAGCTGGGCGACTTCGTCAGCGCGTCCTTCGACGACCACGTCAAGCTGATGTGGCCGGCGCCCGAAGGGGTCGAGCCGGTGCGGCGCGACTACACGCCACGCCGCTTCGACCCCGTCGCCGGTGAACTGGACATCGAGTTCGCGCTGCACGGCCACGGCCCGGCCGCCGCCTGGGCCGCGCAGGCCGCCCCGGGCCAGACGCTGATGATCGGCGGCCCGCGCGGCTCCTTCATCATCCCCACCGACTTCGACTGGCACCTGCTGGTGGGCGACCTGTCGGCCTTGCCCGCGATCGCCCGGCGACTCGAGGAGCTGCCCGCCACCGCCCGGGTGCTGGTCATCGCCGACGTGCCCGAGGGCGATCGCCGCGAGCTCGCCAGCGCGGCCCGGGTGCAGCTGCAATGGGTGGACGGCGAGGCCGCCACGCTGGCCGCCGCCCGCCAGCTGACGCTGCCCGCCGGCGAGGGTCATGTCTGGTGCGCCGGCGAGGCACGGACCATGGCGGCGCTGCGGCACGTGCTGGTGGAAGAGCAGGGCGTGAACCGTCACGCGATCCGCGCCGCGGCCTACTGGAAGCGCGGCGCCGCGGCGCACCACGCGCATCTGGAGGACTGAAGCGCGGGGCGGACGGGGTGACCCGGGTGGGATCGGCGGCCTCAGACCGCCCGTGCTGCGCCCGAGAAGCTGTCCCTCACCGTCTGGCACAACGTCTTCAGGTCCGGCGAGATGTCCGAGGCGCGGGTGCTCATCAGGATGGGCGAGCTGACGCCCAGGTCGCTGATCGGCCGGTAGGTGACATCGTCGCGCCGCAGCCGCTGCACCGAGCGCGGCACCAGCGAAACCCCGATGCCTGCGGCCACCAGGCCGATGGCGGTCTGCAGGCCGTTGGTCTCGAAGGTCCGCACGATCGGACACCCCCGGACGCGGAACTGCGCCGCGACCTGATCGGCGAAGCTGGGCCGGGGCTGGGACGGATAGAGAATCACCTGCTGCTGCGCCAGCGCCTGCAGTGACACGGACGGCGCGTCCGCCAGCACACTGTCGACCGGCAGCACGGCGATCAGCGGCTCCTCCTCGATCAGGGCGTGGAGCAGCCCCTCCGCATCGATGGCGACACGCCCGAACCCCACGTCGATGCGCCCGGCCTGCAGCGCCTGGGCCTGCTGCACCGAGGTCAGCTCGGACAGCACGACATCGATGTCCGGATGCTCGTCCATGAAGCCGCGGATGGTGTTGGGCAGGCTGCCGTAGAGCATCGAGGGCACGAACCCGATGCCGAGCCAGCGCCGCTGCCCCGCGCCCAGCCGCCGGGTGGCCTGGATCACCTCCTCGATGCGGCCCAGCACCTGGGTCGACTGCTCGTAGAAGAACGCCCCGGCCCGGGTCAGGGCCAGCGGCCGCACCGACCGGTCGATCAGCATGACGCCGAGCTCTTCCTCGAGCTGCTGGATCTGGCGCGACAGCGGTGGCTGGGCGATGTGCAGCTGTTCCGCCGCCCGGGTGAAATTGAGCGTACTGGCCAGCGCCTCGAAATAACGCAGATGTCTGAGTTCCAACAATACCCCCGAGGTATGACAGAAGAGTCCATCGATATTGGACACCGGCAAATGCCCGATGGGAAGATCTGCCGCAGTCGGAAGTGAACCCGCCACAAGAGTTCCCCGGCCATCATGACAGGAGACAGACAGATGAATCAGGAAATTTCACGGCGCACCTTGCTGAAGGTGGCTTCGGCCGGCACGCTGGCCTCGGCGCTGAATTCAAGCCCGGTCCGCGCCCGCAGCGCCAATACCATCAGGATCGGTTATGTCAGCCCGCAGACCGGGCCGCTGGCCGCATTTTCCGAACCGGATCGATTCACGCTGGAGCAGGTCCGCAAGGCAGTATCTGGCGGCATCAGCATCGGTGGGCGGAAATACGCCGTGGAGATTTTCTACAAGGATTCTCAATCCAGTTCCAACAAGGCCGGATCGGCCGCCGCCGAACTCATCCTGCGTGACCAGGTCGATCTGGTGCTGGCTTCAGCCACGCCCGGCACCTGCAACCCGGTGGCCGACCAGTGCGAGCTCAACGGCGTGCCCTGCATCACCAACGACGCGCCGTGGCAGCCGTACTTCTTCGGCCGCAAGGGCGATCCGAAGAAGGGCTTCGAGTGGACCTACCACTTCTTCTGGGGCCTGGAGGACGTGATCGGTGCCTTCGCCGGCCTGTGGGGCCAGATGCCGACCAGCAAGGCCGTCGGCGCGCTGTGGCCCAACGACGAGGACGGCAACGCCTGGGGTGACGGCAGGATCGGATTCCCCTCCACGCTGGCGACCAGGGGCTTCAAGGTGGTGGACCGCGGCCGTTTCCAGTCGCCGATCAACGATTTTTCGTCCTTCATTTCCGAGTTCAAGAAACAGCAGGTCGAGATCGTCACCGGCGTGCTGCCGCCGCCCGACTTCGCCAACTTCTGGAACCAGACCGGTCAGCAGGGCTTCCGGCCGAAGATCGTGACGGTGGCCAAGGCGACCGAGTTCCCCGCGGCGGTGGCCGCCTTCGGCGATCGTGCCGAGGGACTGACGGTCGAGCTGATGTGGAGCCCGGGCCATCCCTTCAAGTCATCGATGACCAGCCAGAGCTCGCGCGAGCTGGCCGATGCCTACCAGGGCGCCACGGGCCGACCGTGGATCGTCACGCTGGGCTTCAAGCAGGCGCTGTTCGAGGTCGCCCTCGACGTGCTGAGGCGCTCGACCGATCGCAGCCCCGAAGCCATCCGCGACGCGATCCGGGAGACGAACCTCGCCACCACCGTCGGGCCGGTCAACTTCCGCACCGGCCCGGTGCCCAATGTCAGCAAGACACCGCTGGTCGTCGGGCAGTGGAAGCGCAGCACGAAGAAGGCGCTCGAGCTGATGATCGTCGACAACACGCTCGCGTCAAACATCCCGAAGCAGGCCGCGCTCGAGCCGATCCGGTACGCCTGATGGTGGCCGCCCCCACTCCCCTGCTGCGCCTGCACGCGGTCGGCAAACGCTACGGCGCGCTGGTCGTCACCAGCGACATCACGCTGGACGTGAGGCGTGGCGAGACGCTCGGCATCCTCGGGCCCAACGGCGCCGGCAAGACCACGCTGTTCAACCTGATCTCGGGCGACGTGCGGGCCGACAGCGGCCGCATCGAGTACGACGGCCGGGATGTCACCGCGCTGGCCCCGCACCAGCGCTGCCGCCGCGGCATCGGCCGCAGCTACCAGGTGCCGCAGCCCTTCGGCCACATGACGGTCTTCGAGAACCTGGTCACCGCCGCCTGCTTCGGCGGCGGCCAGTCCGAGCAGCGGGCCTGGCAGACCGCGGTCGAGATCCTCGATCAGACCGGCCTGAAGGCCAGGGCCAACCAGGCCGCCGGCAGCCTGTCGCTGCTCGACCGCAAGCGACTGGAGCTGGCGCGTGCGCTGGCGACCCGGCCCGACCTGCTGCTGCTCGACGAGATCGCCGGCGGCCTGACCGAGCACGAGGCGCGCGAGCTGGTCGACGAACTGCGCCGCATCAAGGCCGCGGGCGTGACCATGGTCTGGATCGAGCATGTGGTGCACGCGCTGCTGTCGATCGCCGACCGGCTCTTCGTCATCAACTTCGGCGCGAAGCTGGCCGAAGGCGAGCCGCAGGCGGTGATGAACGACCCCGAGGTGCGCCGGGTCTACATGGGCATGGAGGCCTGAGATGGACACGACGACGAGGGCAGCGGCGACGCCGCTGCTGCAGACCCGTGGCCTGCAGGCGCGCTACGGCGACGCGCAGGCGCTGTTCGGCATCGATTTCCGGCTCGACGCCGGCGAGGTGGTGGCGATCATCGGCGCCAACGGCGCGGGCAAGAGCACCTTCCTGAAATCGCTGACGGGCCTGGTCCAGGTCGATCCGGGGGCGGTGCGGCTGCGTGGCGAGGCCATCGGCGGGCGGGCACCCGGCGAGATCGTGCGCCGCGGCCTGGCGATGGTGCCGGAGGGGCGGCGGCTCTTCCCCAGCCTCAGCGTCGAGGAGAACCTGCGCATGGGCGCCTTCGCGCGCCGGCCGGGCCGGTGGACGCTGGAGCGGCTCTACACGATGTTCCCGATCCTGAAGGAGAAGCGCCGCCATCCGTCCGGCGCACTGTCGGGCGGACAGCAGCAGATGGTGGCCATCGGCCGCGCCCTGATGAGCAACCCCGACATCCTGCTGTGCGACGAGCTCTCGCTGGGCCTGGCACCGATCGTCATCCGCGAGATCTACGAGGCGATGCCCACGATCACCGCCGACGGCATGAGCGTGGTCATCGTCGAGCAGGACGTGACGCTGGCGCAGCAGGTCTCGCGCCGCGTCTACTGCTTCCAGGAAGGCCGCGTCTCGCTCGAGGGCGACAGCAGCGCGCTGAGCCGCGAGCAGATCAGCCAAGCCTACTTCGGCCTCTGAACCGGCCCCATTCTTTCAGGACCCCCTCTCATGGAAACGCTGATCCAGGGACTGCTGCTCGGCGGCCTCTACGCCCTGTTCGCCCAGGGCCTGTCGGTGATGTTCGGCGTGATGCGCCTGACCAACATCGCGCAGGGCGACTTCATCGTGCTGGCCGCCTTCGGCGGCATCGCGCTGGCGCCGCTGCTGGGTGGTCACCCGCTGTGGGTGCTGCTCCTGCTGCTGCCGCTGGGCTTCGGTGCCGGCTGGGCGCTGCAGGCCGGCGTGCTCAACCGCACGCTCGGCCGTGACCCGCTGCCCTCGCTGGTGGTGACCTTCGGCCTGTCGGTGGTGGTCCAGAACGGACTGCAGGAGCTCTTCTCGGCCGACCCTCGCTCGCTGACCGTCGAGGGGCTGGGCACGAGCAGTCTCGCGCTGGGCGACATCAGCATCGGCGTGCTGCCGCTGCTGATCCTGGGTGTGGCGCTGCTGTGCACCGCCGGGCTGCAGGCGTTGTTCAGCCACACGCCGATCGGCCGGGCTTTCCGTGCCGTCTCCGACGACCGTGACATCGCCGAGCTGATGGGGCTGGACGCACGGCGCGTCTGCGCGATGGCCACCGGCCTGGCCTTTGCCCTGATCGTGCTGGCCGGGCTGCTGCAGTCGATGCGCACCACGGTGGCACCGACCGACGGCCCGACGCTGCTGCTCTTCGCCTTCGAGGCGGTGATCATCGGCGGATTGGGCTCGTTCTGGGGCACGCTGACCGGCGCGCTGGTGCTCGGGGTCGCTCAGCAGGTCGGCTTCCAGGTCGACCCCGGCTGGGGGCTGTGGTTCGGACACCTGGTCTTCCTGGCGGTGCTGGTGGTGCGACCGCAGGGCCTGTTCCCGAAAACCCGCGGCGGATGACGACTGGCGGATGGAGACACACAAGATGACGACGACGGATTTCAACGTGCAGCGCAGCAGCCCGGCCAGCCGGATCACGCTGGTGCTGGGTGCGGCCTGGCTGGTGATGGCCACGACGCTGCCATTCTGGGGCGAGGCCTCATGGATGCGGGAGATGGTCGAGTTCTCCTGCTACTTCATCTTCGCGATGATGTGGAACCTGCTGGCCGGCTACGGCGGCATGGTCTCGGTCGGCCAGCAGGCCTTCTTCGGGCTGGGCGGCTACCTGATGCTCGCGCTGAGCGATCTGGGCGGCATCAACCCCTTCGTCGCGATCCCGCTGGCGGCACTGGGCGCCGGCGTGATGGCCGTGCCGCTGTCGTGGATCGCCTTCCGGCTGCAGGGCGGCTACTTCGCCATCGGCACCTGGGTGATCGCCGAGGTCCTGCGGCTGACGGTGGCCAACATCGCGGCGGTCGGCGGCGGCTCGGGCACGAGCCTGACCGCGCTGCGCGGCCTGTCGCGGCTGGTGCGCCAGCAGACCACCTACTGGATCGCGGTGGCCTGCGTGGTGGCGTGCATCGTCGGCATCTACCTCTTCCTGCGCAGCAAGCAGGGCCTGGCGCTGCAGGCGATCCGCGACAACCCGGTCGCCGCCGAGAGCCAGGGCATCGCCGTCGGCCGCATGAAGCTGAGGGTCTACATGGTCGCGGCCGCCGGCTGCGGCCTGGCGGGTGCGCTCTACTTCGTCGGCAACCTGCGCATCAGCCCGGACGCGGCCTTCGGCGTGAACTGGACCGCCTTCGCGATCTTCATCGTCGTCATCGGCGGCATCGGCCGCATCGAGGGGCCGATGGTCGGCGCCGTGCTGTTCTGGCTGATGAACAAGTTCCTCGCCGACTACGGCACCTGGTATCAGATGGGCCTGGGGCTGCTGGCCATCGCCGTGACGCTGTTCTTCCGCCAGGGCCTGTGGGGCGTGGTGCAGGGCTGGATCGGCAGCTCGCTGTTCCCGACGCAGCGGGTGCTGGTGGTCTCGGCGCCGTCGGCCAGCGCCGCACGCGGCCCGGCCGCCGAGCGCGCGGGCAGCGCTGCACCCACCGCCCTGTCGCCACCCTGCGCTCAGAACAGCTGAGACAGGAACACCAGGCTGCGCCCCTGCGCCAGCACCGCGCTGGCCGGGTCGTGCGCGGCGCGGGCCCAGCAGTTGAAGCCGTGCTGCGCCTGCGGGTAGTCGTGGAACTCGGCCTGCGCAGCGGCGGGCGCGGTGGCCATCGCCGTGCGCACCGCGGCCACCGCCTCGGGCGGGATGCTCGGGTCGTGGCCGGCGTGGTGGAACTGCACCGGCACGGTGATGCGCTCGGCCAGCGCGGCCAGATCCGGCTGCGCGGCGATGCCGCCGCCGTAGTAGCAGACCGCCGCATCCACCCCGCACAGCGCCGCCGCCAGGAAGGCCAGCCGCCCGCCCATGCAGTAGCCGACCGCGCCGACGCGGCCGCTGCATTCAGGGCGCGCCCTCAGGGCCGCGAGGCTGGCCTGCATGTCGGCCACCGCCTGCTCGCGGGTCAGGGTGCGCATCAGCGCCAGGGCCCGGTCGCGGTCCTCGCCCACGTAGTCCAGCTCGATGCGAGGTGCCTCGCGCCAGAACAGGTCCGGCACGAGCACGCTGAAGCCGGCCAGCGCGCACTGCTCGGCCACCGCCCGCACGTGGGCATTCACGCCGAAGATCTCCTGCAGCAGCAGCAGGCCCGGGCCGTGGCCGGCGGGAGGGCGGACGAAAAAGGCATCCATGGTGCCGCCGGAGGTGGGCACGCTGATCCATTCGGTGTGCATGGAGGTGAGGGCGTCGCCGCCCCGGAATGTGAAGGGTGCCCAGTCTATTGCGCCCCCGGCGCACCCGGGTGATCACGCAATGACGGGCGCGATCACCGGCCGTGATCGGCATCGACCACGATGGCACCGGATCCGGTGCGGCATACCCTGCAGGTATGCCACCGGACGGCAACGATATTGGACGGCCGGCCCGGCCCGATGAATCATGCCGACATGGCCCGGCATCGAACCTGTCCTGAAGCGGACGGGGGATGTGAACGAAGCGCCTGATCAGACAAGAGACGAAGGAGACAAGACATGGCACTCACTGGTGTGATCCGTCCCGGACATTGCCAGCTGCGGGTTCTGGACCTGGAGCGATCGATCCATTTTTACACCCACGTGATGGGACTCAAGCCGATGGGGCGTGATGCCTCGGGACGCGCCTACTTCAAGTGCCTGGACGAGCGTGACCACCACAGCCTGATCCTGCGCCAGGCCGATCGGGCCGGCATGGATTTTTATGCCTTCAAGGTCAGCGACGTCGCCGCGCTCGATCGCCTGGAAGAGGACCTGAGGGCCTATGGCGTGGCCACCGAGCGCATCCCTGCCGGCGAGCTGCTGGAGACCGGCGAGCGCGTGCGCTTCCGGGTGCCCACCGGCCATGTCTTCGAGCTGTACGCGCACAAGACGGACGTGGGCAACGAGATGGGCTACCTGAACCCCGAGGCCATCATCGACGGCCGCAAGGGCATCTCGCCGATCCGCCTGGACCACTGGCAGATCCACGGCAACGACCTCGATGGCAGCCGCGACCTGTTCTGCAAGGTGCTGGGCTTCACCGTGGCCGAACGGGCGCTGATGGCCGATGGCCGGACCGACATGGCGGTGTGGATGAGCTGCTCGAACAAGGCGCACGACATCGCCTTCGTGCGTGATGCCCGTGACGACACGCTGCACCACGCCTCCTTCCTGCTCGGCACCTGGGAGCAGGTGCTCAAGGCCGCCGACGTGATCACCATCCACCGCGTGGCGATGGACATGGGCCCGATGCGCCACGGCATCACCAAGGGCACCACGATCTACGCCTTCGACCCGTCCGGCAACCGCTTCGAGACCTTCTGCGGCGGCTACGACTTCTACCCGGACATGCAGCCCACCGTCTGGACCTGGGAGGAGATGGGGCGCGGCGTCTTCTATCACACCCGCGAGCTCAACGAACGCTTCCTGAGCGTCGTGACCTGAACGAGCGCCCGAGCCTCCATCGATCCGCCTTCCGACACACACCATGAACGCCCACGATCCCTTCCACGCCACGCCCGCCGACCTCCACCTCGAGGCGCTCGGCGACGAGCTGCACGCCGCGCTGCGCAGCGCCACCCCGATCGACCCGCTGACCCGTCGCCACCCCGAGCTGGGCATCGAGCAGGCCTACCGCATCCAGCAGCGCCTGATCCAGCGCCGGCTGGCGGACGGCGAGCGCCTCGTCGGCAAGAAGATCGGCGTCACCTCCAGGGCCGTGATGGACCTGCTGGGCGTGCACCAGCCCGACTTCGGCATGCTGACCGACACGATGATCGTGCACCAGGGCGACAGCATCGACATGGCCACGCTGATCCAGCCCAAGGCCGAGGGCGAGATCGCCTTCCTGCTCAAGCGCGACCTGACGGGCCCGGGCGTGAGCGTGGCCGACGTGCTGGCCGCCACCGAATGTGTGATGCCCTGCTTCGAGATCGTCGATTCGCGCATCCGCGACTGGAAGATCAGGATCGCCGACACCGTGGCGGACAACGCCTCCTGCGGCGTGTTCGTGCTCGGCAGCCAGGCCGTGAGCCCGCTGGCGATCGACCTGCACACCTGCGGCATGGTGCTGGAGAAGAACGGCGAGGTGGTGGTGACGGGGGCCGGTGCGGCCGCGCTGGGCTCGCCGCTGAACGCGGTGGCCTGGCTGGCCAACACGCTGGGCCGGCTGGGCATGGGCCTGAAGGCGGGCGAGGTGATCCTCTCCGGCGCCCTGGGCGCGATGGTGCCGGCCCAGCGCGGTGACCACTTCCGCGTCGCCATCGGCGGGCTGGGCGAATGCTCGGTGCGCTTTGCCTGATCACGCGGCTGCGCGATCCACCCCTGGTTCAACCTTCACCGAGTCCACCCGATGACCCTCGACGACCTCACCATCGAAACCCTGGCCGAACGGCTGGAAAGCTGCCAGCTGCAGGTGCGCGACACGCACCGGATCACCGACGACTTTCCCGGCATGGACTGGGAAGACGCCTACGCCGTGCAGGCCGCCATCCTGGCGCGCAAGCTGGCGCGCGGCCGCCGGCTCGCCGGTCTCAAGGCCGGCCTGACCTCGATGGCCAAGATGAAGCAGATGGGCGTGACCAGCCCCGTGTTCGGCTGGATGACCGACGACTACACCGTGCCGCACGGCGGCGAGGTCCGGACCGCCGAGCTGATCCACCCCCGGGTGGAGCCGGAAATCGCCTTCGTGCTGAAGAAGCCCCTGCGCGGTCCGGGCTGCCACATCGCCGCGGTGCTGGAGGCCACCGACTTCGTGCTGCCCGGCATCGAGGTGATCGACAGCCGCTACAAGGACTTCAAGTTCGACCTCAAGAGCGTCGTCGCCGACAACACCTCGGCGGCCCGCTTCGTGGTGGGCGGCCAGCCGGCCCGGGTCGACGCGGTCGACCTGCGCACCGTCGGCGTCGTGCTGGAGAAGAACGGCGAGCCGGTGGCCTTCGGCGCCGGTGCGGCCGTGCTGGGCCACCCGGCCACCGCGATCGCCGAACTTGCCAACCACCTGGGCCGCCGGGGTCAGGAGATCCCGGCCGGCACGCTGATCCTGTCAGGCGGCATCACCGAGGCCGTGCCGGTCCGGGCCGGCGACCACGTCTGCCTGCATGTCCAGGGCATGGGCAGCACCAGCCTGCGTTTCGTCTGAATCCCCATCCCGCATTCAAGGAGAGTTCATCATGCCGTTTGCACAGATCTACATGATCGAAGGCCGCACCGAGGACCAGAAGCGCGCCGTCATCGAGAAGGTCAGCACCGCCCTGGTCGAGGCCACCGGTGCGCCCAGGGAAGCCATCCGCGTCTGGATCCAGGAGGTGCCCCGGACGAACTGGGGCATCGCCGGCCAGACCGCCAAGGACCTGGGCCGCTGACCGGGAGCCGAGCATGAACAACAGGATCAAGTGCGCCCTGATCGGGCCCGGCAACATCGGCACCGACCTGCTGGCCAAGCTGCAGCGCAGCCCGGTGCTCGAGCCGGTCTGGATGGTGGGCATCGACCCGGCCTCCGACGGGCTTCAACGCGCCCGCGAACTGGGCCTGAAGACCACCGCCGACGGTGTCGACGGACTGGTTCCCCACCTGCGGGCCGATGGCGTGCAGATCGTCTTCGACGCCACCAGCGCCTACGTGCACGCCGAGAACTCGCGCAAGGTCAATGCCGAAGGGGCGCTGATGATCGACCTGACGCCGGCGGCCATCGGCCCGTTCTGCGTGCCACCGGTCAACCTGAAGCAGCACGTCGGCTCGGGCGAGATGAACGTCAACATGGTGACCTGCGGCGGCCAGGCCACCATCCCGATGGTGGCGGCGGTCAGCCGCGTGCAGCCGGTGGCCTACGGCGAGATCGTCGCCACGGTGTCCAGCCGCTCGGTCGGCCCGGGCACGCGCAAGAACATCGACGAGTTCACCCGCACCACGGCCGGCGCGGTCGAGCAGGTCGGCGGCGCCCGGCGCGGCAAGGCCATCATCATCGTCAACCCGGCCGAGCCGCCGCTGATGATGCGCGACACCGTGCACTGCCTGGTCGAGGGCGAGCCCGACCAGGCGGCCATCACCGCCAGCGTGCACGCCATGCTGGCCGAGGTGCAGAAGTACGTTCCCGGCTACCGCCTGGTCAACGGCCCGGTGTTCGACGGCCAGCGGGTATCGATCTTCCTGGAGGTGGAAGGCCTGGGGGACTACCTGCCCAGGTACGCCGGCAACCTCGACATCATGACCGCGGCGGCGGCGCGCACGGCCGAGATGTTCGCCGAAGAGATCCTGGCTGGCCGGCTGACGCTGCAGGCCCGCGCCGCGGCCGCCGAGCCGGTGACCGCCTGACCCGCACGGAGCAAAGCCATGACACTGCAAGGCAAGAAGATCACCCTCCACGACATGACGCTGCGTGATGGCATGCACCCCAAGCGCCACCTGATGACGCTCGAGCAGATGAGCTCGATCGCTCAAGGGCTGGATCAGGCGGGGGTGCCGCTGATCGAGGTCACGCACGGCGACGGCCTGGGCGGCAGCTCGGTCAACTACGGTTTCCCCGCCCACACCGACGAGCAATACCTGGGCACCGTGGTGCCGCTGATGAAGCAGGCCAGGGTCTCGGCGCTGCTGCTGCCGGGCATCGGCACGGTCGACCACCTGAAGATGGCCCATGAACTGGGCGTGGGCACCATCCGCGTGGCCACCCACTGCACCGAGGCCGACGTGTCGGAGCAGCACATCACGCAGGCCCGCAAGCTCGGCATGGACACGGTGGGCTTCCTGATGATGAGCCACATGGCCAGCGCGGAGCAGCTGGTCACCCAGGCCCGGCTGATGGAGGGTTATGGCGCCCACTGCGTCTACGTGACCGACTCGGCCGGCTACCTGCTGCCCGATGGCGTCAGGGAACGGCTCTCGGCGGTGCGCGACGCGCTCAAGCCCGAGACCGAGCTGGGCTTCCACGGTCACCACAATCTGGCGATGGGCGTGGCCAACTCGGTCGCCGCCATCGAGGCCGGCGCCACCCGCATCGACGCGGCCGCCGCGGGCCTCGGCGCCGGGGCGGGCAACACGCCGATGGAAGTGCTCGTCGCCGTGCTCGACCGCATGGGCCTCGAGACCGGCGTGGACGTCTGGAAGATCCAGGACGTCGCCGAGGACCGGGTGGTGCCGATCATGGACTTCCCGATCCGCATCGACCGGGACGCGCTCACGCTGGGCTACGCCGGCGTCTACGGCTCGTTCCTGCTGTTCGCCAAGCGGGCGGGCGCACGGTACGGCATTCCGGCGCGCGACCTGCTGGTCGAGCTGGGCCGACGCCGGATGGTCGGCGGCCAGGAGGACATGATCGAGGACACGGCCCTCACCATGGCCCGCCAGCGCGCCGCACAGGCTGGCGTTTGAGCTGGACAATGTGAGCCCCTTGACGCGGACCCATCACGTGAGCACCACCACCTCCTCCCCCGCACCCGCCACCCGAGCCGCCGACCCGCTGGTCTGGGGCCGGGGGCCGAAGACGCTCGAGGTCTTCCTCGAGCCGACCTGCCCGTTCTCGGCCCGGGCCTTCGCCAAGTTCGACGACCTGCTGGCGCGGGCCGGCGAGGACCGGCTGACGCTGAAGCTGCGGCTGCTGTCGCAGCCCTGGCACCTGTTCTCGCCGGTGATCACGCGCGCCATCCTGGCGGCCTCCACCACCGAGGGGGGCAAGACCGCCGCCAGGGCGGTGATGGCCGCGGTGTTCGCGCAGCGCGACCGTTTCGAGCCGACCGACCACTGCGCCGGTCCGCTGCTCGACTGCAGCGCACGCGCCCTCCTGGCGCTGATCGAGCAGCACAGCGGGGTGGCCCTGACCGAGGCCTTCGCGCGCCCGGCGCTGCAGGTCGACCTGAAGTGGCAGGCGAAGTACGCGCGCCAGAACGGCATCCACGTCACGCCGACCTTCATGATCGACGGGCTGGTCGCCCCCGACATGGGCAGCGGCGAGCCGGTCGAGGCCTGGCTGGACCGGCTCGGCCTGGCCTGACTCGCCGGCCGGCCTCTTCAGCGCACCGCGCCGGTCGTGTTGACGTACAGCGCGTACAGCGAATGGCTGGACGCCATGAACAGCCGGTTGCCCTTGGCCCCGCCGAAGCAGACGTTGGCGCAGCGCTCGGGCAGGTGGATGTGGCCGATCGGCTGGCCCGCCGGGTTGTAGACGCGCACACCGTCCAGGGCGGCGGCGTCGGTCCCCGGCGCACCGTTGGTGCCGAAGCCGCACCAGAGATTGCCCGCCACGTCGCAGGCCATGCCGTCCAGCGCCCCCGGGCCGTCGGCATCGACGTGCAGGCGCCTGTTGGACAGCGTGCCATCGGCGGCGTGGTCATACGCCCAGATGCGCCGGTGCGGCCGGGCGCGGCTCTCGATCACGTAGAGCACCTGCTCGTCGGGCGAGAACGCCAGGCCGTTGGGGCCGTCGAGGTCGTCGAGCGCGCAGTCGAGCCGCCCGGTCGCCGCATCGATCCGGTAGACCCCGTGCGGCCGCTCCGGCGTGCCGGGCTCGCCTTCCCAGTGGCCGTGCAGCCCGAAATCCGGGTCGGTGAACCAGACCGCGCCGTCGCGTCGGCACAGCGTGATGTCGTTGGGCGAGTTCAACCGCGCCCCCTCGTACCGATCGGCCAGCACGGTGACGCACCCGTCGTGCTCGGTGCGCGTCACCCGGCGTGTCAGGTGCTCGCAGGTGAGCAGCCGCCCCTGCGCATCACGGGCGTGGCCATTGGCGTTGTTCGAGGGCTGACGGAACACGCTCACCGCTCCGGAGCAGTCGTCCCAGCGCAGGATGCGGTCGTTGGGGATGTCCGACAGCAGCAGGTAGCGCCCGTCACCGAACCACACCGGCCCCTCGGCCCAGCGCAGGCCGGTGGCCAGGCGCTCGACCGACGCGCTGAACAGGCGCAGCTTCAGGAAATCGGGGTGCAGCACCTCGATCGCCGGATCCGGATAACGCATCGACAGGGGCTCGTTCATGGGCTCAGACCGCTTCGTCGAAGAAGGGCCCGGTGCGCACGAACATGCCGCCCTGGTGCAGCGTGGCCGGATCGCCGCGGTCGACGTGCTGCTGGCGCGCCTCGACCTCGGCCCGGAACACCTCCGAGCTGTCCTGCGGCCGGTAGCCGATGTGGCGTGCCGGCGTGTTGTCCCACCAGGTGGTGGCGTTGTCGCTCATGCCGTAGATGATGCTGTGGCCCACCACCGGCGCGCCCAGCGCGGCGGCCACCAGGCGTTCGGTGTCGTCGTAGCTCATCCAGGTCGCCAGCATGCGGCGGTCCCGGGGCGCGGCGAACGACGAGCCGATGCGCACGCTGACCGTCTCGAGGCCATGGCGGTCCCAGTACAGCTGCGCGAGGTTCTCGCCAAAGGCCTTGCTCAGGCCGTAGAAGCCGTCCGGGCGCACCGGGTCGCGCGAGCTCACGACCTGATCCTGGCGGTAGAAGCCGGTCACGTGGTTGGAACTGGCGAAGACGATGCGCCGCACGCCGTGCAGCCGGGCGGCCTCGTAGAGGTGGACCATGCCGCTGATGTTGGCGTCGCGGATGGCCTCCCAGCTCTGCTCGGTGGACACGCCGCCGAGGTGGACGATGGCATCGACCCCCTCGACCATCGCCATCACCGCGGCCTTGTCGGCCAGGTCGGCCACGGCGATCTCCTCGCCGGGACCGGCCGGGGCGATGTCGTCGCTGCGGTGCGAGACACGCAGCGTGTCGCAGTAGGCCTTCAGGCGCGGGCGCAGTTCGCTGCCCAGGTTGCCGGCCGCGCCAGTCAGCAGCAGGCGGCGGAATCGGATGGAAGTGGCGGGGCGGTCGAGCATGGGAAAGGGTCTCCGGGAAACAGCCCGGCCCGCACCGCGGGCCGGGCACGGTGTCACTTGAACAGGCTGGGCAGCCACAGCGAGAAGGAGGGCACGTAGGTCACCAGCAGCAGGCAGGCACCCAGGGCCCCGTAGAACGGCCCGATCGTGCGCATCACCTGGCCGACCGAGATGCCGCCGATCGCGCAACCGACGAACTGCACCGAGCCGACCGGGGGCGTGTTCAGCCCCAGCGCGCAGTTGATCAGCATGATGATGCCGAACTGCACCGGGTCCATGCCGAACTGCATCGCGATGGGCAGGAAGATGGGCGTGCAGATCAGGATCGTGGCGGCCATGTCCAGGAAGGTGCCCAGGATGAACAGCAGCACGTTGATCATCAGGAAGATCACCCAGGGCTCGCTGGAGATGGACTTCATCAGCTCGCCGGTCTTCTGCGGCACCTCGTAGAGCGCCATGAAGTAGCCGAAGGCCGCCGAGATGCCGATCAGCAGCAGCACCACGCCGGTGGTCTTGCAGGCCTTGGCACAGGCCTTCAGGAAGTTCGACCAGCTCAGCGTGCGGTAGACGAACACCGTGATCAGCAAGGCCCAGGCGACCGCGATGGACGCCGACTCGGTGGCGGTGAACGCACCGGAGAGGATGCCCCCGAGGATGATGACCACCACCAGCAGACCGGGCAGCGAGGCCAGGAACGCCGTCAGTACCGCCTTCCAGCCCCCGAAGCCGCCCGGGCGCACCGGATAACCGCGCTTGACGGCCACCCAGTAGGCCGCGGCCAGGTTGCACAGCGTCAGGATCAGCGCCGGGATCAGCCCGGCCAGCATCAGGCTGAGCACGCTGACCGAGGCGATGCCCGAGGTCGCCAGCGTGAAGATGATCAGGTTGTGCGAGGTCGGCATGATGGCGCCGACCAGGGCCGCGTGGGTGGTGACGTTGACCGCGTAGTCGGCGTCGTAGCCATCCTTCTTCATCAACGGGATCATCACCGAGCCGATCGCCGAGACGTCGGCCAGCGGCGAGCCGGCCACGCCGCCGAAGATGGTGCAGCCCAGCACGTTGCTCATGCCCAGGCCGCCCTTGACGTGGCCGACCAGGCTGTTGGCGAAGCGCACGATGCGCTCGGCGATGCCGCCATAGAGCATCAGCTCGCCGGCGAAGACGAAGAACGGGATGGCCAGGAAGCTGAAGACCTGCATGCCTCCGACCATCTTCTGGAAGACGATGGCCACGGGCAGCCCCGCGGCGATGATCGTGGCCACCGACGACAGCCCGATCGCGAACGCCACGGGCACGCCCAGCAGCAGCAGCACGGTGAAACTCACCGCCAGGATGCTCAGTTCCATGCCGGCACCACTTCCTCGCCGCGCAAATTGGCAGCGATGTGTTCGATCGAGAACAGCACGATCAGCACGCCGGCGATCACCACCGGCAGGTAGTCGATGCCGTCGGGAACCGGCAGCATCGGCTTCTTCTCGCCCCACTTGGCGATCATCCAGCGCCATCCGCCCTGTGCCATCAGCGCACCGAACAGCGCCACCAGCGCGTGGATGAGCACCTCGATGCGGCGCTGCCAGGCCGGTGGCAGCAGCGCGACCATCGATTCCAGCCCGATGTGGCCGGCGTCCCGCACGCCCACGGCCAACCCGAACGAGGTGACGAAGAGCACCAGCAGCATCGCCAGCGCCTCGGCCCAGGTCGGCGTGTCGTTGAAGATGTAGCGGCCGATCACCTGGTACTGCACGCACAGCACCACCGCGATCAGGCCGGCCACCGCCAGCATCAGGCTGAGCCGGGACAGCCCGGCGCAGAACTTGGTGTACATGGTTGCGGTCCCGGCTGCAGGCTTACTTGGTGTCCTGGATGGTCTTGACCAGGCGCTTGAGGTCGGGCGTGGTCATGAACTTGTCGTAGACCGGACCCATCACCGCCTGGAAGGACTTCTTGTCGACCTCGGCGATCTCGGCGCCGCCGGCCTTGACGGCGGCCAGCGACTTGGACTCCTGCTCGTCCCACTTGCGGCGCTGGAAGGCCACCGACTCCCTGGCCGCCGCCCGCACCATGTCCTGCTCGGCCTTGGGCAGCTTGTCCCAGATGAGCTTGGACATCAGCAGCATCTCGGGGGCCATCGAGTGCTCGGTCTTCGAGTAGTACTTGGCCGACTCGTAGTGCTTGACGCTGTCGTAGGACGGGATGTTGTTCTCGGCCGCGTCGATCAGGCCCGTCTTCAGGCCGGTGTAGACCTCGCCGAAGGGCATCGGCGTGGCGTTGCCGCCCATCGCGCCGACCAGCGCCACCCACAGGTCCGACTGCTGGACACGCACCTTCATGCCCTTGACGTCGGCGACCGACCGGATGGGCTTCTTCGCGTACATCGAGCGCGCGCCCGAGTCGTAGAAGGCCAGGCCGATGAAGCCCTGTTCCTCGCAGGATTTCAGGATCTCCTCGCCCGCCGGGCCGTCCAGCGAACGGCGCATGTGCTCGACCGAGTGGAACAGGAAGGGCATGGTCGGCACCTGCGTCTTCTGGCAGATGCCGTTCATCGGGCTGATGTTGACGCGGGCGATGTCGAGGGCGCCGATCTTGAGCTGGTCGATGGTCTCCTTCTCGTTGCCCAGGGCGCCCTTGTTGAACACCTTGATGCGGTGCTTGCCGCCGCTCTTCTGTTCCAGCAGCTGGCTCATGTGCTTGACCGCCACCACCGTCGGGTAGTCGTCGGAGTTGTGGATGTCCGCCGAGCGGAACTCGACCGCATGGGCGCTTCCCAGCGCGAGAGCGAGCAACGGGGCCAGGCGGACGGGGGTGATAACGGGCATGGAAGTCTCCTCGGGTTCTGGATCAGGGATCGACAAGCCGCCACGCGGGCTGGTCCTGCTGTCGCAAATTAAACGTTTAACTTGAGACAAGGTCAAGGTACGACAACTAGTGGTAAGCACCAGTGCGCCTCTTGTCGATGTCTGGAGGTAAACGTTTACTGCCGGCTAAACTCGATCCCATGCCAGACACTTCGCCCCGCAGACGCAAGGCCGCCACCATCCACGACGTGGCCCAGGCCGCCAGCGTGTCCACCGCCACGGTCTCCAAGTTCATCAACGGCGGACAGCGCTTCACCCGCGAGGTCGAGGAGCGTGTCACGCAGGCGATCCGTGATCTCGGCTACCGCTCCAACCCGCTGGCCCGGGGCATGATCACCGGCCGCACGGGCAATGTCGGCCTGGTCATCCTCGACATCCTCAACCCGCACTTCACCAGCCTGGTCAAGGGCGCCTCGCGGGTGGCGATGCGAGCGGGGCTGAACCTGCTGTTCGCCGATGCCACGGAAGGACAGACCCCGGTGCTGGCCATGCTGCAGGACCTCAGCCGGCGCGTCGACGGCCTGATCGTGAGCGCCCGGCTGTCGGAGATCGCCACCGACTGGCTGCAGCACAGCGGGGTGCCGACGGTCTACTACGGCGGCCAGCAGTCGCTGGCCGGTGGCTACGGCGTGGGCGCGGACAGCAAGACCGCCGCCCTGATGCTGGGGCGCTATCTGCGCGACCAGGGACACCGTCGCGTGCACTACGTCGGCTTCAGCGGCGCACGCTGGAGCGCCGACCGCTGGCAGGGCCTGCAGCAGGCCTTCGAAGGCAGCGAGGCCGCCCTGACGCTGCACGACGTCGCCGCGCCCGTGGCCGAGGAGGGCGAGCGCGTGGCGTCGTCCCTGCTGCTGTCGGCGCAGCCACCCGACGTGGTGGTCGCCTACAACGACCTGCTGGCCCTGGGCCTGCTGGGACAGGCCCAGGCCCTGGGCCTGCGCGTGCCCGAAGACGTGTCCATCGCCGGCTTCGACAACATCCTCTACGGTCGCTACACCAGCCCGGCCCTGACCACCGTGGACATGGCCAGCGAACTCACCGGCGAGGTGGCGATGCAGCGGCTGATCGAACGCATCCAGGCCGACCCCGACACGCCCCTGCCCACCGGCCACGAGACCCTGGCCTCGCGCGTGATCGCGCGAGGCTCCACCGCGGCCCGGCGCATGGCGTGAGGCCGCCGCGGCGGCAGGCCCCGGTCGATCGGGCGCGCCGCGGCCCGCCTGGCCGGGGCTTCAACCCACCTGGCGTCAGCGCGCCCAGCGCAGGACCAGGGGATCCAGGCGGCGGGCCGCATCCAGCAGGCCGGCCCGGATGGCCGGATGCATCGCGGGGAAAGGATGGCGCGGGGCATCGCAGGCGATCACGCCACCTTCTTTCATCAGCGCCTTGGCCGTCAGGATGCCGCCCTGGCGGTTCTCGTAGTTGATCAGCGGCAGCCAGCGGCCGTACTCGGTGACCGCGGTTTCGCGGTCACCGGCCAGATGGGCATCGACGATGCGGCGGATGCCGTCGGGGAAGGCCCCTCCGGTCATCGCGCCCGTGGCCCCGGCGTCCAGATCGGCCAGCAGGGTGATGGCCTCCTCGCCATCCCAGGGTCCCTCGATCGCATCACCGCCCAGCGCGATCAGCTCACGCAGCTTGCTGGCGGCACCCGCGGTCTCGATCTTGAAATACGAGACCTGCTCGATCTCTCGGGCCAGCCGGGCCAGGAAGGGCGCCGACAGCACCGTGCCACTGGCCGGCGCATCCTGGATCATGATCGGAATGTCGATGGCCTCGGAGACATGACGGTAGAAGCCCTCGATGCCCGGCTCGGCGACCCGGAAGGTGGCGCCGTGGTAGGGCGGCATCACCATCACCATGGCGGCCCCCATGTCCTGCGCGCGTCGGCTGCGGGCGGCGCAGACCTGCGAGCCATAGTGCGTGGTGGTGACGATCACCGGCACACGACCGGCCACGTGCTCCAGCGCGGTGCGGGTCAGCACCTCGCGCTCATCGTCGGACAGCGCGAACTGCTCGGAGAAGTTGGCCAGGATGCACAGGCCGGTGGAGCCTGCATCGATCATGAAGTCGAGGCAGCGTTTCTGGCTGTCCAGGTCCAGCTCGCCGGTCTCGGTGAACGTCGTGGGGACGACGGGGAACACCCCCTTGTAGGGCCGTTTCATGGTCGGGCTCACTCGGTGATGTGGAACTGATCGAGGAACTCGGTCTTCATCGTCAAGCCCAGGCCCGGCACGTCGTCGCGCAGTTGCAGGAAACCGTTCTCGGCCACCGGCTCGCCGTCGAAGATGTAATAGAACAGCTCGTTGCCCACTTCCACGTCGAACATCGGGAAGTACTCGCTCATCGGGCAGTTCAGGCTGCTCATGGTGAGGTGGTAGTTGTGCATCTGGCCGGCGTGCGGGATCACCGGCACGCTGTAGGCCTCGCACAGCGCGTTGATCTTGTGCGCCATGGTGATGCCGCCGACGCGGTTGGTGTCGTACTGCACCACGCTCACCGCCTTGCGGTCGAGCAGCTGCTTGAAGCCGTAGAGGCTGAACTCGTGTTCGCCGCCCGAGATGGGGATGCTGGTGAGCTGGTTGAGTTCGGCGTAACCGTCGATGTCGTCGGCAATCACCGGTTCTTCCAGCCAACGCGGCTGGTACTTCTCCAGCTTGGGCAGCATGCGCTTGGCGTACTCCAGGTTCCAACCCATGTAGCACTCGAGCATCAGGTCGTTGTCGTAGCCGATGACCTCGCGCACGGCCTCGACCGACTTCAGGTTCTCCACCACGCCTTGCTGGCCGTGCTGCGGACCGTAGCCGAAGCGCATCTTGAAGGCGCGGAAGCCCTGGTCGACGAACTTCTGTGCCTCGGCCTGCATCTCCTTGAGGTCCGTGCGGTAGAGCTTGCTGTAGTAGCAGGGGATCTTCTCTTTGGTGCGGCCGCCCAGCAGCTTGAACACCGGCTTGTTGACGCTCTTGCCCAGGATGTCCCAGATGGCGATGTCGATCGCCGAGATCGCGGCCATGCCCACGCCCTTGCGGCCCCAGGCGTGCGTGGCGCGGTACATGCGCTGGTTCAGGTACTCGTAGTCCCAGGGGTCCTGGCCGATCACCAGCGGCGCCAGGTACTCGTCGATGATGGCCTTCGCGATCTTCGGTGCCAGGGCCACATTGCCCAGGCCGACGATGCCGTCATCGGTCTCCACCTCGACCACGGTCCAGCCGTGGAAGCGGAAGGTGTTCATGGTGTCGGTGCCGGCAGCATGAGCGTTGGCGCGGTTGTCGTACACCAGGTCCATCGCGTTGGAGCAGAAGTTGCCTTGCGGCGGCACGGTCTTGCCCTTCCATTCGAAGACACGGGCGCGGACGGATTTGATTTTCATGGTGGGTGGCTCCTCAGGACAGGGACGAAGTCGGGGTGGTGGATGTGGGCGCGCCGAACAGGCTGTCGCCCGAGCGGTAGGTGCGGCCCATGCGGCAGGCGATCTGGAAGGCGTTGGCGGTGGCGTCGACGTTGGCTTTGCCCTGGCCCGCGATGTCGTAGGCCGTGCCGTGCGCCGGCGTGGTGATGGGGATGGGCAGGCCGCCTTGCACCGTCACGCCCTTGGAGAAGCCGAGCAGCTTGATCGCGATCTGGCCCTGGTCGTGGTACATGGTCACCACCGCATCGAGCTCGCCATCGCGGGCCTTCAGGAAGATGGTGTCGGCGGGGTAGGGGCCCACCACCGGCAGGCCTTCGGCCACCAGCTGCGCCACGGCGGGCGCGATGATGTCGATCTCTTCGCGGCCGCAGGTGCCGCCGTCGCCGTTGTGCGGGTTGAAGCCGGCCACGGCCACACGCGGTGCGGTCACGCCATTGGCCTGCAGCGAGTGGTAGATCAGGCGCGCCGCAGCCACGATGCGCTCCACGCTCAGCAGGCCCGCGGCCTCTTTGAGCGGCACGTGCGACGACACGCGCGAGGTCCACAGATCACCCAGGGTGTTGAACTCGCAGAAGTAGCTCGTCACACCCAGGTGTTCGGCAAAGTGGTGCAGCTCGTCTTCGTGCTTCAGGCCGCCTTGTTTCATCGCGAACTTGTTGAGCGGCGCGAAGCAGATGGCATCGATCTCGCGGCGGCTGGCCGCGTCCATGCAGCGGTCGAGCACGGCCAGCACCGAGCGGCCACCGGCCGCTTCGGCCTGGCCACGGTGCACCTGCTCGGGCGCCACCGTGTCCACCGCCAGGAAGGCAGGCGTGCCCGCGTTGGCGCGGCCACGCACCTCGGCCAGCGAGGCCACCGGGATGGTGGTCACGCTCAAGCCGGCAATGCGCTGGCCCTCGGCCCACAGCCAGGGGTCGCCCACCAGCACCACATTGGCTTGCGCCACCAGGTCGGCGCGTGCCAGCAGGCGGGCGATCAGCTCGGCGCCGATGCCGGCCGGGTCGCCCAGGGTCAAGGCCACCACGGGCGCTTGCATGTCGTTCATGTCAGTCCTCTCTGAAAGGTTGAAAGGCGAGCCGCGACGGCCCTCAATCGGCCTTGATGCCGCGCTTCTTGATCAGCTCGGCATAGCGCTTGTTCTCGGCCACATGGAAGGCCTGGAATTGGGGCGGGCTCATCGGCGTCAGGTCGGCGCCGATGTTGGCCAGGCGTGCCTTGGTGTCGGGCAGGGTCAGGAGCTTGCTGACCTCCTCGGCCACGCGCTGCTGCACCGCCTTGGGCGTGGCCGATGGCATGTAGATGCCGTACCAGGCGCTCATCTCCACGCCCTTCACACCCGATTCGGCCAGCGTCGGCACCGTGGGCAGCTCGGGGTTGCGCGCGGTGGCGCAGACGGCCAGCGCACGCAGCTTGCCGTTCTTGATGTGCGGCATCACCGAGGCCAGCGTGTCGAAGCTCATCTGCACCTGGCCCGCCATCAGGTCCACCAGCGCCGGGCCCGAGCCGCGGTAGGGGATGTGCACGGTG
The DNA here is from genome assembly GCF_003201595.1 of Sphaerotilus hippei. GTDB lineage: Bacteria > Pseudomonadota > Gammaproteobacteria > Burkholderiales > Burkholderiaceae_C > Sphaerotilus > Sphaerotilus hippei. The sequence goes on along the minus strand of NZ_QJJS01000004.1, from coordinate 240,474 downwards.
GCCACGCCAGTGGCGTCCTCGAACAGCTCGCCCGCGATGTGCTGCGTGCTGCCGTTCCCCGACGAGGCGTAATTGATCACGCCCGGCTGCTTGCGCGCCGCGGCCACCAGATCGGCCACGGTCTTGTAGGGCGAGGTGGCGCTCACCACCAGCACATTGGGCACCGCACCCACGTAGGCCACGGGTACCAGGTCATGGTCGTTGTCGTAGGCCAGCTTGATCAGGTGAGGCGCGATCGCATGCGCGGTCGACACGCCCATCACCATCGTGTGACCGTCGGTCGACTTGACCACCACATCCACTGCCAGGGTGTTGGACGCACCGGGGCGGTTCTCCACCACCACCGTCGTCTTCAGGGCCGGGCCGAGCTTGTCGGCCACCGCACGGGCCATCGCGTCGGTACCGCCTCCAGGGCTGGAGCCGACCAGCATGCGCAAGGGCTGGCTGGGCCAGGTCTGGGCATGAGCGGCACCCAGGGTGGAGGCAAGAGCGGCCAGGGCCAGCAGGTGACGGCGGGAGAAGAGTCGGGGCATGTTTGTCTCCATGGTTTCGTTGAAGGACGGGGATCGCGAACAGCCGTTGGTCTCACGGCTTTGAAGGAAGGTGATGCAGCCCCCTCCAGCGGAGGCCCACGGATGCATCCGGAGTCAAACTGGTATTTGAACCAGACCAGTTGTCACGAACAAAAGATCGATGAATGCCGCCGACGCGCGCCAAGCGGCACCAGTGCACAGGCGCTCGAGTAGCGCACCCGGGCGGATCACCCGCTCGAAGCGGGCGTCAAGGACATCGATGGCCATGGCCTACTTCCCGAGTTCGGACAGGGTGGTCGTGTAGACGCTGTCCAGGTGATGGCGCACGGCCTGGGCCGCATGCTCCGGATGCCGGGCGCGCAGCGCCGCGACGATGCTGCGGTGATCCTCCACGCTGCGGGCGATGGCGTCCTTGCGCTTGAGCGCCTTGCGTCGGGCGTCGAGCGCGAACGCGTAGAGATCGACCACGAAGCTGGCCAGCAGGTCGTTGCCGCAGGCCTCGTACATCACGGTGTGGAACTCGCGGTCGGAGATCTGGAAGCGCACCGGATCGTTGAGCATCGAGGCCTGCTCGGCCACCAGGGCCTCCAGCCGGTCCAGCGTGGCGGGTTTCATGCGGGCCGCGGCCAGGCGCATCACCTCCACCTCCACCAGCGCGCGCGCCTCGGTGACCTCCTCGATCGACTTGCCCTTGAACAGGCCGAACGAGGACACCGTGTCCTGGAAGGTCTGCCCGGCCGTGCCCAGCACCTTGGTGCGCGAGCCCTGCGAGACCCCGATCATGCGACGCCCGGCCAGCACCGAGATCGCGCCGCGCACCGATTCGCGCGACACCGACAGCGTGGCCGCCAGCTCGCGCTCGGACGGCAGTTCGTCACCGGCCTGCAGCAGGCCGGTCTGGATCATCGAGGCGATCTTGTCGGCCACCTGGTCCTTGACGGTGCGCTTGGTGATCTCACGGGATCCGGCGCCTGGAACGCGGTGATGGAGGATGTCCACGGTGTGTGCAGTTCTGGTTTACTGGTTGGTCAAGCATACCAGTTGCCTCCGAAAAGGCCGCTCTGGGTTTTCCCTGGGCCGCTCGACGGACTCAGGACACCGACACCGCCACCCCGCCGTCCACCCGCTCGCGCAGGCGCCGGATGTCACGCTGGGGTGGCGCGCCGAACAGCCGGCTGTACTCGCGGCTGAACTGGGGCGCACTCTCGTAGCCCACCCGGGCGGCGGCGCTGCCGGCGTCCAGGGACTGGTTCAGCATCAGCTGGCGCGCCTCCTGCAGGCGCAGCTGCTTCTGGTACTGCAGCGGGCTCATGCCGGCCAGGTGACGGAAGTGCTGGCGGAAGGTCGAGGGACTCATGTGCACGCTGGTCGCCAGTTCGTCCATGCGGACGTCGCGGCTGAAGTTCTGCTTGAGCCAGGCCATCGCGCGCGCCACCTGGTGGCCGGGCGAGCCCGCCGACACCAGGTAGCGCAGGTAGGGGCCATGGGCCCCCGCCAGCAGCCGCACGGTGATCTCCTGCTGGATCAGCGGCGCCATGTGGGCGGTCAGTCCCGGCTCGTCCAGCAGCCGAACCAGCCGGATCACGGCGTCCAGCAGCGGCGGATCCAGCGGGATGCGCGAGATCGCGCTCGGGGGCGACTCGCGCGACAGCGGCGGCAGGTCCATCTCCGCGGCCCGCTGCACGAGCGAGCGGGCGTCGAGCCTGAGCAGCAGGCCGAGGAACGGCGTGGCCAGATCGGCCCGGGTGACACGGGCCACCACCGGCAGGTCCACCGTCGTCAGCAGGGACTGGCCCGGCCCGTAGTCGATCACCTGGTCGCCGAGAGTGACCTGCTTGCCGCCCTGCGCCGCGACGGCCAGGCCCAGCCCGTAGACGCAGGGCATGGGCGGCGTGCGCTCGCTGCTGCGGTAGAAGGACAGCGCTTCGATGGGGGTCTGGTGCGGGCCGTCATTTTGGGCAATCCGGCCGATCTCACGTGCCAGGGTGTCAATGGGCATGGCGGTCTTTCAGGAAGGCACGAACTCCGCACAAACCCTGTGCATTCAGCAGTTGATCGATGCACATCCAGGGTCCGCGCCGTGCGCCGACTGTAGCGTCACCGCCTGCGCCAGCGCGCCCGTCCATGAACATTCGTCGGAAAAGGCAAGACAAGGCTCGAAAACGACAAATCCGCAGCCGGGCGGAGCGGCACACTGCCCCCTCGGGAATGAGCCCGGCAAGCCGCCTCGGCCTGGCGTCCGCGCCCTTCATCCACCTCAGGAGAACCGCCCCACCATGAGCACGCTCAACGTCAACGGCCAGGCGCACACGGTCGACGCCGACCCCGCCACCCCCATCCTCTGGGCCCTGCGCGACCACCTGGGCCTGACCGGCACCAAGTTCGGCTGCGGCGCGGCCCTGTGCGGCGCCTGCACCGTGCACCTCGACGGCCAGGCCATCCGCTCCTGCGTCACGCCCATCTCGGTGGCAGAGGGCAAGCGCCTCACCACCATCGAGGCCACCACCGACGGCAGCGACCGCGTGGGCGCGGCCGTGCACGCGGCCTGGGTCAAGCACGACGTGGCCCAGTGCGGCTACTGCCAGAGCGGCCAGATCATGAGCGCCACGGCCTTCCTGAAGTCGCTGCCCCAGGGCAGGCAGCCCACGCCGGCCGAGATCGACACGGCCATGGCCGGCAACATCTGCCGCTGCGGCACCTACGCCCGCATCCGCGCCGCCGTGGCCGATGCCGCGCGCGCCCTCGCCTGAAGGAGCCCCCATGCTGCCATCCACCTTCCAGGGCGAACTGCCCCGCGCCCTGCAACACCTGATCGAGCGTGAGCGGGCGGCCGACGCCCCGCCCGCGCCCCTGCCGCGCCGCCACTTCCTGAAGGTGGCCGGCCTGGGTGGCCTGGTCCTGGGCACCTTCCCGGGCCTGGCCGCGGCCCAGGGCGCCGCGGCTTCGACCGCCCCGGCGGCGCTCAAGCCCACCGAGCAGCCCCTGTCCTTCGTGCGGATCGCGCCCGATGGCGAGGTCACCGTCACCATCAACCGGCTGGAGTTCGGCCAGGGCGTGCAGACCGCCCTGCCCATGATCCTGGCCGAGGAGCTGGACGCCGACTGGTCCCTGGTGCGCAGCCGCATGGGCAGCAACGACGGCGCCTACGTCGACCCGCGCTTCGGCATGCACCTGACCGGTGGCTCCAACACCATCAAGCACAGCTACACGCAGTACCGCGAGCTGGGTGCCCGGGCCCGCGCCATGCTGCTGTCGGCCGCGGCCACGCGCTGGAGCGTCGACGTGGCCACGCTGCGCACGCAGGCCGGCCAGGTGATCGCCGCCGATGGCCGCCGGCTGGGCTACGGCGAGCTGGCCGAGGCCGCGATGGCCCTGCCCGTGCCGACCACGGTCAAGCTCAAGGAAGCGAAGGACTTCCGCCTCATCGGCCAGCCGACCACCCGCATCGACGCCAAGGCCAAGAGCAGCGGCCGCCAGGCCTTCGGCATCGACATGCGGCTGCCCGGTCAGCTCACCGCCGTGGTCGCCCACCCGCCAGTGTTCGGCGCCAGGCTCAAGTCGGTCGATGACGGCGCCGCGCGCGCCATCAAGGGCGTGAAGGCCGTGCTGCGCGTGCCGCTGGACCGCGGTGCCGAGGGCGTGGCCGTGGTGGCCGATGGCTACTGGCCGGCCAAGCAGGGCCGCGAGGCGCTCAAGCTGGAGTGGGACACGGCCGCGGTCGAGAAGGTCGACAGCACCCGCCAGCTGGCGCAGTACCGCGCGCTGGTCAAGCAGGAAGGCCCGCGCCATTTCGAGGCCGACATGGCCCCGCTGGCCAAGGCCCCGCGCCGCATCGAGGCCGAGTTCGTCTTCCCCTACCTGGCGCACGCGCCCATGGAGCCGCTGAACTGCACCGTGCAGCTCACCGACAGCGGCGCCGAGCTCCACGTGGGCAGCCAGTTCCCCGGCGTGGACGGCCTGGCCGCCGCCCGCGTGCTGGGCCTCAAGCCCGAGCAGGTGCGCGTGAACGTGCAGATGGCCGGTGGCGGCTTCGGCCGCCGCGGCCTGTTCAGCAGCGACTACGTGGTCGAGGCCTGCGAGGTGGCCAAGGCCGCCCGCACGGCCGGCCTCAGCGCCCCGGTGCGCCTGGTGTGGCGCCGCGAGGACGACATCCAGGGCGGCTACTACCGCCCCATGCACCTGCACCATGCCCGCATCGGCTTCGACGACCGGGGCCAGGTGCTGGCCTGGGACCACGTGCTGGTCGGCCAGTCGATCACCGAGGGCTCGCCCTTCGCCGGCGTGATGATCAAGAACGGCGTGGACAACACCGCCGTGGAAGGCATGCGCGATCCCTACGATCTGCCCATGCGCCTGACGGTGCACCACCCCAAGCTGAACGTGCCGGTGCTGTGGTGGCGCAGCGTGGGCTCCACGCACACGGCCTTCGTGATGGAGACGCTGATCGACGAGATCGCTCGCCAGACCAGGCAGGACCCGGTCGCCTACCGCATGAAGCTGTTCGGCGACCAGCACCCGCGCCACCGCGAGGCCCTGCAGCTGGCGGTCGACCGGAGCGGCTACGGCAAGAAGCGCCTGCCCGCGGGCCGCGCCTGGGGCGTGGCCGTGCACGAGTCCTTCGAATCGGTGGTGGCCTATGTGGTCGAGGCCTCGGTGAAAAAGGGCCAGGCCGTGCTGCACCGCGTGACGGCGGGCGTGCACTGCAACCTGGTGGTCAACCCGCGCACGGTGGAGGCCCAGGTGCAGGGCGCCGCGCTGATGGGCCTGTCGATGTGCCTGCCCGGTGCGGCCATCACGCTGAAGGACGGCGAGGTGCAGCAGAGCAACTTCGGCGACTTCGTCGTGCCGCGCATCACCGACATGCCCGAGATCGCCGTGCACACCGTGCCCAGCGCCGACCCGCCCACCGGCATGGGCGAACCCGGCCTGCCTGCGCTGGCACCGGCCTTCGCCAACGCCATCGCCCGGCTGACCGGCAAGCCGCAACGCCAGCTGCCCTTCCAGCTGGCCTGAGCCCGGAGCCGCGCATGGAAGACCTCGACACCCGGGTGCTGCGCACCGCGCTGGGCTGGCACGACACCGGCCTGCCGGTGGTGCTGGTCACCGTGGCTCGCACCTGGGGCTCGTCGCCGCGCCCGCCGGGCTCGCTGATGGCCATCAACGGCCGCGGCGAGACGACGGGCTCGGTCTCGGGCGGCTGCATCGAGGACGACCTGATCCAGCGCATCCGCGACGGTGGCGTGCAGGCGGCCTGCGCCAGCGCCGCGCCCACCGTGCTGCGCTACGGCATCTCGGCCGACCAGGCGCACCGTTTCGGCCTGCCCTGCGGCGGCACGGTGGAGCTGGTGCTCGAGCGGGTCGAGGCCCGCAGCCGGCTCGCCCCGCTGCTGCAGGCCTGCCAGCAACGGCACAGCACCGAGCGGGTGCTGGACCTGCGCACCGGCGAGGTCGACCTGCGCCCGGTGCCCCGCGGGGCCCGGGGCGACGGGGTGCCGCGGCTCGACGACCGCACCCTGAGCACCTACCTGGGCCCGCAGAACCGCCTGATCCTGATCGGTGCGGGGGACCTGTCGCGTTTCATGAGCCAGATGGCGCTGAGCCTGGGCTTCGAGGTCATCGTCTGCGACCCGCGCGCCGAGCAGCGCGCCAGCTGGCAGCTCGACGGCGTCACGCTCAGCCACGAGATGCCCGACGACCTGATCCTGCGCCTGCAGCCCGATGCACGCACCGCTGTGGTCGCGCTGACGCACGACCCCAAGCTCGACGACCTGGCCCTGATCGACGCGCTGCAGTCCGACGCCTTCTACGTCGGGGCCATCGGCTCGCGCCGCAACAGCGCGCTGCGCCGGGCGCGCCTGCACGAGCACTTCGACCTGTCCGAGGCCACGCTGGACACGCTGCACGGCCCCGCGGGCCTCTACATCGGCAGCAAGACCCCGGCCGAGATCGCGCTGTCGATCATGGCCGAGGTGGTGGCGGTGAAGAACGGCGTGGCGGCGCTCACCCCGACGCCGATCGCCGCGGGCAAGCAGCAACTCGAGCACCCGTCGGCGGGTGCGGCGGTGCGGGCGGGTTGCGGGGTCTGAAGCCCGGCCCTTCACTCGATCGTGACCTTGGCAGCCTTCACCAGGTGGGCGAACTTCTCGGTCTCGGCCTTGATCTGCGCGGCCATCTGCTCGGGCGTGTTGCCCACCGGCTCGGCACCGATCTCGGCCATGCGCTTGCGGAAGTCCGGCGACTGGATGATGCGGATCATCTCCGCGCTCAGGCGCTGGGTGATGTCGCGGGGCGTGGCCGCCGGAGCCAGCACGCCGAACCAGGTGCCGATGTTGAAGCCCTTCAGGCCAGCCTCTTCCATCGTCGGCACGTCGGGAAGCGCGGAGGAGCGCCTGCTGGTGCTCACCGCCAGGGCGCGCAACTTGCCGCTGCGGATGTGCTGCAGCACCGGCGTCACGGTGTCGAAGGACAGGTTGATCTGGCCGCCCAGCAGGTCGGTGGTCAGCGGGCCGCTGCCCTTGTAGGGCACGTGGGTCAGCTCGGTGCCGGTCATGTTCTCGAACTGGGTGCCGATCAGGTGCTGGGCTGTGCCGTTGCCGTTGGAGCCGTAGGTGTAGCCACCTTGCGCCTTGGCCAGCGCGACCAGCTCGGTCACCGACTTCGCCGGCGTGGCCGCGGCGTTGACCACCAGCACATTGGGCACCAGCGCGACCGTGGTCAGCGGCACGAAATCCTTCTGCAGGTCGTAGGCCAGCTTGCGGTACACCGCCGGGGCGATGGTGTGGTGCACCGCGCCCATCAGCAGGGTGTAGCCGTCAGGCCGGGACTTGGCGACGTAGTCCGCACCCAGCGTGGCGCCGGCACCCGGCTTGTTCTCCACGATCACGGCCTGGCCCAGGCTCTGCGAGAGCTTCTCGCCCAGCGCCCGGGCGAGCACGTCGGTCGTGCCGCCGGCGGCGAAGGGCACGATCAGCGACACGGGCCGGGCGGGCCAGGCCTGGGCCAGGGCGCCGCCGCAGGGCAGGGCCAGGGCCGGCGCGGCGAGCAGGGCCAGGGTGCGCACCAGACGGCGGCGGCTGAGGGGGTGGACGGGGTTCATGCGGGTCTCCTGATGCGCTCGGGGCGCTGTAATGGCCGGGCTCCAGGAGCCGGCCGGGGTGGCGGGATCAGCTCGCGGGGCTGTCCATCGTCGACTCGGGGGCGGGCGGCGGCTCGACCTCGCCCTCGACCTGGGCGATGCGCAGCAGGTTGGTCGTGCCCGGGCTGCCGAAGGGCATGCCCGCGGCGATCACCAGCGTCTGGCCGGGCCGGGCGAACCGGCGCTGCACGGCGGTGCGCAGGGCCAGCGCCGTCATCTCGTCCACGCTGGCCACGTCCTCGCAGAGCACCGGATGCACGCCCCAGACCAGCGCCAGGCGGCGGGCCGTCCTCACCTGCGGCGTCATGCCCAGGATCCTGGCGCGGGGGCGCTCGCGCGCCATGCGCAGGGCCGATGCGCCGGAGCTGGTGTAGGCGACCATCGCGGCCACGTCCAGCAGACCGGCCACCGAGCGGGCGGCCCAGCCGATCGCGTCGGCCGTGTCGGCCTGCGGCGGGGTGTGGGACGCGTCGAGCGCCTGGCGATGCTGCGGATCGGCCTCGGTGCGGGCGATGATGCGGTCCATCATCGCCACCGACTCGACCGGGAAACGACCCGAGGCCGACTCGGCCGACAGCATCACCGCGTCCGCGCCGTCGTAGATCGCGGTGGCCACGTCGGAGGCTTCGGCCCGGGTCGGCACGGGCGCGCCGACCATCGACTCGAGCATCTGGGTGGCCACGATCACCGGCTTGCCCAGCCGGCGACAGGCCCGCACGATGCGCTTCTGGATGGCCGGCACCTGCTCGGCGGGCATCTCGACGCCGAGGTCGCCGCGCGCGACCATGACCGCATCGGTCTCGGCCAGGATCTCGTCGAGCCGCTCGATCGCCGCCGGCTTCTCCAGCTTGGCCACGATGCCCGCACGGCCCTGCACGATGGCCTTGATCTCGCTGATGTCGGCCGCGCGCTGCACGAAGGACAGCGCGATCCAGTCGACCCCCAGCGTCAGGCCGAAATCGAGGTCGGCGTGGTCCTTGGCCGTCAGCGCGGAGATGGGCAGCATGACCCCCGGCACGTTCACGCCCTTGCGGTCGGACAGCCGGCCGCCGTTGATGACCTGCGTGTCGGCGAAGTCGGCCCCGCAGTCCAGCACCCGCAGGCGCAGCCGGCCGTCGTCGAGCAGCAGGTCGGCGCCCGGCTGCAGCGCGGCGAAGATCTCCGGGTGCGGCATCACGACCCGGTGCACGTCGCCGGCGCGCCCGCGGTCGAGGTCCAGGCGGAAAGCCGCGCCCTCGACCAGATCCACCGCCCCGTCGGCGAACGTGCCCACGCGCAGCTTCGGGCCCTGGAGGTCGAGCAGCACGCCGATCGGGCGGCCCAGCTCGGCCTCGATGGCCCGGATCAGGTCCAGGCGCTGGCGGTGGTCGGCATGGGTGCCGTGGCTGAAGTTCAGGCGGAACACGTCCGCGCCAGCATGCACGAGCGCCTCGATGGTCGCGCGGTCGGCGCTGGCCGGGCCGAGCGTGGCGACGATCTTGGCATTGCAGGGATGTTGCATTCAGCAGGTTCCGTGGGGTTGGGCAGCGGGCGCATCGATGACGATGGCCCGGAAGTCGTTCACATTGGTCAGCGTCGGCCCGGTGATCACCGAGTCGCCCAGCGCCGCGAAGAAGCCGTGCGCGTCGTTGTCGTCCAGCCGCTCGCGCGGGTTCATGCCCAGCGCCCAGGCCCGCGCCAGCGTGTCGGGCGCCAGCAGCGCACCGGCGATCTCCTCCTGGCCGTCGACCCCGTCGGTGTCACCGGCCAGCGCATGCACGCCGGCGGCACCGCCCAGCGCCACGCCCAGGGCCAGCAGGAACTCGACGTTGCGCCCGCCCCGGCCCTGGCCACGCAGCGTGACCGTGGTCTCGCCCCCCGAGAGCAGCACGCAGGGCGGCCGGAAGGGCTGGCCATGGCGGGCGCTCGGCAGCGTGATGCCGGCCAGGGTCCGGGCGACGTCGCGGGCCTCGCCCTCGATCGCGTCACCGAGGATGTGGGCCGGGTAACCCGCCTGGCGTGCCACCCGGGCCGCCGCCTCCAGCGCCATGCGCGGCGTGGCGATGAAGCGCGTCTCGATGTCGGGCAGGCGCGGGTCGCCGGGCTTGAGGGTCTCGCCCTCGCCGCTCTCCAGCAGGGCCAGGGCCGCCGCGGGCACGTCGATGCGGTGGCGCCGCAGGATGGCCAGCGCATCGACGCAGGTGGTGGGGTCGGCCACCGTGGGGCCCGAGGCGATGTCGATCGCGTCGTCCCCCGGCACGTCGGAGAGCAGCAGGTTCACCACCCGCGCCGGGTGACAGGCCGCCGCCAGCCGACCGCCCTTGATGGCCGACAGGTGGCGGCGCACGCAGTTCATCTCGCTGATGGTCGCGCCGCTGGCCAGCAGGCCCTTGTTCAGCGCCTGCTTGTCGGCCAGCGTCAGGCCGGCCAGGGCCAGCGGCAGCAGGGCGGAGCCCCCGCCGGAGATCAGGCACAGCACCAGGTCGTCGGGGCCCAGGCCCTGCACCTGCTGCAGCAGCCGGCGGGCCGCGGTCTCGCCGGCGGCATCGGGCACCGGATGGGCCGCCTCGATGATCTCGATGCGCTCGCAGGGCACGGCATGGCCGTAGCGTGTCACCACCAGCCCCGACAGCGGGCCGGTCCAGCAGGTCTCCACCGCCCGGGCCATGGCCGCCGAGGCCTTGCCCGCACCGATCACCACCAGCCGGCCCCTGGGGGGATCGGGCAGGTGGCGCGGCACGCACAGCGCCGGCTGGGCGGCGGCGACGGCCGCATCGAACATCCTGCGCAGCAGGTCCTGCACGCCCGCGTGCTCGGCAGACTGGCTCATGACGTGATCCTTCCGGGATGATCAGGCCGTCTGCACGGAGCGCAGCGACGGGGCGGCACCGGCCGCGACGCCGGCCTCCGACGCGAGGGACGGGGACGGGGGCGCCACCGGGGGCTCCACCTGGCCGTCGAGCACGCGGGCCAGGCGCTCGCGGTCCACCGAGCCCACCCAGCGGGCGATGGCCACGGTGGCCACCGCGTTGCCGATGGTGTTGGTGATGGCACGCGCCTCCGACATGAAACGGTCCACGCCCAACAGCAGCACCATGCCGGCCACCGGGATCTTGCCCATCGAGGCCAGCGTGGCCGCCAGCGTGATGAAACCCGAGCCGGTGACACCCGCCGAGCCCTTGGACGTCAGGGCCAGCACCCCGAGCACCACCAGCTGGTCGGTCAGCGTCAGCGGCGTGTTGGTGGCCTGGGCGATGAAGATGGCCGCCATCGTGTAGTAGATGCACTGGCCGTCGGGGTTGAAGGTCAGGCCCGAAGGCACGACCAGGCCCACCACCGGCCGGGACACGCCCGCATGCTCGAGCTTGCGCATCAGCTGCGGCACCACCGACTCCGACGAGCTGGTGCCCAGCACCGTGAAGAGCTCGTCCCGGATGTACTTCAGGAACTTCCACAGGCTGAAGCCGCACAGCCGCGCGATGCCGCCCAGCACGATGGTGACGAACAGGAAGCAGGTGATGTACATCGTGCCCATCAGCTTGCCCAGCGACAGCAGCGAGCCCAGGCCGTACTTGCCGATGGTGAAGGACATCGCGCCGAAGGCCGCGAGCGGTGCCAGCCGCATGATCATGCCCACCACGGCGAAGATGCCGTCGGTGAAGGACTCCAGGAACTCGACCACCGGCTTCGCGCGGGGGCCGATGCGGGCCAGCGCGACCCCGAAGAGCGTCGCGAAGACCAGGATCTGCAGGATGTCGTTCTTCGCCAGCGCGTCCACGACGCTGCTGGGGACCAGGTTCAGGGCGAAGTCGACGAAGGTCGCGGGCTTGGCCGCCGTCGCGGTGTAGCTGGCGATGGCGCGGGTGTCGAGCTGGGTGGCATCGACGTTCATGCCCTCGCCGGGTCCGACCAGGTTGACCACCACCAGCCCGATGGCCAGCGCGAAGGTCGACAGCACCTCGAAATAGATCAGCGCACGGGCACCGACCCGGCCCAGCTCCTTCATGTTCTCCATGCGCGCGATGCCCAGCACCACGGTGGCGAAGATGACGGGCGCGAACACCATCTTGATCAGCTTGATGAAGACGTCGCCCAGCGGCTTGAATTCACTGCCCAGGTCGGGCTTGAGGAAGCCCAGGGCCACGCCGGCGAACACGCCGATCAGCACCTGGACGTAGAGCTTGCCAAACCAGTGGCGCATGGAGATCTCCTGTCTGTCGTTTTGGTTGTGGTTGTGGGACACGCGCAGGCACGCCGCGGCCGGTGGTGGCCGCACCCGTCGCAGATCCGGCGTGGTGCGGCGGCGGCAGCCGCCCCGCGTGGGCCGGGCGCGGGGCCGGTGCCGGGTGCATCCGGCCGGCCGCTCGGAAGACGGCTGCTCAGCCGGCCAGCAGGTCGCAGACCGCCCGGGTCACGGCCGCCGTGGTGGCCTGGCCGCCGAGGTCGCCGGTGTGCAGCGCCGGGTCGGCCGTGACCTGCTCGATGGCGGCCATCAGCCGGCGGGCGGCCTCGTGCTCACCGAGGTGCTCGAGCAGCATCACGCAGCTCCAGAAGGTGCCCACCGGGTTGGCCAGGCCCTTGCCCATGATGTCGAAGGCCGAGCCGTGGATGGGCTCGAACATCGACGGGTAGCGGCGCTCCGGGTCGAGGTTGGCGGTGGGCGCGATGCCCAGGCTGCCGGCCAGCGCGGCGGCCAGGTCGCTCAGGATGTCGGCATGCAGGTTGGTGGCGACGATGGTGTCCAGCGTGGCCGGCCGGTTGACCATGCGCGCGGTGGCCGCGTCGACGATCTCCTTGTCCCACGTCACGTCCGGGAAGTCCCGGCTGACCTGCAGCGCGATCTCGTCCCACATCACCATCGCATGGCGCTGCGCGTTGCTCTTGGTGACCACGGTCAGCTGCTTGCGGGGGCGCGAGCGGGCCAGCGTGAAGGCGAAGCGGATGACACGCTCGACGCCCGCGCGGGTCATCATGCTGACGTCGCAGGCCGCCTCGATCGGGTGGCCCTGGTGCACCCGGCCGCCGACGCCGGAGTATTCCCCTTCGGAGTTCTCGCGCACGATGACCCAGTCCAGGTCCTCGGGCTTGCAGCGCTTGAGCGGCGCGTCGATGCCGGGCAGGATGCGCGTCGGGCGCACGTTGGCGTACTGGTCGAAGCCCTGGCAGATCTTCAGGCGCAGGCCCCACAGCGTGATGTGGTCGGGGATGTCCGGGTCGCCGGCCGAGCCGAACAGGATCGCGTCCTTGCCGCGCAGCAGGTCGAGGCCGTCGGCGGGCATCATCACGCCGTGCTGGCGGTGGTAGTCGCCGCCCCAGTCGAAGTCCTCGAAGCTGAAGGCGAAGGTCCGGCTGTCGCGGGCCAGGGCCTCCAGCACCTGGCGGCCGGCCGGCACCACTTCCTTGCCAATGCCGTCACCGGGAATGGTCGCGATCGAGTAGGTCTTCATGGTCTGTCTCCGTGGCGAGGCGAACGGTGGCGCCTCAGGGTGTGAATCGATGAGCGCACTGTAGAAAGTGGACAGCCCGCTGGCGCACCGCTAAAGTGAAGCCATCCTTCACCTGAAGTCAACAATCAAGCAGCCATGACCCCTGGCATCCAACCCGCCGACCTGGGCTTCTTCTCGGCGCTGGCCAGCGCCGGCAGCCTCAGCGCCGCCGCGCGTGAACTGGGCATCACCACCCCCGCCGTGAGCAAGCACCTCGCGCTGATGGAGTCGCGGCTGGGCGTGTCGCTGGTGAACCGGACCACCCGGCGCATGAGCCTCACGCCCGAAGGCGAGACCTACCTCGAGCACGCGCGGCGCATCCTCGGCGAGATCCACGACATGGAGCAGCTGCTGGGCACCACACGCTCCACGCCCACCGGGCTGCTGCGCGTCAACGCGACGCTCGGCTTCGGCCGCAGCCACATCGCGCCGCTGATCTCGCGCTTCGTGCGCACCCATCCGAAGGTGGAAGTGCAGCTGCAGCTCTCGGTCCACCCGCCGCCGCTGACCGAAGACGCGTTCGACGTCTGCATCCGTTTTGGCGAGCCGCCCGACGCGCGGGTGATCGCCCGGCGCATCGCCCCCAACCGGCGGCTGCTGTGTGCCTCACCGGCCTACCTGGCGCGCCATGGCACGCCCAAGGTGCCCAACGACCTGGCCCAGCACAACTGCATCGGCATCCGCCAAGGCGAAGAGGCTTACGGCCTGTGGCGCCTCACCCATGGCCGGGGCCGCAACGCCACGCAGGAGGCCATCAAGACACGCGGCAACCTCACCACCAACGATGGCGAGATCGCGGTGAACTGGGCGCTCGACGGCCACGGCATCCTGATGCGTGCCGAGTGGGACATCGAGCGCCTGCTCAAGAGCGGCAAGCTGGTGCAGGTGCTGCCCGGCTACTTCACGCCCGACGCCGACATCCATGCGGTGTACCCGCAGCGCCACCAGCTGGCCGCGCGCGTGCGCGCTTTCGTGGACTTCGTGGAGCTGTCGCTGGCCAGCCGGGCGCCCTCTGCACAGGGCTGAGGCCGGCGCGCCGCCACGACGGCGCCCATGAAAAAGGCCACCGCTGGGGTGGCCTGCTCGGCGTGGGTCCGCTCAAGGCATGAGCGAGCGGCTCACTTGATGAAGCGCACCTGCGCGTTGATGCGCTCCAGGATGGGCTGCTTCTTCGCGTTGAACACGGCCTTGTTCTCCTCGATCAGGTTCTTGCCCTTGGTGTCGATCGAGATGATCAGCGGGCCGAACTCCTTGACGCGGTTGACCCACAGGGTCTCGGGCATGCCCAGATCGGTCCACTCGGCGGCCTCGATCTTCTCGACCTTGGTGGCCGCCAGCACCGCGCAGCCGCCAGGGAAGATCGCATGCACGGCCTTGTTCTCGACGCAGCCGGCCTGCGTCTCCGGGCCCATGCCGCCCTTGCCGACGATCAGCTTCACGCCGGTCTGCGCGATGAAGTCCTTCTCGAACTTCTCCATGCGCATGCTGGTGGTCGGGCCGATCGAGACCATCTCGTACTCGCCGTCGGCCTTCTGGCGCACGATCGGGCCGGCGTGGAAGATCGCGCCGCCCTTGAGGTCGACCGGCAGCTCGCGGCCGAGCTCGATCAGGCGGCGATGCGCCACGTCGCGGCAGGTCACCAGCGTGCCAGTCAGGTAGACCACGTCGCCGATGTTCAGCGCTTCCAGGTCTTCGTCCTTGATGGGGGTGGTGAGGATCTTGATCACAGCGTGAATCCTTCGTGCGAGATGACTTCGTAGGAGAGATCGGCGTTGATCTTGATCTTGCCGCGACGGTGGGCCCAACAGCCGGTGGACACGGCCACGCCGATGGTGGAGGGGTGGCGGGCGGACGACTCGATGTTCACGCCCATCACGCTGGCATTGCCGGTCAGGCCCTGCGGGCCCAGGCCGAGCTCGTTCAGGCCATCCGCCAGCAGCTCTTCCATCAGCGCGGCGCTGTCGTTCGTGTGGCGCGAGGTGACAGGGCGCAGGATGGCCTTCTTGGACAGGCGCGCCGCCGTCTCGGCCGAGGTCGACACGCCCACGCCCACCAGCAGCGGGGGGCAGGCGTTCACCCCGCGCGAGGTGATCACGTCAAACACGAACTCGGCCACGCCCTCGTAGCCCTGGCCCGGCATCAGCACCTTGGCGGCACCCGGCAGCGTGCAGCCGCCGCCGGCCATGTAGACGTCGATGGTCACGCTGTCGTCGTCGGGCACGATCTCCCAGTCCAGCCACGGGATCTTGCTGCCGGTGTTGGTGCCGGTGTTCTTCTCGACGAAGGTCTCGACCGCGTTATGGCGCAGCGGGCCGTCCCGGGTGGCGCCCAGGGTGGCGTTGCGCAGGATGTCTTCCAGTTCGCCCAGCAGCGGGAACTTCGCGCCCGCGGTCAGGAAGTACTGGATCACGCCGGTGTCCTGACAGCTCGGGCGGTCGAGCTCATGCGCGGCGATCTGGTTCTGGCGCATCGACTCGTAGACTTCCTTGGCCAGGAAGTTCACCTCCTTCTCGCGCAACTCGCCCAGCTTCTGGGTCACGTCGGTCGGCAGGCGCTTGCCGATGTACGAGGTGAATTTCGACATGACCTGCGTCAGGTCGGCGACGGCGGCTTCTCTGTTCACTCAACACTCCTGGATGGTGTCTGGGTTCGCGCGATGAACGGGGCGACGACCACCGCCCTGGCATGGCGGCGGCGTCTCATCGGGCCGCGGCGGTCACGGTGACCACCGCAGCGCAGGCGACTTTATGGTGAACAGGAAATCAATATTCACCAGGAAAGTTAATCAACAATTAGATGCAAGTTAAGAATCTGCCGACGCTCGCCCGAACAGCGTCGCCACCTGGGCGCGCAGCCAGACCCCCGCCGCGTCCTTGTGCGCCCGGCGGTGCCAGAACTGGTGCACCGGGATGGCCGGCGCGCTGATGGGCGACTCGAGGATGCAGACCTGCGCATAACGCTGGCAGATCTGCGCGAGGTCCATCGGCACGGTGGCGAGCAGGTCGCTGCCCTCGATCACCGGCAGCAGGCTCATGAAGTGGGACAGCTGCAGCACCACCTTGCGGTCGATGCCCCGGCGTTCCAGGTGCTGCTCGTAGACATGCTCGCGGCCGTCGGGGCGCACCACCACATGGCCCAGCGCCAGGTAGTCGTCCAGGTGGATCGTGCCGTCGCCGGCCCGGGGATGGTCACGCCGCACGATGCAGACATGGCGGTTGTCGAACAGCTTCTGCTGGAAGAAGCCCGCGCCCTTCAGGTCGGGGAAATAGCCGATCGCCAGATCGGCGGCGCCGCTGGCCAGCGCGTCGGCCGCGGCGGTGCGAGGGCGCGAGACCACGTTCAGCCGCACCCCGGGCGCCTGCGCGGCCAGGCGCGCCAGCAGCGGCGGCACGAACTGCATCTCGCCGATGTCCGGCGTGATCAGCGTGAAGGTGCGCTCGCTGCGGGCAGGGTCGAAGCCGCCAGGGCGCAGGATCTCGCTGCGGATGGTCTGCACCACCCGCCGCACCGGCTCGGCCAGGGCCTGCGCCCGCGCGGTGGGCTGCATCTGGGCGCCGGTCTTGACGAACAGCGGGTCGTCGAACAGGGTGCGCAGCCGCGCCACCGCGGCGCTCATGGCCGGCTGGCTCAGCCCGATGGCCTCGCCGGCCCGGGTGACGCTGCGCTGCTCCAGCATCGCGTCGAAGGCCAGCAGCAGGTTCAGGTCGACGGTGCGGATGTCCATGGATCGGGTCCTTCGGATGACGGGGCCCCGATCATCCACCAGATGGATTCAGCGAATACGCTTCATCCTATGGATGGATTCCATCGGTCTCTCTAGACTCGACGGCAAATGAAGCGTCCCGGCCCCGACAGGTGCACGGGAACACCGACCGGAGACCGACCCATGACCCCGCTGACCCTGGCCCAGGCCAATGCCATCCTGGCCGCCGCACTGAACGCTTCGCGCCAGGCGGGCCACCGCCCGATGGCGGTGGTGGTGCTCGACGAAGCCGGCCACCTCAAGGCCGCCCAGCGCGAGGACGGCGCCAGCATGTTCCGCACCGATATCGCCACCGGCAAGGCCTGGGCGGCGGTGGGCCTGGGGGCCAGCAGCCGGGTGCTGGCCGAACGGGCCCGGGTGAATCCGAACTTCTTCACCACGCTGGCCGCCACCGCCCAGGGTCGCTTCCTGCCGCAGACCGGCGCGGTGCTGATCCGGTCGGCCGATGGCGATGGCCACGTGCTGGGCGCGGTGGGCGCCTCCGGCGGCAGCGGCGACGAGGACGAGGCCATCTGCATCGCCGGCGTCCTGGCCGCCGGCCTGCAGCCCGGCTGAGCCGCACGGCCCCGTCGCCGCGCCCCGCGGCCCCTCTTGACGACAAGGACCCTCCGATGAGTTCACCCTGGATCCAGGCGCTGCGCAGCGTGGCGCTGAACGTGCCCGACCTGGCCCGCGCCGAAGCCTTCTACACCGACATCTGGCGGCTGCGCGTGGTCTCGCGCGACGCCGAATCGCTCTACCTGCGGGGCAGCGGCGCCGACCACCACCTGCTGTCGCTGCACGCCGCAGCGGCGCTGGGCATCCGCCACGCCACGCTGCGCGCCCGCCATGCCGAGGCGCTCGCCGCCATCGCCCAGGCCACGCGGGCGGCGGGCGGGCGGGTGCTGCACGAAACCCGCGCCTCCAGGGACCCGGCCGGCGGCCAGGCCCTGCGCATCGCCGACCCGCACGGCCGCGTCTTCCACATCGTGCATGGCGACGCCGGCCACGCCGACACCACCGACCGGCCGGACGTGCCCCAGCGCCTGGCGCACGCGGTGTTCAACAGCCACGACGTGGCCGCCACGCAGCGTTTCATGGAGCAGGCGCTGGGCTTCCGGCTGGCCGACCGCACGCGGATCATGGCATTCATGAACTGCGACCGCGACCACCACACGATCGCGCTGGGCGACACCGACAACGACGCGCTGAACCACATCGCCTTCCTGATGCCGGCCATCGACGACGTGATGCGCGGCGGCGGCCGCATGGGCGACGCGGGCTATCCGATCGCATGGGGCCCCGGCCGCCACGGCCCGGGCGACAACGTCTTCAACTACTTCATCGGCCCCTTCGGCGAGGTCATCGAGTACACGACCGAGGTCGAGCAGATCGATGACGGTCACGTGGCCGGGGCCCCCGGCGACTGGACCTGGCCACCCGGGCGGGTCGACCAGTGGGGCATCGGCCCGCCACGCCCCGAGCTCAAGGCCGCCCAGCGCTGCACGTTCTTCGCGCCGGCCTGAGCCCCCGGGACCTGCGGCCGCAGCGCCGCAGCCACCCTGCCCGAGCCCGTTCCGCATTCCCGCGTCCATCGCACCCACCCGACCCACCCTTCCGACACCATGCGCTTCACCACCTACCTCCGCGCCGGCCAGACCCGCCTGGGCCTGGTCCATGGCGACCAGGTCATCGACCTGAACGACGCCCAGCCCCAGGTGCCGGCCGACCTGCGCGCCGCGCTGGCCGCCGGCACGGACCTGGCCGCCGCCGCGCAGGCGGCGCTGACCAGCGATGCCCCGCGCCTGAGCCTGGCCCGCCTGACGCTGGCCCCGCTGGTGCCCGAGCCCGGCAAGGTCATCTGCCTGGGCCTGAACTACTTCGACCACGCCAGGGAAGGCGGCAGAGACAAGCCCGACTACCCCTGGCTGTTCTTCCGCGGCAAGAGCTCGCTGATCGGCCACGGCGCGGCCGGCGTGCTGCCCCGGGTGTCGGAGAAGTTCGACTACGAGGCCGAGCTGGCCCTGGTGATCGGCCGCGACGTGCCGCGCCACGTCCGCCAGGCCGACGCGCTGGACCATGTGTTCGGCTACACCTGCTTCAACGACATGTCGGTGCGCGACTACCAGAAGCGCACGCCGCAGTGGACCATCGGCAAGAACTTCGACGCCACCGGCGGCTTCGGCCCGGTGCTGGTGACGGCCGACGAGCTGGCCCCCGGCGCCACCGGCCTGCGCATCCGGAGCCGCCTGAACGGCCAGGTGATGCAGGACGCCAGCACCACCGACATGATCTGGAGCGTGGCCGAGACCATCGCCCTGCTGTCGGACTGCATGACGCTGGAGGCCGGCGACGTGATCGTCATGGGCACGCCGGCCGGCGTGGGCCAGGCCCGCACCCCGCCGGTGTGGATGAAAGCCGGCGACACCATCGAGATCGAGATCGAGCGCATCGGCACCCTGGTCAACCCCATCGTGCAGGAGGCCTGAGCGATGGCGACGGACCCAACCAGTGCGGGGCCGGCGCCGGGCCGCTCCCAAGCGGCCCCGCATCCCCTCGGGGGATCGGGCGTCGTACCCGACGGCCGAGGGGCTGAGCTGTTCGACGTGGCGATCACCGGCTTCGGCCCGGCGGGTGCGGTGGCCGCGGCCCTGCTGGGCCAGGCCGGGCTGAAGGTCTGGGTGGGCGACCGCCTGCCCGACGTGCACGAGATCCCGCGCGCGATTGCGCTGGACCACGAGATCATGCGGGTGTTCCAGCAGATCGGCGTGATCGACGCCATCGCCCCGTACTTCGAGCCCTTCACCAACTCCGAGTACTTCGGCGTGGACGGCCAGCTGATCCGCCGCATGACCATGGTGGCGCCGCCGTATCCGCAGGGCTACACGCCGTCGCTGGTGTTCACCCAGCCGCCGGTGGAGCGCGCGCTGCGGGCCCGCGTGGCCGAGCTGCCCTCGGTCACCGTGGCGCTGTCCACCGAGGTGCGCCAGCTGCGGCAGGATGCCGACGGCGTGACCCTGGACATCAGCTGCAGCGACGGCAGCCCCGCCCGGGTGCGGGCCCGCTGGGCGCTGGCCTGTGACGGTGGCGCCAGCGGCCTGCGTGGCCAGCTGGGCATCGGCCTGGTCGACCTGGACTTCGACGAGCCCTGGCTGGTGGTCGACGTGCTGGCCAACGAACAAGGCCTGGCCAAGCTGCCCGCCACCAGCGTGCAGTACTGCGAGCCCGAGCGCCCCTGCACCTACGTGATCGGCCCGGCCAACCACCGCCGCTGGGAGATCTCGCTCAAGGACGGTGAAGACCCCAGGGAGGCCGCCACGCCCGAGCGCACCTGGGCGCTGCTGTCGCGCTGGCTCACGCCCGAGGACGGCACGCTGTGGCGCCAGTCCAGCTACCGCTTCCATGCGCTGGTGGCCGAGCGCTGGCGCGCGGGCCGGGCCTTCATCGCGGGCGACGCGGCCCACATGCAGCCGCCCTTTTTGGGCCAGGGCATGTGCCAGGGCGTGCGCGACGTGGCCAACCTGTGCTGGAAGCTCATCAGCGTGGCCCGGGGCGAGGTGCAGGGCAAGGCCGCCGAGCGCCTGCTCGACAGCTACGGCGCCGAGCGCCAGGCCCATGTGCGCGAGCTGACCACCCGCATCAAGGCCGTGGGCGCGGTGATCTGCGAGCGCGACCCGGTCCGGGCCCGCGCGCGCGACGCCCGGCTGCTGGCCGAATGTGGCGGCGTGGTCAGGGACACGCCGCGCCAGGACGTGCTCCCGCCACTGGAGACCGGGCTGATCCACCCGACGCCCGGCGCCGGCACGCTGTTCCCGCAGCCGCGGCTGGCCGACGGCACGCTGATGGACCGGCGCCACGGCTGCGGCTGGCGCCTGGTGAGCGACGGCCGGCTGCCGGCCGATGCCCTGCCGGGCCTGGCGCTGATCGACCTGGTGCACGAGCCCGAGGCCGACGCCGTGGTCGCCACCTGGCTGCACCGGCACGGCGTGCACGCGGCCCTGGTCCGGCCGGACCATTACACCTACGGCACCGCCGCCGATCGTGCCGGCCTGGACCGGCTGCTGGACGCCTGGCAGCGGCGCTGAAGCCGGCGCAACGGGTCGAGATCAAGAGGAGACAAACCATGAAGAACGACAAGCCCGCCACCCTGTTCACCGACGTGATGATCTTCGACGGCACGGGCAGCGCGCCCTTTGCCGGCGAGGTCCGCGTCGAGGGCTCGCGCATCAGCGCCATCGGCCGCGACGGCGCCCGGCTGCCGCGTGACGGCGCCCGGGTCATCGACGGCGGCGGCGGCGTGCTGATGCCGGGCATGACCGAGGCCCACGCCCACCTGACCTGGCCCAGCTCGGTCGAGCGCTTCGTGCCCGGCATGTACCTGCCCCCCGAGGCGCTGGCCCTGACCGCCGCGCGCAACGCCCGCATCCTGCTGGACCACGGCTTCACCAGCGCCTACTCGGCCGGCGCGCTCAGCAAGACGCTGGAGGTCACGCTCAAGGCGCACATCGACGACGGCGGCCTGCCCGGCCCGCGCCTGATCGCCTCGTCCGTCGAGCGTGAACCGCCCAACGACAGCACGCTGGACCCGGGCCATGTCGACGAGCACGGCAGCGGCCCGGCCGGCGTGGCGGCCTTCGTCAAGGGCTGCCGGGACCTCGGCGCCAAGGCGGTCAAGTTCCTGATCTCGGGCGAGAGCGCGCTGAAGCCGGGCGCCTCGCAGCAGCTGCTCTACAGCGAGGCCGAGCTGATGGCCGCCGGCGAGGCGGCCCGCGAGCACGATCTGTGGCTGACCGGCCACGCGCATGCGGCCGAGGCGGTCAAGCTGGGCGTGCGGGCCGGATTCCGGGTGCTCTACCACTGCACCTACGCCGACGACGAGGCCGTCGAGATGCTGGCCGCCGCGCGGGACCGGATCTTCGTGGCGCCCAGCATCGGCATCGTGCAGGCCACGCTGGACGCCAGCCCGCCGCCCCACGTCGACATGCGCCACATGAAGGAGGACGCCGCCCTCGTGCTGGAGCGGCAGCAGCGGCTGGTGCCCGAACTCAGGCGACGCGGCGTGAAGCTGCTGCCCGGCGGGGACTACGGTTTCCCCTTCAACCCCAACGGCCGCAACGCCCGGGACCTGGAGCTCTGGGTGCGCCACTTCGGCTACACCGCCGCCGAGGCCCTGAGCGCGGCGACGATGCTGGGTGGCCAGATCATGGGGCAGGGCGACGAGCTCGGCCTGGTGCGGGAGGGCTGGCTCGCCGACCTGCTGCTGGTCGACGGCGACCCGACCCGGGACGTCGCGATGCTGCAGGATCCGCAGGTCCTGCGCGCCATCATGAAGAATGGCCGCTTCCACAAGCAGCCGGTGAGCCCCGCATGAACGCCCCGACCCCCGCGACGACCCGCCCCGCGCCGATCTCCGACCCGCTGGCGCGGGCACTGCGCCAGCTCGGCAGCGGCTTCAACCTGCCCGAGGTCCAGGCGCTGTATGCGCCGCTGCTGGCCGAGCAGCCGCGCGACGGCACCGTGACGCACGGCGACCTGCACTACGGCCCGCACGAGCGCCACCGGCTGGACGTCTGCGCGCCCGAGCGCCCGGGCCCCCATCCGGTGCTGGTCTGGCTGCATGGCGGGGGCTTCATCCGCGGCAGCCGGGTGCAGCGCGCCAACGTGGGCTGGTGGGGCGCCCGCGAAGGCTGGGTCACCGTGCTGCCCGACTACCGGCTCGCGCCGCAGAGCGGCTGGCCCAGCGGCCCCGAGGACGTCGTGGCCGTCTGGCGATGGCTGCAGGAGCACGCGGCCCGCTTCGGCGGGGATCCGGCGCGGATCGTGCTGGCGGGCGAATCCGCCGGGGCGGCCCACGTGGCCGCGGCCACGCTGATGCGGCGCTTCCAGCCGCACGACTGGCACATCGCCGGGGCTGCGCTGATGTCGGGTCCCTACAACGCGCGGCTCGAGGGCCTGGCGCGGGCGCAGTTCGGCGTGGCCACGCCCGACCCGCGCAACGAGGCCTATTTCGGCACCGATCCCGCCGCGTGGGATGCGGCCAGCATCGTCGACCACGTCGACGCCGCCCCGTTCCCGCTGTGGATCGGCACGGCCGAGCGGGACCTGCTGCAGATGCAGGTGCAGGCCGGCGAGCTGTTCGCCCGGCTGGTCTCGCGCCACGGCTACCAGCCCGCGCTGTGCCGGCTGGCCGAGCACAACCACTTCTCGGGCGGCTTCAGCCTGGGCACCACCGACACCAGCCTGGCCGGTCCGCTGGCCGCCTTCGTGCGGCACTGCACCGGGTCTCACCAGGCGGTGGCCCCGGCGTCGATGTGGAAGTCGGCGCCGGTCACCCAGCTCGATTCGTCCGAGGCCAGGTAGATCGCCGCCCAGCCGATGTCCTCGGGCTGGCCCAGGCGCCTGACCATGAACTTGCCCAGCACCTGGGCCTCGAAACCCGGCAGCTGCTCCAGCGGTTGCCGGGTCGCCGCCGTCACCACGAGCGCGGGCGAGATCGTGTTGACCCGGATGCCGTGCGGCCCGCCTTCCATCGCCAGCTGGCGGCTCATGGCCAGCACCGCCCCCTTGCCGGCGCAGTGGGCGACGGCGGGCAGCAGCGGCAGGGCCATGTGCGCGTTGGCCGACGCGAAATTGATCACCGCGCCACCACCACGGGCCTTCAGGTGCGGCCACGCGGCCTGGCAGGCGAGGAAGACGATGTCGACCTCGCCGGTCAGCGTGCGGCGCCACTGCTGCTCGTAGTCCATCGACTCGATCCAGGCGAAGGCGCCGAAGGCGGCGGCGTTGACCAGCAGGTCCAGCCCGCCATGCAGCGCGACGGCGTGCTCGACCAGGCGCTGCACCGCGTCGGGACGGGTCAGGTCCAGCGGGTGCAGGCTGTGCAGCAGCAGGCCCTGGGCCGCGGCCTCGTCGAGCGTGGCCTGGGCCCCCGCCGCATCGAGGTCGGCCCCGACCACCCGTGCGCCCTGCTGGGCGAACATCAGCGCCAGGGTGCGCCCGATGCCCGCGGCGATGCCGGTCACCACGGCCACCTTGCCCGCCAGCCGGTCGCCCCGGCGGCCCGGCAGGGCCGGCTTGAAGACGGAGGTCATGCCCGCCGGCCCCGCTTCAGCGGCCACGCCGCAGCAGGCCCACCAGCAGCGCCACCACCGCCAGGCCCAGCATCACCTGACCGACCAGACCGATGGCGTGCGCCCGGGCGATCTCCAGGTGCTTCTCCATGCCCACGATCAGCAGCGGGTTGACGAACATGCCCAGGCAGAAGCAGGACTGGAAGGCCCCGGTGCCCAGGCCACGGCGCGAGACCGGCAGGTCACGCATGTTCCAGGTCACCATCGTGGGCAGCAGGATGCCCGCGCCCAGGCCGTTGACCAGGCCGGCCACGGTCAGCAGCGTGTAGTCGGTGGCCGACTGCATCAGCACGAAGCCGACCCCGGCGATCAGCGCGCCGATCGTCAGCTGGAAAGGCACTTTCAGGCGCGAGGCCAGCACCCAGCCGAACAGCAGCGTGCCGGTGATCACGCCCAGGCTGTTGATGCCGTAGGCGATGCCGATCTGCGCGGGCGACTGCACGCCGATCGCGCCGTGCAGGTAGCCGAAATGCACCGGCACGGTCAGGAACATCATGCCCAGCGGCACGGTCAGCGCGCAGTTGAAGGCCAGCATGCCGGCGCGGAAGGAGCGGCTGTCCTGGGCGTACTGCTCCGGGGTCATGCTCGAGCGGCCCTTGGGCTCCCACAGGTAGATCACCATCAGCGGGGCCAGCAGCAGGCTGCAGGCAAACACCGCATACGGCGCGCGCCAGCCGTGTTCGGCGATGACCCCGCCCACGGTGTTGAGCAGGAAGGCCGAGGTGGCCGACACCGTGGTCTGCAGCGACATGAACCGCTCGCGCCGCGTGCCGCTGTAGTAGTCGCCGATCATCGTCGTGCTGACGGTCATCAGCACCGCCTCCAGGATGCCGAGCGCGAAGCGGCTGGCGATGATGGCGCCCAGCGACTCGAGGTAGAGCGGCGCGGTGCCGACCGCGGCGTACAGCACCGTGGAGACCACCAGCAGGCGCTTGCGGCCCAGCCGGTCCGACAGCTCGCCGGCGAACACGCTCAGGCAGGCCATCATCAGCATCGGCGCGGTCATCGTCAGCGGCACGAGGTAGTCAGCGCCGGGCACGTCCCTGAAGTGCGCCTGCATGGCCGGCAGGCTCGGGCCCAGGATGGCGGTGACCAGCACCGTCAGGCCGCTGGTCACCAGCAGGATGAAGGCATGGATGAGGCGGGGCTCGGTCAGGCGCAGCGGTGGCTGCGAGGCCTGGGGGGGCAGGGTGGACGTGCTGGACATGCGTTGTCTCCTCTTGGGATCTCGGGATCTTGTGGTGGCGACCGGCGGCCGGCGGGCCGCCGGTCCGTCAATCGGGCCGGAAGGCGCGCGCCGGCGCCGCCACGGCCTGGAAATGCTCGATGCTCGGCGGCACCTCGAGATGCTCCTGCAGCAGCTCGCGCCAGCGCAGGAAACCGGGGGACTTGCGAAAGCCCAGGGTGGGGGCCTCCAGCGAGCGCCACTCGATCAGCAGCGTGTAATGGTGCTCATGCTCGATGGAGTGCTGCAGCTCGTGCGACAGGTAGCCGTCGATGCCGACGATCAGGCGCTGCGCCTTCTCGAAGGCCGCCTCGAACGCCGCCTGGCCTCCGGGGCGGATCATCAGGGAGGCGACTTCGAGGATCATCGGACACCCCGCGGATCAGCGGGGCCGCCAGTGCGACATCGGCAGGCCGGCCACCGGCGAGCGGAAGCAGGGCAGGGTCGTGCCCATCAGGCTGCCGAGGTAGACGGTGCGCAGGTCCGGGCCGCCGAAGGTCAGGCTGGCCATCCAGGGCGCCAGCTCGCCCTTGCAGGTGGCCATGATCTCGGGGGTCATCGTGCCGGCGTGGAAGTGCTCGTCGAACACCCGGATCGCCTCGGGCCGGCCGTCGTCGAGCAGCGTCAGCAGCTCCCCCTCGGGCGTCAGCGCGACCAGGCGCTCGGCCATGATCAGCGTGATCCACAGGTTGCCGAAGGCATCGAAGGCAAAACCGTCGGGGATGCCCCCGAGGTCGGCCGGACCGAACACCTCGCGCCCGCTGCAGGCGCCGTCGTCGGCCACCCGCAGGCGCGAGATGCGCCGGGCGTTGGACTCGACCACGTAGAGCCACTCCTCCTTCGCGTCGAGCCGGATCTCGTTGGTGCCGACGAAGCCGTCGGCGACGATGCGGATGCCGTGCTCGTCGATCAGGCCGACATAACCGTCGGCGGTCTTCTCGTTGATCGAGCGGGTCCAGGGCTGCTGGCGCGTGGTGACGGTGAACCAGATGCGGCCCCTCGAGTCGGTCAGCACGAAGTTGGTCTTGCCCAGCGGCTGGCCGTCGATGTGGTCGTGCAGCGTGCGGGAGCGGCCGTCGCGGGTCATCAGCTCGATCGCGTCGGTGCCGAAGTTGGCGATCAGCACGTCGCCGTCGCGGTTGAAGGCGATGCCGTTGGGCAGGCTGCCGCCCAGAATCAGCGACTGCGCGTCGAGCTGGCGTTCGACCCCTGCCTGCTGCTGGCGGATCAGCGTCTGCGTGCCGTCGGCGGCGATGCGCATCACGCCACGGGCGTCGGCCGTCCAGATCGTGCCGTCGGCCTCGGCCAGGATGCACTCGGGACGCTGCAGGCCGACCCCCAGCGTGCGGATCTGCGACCGGTCGACCTGCCATCCCTTCAGCGGATTGTTCGTGCTCATGTGCTGGGCCTGCCCCGCGGGGCGCAGGCGGTTCTGTTGGAAGTGGCGCGATCCTAGGCAGCCCCGGCGCCGAGGGGAAATCGAATGTGGCGATGCCCGGCATCACGAACTCGCATACATGGGATTACCCTCGGAACGCCACGCAGGCGGCAGCGGCCTGCCTAGAATCGCCGCTGCTTCCCGCCCACGACGTCCACGCCCCCTCCATGCGCTACCAGCGGCTCGATCTCAATTTGCTGACCGCCCTGCGCGCCCTGCTGACCGAACGCAACGTGACCCGGGCGGGCGAGTCGCTGCACGTGTCGCAGTCGGCGATGAGCGGCATGCTGGCGCGGCTGCGCGAGTACTTCGACGATGCGCTGATCGTGCCCGTGGGCCGGCGCATGGAGCTGACGCCGCTGGCCGAGACGCTGACCGAGCGGGTCAACGACCTGATGCTGAGGCTGGACGCCACGCTGGCGACGCGCCCGGGCTTCGATCCCGCCACCTCCCGGCGGCAGTTCTCGATCGTCGCCTCGGACTACGTGACCCATGTGCTGCTGCTCGACGTGCTGCGCCAGGTGCACCACGAGGCGCCCGGCGTGAGCATCGAGTTCCGCCAGCCCAGCAACACCGCCGGCATCGACCTGGAGAACGGCGAGGTCGACTTCGTCATCAACCCAGCCCGTTTCATCTCGCCCAACCAGTCCTCGACCGTGCTGTTCGAGGACAGCTACCACGCGGTGGTCGACCGGGCGCACGGCGACATCGGCGATCGGCTGACGCTGGCGCAGTACCAGGCGGCCCGCCACGTCACGCTGGAGAACAACGGCCGGCCGCAGTTCGAGACCTGGTTCCTCAGCGAGCACGGCGGCCTGCCGCGCACCGAGGTGACGGTCAACAGCTTCGCGCTGCTGCCCCCGCTGGTGCTGGGCACGCGGCGCGTGGCCACGCTGCACACGCGCATGGCGCAGCAGGCCTGCGCCCAGTGGCCGGTGCGCATGGTGCAGCTCGATTTCGAGGTGCCGCGCCTGGTCGAGACGCTGCAATGGCACCGCTACCGTGACCTGGACCCGGGCAGCCAGTGGCTGCGCGAGAAGATCATCGCCCAGGCGGCCACGATGGCCGCCGTGCCCGCGCTCAGGTCACCGGCGCCGGGTTGAACAGCACCAGGGCGTTGTGCAGCTGGTGCCGCTCGGCCCAGGTTTTGCGGCCGCTGGCCACGTCCAGCATCAGCTCGAACAGCGCCCAGCCGGCCTCCTCGATGGTCTGCTCGCCGTCGGCGATGCGTCCGGCGTTCACGTCCATCAGGTCATGCCAGCGGCGCGCCAGGTCGCTGCGCGTGGCCACCTTGATCACCGGGCATTCGGCCAGGCCGTAGGGCGTGCCGCGGCCGGTGGTGAAGACGTGCAGGTTCATGCCCGCGGCCAGCTGCAGCGTGCCGCAGATGAAGTCGCTGGCCGGCGTGGCCGCATACACCAGGCCGCGCTGGTCACGCCGCAGCTTCTCGCCTGGCGACAGCACATGGCTGATCGCCGACGAGCCGCTCTTGATGATCGAGCCCATCGCCTTCTCGGTGATGTTGCTCAGCCCGCCGGCCTTGTTGCCCGGCGTGGTGTTGGCGCTGCGGTCGACCCGCCCGCGGTCGAGATAACGGTCGTACCAGCCGAGTTCATGCACGATGGCCTCGGCCACCTCGGGGCTGGCGGCGCGGCGGGTGAGCTGGTCCACGCCGTCACGCACCTCGGTGTTCTCGCTGAACATCACGGTGGCACCGGCGCGCACCAGCAGGTCGGCACAGAAGCCCACGGCCGGGTTGGCCGTGACGCCGCTGAAGGCATCGCTGCCCCCGCACTGCACGCCCACCACCAGCTCGCTGGCCGGCACGGTCTCGCGGCGGCGGGCGTCCAGGCGCGCCAGGTGCGGCCGGGCGGTGGCCAGGATGTGCTCGAGCATCGACGCGAAGCCCACGTGCTCGTCGTCCTGCAGGCACACGGTCTCGGGGCCGAGCGTGGCGTCGCGCTCATCCTGGATCGGGAAGGAGCCCGGCGGCAGCAGGCGGTCGGGTTGCAGCTTCTCGCAGCCCAGGCTCACCACCATCACCTCGCCGCCGAAGTTGGGGTTCAGCGAGATGTGCTTGAGCGTGCGGATCGGGATCACCGCGTCGGGCGCGTCGATGGCCACGCCGCAGCCGTAGCTGTGCTCCAGGCCGATCACGTCGTCGACGTTCGGGTAGTGCGGCAGCAGCTCGGCCTTGATGCGCGCCACCGCCTGGGCCACCACGCCGGCCACGCATTGCACGGTGGTGGTGATGGCCAGGATGTTGCGTGTTCCCACCGAGCCATCGGCGTTGCGGTAGCCCTGGAAGGTGCGGCCGGTGAGCGGGGGCAGCTCGGCGGCCTTCACGGTGGCCATCGGCAGGCCCTCGAGCGCCCGGGCGGCCGGCATCTGCAGCAGGCGCTCGTGCACCCAGCTGCCGGCCGGGATGGCCTTGAGCGCGTAGCCGATGGGCACGTCGTAGCGCCGCACCACCTCGCCCTCGGCGAGGTCGACCAGCGCCACCTTGTGGCCTTGCGGCACCCGGTCGATCAGCACCAGGCCGGCACCGGGCACGCCCTCGGGCAGCACGGTGCCCGCCGGCAGGCCGCCGTCGTTGGCGACGATGGCGACGTTGTCGTCGGGGTGCATGCGCAGCGTCAGCGGCGGGCGGGCGGTGATCGGGGATGGTGTGGTGGTCATGGCGGCGGGTCGGATCGGGTCGCGGGCAGGGCGGCAGCTCGGGCGGGCGCTCAGTCCAGCTGGACCTTGCCGTCGCGAGCGACACGCTGCCATTTGGCCACTTCGCTGCGGTTGTAGTCGGCGAACTGGGCCGGCGTCTGCGGCGTGTGCACCAGACCCAGCGCATCGAGGCGGGTCTTGACCTCGGGCTGGGCCAGGATCTTCTCCACCTCGGCGTTCAGGCGGGTGACGATGGCCGCGGGCGTGCCGGCCGGCGCATACAGGGCCTGCCAGCTCGCCACGTCGAATCCGGCCACGCCGGCTTCCTGCATCGTCGGCACCCCGGGCAGGGCGGCGCTGCGCTGGGCCGACGTGACGGCCAGCGCGCGCACCTTGCCCGCCTGGATGTGGGGCAGCGCGACGGTCACGGTCTCGAAGCTGCTGGGAATCTGGTGGCCGATCACGTCCTGGATGGCCGGGGCGCTGCCCTTGTAGGGCACGTGGGCGAGGTCAGCACCGGCCAGCAGCTTGAACAGCTCGCCCGACAGGTGCTGCGAGCTGCCCAGCCCGGCCGAGCCGAACGGGATGCCGTCGGGTCGGGCCTTGGCCGCGGCGATCAGCTCCTTGACCGTCTTGAAGGGCTGGTCGGTGCCCACCAGCAGCACGTTGGAGATGCTGCCCAGCAGGGCCACGGGCGCGAAGTCCTTCAGCGCGTCGTAGGGCATCCTGGCCTTCATTGCCGGATTGATGGCGTGGCTGGCGATGGTGCCCAGCAGCAGCGTGTAGCCGTCGGCCGGCGACTTGGCCACCACGTCGGCGCCCAGCACGCCGCCGGCGCCGGCCCGGTTCTCGACCACCACCGGCTGCTTGAGCGCGGTCTGCAGCCTCTCGCCGATCAGCCGGCCCAGGATGTCGCTGGTGCCACCCGGCGCGAACGGGACGATGAGCTTGACGGGCTTGGCGGGCCAGGCGTCCTGCGCCTGGACACAGGGCAGCAGGGCGGCCAGGGCCAGGCCGGCGATCAGGGAACGACGTTGCATGGAAAGTCTCCGATGGGGGTCGGGTGAACAGGGTCCCGCCCGGAAATATTGGGTCGCACGTCATAAGTCGTCGTACAACAATGCCTCACTTTAATGCCTCACCCCCACCCACCGCCTAGGGATAACACCAGATCGCCGCAAAAAACCGCGGCACCAGAATCCATCCTGCTTCCTGTATGGAGAGTGCCGTCGGGAACAGCAGGGCGCCCGATCTGGGGTCTCCGCACAAACCCTGATGCCGAGTGGCAGCTCTAGTTGTACGATGACATACAACGGATCGGGCCCAAGCCTGCTCCCCGCCTCCCTCACGCCCCCTTGTCCATCTGCTGCTCCGGAGATTCACGCCATGTCGCCCCAAGACCTCAAGATCGTCCTGCAATCGGGCCTGCTGTCCTTCCCGCTGACCGACTTCGACGACCAGCTGAAGTTCGCGCCCAAGCCCTTCGCCGATCGCCTGGAGTGGCTGCAGCCCTACGGCGCCTCGGCGCTGTTCGCCGCCGGTGGCACGGGCGAGTTCTTCTCGCTGGAGCCGAAGGAATACAGCGAGGTCATCCAGGTCGCGCTCGACACCTGCCGCGGCCGCACGCCCATCATCGCCGGCGCCGGTGGCGGCACCACGCTGGCCATCCAGTACGCGCAGGAAGCCGAACGCCTGGGTGCCCAGGGCGTGCTGCTGCTGCCGCACTACCTGACCGAAGCCAGCCAGGAAGGCCTGATCAACCACGTGACGGCGGTCTGCCAGAGCGTGAAGATCGGTGTCATCGTCTACAACCGCGGCGCCTGCCGCCTGACGCCGCAGAGCCTGCTGGTGCTGGCCGAGCGCAACCCCAACCTGATCGGCTTCAAGGACGGCTTCGGCGACATCGAGAAGTTCGTCGCCATCCGCCAGACGCTGGGCGATCGTTTTGCCTACCTGGGCGGCCTGCCCACGGCCGAGCTGTTCGCCGGCGCCTACAAGGCGATGGGCTGCCCGGTGTACTCGTCGGCGGTGTTCAACTTCATCCCGAAGACGGCGATGGAGTTCTACAACGCCCATGCCGCCGGTGACACCGCCACCTGCGACCGCCTGATCCGCGACTTCTTCCTGCCCTACATCGCGCTGCGCAACCAGGGTGAAGGCTACGCGGTGTCGATCGTGAAGGCCGGCGCCACGGTCATCGGCCACGGCGCCGGCCCGGTGCGTCCGCCGCTGAGCGACCTGAAGCCGGCCGAGGTCGAGCAGCTGCGTGCGCTGATGGCTCCGCTGGGCGCCCAGTAAGCCGGCCTGCACCCCGCAGGTCAGGGGTGCGGCCGGCGCGCGGGCCGCACCCGCCCAGAAGTCCGAAGCACTGGAGTGTTCCGTGAAGTTCAAGATGCTGATGTCCGCCTGTGTCCTGGCCCTGCTGGCCAGTGCGTCGCAGGCGCAGACCTGGCCCGCCCGGCCGGTCACCCTGGTCGTGCCCTTTCCGCCCGGTGGATCGACCGACACCGTCGCCCGCACCCTGGCCACCCGGCTGCAGGAGCGTCTGGCGCAGACCTTCGTCGTGGAGAACAAGGCCGGGGCCACCGGCACGATCGGCGCCGCGCAGGTCAAGCGCTCGCCGCCCGACGGCCACACCTTCCTGGTGACCTCGCTGGGCCCGCTGGTGGTTGCGCCCCACCTGATGAAGAACGTGCCCTATGACGCAGGCAAGGACTTCGATGCGCTGAGCGTGCTGGTGCAGGCGCCCAACGTGTTGGTGGTGCCGGCCACCTCGCCGCACAGGAGCGTGGCCGACGTGATCGCCCAGATGAAGGCCGTGCCCGACAAGATGAGCTTCGCCTCGTCGGGCAACGGCTCGTCCGACCACCTCACCGTCGAGCTGTTCTGGCTGCAGACCGCCACCAGCGGCCTGCACATCCCCTACAAGGGCGGCGCGCCGGCCATCTCCGACCTGCTCGGCGGCCAGGTGGAGGCCTCGTTCCAGAACGTCAACGCGGTGCTGCAGCACATCAACGCCGGCAAGCTCAAGGCCCTGGCCGTCACCGGCGACAAGCGCTCGCCGGTGCTGCCCCAGGTGCCCACGCTGGCCGAGGCCGGCGTGAAGGGCGCCGACGTGTATTCGTGGCAGGCCATCGTCGCGCCCAAGGGCCTGCCCGCCGACATCCGCAGCAAGATGAGCGAGGCCCTGCAGGCCGCGCTGGCCGACCCCAAGGTCAGGCAGCAGTTCACCTCGGTGGGCCTGGAGATCGTCGGCAACACGCCCGAGCAGTTCGCCGCCTTCCAGGCCAGGGAGAACGCGCGCTGGAAGCAGCTCATCGAGACCCGCAGGATCACCGCGGATTGATTGGGCCCACCCCCGAAGCGCCTGCGGCGCTCCCCCTCCAGGGGGCGCCACCAGCGGCCTGGCGGAGCCAGTTCCGCGGTGGCTGCCGGGTTCGGTTCTGCCACTGCCTCCCACTCTTCGATTGCCATGACTGATACCCCACGCATCACCGCCTTGCGCGTCATCCCCGTTGCCGGGCGTGACGGCATGCTGCTCAACCTCTCGGGCGCGCACGCGCCGTTTTTCACCCGCAACCTGCTGATCCTGACCGACAGCGCCGGGCGCACCGGCGTGGGCGAGGTGCCCGGCGGCGAGAAGATCCGCCAGACGCTGGAAGACGCCGCACCGCACGTGGTGGGTCAGCTCGTGGGCAACCGCCTGAACGTGCTGCAGCAGGTGCAACAGGCCTTCGCCGACCGCGACAGCGGCGGCCGCGGCCTGCAGACCTTCGACCTGCGCATCACCATCCACGCGGTGGCCGCGATCGAGTCGGCCCTGCTGGACCTGCTGGGCCAGCACGTGGGCCTGCCGGTCTGCGACCTGCTCGGCGAAGGCCGCCAGCGCGACAGCGTGGAGATGCTGGGCTACCTGTTCTTCGTCGGTGACCGCACGAAGACCGACCTGCCGTATGCCAGCCCCGCCGACGAAGCCGACGACGCCGACGACTGGTGCCGCCTGCGCCACGAAGCCGCGATGACGCCCGAGTCCGTCGTGCGCCTGGCCGAGGCCGCCCGCGCGCGCTACGGCTTCAACGACTTCAAGCTCAAGGGCGGCGTGCTCACCGGTGACGCCGAGGTGGATGCCGTCACCGCGATCCACGAGCGTTTTCCCGACGCGCGCGTCACGCTCGACCCCAACGGCGGCTGGCTGCTGAAGGACGCGATCCGCCTGGGCCAGCGCATGCGCGGCATCGTCGCCTATGCCGAGGACCCCTGCGGCGCCGAGGGCGGCTTCAGCGGCCGCGAGGTGATGGCCGAGTTCCGCCGCGCCACCGGCCTGCCCACGGCCACCAACATGGTCGCCACCGACTGGCGCCAGTTCGTGCATGCGCTGAGCCTGCAGAGCGTGGACATCCCGCTGGCCGACCCGCACTTCTGGACCATGGCCGGCAGCGTGCGCGTGGCCCAGACCTGCCGCGACTGGGGCCTGACCTGGGGCAGCCACTCGAACAACCACTTCGACGTGAGCCTGGCCATGTTCACCCACGTGGGCGCGGCTGCCCCGGGCAAGGTCACCGCCATCGACACCCACTGGATCTGGCAGGACGGCCAGCGCCTGACGAAAGACCCGCTGCAGATCGTCGGCGGCCACGTGCAGGTGCCGGCCAAGCCAGGCCTGGGCGTCGAGCTCGACATGGTCGAGGTCGAGAAGGCGCACCAGCTCTACCTGCAGCACGGCCTGGGCGCGCGCGACGACGCGATGGCCATGCAGTACCTGATCCCGGGCTGGCGCTTCGATCCCAAGCGGCCTGCGCTGGACCGCTGAAGCCCACGGCCACGGCGGCCCCCCGCCAGACCCTCACCACCAGGAGACCTCGACCATGAACCGATCCGCCCGCCGCTTGTTCCTCAGTGCCCTGGCCCTCGGGGCGCTGGGCGTCACCCAGGGCGCGATCGCCCAGGCCTGGCCGGCCAAGCCGATCCGCATCGTCGTGCCCTACACGCCGGGCGGCTCGTCGGACATCATCGCCCGGGTCATCAGCCAGCCGCTGTCGGAGGCGCTGCAGCAGCCGGTGGTGGTCGAGAACAAGCCGGGGGCCAACGGCAACACCGGCACCGAGCTGGTGGCCAAGTCGCCGGCCGACGGCTACACCCTGCTGCTGTGCGACGTCGGCGCGCTGGCCATCACCTCGTCGGTCTACACCAAGCTCAGCTTCGACCCGGGCAAGGACCTGCGGGGCGTGGGCATGCTGGCCTACTCGCCCCACCTGCTGGTGGTGCACCCCTCGGTGCCCGCCAACAACCTCAAGGAACTGGCAGCGCTGTCGAAGACCACGCCGCTGAACTTCGCCGTCACCGCCATCGGCAGCGCCCCGCACCTGGCCGGCGTGGCCGTGGAGGCCGGCAGCGGCGCGACCTGGAACTACATCCCCTACAAGGGCGGCTCGCAGGCCATCCAGGACACCATCGGCGGCCAGACCCAGGTGCTGATGAACGGCATGCTGGCCACGCTGGCCCATGTGCAGTCGGGCAAGCTGAAGGTGCTGGGCGTCTCGCGAGCCACCCGGGTGCCACTGCTGGCCCACGTGCCGACGATCGCCGAGCAGGGCATCAAGGGGTTCGAGTCGGGCACCTGGCAAGGCGTGCTGGTGCCCAACGGCACCCCGCCGGCGGTGGTGGCCCGCCTGTCGGCCGAGCTGACGCGCATCATCCGCTCGCCCGAGGTGCGTGCCCGCCTGACCGCCCAGGGCGCCGAGGTCTACACCATGCCCCCGCCCGAGTTCGCGCAGTTCTTCGAGCGCGAGCGCCTCAAGTGGGCCGCCGTGGTCAAGAAGGCCGACATCAAGCTCGACTGAGCCCCGCCAGGGCAGCTGCCGGCAACGGGCGCATCAGACCCGGCCGGTGACGCACCCGCACCTTCCCGCTCATGGAGACAGGAGAACCCGCATGCACGACGACAAGATCCCCGCCCGCCGCGACTTCCTCAAGGCCGCCGCAGCCACCGGCCTGAGCGCGCTGGGGGGCAGCGCCCTGGCACAGTCCATCGGCTTCACGCCCAACGCCCGCTACCCCGACCCGGCGGTGCAGATCCTCGACCCGAGCTTCGCGAAATACCGCATCTACAGCAGCAGCATCGAGCAGGTCGCCACCGGCATGCGCTGGGCGGAAGGGCCGGCCTATTTCCCCGGCGAGGCGGGCGGCCCCGGCCACCTGCTGTTCAGCGACATCCCGAACAACCGGATCATGAAGTACAGCGAGAAGGATGGCAGCGTCTCCGTCTTCCGCCAGCCGTCGAACTGGGCCAACGGCAACACCCGGGACCGCCAGGGTCGCCTGCTGACCTGCGAGCACTCGGTCACCCGCCGCGTCACCCGCACCGAGGCGAACGGTCGCATCACCGTGCTGGCCGACAGCTATCAGGGCAAGAAGCTCAATGCGCCCAACGACATCGTCGTGAAATCCGACGACAGCATCTGGTTCACCGACCCGCTGTTCGGCATCAACGGCGAGTGGGAGGGATTCAAGGCGCGACCGGAACAGGCCACGACCAACGTCTACCGCATCGCGCCGGACGGCCAGCTGAGCGCCGTGATCACCGACATCGTCAATCCCAACGGCCTGGCCTTCTCTCCCGACGAGAAGAAGCTCTACGTGGTCGAGTGGAAAGGCACGCCCAACCGCAGCATCTGGGCCTACGACGTGAATGCCGACGGCACGGTGGGCGCGCGCAGCAAGCTGATCGACGCCGCCGACCACGGGGCACTCGACGGCTTCAAGGTCGATCGTGACGGCAACCTCTGGTGCGGCTGGGGCAGCAACGGTGCGCTGCAGGCCGAGCCGGTCGAGGCGGGCGGCCGCAAGGTCTACGCGCTCAAGGGCAAGCCCGAGGACCTCGACGGCGTGATGGTGTTCAACCCGCAGGGCAAGGCCCTGGCCCACATCCGCCTGCCCGAGCGCTGCGCCAACCTGTGCTTCGGCGGCCCGAAGAACAACCGCCTCTACATGGCGAGCTGCCATTCGGTCTACGCCCTTCACGTGGAGGCCCACGGGGCGACGTGAGGTCCATGCGGATGCCGGCATGGACCGGCGCACCGGCAGGGCGTGGACAATCGCGCCGCATCCTGCAAACTGTGCTCCGACCACGACCGGCCCCAGCCAGCGCCTCGGCCCGAGGCCGCTGCAGCCGGTTCGACCCGACACCCGACATGACCACTGACACGCCTCTTCGACGCCGACCCCGCAGCCTGGCCCTGGACCTGGTGGCCTCGCTGGGCGAGCGCATCCGCAACGGCAAGCTGGCCGTGGGAGACAAGCTGCCCACCGAGGCCGCGATCATGGGCGAGTTCGGCGTCAGCCGCACGGTGGTGCGCGAGGCGCTCTCGCAGCTGCAGGCGGGCGGACTGGTCGAGACCCGCCACGGCATCGGCACCTTCGTGCGCAGCCTGGGCGAGACGCCGGGCTTTCGCATCACGCCCGAGCAGCTGGGCACGCTGAGGGACGTGGTCGCGGTGCTGGAGCTGCGCATCGGCCTGGAGACCGAGGCGGCCGCGCTGGCCGCCTCGCGCCGCAGCGAGGCCAACATCGCGGCGCTGCGGCAGGCGCTCGACGACCTGGTCCAGGCCCAGGAGGACGGCCGCAGCGCGGTGGGCTCGGACTTCCAGTTCCACCTGGAGATCGCTCGGGCCACGCAGAACAGCCACTTCACCGAGCTGATGGGCACGCTCGGGCGCACCATCATCCCGCGGGCGCGCCTGGAGCCCGGCGAGGCGCTCAACGAAGAAGGGCGCCTCTACCTGCGCCGCATCAACAGCGAACACGAGAGCATCTTCGACGCCATCGTCGCCCAGGACCCCGACGCCGCCCGGGCCGCCATGCGCACCCACCTGGTGAACAGCCGCGAGCGCCGCCGCCGCGCCGAGACCGGGCTGGCCTGAGCCGCGGAGCACCAGGCCAGGGCGACGGGCCGCGGCCCCCATCCCCCGTTTCCTTGACCCCTGGAGCCTGAATGAACCCGCCCCCGACCCCCTGCCTGCTGCAGACCGGCGCCCTCGTGCCGCTGCTGGAGCAACCGCTGCAGGCGCGCTACCACGTCGAGCGCCTGCTCGACCACGACGACCCGATCGCCTGGCTGCAGGCCGAAGGCGCACGCTTCGACGGCATCGTGTCGTCCGCCGGCCTGGGCTTTTCCGCCGACCTGCTGCCGCTGCTGCCCCGGCTGCGCGTGGTGTCGAGCTACGGCGTGGGGCTGGACCGCATTCCCGTGGCCGCGCTGAAGGCCAGGGGCGTCGCGCTGGCCACCACCAGCGACGTGCTCAACGACTGCGTGGCCGATGCCGCCTGGGCCCTGCTGATGGCGCTGGCCCGGCGGGTGGTCGAGGGTGACGCCTACGTGCGCTCGGGCCGGTGGGCCGAGGACGGGCTGAACCGCTTTCCGCTCGGCCGGCGCATCAGCGGCGCCCGGCTGGGCATCGTCGGCCTGGGCCGCATCGGCCAGGTGGTCGCGCGGCGCGCCAGCGGCTTCGACATGGCGGTGGCCTACCACAGCCGCCGCGCCGTGGCCGACGTGCCCTGGCGCCACGAGCCCGACCTGCGCGCGCTGGCCCGCAACAGCGACTACCTGGTGGTCATCACCGCCGGCGGCGACGGGACCCGCCACCTGATCAACGCCGAGGTGCTCGAGGCGCTGGGGCCGCGCGGCTTCCTGATCAACGTGGCCCGGGGCAGCGTGGTCGACGAGGCGGCACTGCTCGAGGCGCTGCAGGCCGGACGCATCGCGGGGGCCGGGCTCGACGTGTTCGAGAACGAACCGCGCATCTCCGAGGCCATGCGCGCCGCACCCCGCACCGTGCTGCTGCCCCACGTCGCCAGCGCGACGGAAGAGACCCGGCTGGCGATGGCCGTGCGGGTGCTGGACAACCTCGATGCCTTCTTCCAGACCGGCCGGCTGGTCTCGCCGGTGGAGTGAGGCACGCCCCAGGCTGGGGGCCGGGCATCCGGGATCGCACCATTTCGGCGTCATCCCGGGCCGCGGACCGGCAGGTCCGTGGTGCATGCGGGGTGCCACACCGCACGAGCCCCGGAGGGCACTGCGTCCAGACGTCATCTGGCCCGGTGCTTGCTTGAATGTCCGGGCGAAAGCGATGCCACATCGCTCAGCGAAGGGTCGCTAGGGTTCCGGCGCTTGTCCTTGCAAGGCAATGCGTGCTGGTCCGAGAGCAACCGGCCTCAATCACCCAGGGCGTCGATCGGCAGATCAGTGCCTGGACGGTGGTCAGGCTCCACGGCGGGACAAAAGCCCGGGAGAACCACTTCGTTGTGAGGTGCTGTCTCTCGCCGCGTTTTCTGTTGACCGACCCGATGGAGCCCTGGATGTCTGAACCAATCACCTCGCGCAAGACCGCCCCTCGTTCTTCCTCTGGTGCGGGCTGGCGCTCGCGCCTGGCCGCGCAGCTCGGCGCCCTGGCCGTGTTCGCCAGCGCACTCGGCGCCAGCGCACCGGCGATGGCCGAGGTCAAGGTCGGCGTCTCCGACTGGCCGGGCTGGGTGGCCTGGTACGTGGCCGAGCAGAAGGGCTACTTCAAGAAGCACGGCGCCGACGTCAAGCTGGTCTGGTTCGCCAACTACACCGACTCGGTCTCGGCGCTGTCGGCCGGCCAGCTCGATGCCAATTCGCAGACCTGGTCCGACACCCTGGGCCCGCTCGCCAAGGGCATCAAGTTGAAGACCATCCTGGTCAACGACAACTCCGCCGGCAACGACGCGCTGCTGGTCTCGCCCAAGATCAAATCGTTTGCCGAGCTGAAGGGCAAGCAGGTGGCGCTGGAGCAGTACAGCATCTCGCACTTCGTGCTCGCCAATGCGCTGGCGGCCAATGGCCTCAAGCCCAGCGACGTGAAGATCGTCAACCTCGCCGCCGGTGACGCGGCCGCCGCCTTCCTGGGTGGCAAGGTGGACGCCGCCGTGGTGTGGAACCCCTGGATCGACCAGATCACCCGCAGCGGCAAGGGCCGCGCGCTGTTCACGTCCAAGGACATGCCCGGCCTGGTGCCCGACCTGCTGGTGGCGCAAGAAAAAGCAATTGCCAGCAAGCGCAAGGACCTGGTCGGCATGATCAAGGCCTGGTTCGACACCGAGAAGTTCATCCGCGAGCAGCCCGCCGAAGCCGCCAAGATCATGGCCAAGGTGGTGAGCATGAAGGCCGACGACTACCAGGTGTTCATGCCCGGCACCAGGTTCTTTGACGCCGCCGCCAACAAGGCCGCGCTCGACCCCACACAAGCCACATCGCTCGTGGGCGTGACGCCCAAGGTGCTGGGCTTCCTGAAGGAGCACAAGCTGATCGAGGGCACGCCCGACGCGGCCAAGGGCATCGACGCCTCGCTGCTGGCTGATGCACTGAAATGACCCTCCCGAAGCGGCTGCGCCGCCCCCAGGGGGCGCAGCCGGTTCCGCGGCTGCCGCTGGGTCACACACCGAGCCACCGTCACGATCCGGAGCCTCAACCGATGAGCTGGACCTCTCCCCGTCAGGCCATTCCCACCAGCGCCTATTGGGTGCTGGCAGCGCTGGGCCTGCTGCTGCCCTTGCTGGGCTGGACGCTGCTGTCGGCGTCACAGATCGTGGACCCGGTATTCCTGCCCGGGCCGGGCAAGGTGCTGGAGCGCCTGGGCAGCTGGTGGCGTGACGACGACCTGCTCGGCGACATCGTCATCAGCACCTGGCGCGTGGTGGCGGGCTGGGCGCTGTCGGCCGTCATCGCGCTGCCGCTGGGCCTGTGCATCGGCAGCTGGCGCGCGGTGCAGGCGCTGCTGGAGCCGCTGACCGACTTCATCCGCTACATGCCGGCGGTGGCCTTCATCCCGCTGGTGATGCTGTGGGTGGGCATCGACGAGAGCGCCAGGATCGCGATCATCTTCATCGGCACCTTCTTCCAGATGGTGCTGATGGTGGCCGAGGATGTGCGGCGCGTGCCGATGGCCCAGATCGAGGCCGCCCAGACCCTGGGCGCCAGCACCCAGGAAGTGGTCGAGAAGGTGATCCTGCCCTCGGCCAAGCCGGCGCTGCTCGACACCCTGCGCATCACCATGGGCTGGGCCTGGACCTACCTGGTGGTGGCCGAACTGGTGGCCGCCAACTCGGGCCTGGGCTTCTCGATCCTGAAGGCCCAGCGTTTCCTGCAGACCGACAAGATCTTCGCCGGCATCCTGCTGATCGGCTTCATCGGCCTGGCCATCGACCAGCTGTTCCGCCTCGCGCACCGCAAGGCCTTCCCCTGGCTGTCCGCCCGCAGCTGAGCGCCCCCATGAGCACTGCACACCCTGCCGTCCCGGCCCGCATCGCCTGCGAAGGCGTCTGGAAGTTCTTCGGTGAAGGCGCCAAGGCCGTCACCGCGCTGGAGAACGTCGACCTCGACATCCGACCCCATGAGTTCGTCACCTTCGTCGGCGCCTCGGGCTGCGGCAAGTCCACGCTCTTGCGCACCATCGCCGGCCTGGAGTCGCACAGCCGCGGCGCCGTCAAGGTGGACGGTGTGCCCATCACCGGCCCGGGGCAGGACCGCGCCATGGTGTTCCAGCACTACAGCCTCTACCCCTGGCTGAACGTGCTCGACAACATCCGCTTCTGCCGCCAGCTGGGCGTGCACACCCGCGATCGCACCAGCGCCGATGTCGAGGCCGCCTCCGGCCGCGCCGACGCGCTGCTGCGGCTGATGGGGCTGACGGCCTCGGCCAGGTCCTATCCCAACCAGCTCTCGGGTGGCATGCAGCAGCGTGTGGCGATCGCCCGCGCGCTGATGGGCCAGCCGCAGATGCTGCTGATGGACGAGCCCTTCGGCGCGCTCGACGCGCAGACGCGCGAGGTCATGCACGACCTGATCCTGCACGTGCACCGGCTGGAGCGCAGCACCATCGTCTTCGTCACCCACGACGTGGAAGAGGCCATCTACCTCGGCCAGCGCATCGTGCTGATGGCGCCGCGCCCGGGCCGCATCGACACCGTCTACGAGGTGCCGCTGCCCGCCGGGCGCACGCAGGACATGAAGCTGGCGCCCGAGTTCATCGCGCTCAAGCGCGACATCCTGGAACGCATCCGCGAAACCTCCGGCATGAAGACCGACATCGAGCTGCTGCGCAAGCTCTCGCAGGGCACGGTCGACACGCAGATCGACCCCCGCTGAGCGCCGCCACCTGAGCAGCCCGCCTCACACCCCGCAGACGAAAGACCTCAACATGAGCCTGCACCACCCCGAACACACCCTCGACAACCCGCCCATGAGCGCCCCGGTGGACGCCGTCGCCCACTGGCGGCGCTTCGCCCCCGAGCTGTCCGCGGACCAGGTGCTGTGGAGCGAGACCCTGCCCGGCGGCGCGCACTGGAGCTGGCGCCTGTCGCGCGGCACGGCGCTGCGCTTCGTGGCGCTGGACGAGCGCGCCAACGTGTCGCTGGTGCTCTACGCCGCGCACCACACGCTGGAGCGCTACAACATGCCCGACAGCCTCAAGGCCCAGCACACCGCGCACTACCGCGCCGGCCATGTGCTGATGAGCGAGAACGGCCGCAGCATGGCCTCGTTCACGCACGACACGCTGGGCTGGCACGACCCGCTGGGCGCGCTGCTCGACACGCCGACGATGGAGGCCAAGTACGGCGAACGCCGCTACGAGCAACACCGCAACGCGATGCAGCGCAGCGGCCGCGACGGCCTGCTGATCGAGACCGCCAAGCACGGCCTGACGGCGCGCGACCAGATCGCGCCGGTCAACCTGTTCAGCAAGGTGGCGGTCGACGCCGAGGGGCGTTTCCAGTTCGACGCCGAGCGCGCGGTGAAGGGCACGATGGTGGAGCTGCGCATGGACATGGACGTGATCGTCGCCATCAGCACCGCGCCGCACCCGCTGGACCCACGCCCCGGTTACGCGCCCGGCAAGGTGGGCGTGGCCGCCTGGCGCTGCGGCCCGGCGCCGGCCGACGACCTGTGCCGCCGCTTCCGCCCCGAGTGCGCACGCGCGCTGCACAACAGCGACACCTTTGCGCTCAGCTGAGTTCCCACGCCATGAGCACCGCCACCGTGACCCCCACCGCCACCGCCATCCGCCTCCACGAGAGCACCCTGCAGCCCGAGGCCGCCACGCGGCGCCACCGCCAACCCGCCGGTGAGCCCTGGTTCACCGAGATCCGGCAGGGCCAGACGCTGCGCATCGTCGACCTCGAAGGCAACCAGGCCGTCGACGTGATCTTCTACGCCCGCCACGACGCCAGCGAGCACTAC
This sequence comes from Sphaerotilus hippei, assembly GCF_003201595.1. Lineage (GTDB taxonomy): Bacteria > Pseudomonadota > Gammaproteobacteria > Burkholderiales > Burkholderiaceae_C > Sphaerotilus > Sphaerotilus hippei. The sequence continues at coordinate 197,893 of NZ_QJJS01000004.1, read as the reverse complement.
AGCGCCACCGACACGCTGCTGCGCCAAGGCGGCATCTACCTCACCACCGGCTCGGTGCTGATGAGCAACCTGGGCCGGCCGATGCTGGAGATCGTGGCCGACACCTGCGGCCGCCACGACACCCTGGGCGGCGCCTGCGCGGCCGAGAGCAACACCGTGCGCTACGCGCTGCAGAAGAAGTTCATGCACAGCTGCCGCGACAACTACCTGCTCGCGCTGCAGCAGGCCGACGTGGGCCTGGGCCAGCGCGACCTGGTGCCCAACATCAACTTCTTCATGAACGTGCCCGTCACCGCCGATGGCCAACTCACCTTTGCCGACGGGGTCAGCGGCCCCGGCAAGTACGTGGAGCTGCGCGCCGAGATGGACCTCTACATGCTGGTCTCCAACTGCCCGCAGCTCAACAACCCCTGCAATGCCTACGAGCCCACGCCGGTTGAGTTCCTGATCTGGAGCTGAAGCGTTGTGAACGAACCCGGCCTGGCCGCTCATTCCACCCAGAACACCACCCTCGGCGTTGCAGATGCGCGTCGTGGCCCGCGCCGTGCCTGGATGGCGGCGCTCTGGACGGTCCGCTCAGCCACACCGGAGCATTCACGCCTTCCGAGCCCGCTTCCGGGCTGGCGCGCGGGACGACTCACGCGCCGTCTTCTTTCTCTGGCGGGACGACCCGCTGCCTGGCCTGAGGTCACTCCGCCATGTCCGCTGCACCCCTTCCTGGTTTCGACACCGTCCTGATCGCCAACCGCGGCGCCATCGCCTGCCGCGTGATCCGCAGCCTGAAGGCCCTGGGCCTGAAGTCGGTGGCCGTCCATTCCGAGGCCGATGCCGATTCGGCCCACGTGGCGCAGGCCGATGTGGCCGTGTGCATCGGCCCCGCGCCGGCCGCACAGAGTTACTTGAACACCGAAGCCATCCTGGCCGCGGCGCAGCAGACCGGTGCCGGCGCCATCCACCCCGGCTATGGCTTCTTGTCGGAGAACCCTGGTTTTGCCGACGCCTGCGAAGCCGCCGGCATCGCCTTCATCGGCCCCACGCCCGCGCAGATGCGCGCCTTTGGTTTGAAGCACACCGCACGCGAGCTGGCGGTGGCGCATGGCGTGCCGCTGCTGCCCGGCAGTGGCCTGCTGGCCGACCTGGCCGAAGCAGAGCGCGAAGCCCAGCGCATCGGCTACCCGGTGATGCTCAAGAGCACGGCCGGTGGCGGAGGCATCGGCATGCGGCTGATTCGCAGCGCGGCCGAGATGGCGCCCGCGTTTGACGCCGTGGCGCGGCTGGCGCGCGCCAATTTCAAAGACGCGGGCTTGTTCGTCGAGAAGTTCGTCGAGCGCGCGCGGCACATCGAGGTGCAGCTGTTTGGCGACGGGCGCGGCGAGGTGGTGGCCCTGGGCGAGCGCGATTGTTCGGCCCAGCGCCGCAACCAGAAAGTGGTCGAAGAAACCCCGGCGCCGCACCTGACCGCACACACCCGCGCTGCGCTGATCGACTCGGCGCTGCGCCTGGGCCGCGCGGTCAACTATCGCTCCGCCGGCACGGTGGAGTACGTGCTCGATGCCGACACCGGCGCCTTCTACTTCCTGGAAGTGAACACCCGGCTGCAGGTGGAGCACGGCGTGACCGAGCAGGTCACCGGCATCGACCTGGTGGCCTGGATGGTGAAGCTGGCGCGGGGTGATGCGTGGGCGCTCGACGTGCCCGAACCGCAGGGTGCCTCCATTCAAGTGCGCCTCTATGCCGAAGACCCAGCGCGCCAGTTCCAGCCCTGCGCGGGCCTGCTGACCGAGGTGGTGTTCCCGGCCGATACGCGCATCGAGACCTGGGTGACGCGCGGCAGCGAGGTGCCGCCGCACTACGACCCGATGATCGCCAAGCTGATCGTCACCGGCCGGGACCGCGCCGAGGCCGTGGCCAAGCTGCAGCAGGCGCTGGCACACACGCGCCTGGCCGGCATCGAGACCAATCTGCGCTACCTGCGCGCGCTGTCGGCCGAGAGCACGTTTGTGGCCGGCCGCCTGGTCACGCGCAGCTTGGGCGAGTTCGCCTACGCGCCGCTGGCGCTGGAGGTGCTGGAGCCGGGGGTGCAGACCAGCGTGCAGGACTGGCCCGGCCGCCTGCACCACTGGGACGTGGGCGTGCCTCCCAGCGGCCCGATGGACGACCTGAGCCACCGGCTGGCCAACCGCCTGGTGGGCAATGCCAGTGCGGCGCCCGCGCTCGAAATCACGCTCAGTGGCCCCACGCTGCGCGCCCATGCCGACACCCTGGTGGCGCTGGTGGGCGCGGCCTTGAACGCCACGCTGGAGCGGGCCGATGGCACGGTGACGCCACTGCCGCTGAACCAGGCCGTGGCCGTGCCCGCAGGTACGGTGCTGCGCCTCGGCGCTGTGCGAGGCGCCGGCCTGCGTGCCACGCTGGCGGTGCGTGGCGGCTTCGACGTGCCGCTCTACCTGGGCAGCGCCGCCACCTTCACGCTCGGCCAGTTTGGCGGCCACGGCGGGCGCACGCTGCGCGCGGGGGATCTGCTGCATGTGGGCACGCAGGCCGTGGCCCTGCCCGAGGCCGCGCCGCTGCCCGCGGGCGTGGCGCCGGTGCTGCACACCGAGTGGCAGATCGGTGTGCTCTACGGCCCGCACGGCGCGCCGGACTTTTTCACCGACCCCGATGTGGCCACCTTCTTTGCCACCGACTGGCAGGTGCACTACAACTCCAGCCGCACCGGCGTGCGCCTGATCGGCCCCAAGCCGCAGTGGGCGCGCCATGACGGCGGCGAGGCCGGCCTGCACCCGTCCAACATCCACGACAACGCCTACGCCATCGGCGCCATCGACTTCACCGGCGACATGCCGGTGATCCTCGGCCCGGACGGCCCGAGCCTGGGCGGTTTCGTCTGCCCCGCCGTGGTGGTGGCCGCCGAGCGCTGGAAGCTCGGCCAGCTGAAACCGGGCGACACCGTGCGCTTCCACGCCATCTCGCACGACGCCGCGCTGGCCCTGCAGGCCGAGCAAGAAGCGCAGGTGAACGCCTTGCAAGCGCCCGCTGCGGGCACGTGGCCCAGCGCCCCGGTGCTGACCGACCCGCGCCTGCTGCAGCGCCCGGCCGCGCCCGGCCGCCCGGCCATGGTGGTGCGCCAGGCCGGCGACCGCTACCTGCTGGTGGAGCTGGGCGAGCTGGTGCTGGACATCGCGCTGCGCCTGCGGGTGCACGCGCTGATGCAGGCGCTGCAGGCCGCGCAAGCCGCCGGCCAGCTGCCCGGCATCACCGACCTCACCCCGGGCATCCGCTCGCTGCAATTGCACTACGAACCGGCGCAGGTCAGCCGCGAGGCGCTGCTGGCCGCACTCACCGCCGCCGACGAGGCGCTCGGCCCCACCGAGCAGCTCAGCGTGCCCTCGCGCACCGTGTGGCTGCCGCTGTCCTGGGACGACGCGAGCACGCGGCTGGCGATCGAGAAGTACATGCAATCGGTGCGGCCCGACGCGCCCTGGTGCCCCAGCAACATCGAGTTCATCCGCCGCATCAACGGCCTGCCCGACATCGACGCCGTGCACCGCACGGTGTTTGACGCCAGCTACCTGGTGATGGGCCTGGGTGACGTGTACCTGGGTGCGCCCGTGGCCACGCCGCTGGACCCGCGCCACCGCCTGGTCACCACCAAGTACAACCCGGCCCGCACCTGGACGCCCGAAAACGCGGTCGGCATCGGCGGCGCCTACCTCTGTGTCTACGGCATGGAAGGCCCGGGCGGCTACCAGTTCGTCGGCCGCACGCTGCAGATGTGGAACCGCTGGGGCGACGCACGCGGTGGCGTGGACCCGTTGACCGGCGAGCCCGCCGGGGACTTCGAACCCGGCAAACCCTGGCTGCTGCGCTTCTTCGACCAGATCCGCTTCTACCCGGTCAGCCCCGATGAATTGGCGCAGATCCGCCGCGACTTCCCCGCCGGCCGCCACACGCTGCGCACCGAGCCGGGCACGTTCTCGCTGCAGGCCTACCAACACTTCCTCGACACCGAAGCCGAGGGCATCGCCGCCTTCCGCGCCAGCCAAAGACTGGCCTTTGCCGAGGAGCGCGAGCGTTGGCGCGCCGCCGGCCAGGCCGAGTACGTGGGCGAGGCCGATGCACCACCGGCCCCAGCGGACGACGCCGTGCCCGAAGGCGCCCGGGCGGTGGCCACGCAGGTGCCGGGCAGCGTCTGGCGCGTGCTGATCGAGCCCGGCCAGGCCGTGCAGCCGGGCGACACCTTGGTCATCGTTGAATCGATGAAAACCGAGTTCGCCGTGGTGGCGCCCATCGCCGGTCGCGTGCTCAGCCTGGGCTGCCGCGAAGGCGCCGCCGTCAGCGCCGGGCAGAACGTGGTGGTGTTGAGCGAGGGGCTGTGATGCAAGCGCTTCGGCGTCATTCGGTTGGGGGCCTGCGGCCGTCGTCTCCTCCTCTGCTTCGCTCTGCAAAGCCCCCTGTCCCCCTGCCTGCCACCGCGGTGACGGATCCGAAAACGCATTCCGCCACGAGGGCGTTGCCAAGGCCACACCCAGTCCAGCCACCGCAGTCCAAACCGACGCACGCCACGACGATGGCATTGCCGAGGCCGCGGGCGGGCCGGCCACCGCAGGTGAAGGAGGAGCCCGCAGTCCGCAGGACTGCGGGCGGGGGACACGGAGGTGGCCAGCCCGCCCGCGGCCTCGGCACCGCTCCCCCCACACCCCACCCGCCGCAGTGACCTGGTGAACACCGATCCCCGGCATCCGAACGAGAGCGAACCCGCCATGAGCACCCCCGCCAAGATCTCCCTCGACCTCCACACGCTGCGCAGCGCCTACGCCGCCGGCACGCACAGCCCGCTCGACGTGATCGAGCAGGTGATCGACGCCACCGCCGCCGACCCGCACCACGCCTGGATCCACCGCCGCGACGCCGAGGCCTTGCGTGCCGACGCCCGCGCGCTGATGGCGCGTGCCGATGCAGCCAGCCTGCCGCTCTACGGCGTGCCCTTCGCCATCAAGGACAACATCGACCTGGCCGGCGTGCCCACCACCGCCGCGTGCCCCGCCTTTGCCTACACCCCCGAGGCCAGCGCCACCGTGGTGCAGAAGCTCATGGATGCCGGTGCCATCCCCATCGGCAAGACCAACCTCGATCAGTTCGCCACCGGGCTGAACGGCACGCGCTCGCCGTTTGGCGCTTGCCAGAATGCCTTCGATCCGCGCCTGGTGTCGGGCGGATCGAGCGCGGGCTCATCGGTCAGCGTGGCGCTGGGGCAGGTGAGTTTTTCGCTGGGCACCGACACGGCCGGCTCGGGCCGCGTGCCGGCGGCGTTCAACCAGCTCGTCGGCCTCAAGCCCAGCCTGGGCCGTCTGTCCACCCACGGCGTGGTGCCTGCCTGCCGCTCGTTGGACGTGGTGTCGATCTTTGCGCTGACCGCGCAAGACGCCGGACGTGTGCTGGCCGCGGCCGAAGGTTTTGACGCCCTGGACCCCTACAGCCGAGCCGCCGAGCCGCACGGCTTCGACTTCGGCCGCAGCGCCACGCTGCGCCTGGGCGTGCCGCTGCCGGCGCAGCGCCGGTTCACCGACCCGGCCTGGGCAGCGGGTTTCGAGGCCGCGGTGGCGCATGCCGTGAGCTTGGGCGCGGAACTGGTCGAGATCGACTTCGAGCCGCTGCTGGAGACCGCCCGCCTGCTCTACGAAGGCCCCTGGGTGGCCGAGCGCTACCAGGCGATCCGCGGCTTCATCGACGCCCAGCCCGAGGCGCTGTTTCCGGTCACGCGCGAGATCACGCTCGGCGGCGCCCAGCCGCTGGCGGCCGATGCCTTTGCCGCGATGTACCGGCTCAAGGCGCTCAAGCGCCGCTGCGATGACCTGCTGTGGCCGCAGGTCGATGCGGTGCTGGCCCCCACCGCGCCGGGCCACCCCAGCATCGAGGCGATGCTCGCCGAGCCCATCCTGCGCAACAGCGAGCTGGGCGGGTACACCAACTTCATGAACCTGCTCGACTACAGCGCGGTGGCCGTGCCCGCGGCGCGGGTGGATGGCTCGCTGGGCGCGGGCGCCAACCCCTTCGGCATCACGCTCTTCGCGCCCGCCCACCAGGACGTGCCACTGCTGCACCTGGCCGCACGCTGGCAGGCGCAGCTCAGCGGCCTGGCCGCCACGCTGGGCGCCACCGGATTGCCCTTGCCCTGCGCCGCGCCGGAACCCGCTGCGGCCCAGGCCAGCGGTCAGGTGCGCGTGGCCGTCTGCGGCGCCCACCTCAGCGGCATGCCGCTGAACCCGCAGCTCACCAGCCGCGGTGCACGCCTGGTGGCCACCACGCGCACCGCACCGGTCTACCGCCTGCATGCACTGGCCGACGGCAGGCGCCCGGGCCTGATGCGCGTGGCCGAAGGCGAGCCCGGCGGCACGGCCATCGAGGTCGAGGTGTGGGAGCTGCCCGCCAGCCGGTTCGGCAGCTTCGTCGCCGCCATCCCCGCGCCGCTGGGCATCGGCCGCACGCTGCTGGCCGACGGCAGCGAGGTCTGCGGCTTCATCTGCGAGGCCTCGGGACTGGCGGGGGCCACCGACATCACCGCGCACGGCGGCTGGCGCGCCTGGAAGGCGGGGCAGGGCGGCTGAGCGACGGCAGTTCGACGGTTTCCGTTCTTGTCCCGCCGCCGCGGCCGCCGAGCCGCCCCCCGCCTCACCGATCGGCGCGTCGCGGCAGCAGCGCCCGGGCCGCTTCGATGCGCAGCGCCAGGGGCACGGTCTCGTCGTTCATGACGGCCAGCAGGAAACGCTCGGGCTCCGACGGTGCGGCGCCAGGGGGCCGCGACGTCGGTGCCGGGTCGGGGTCAACCGGAGCCGGGATCGGGTGGACGGCAGGGGCCGGTGGGGCGGACGGCTGCAGCCGCGCCAGGGCGGCCGCGAAGGCGGGCGGGTCGATGCTGGCCAGCCGGCCCAGCAGGCTGGCCTGGCCGTCGTCGCCCGGGGGCAGGTCGAGCCAGGGGGTCTCGGCGAAGAGCGGTGCGAGGTCCGGCGCGACGAAGGCCGACCAGTTGCCGGTGCGCTCGTCGAGCGCCGGGACCGGCCGGGCGTGCCGGACCGGCATCCCCGCCGCATCGACCTCGGGCAGCAGGCGCACCCGCGGCGCGGCCACCTCGGGCAGGTAGCGGCAGCGCAGGGCGTCCAGGAAGGCGAGGGCTGGCGCCAGGCCCGGCGGCTCGCTCAGCGAGAACCAGAGCTGCAGCCCGTCGGTGCCGGACACGGCGATCGCGGGGGCCGGCAGGTCCAGGTCGGTCTGCACGCCTTTCCAGACCCGCGAGAGCAGTTCCCAGTCCGCCGGGCGGGCCAGCTCCAGCACCAGGGCACGCACCTCGCCCTGGCCATCGATCAGCCCGTCCTGGTCCGGATCGGTCACGGCGGCCGCCGTCGCACGGGGGAGGTAGAGGCGGCGGAACTCGGTCTGCAATCGGGTCATGGCACGGCGGGGCGCGGGAATGGCGAGGACAGCGACTCTACCCGCAGGGGCAGGAGGCGCAGGCCACGCCAGCCGCGACGTGCCGGGCTCAGACCGGCCGGCCGGCGCGGGCCGTCAGCCAGGCCGGAGCGTCCTGCAGCGCCACCGGACGCAGGAAACGGGTCAGCGCGGCGTCGCCCACCGAGGTGGTCATCGGCTGGGTGCTCGACGGCCACGGGCCGCCGTGCTGCTGCGCGGCGGTGACGGCCACGCCCGTGGGCACGCCGGCGAACAGCACGCGCCCGGCGATGTTCATCGCGGCGCGCACCAGCGCACGGGCCTCGTCGCTCTCGGTCTCGGCACCCCACAGCGTCACCGTCAGGCTGCCCCCCACGGCCTCCAGCACCTGCACCGCCTGGGCCACGTCGGCCGCCCGCACGATCACCTGGGACGGGCCGAACACCTCCTCGCGCAGCGCCTCGCTGGCGATGAAGGTGGCCGCGTCGACCTGCGCGAGGAAGGGGCGCGGGGCGTTGGCCGTGGTCGGCTCGTGCAGCAGCGGGCTCGCGCCGGCCTGCACCAGGTGCTCGACGCCCCGGTCGAAGGCCGCACGCATCGCCGGCGTCAGCATCGGGTGCGGGTTCAGCGGGGCCAGCGCGGCCTGCAGCTGCTGCACGAAGGCATCGCTGGCCGGATCGTCGACCAGCACCAGCACGCCCGGGCTGGTGCAGAACTGGCCGCAGCCCAGGGTGATGGAGCCGGCCATCAGCGTGGCCAGGTCGGCCCCCTTGGCCGCCAGCACCGCCGGCAGCGCGACGACGGGGTTGATCGAACCCAGCTCGCCATAGAACGGGATCGGCCGCGGACGGGCACTGGCCTCGGCCTGCAGCGCCGCGCCCCCTTGCGTGGAGCCGGTGAAGGCGCCGGCGGCGATGGCCGGGTGGCGCACCAGGCGCACGCCCACGTCACGCCCGCCGCCCTGCACCATGCCCACCAGACCGGCGGGCAGGCCTTGTGCGGTCAGCACCTGCTGGATCAGGCCGAACACGCGGTTGGACAGCAGCAGGTGGCCGTTGTGCGCCTTGATGACCACCGGGCAGCCGGCGGCCAGCGCGCTGGCGGTGTCACCGCCCAGCACGCTGAAGGCGAACGGGAAGTTGCTGGCCGAGAACATCGCCACCGGGCCCAGCGGCACCTGCTGGCGCACCATGGCCGGGTGGCCCACCGGCGGGGCACCGGCCACGGCCGGGTCGTCGGTGAGGGCGAACGGCACGCCGGTCTCGGCGATGGTGGCGAAGCGGCGCAGCTGGAAGGTGGTGCGGTCGAGCTCGCCGTTCAGGCGGACCGGTCCGAGCGCGGTCTCCTCGTCGGCCAGCGCGACCAGGCCTTCACGGTCGCCTTCGAGCGCATCGGCCAGGGCCCGCAGCAGCGTGGCGCGCTGCGCGCCGGTGCTGGCCGCCCAGGCGGGGAAGGCGGCGCCGGCGGCCACGGCGGCGGCGTCCACCTGCGCGGGGGTGGAGGCGTCGAGCGGGGCGCCCAGAGTTTGTCCGGTGCGGGCTTGGATGCTGTGCAGGGTGCTCATGGAGTGGGGTGCCGTGACGGCCGGTGTGGGGTGGAGAATGTGTACCAGCATGCGGGACACCTGTCGTTCACGATGCTAGCCTTGCCCCCAATGGATTCAAAGCGCATCTCCCCCATGCCTTAGAGTTCATGTTCCACATGCTGGGATATTTCTTCATGGCTCAGACTTCCAGTGACGGCACCGCCGCGCTCGACAAGGCGCTCGACGTGCTCGACGCCATCGGCAGCGCCCCCCAGGGCCTGGGCCAGGCCGAGCTCGGCACGCGCCTGCAGCTGCCACGCACCACGCTCTACCGGCTGCTGGCCACGCTGGTCGCCCGCGGCCTGGTGCGGCGCGACCCGCTGCGGCGGGTCTACCGCCTGGGCTTTCGCTGCGTCGAGTACGCCCGCGCCGCCTACACCATGCCCGACCTCGTCGCCGCCGCCGGTCTCGAGCTGCGCGGCCTGCGCGACCTCACCGGCGAGACCTCCTACCTGGCCGTGCTCGACGGCCGCGAGGTGCTGTCGCTGGAGCGCTGCGACGGCGCCCACGCGCACCGCTCCGCGTCGGCGCTGGGCGAGCGCAAGCCGCTGCACTGCACCAGCCAGGGCAAGGCCATCCTGAGCGCGCTGCCCGAGGCCGAGCGCGAGGCGCTGGTCAAGGACCTGCCGCTGCCCGCCGTCACGCCCCGATCGATCACCGAGCGCCGCCGCCTGATGGCCGAGCTGCGCCTGACCGCCACCCGCGGTTATGCGCTGGACGACGAGGAGATCGTGCCCGGCGTGCGCTGCGTGGGCGCGCCGGTGGTCGACCCGCAGGGCCAGGTGCGTGGCGCCATCAGCGTGGCCGGCCCGGCCTTCCGGCTGACGCTGGAGCGGCTGGAGCTGCTGGGCAGCGAGGTCGCCCAGGCCGCCCGCCGCATCGGCGCCCAGCTCGGCAGCAGCCCCGCCCCGTCACCCGCGGCGGGTGACAGCCTGGTGCACGTCGTGCCCGGTGGCTGGGCGCTGCGGGGGGCCTATCCGGCCTGGAACGCCAGCACCCGCCAGCTCTGGTGGGCCGACACGCTCGCACCGGCCGTGCACGTGGTCGACGGCCTGGGCGGCCCGCGCGAATCCGACCGGGTGGTTGCGTCGCTCGACTCGCCGATCGACGCGATGCTGCTGCTGCCGCTGCCGCAGGCCACCGCGCACGGCCTGGCGGACACGGCCGGCGGCGTGCTCGTCAGCACCCAGTCCGGCGGCTGGTGGCAGGTCGGCCCCGACGGCGGCGTGACCGCGCTGGCCGGCTGGCCACGCCGCCGCTTCAGCGCCGTGTGCGCCGACGCCCAGGGCCAGGTCTGGGCCTGCGTGCCCGACGGAGAACGCTGGCGCCTCGCGCCGCTGGCCGGGGACGAGGGCAGCCCCCATGGCTGGCACCTGCCCGAGCCGGCCACCGCGCTGGCCTGGCAGGCCGACGGGCGCCGCCTCGTCGCCGTGGCGCCCGAGTCCGGCACGCTCTACACGCTGACGCCGGGCAGCGCCACGGTGCGCCGCCTGGCCACCGTGCCCAAGGGCTCGGGCCGCCTGCTGGGCCTGGCGCTGGACGCCGACGGCGGGGCCTGGTGCGCGCTCAAGGGCGGCTGGAGCGTGGCCCGCTTCGCCCCCGACGGCTCGCTCGACCGGGTGATCGGCCTGCCGGTGCCCTGCCCGACCGGCGTGGCGCTGGGCGGCCCCGCCGAGGCCCCGCTGCTGTGCGTGCCCACCGCGCGCGAGGGCCTGTCCAGCGAGGTGCTGGGCAATGCGCCGGGCTCGGGGCGGCTGCTGGTGGTGGGGCTGGCGGCCGGCGGGCCGCAGGGCTGAGCCCGACGGCCGTGGCGCCCGGTGCGTTTCAGTCGCCGGCGAGCCGCCGACCGGAGCGGGCCGGGCCCGCCGTGGAGGCCCGCGGGATCAGCCGCCCCGTCAGCGTGACGGAGCGGGGCTCACGCCGGCCCTGCAGCATGTCGACCAGCACCGCGACCATCTCGTCCATCGGCTGCTCGTAGGTGGTCAGCCCCAGCAGCGACAGTCCGGCCAGGTCGCTGCCGTCGTAACCGGCGATGGCCAGGTCCTCGGGCACGCGCAAGCCGGACTCGCCGCGGGCGACATCGAGGGCCCCCAGCGCCAGGACATCGTTCTCGCACATCAGCACGTCGATGCGCTCCCCGGCCGGGGTCCGTGACAGGTAGTCCCTCAGGCAGGCCTGCGCGGCACGGACGTCGTAGGCACCCGCCGCCAGCTCCGGCACCTCGTGCACCCCACGCGCCTGCCAGAACGCGGAGAAGCAGCGCTGCCGGCCCAGCCCGGTGGAGAGCGCCTTCGCGCCGGACATGAAGCCCGGGCGCCGGTAGCCGCGGGCCGCCAGGTGATCGACGATCGTGTGCATCGACACCTCGGGGTCGCAGGCCACCGAAGCGATGCCGTCGATCGTGCTTTCCCGGGCCAGCACGTACAGCGGCGGGCTGCCGGCCTGGATGGCCGACTGCAGCGTCTCGTCGCGAAAGCCGGTGCCCAGCAGCACCACGGCGTCCACCTGCCGCTGGTCGGCGTGGAGGAAGGCATGGGCGTGGTCGAAGTGCTGGCCGATGTGCACCAGCATCGCGACCAGGCCTTCGGCCTGCAGCGCCGCGGTCAGCTTCTCGAGCGCCAGCAGCTTGTGGAAGTTGGAGAAATCGTCCACCAGCACCGCGATCTGGTGGGTCGTCTTCGTCATGAGGCTGCGGGCCAGCAGGTTCGGCCGGTAGCCCAGGCGCTCGGCCACGGCCATCACGTGCTCACGGCTCTTCTCGGAGATGATCGAGCCCGGGGCGAAGGCGCGGGTCACGGTCCAGCGGGACACCCCGGCTTCGACGGCGACATCGGCGGCAGTGGCTTTGCGATTCATGGCGAGGACGACGGATTTCAAGGAGAGAGGGCTGTCAGGGGGACACGACCTCCGACAGGGCCACGGAACGCCCGAGCTTGACCGACTCGATGCAGGCCAGCGCCACCGCCAGGGCCGCGCGGGCATGGGCACCGGTCGGTCCGCGGGCCTCCACACGCTGCAGCACCACGTCGACGAAGTGCTGGATCTGGGCGGTGTAGGCGTCCACGAAGTGGTGGGTGTCCAGGCGCCAAGTGTCGCTGGAAACGCCCGACCCATCGAACAGGCGCAGGCTGGAGCGCTGCACGTCGCCCATGGTCACCATGCCGCCCGAGCCGAACACCTCGCCGCGGATGTCGTAGCCGTAGGTGGCACAGAAGTTGGCCTCGGCCACGGCGAGCGCGCCGTTGTCGAAGCGGATCGTCACCACGGCGGTGTCGAGGTGGCCGCCCGCCTTGGCGTCGGGGCGCACCAGCGCGTCGGCCATCGCATGCACCTCCACCGGCCGGGCACCGGCGTTGAGCCACAGCAGGGTGTCGAAGTCGTGGATCAGGGTCTCGAAGAAGATGGTCCACAGCGGAATCTTCGCCGGGTCGGCCCGGAACGGGCCCGGGTCGCGCGTCAGCGAGCGCAGCAGCTGCGGCGTGCCCACCTTGCCCGCGTCGATGGCCGCGCGCCCTTCGGCGAAGGCCCGGTCCCAGCGGCGGTTGAAGCCCACCTGCAGCTGCACGCCGTTGGCGGCGGCCGCGGCGATCACGCGGTCGGCCTCGGCGATCGTCAGCGCCATCGGCTTCTCGCAGAACACATGCTTGCCGGCGTTGGCCGCGGCTTCGGCCAGCGGGGTGTGGAAACGTGCCGGCGTGGCGATCAGCACCGCATCCACGTCCGGGTCGGACCAGAGGGCGGTCGGGTCGGTGTGCGCGACCTCGCAGTCCAGCGTGTCGGCCAGGCGGCGGGCGGCGCCGGGGGCCGGATCGGCCACGGCGACCAGCCTGGCGTTGGGGATGCGGCGGGCGATGCTCTCGGCGTGGAAGGAGCCGATGCGGCCGGCGCCGATCAGCGCGATGTGGAGGGATTTTCTGCTGCTCATGGGGTCATCCTTGGGAAGGTTCGAGGAACGAGGGTCGAAGAGGAAGCGGGGCGGGGGCGGGCTCAGACCGTGAACGCGTCGCGGAAGCGCTGCAGGGCCAGCTCGCTGTCGCTGGAGGCGAAGGCCTCCAGGCCCACCGTGCCGTGCCAGCCCATGGCGGTCAGCGCCCGGGCGATGCCGGCGTAGTGGATCTCGCCGGTGCCCGGCTCGCAGCGGCCGGGCACGTCGGCCACCTGGATCTCGGCGATCCAGGGCAGGCAGCGCCGGCACAGCTCGATCAGGTTGCCCTCGCCGATCTGCGCGTGGTAGAGGTCGAGGTTCAGGCCCAGGCTGCGGCGGTCGACCGACGAGACCAGGGCCAGCGTGTCCTCGGCGCGGCCGAAGGGCGTGCCCGGGTGGTCCACCGGCAGGTTCAGGTTCTCCAGCATGAAGGTCACGCCGTGCCGCTCGCCCAGGTCGGCGATGCGGTCGAGGGTGTCGCGGGCCTTGAGCCACATCGCGCCGGTGGGCACCTCGCAGGGCTGCACCGGCAGGCCCTTGCCGTCCAGACCCGTGCCGTGCAGGTTCAGGCGCGGCACGCCCAGGTCCTTGGCCACGGGGATGGACAGGGCCGCAGTGCGCAGCAGCTCGTCGGCGCCGGCGTCATCGGCCAGCGTGCCGCTGATGTAGCCGGTCATCGACGAGAAGGTAGCGCCGGTGGCCGCCAGCGCGGCGATGTCGTGCCGGGTCCAGTCCCAGATCTCGACCTGGTAGCCCAGGGCGTGGATGCGCCGGACGCGCTCGACCGGGGGCAGGTCGCGGAAGACCATTTCGGAGGACACGGCCAGCGTGAAGTGGCCGGCCTGGGGGGTGGCTTGAGTCATGTCGTCAATCAGGTTGAGCAAGAAGGGGCGGCGGATCCGGATCCAGAGGGTTCGGGCGCCGGTCGATCGACGATCGACACCCGATTGCACGCGCGTGCAGAACGCTGGAAAAAAACTGCACGCGCGTGCAATGCCGTGTTTATACGTCCACCGTCCCCGCCCCGCAGTGGGGTTTACTCTTAGAAACCCATTTTCAATTCAATCGAAAACAGACACAGCGATCGAAATGACGGAGGGGCCGTCCCGGTGATCCGCCTGGAGGTCGGCATGGCAAAAGGGGGCGCGCCACGGCGTCGTGGCGCGCCCCCTGTCGGGCTGGCCGGGCACCGGGCCGCTCAGAACCCGAAGCCGCCCCCGTCGACGTTCAGCACCTGGCCGGTGACGAAGGCCGAGTCGTCGCCGGCCAGGAAGGCCAGCGCGCCGGTCAGGTCCTCGGGCACTTCGGTGCGCGGGATGAACTGGCGCGAGCGCACCCCCTCGAAGGCTTCGGGGGGCAGGTGGGCCGCGCTGCCGGGGTGGCGGGTCAGGCCCGGCGAGATCGCGTTGACCGTGATGCCCTGGCCGCCCAGCTCGGCCGCCAGCGCCCGGGTCAGGCCGATGACGGCCATCTTGCTGGTGGCGTAGGCGCTCATGCCCGGCGGCGGGCCCCAGACGGTGCTGGAGGCGAGGTTGATGATGCGGCCCCAGCGGCGCTCGGCCATCGCGGGCGCCAGCGCCTGGGCCAGCAGCAGCGGCGCGTCCACGTTGACCGCCATGATCTGGCGCCACAGCGCCGGCGTGAGCCGGGCCAGCGGCATGTGGGGCATGAAGGCGGCGTTGTTGAGCAGCACGTCGATGCAGCCCCCGGCCCAGGCCAGCGCCTCGGCGGCCAGGCGCTGCACGTCCTGGGCGTCCCCCAGGTCGCAGCCGATGACGGTGACACGGCTGCCCTGCTCGACCAGGCGGCGGGCCAGCGGGGTGCAGTCGGCCCGGTCGGTCAGCACCAGGGCGTGGCCCCGGGCGGCCAGGCGCAGCGCGAAGGCTTCGCCCAGGCCGCCGGCAGCGCCGGTGACCAGGGCGGTGCGGGAATGGGATGTGGATGAGGTCATGGTCCTGGGCCAGTCGCAAGGCAAGGGTGATGGGGCGCCCGGGGCCGGGCGGGGCAGGTTCACAGCGGGGCGCGCAGCTTCTCCTGGGCGTCGCGCATGACCAGGGTGTGCGCTTCCACCGAGCCGCCCTGCTGCTCGATCTGGCCCAGCCGGCCCGAGGCGCTGACCACCAGGCGGGCACGATCGTAGTGGCGTCCGGCGTAGGCCAGCAGCGCGCCTTCCAGGCTGTGGCGGCGGGCCAGCTCTTCGGCCAGCACGATGGCGCCTTCCATCGCGATGCCCGCGCCCGAGGCCAGGTGCGGCGTGGTGGCATGCACCGTGTCGCCCAGCAGCACGATGCGGCCGCGGTGCCAGGGGCCGTCGATCATGTGGCCGGCCAGCGGGCGGTACAGCAGCCGGGCGTCGCTCATCTCGCCGGCCAGCAGCGCGTCGCGGATCTGGCCGACCTGGCCGCCGAACTCCTGCAGCAGCTCGGCCAGCCGGGCGGGCCACTCGGCCGGCGGGATGAAGTCCATGCCGGCGCGCTTGTCCAGCACGAACAGATAGCACTCGGTGGCGCTGATCGGGTTCATGCCGGCCTTGGTGGTCCGGCCCATGTAGATGGTGCTGTTCTCGCGCAGGCGCGGCACCACCGCCCGCCACGAGCCCTGGCCGGTGAACTGCGGGCCGGGAAAGTCGGGCATCACCACCTGGCGCACCCTGGAGTTGACGCCGTCGGCGCCCACCACCAGGTCGTAGCGGCCGTGGCTGCCGTCGGTGAAGCGCACGTCCACGCCGTCGGCGTCCTGGTGCAGGCTGTCGAAGCTCAGGCCCAGGCGCACATTGGCGCCGGCGCGCTGGGTGGCGTGGCCCAGGATGTCGGCCAGCACCGGGCGCAGGATGCCGGCGGCGCAGGGCAGTTCTTCAGCGCCGTGGGCGGTGGCCATGGGCACGGTGCGGGTGAGCTGGCCCTGGGCATCGCAGATGTCGATGGCCGACCAGAAGCCGCCCTGGGCCAGCACCTCGTCGACCACCCCCACGGTGCGCAGCGCGCGCAGGCTGGGGCCGCTGATGGTGATGCCCGCGCCATCGGGCGCCCAGTCCGGGTTGATCTCGACCAGATCGACCTCGATGCCCTGCCTGGCGCACTGGATGGCGGCGCACATGCCGCCCACGCCGCCGCCGACGATCAGGACCTTGTTGATCAGTGCCATGTGGATGTCTCCTCGGGATGTGTCATGGAGCGGCCGACCACGGCGGTCGGGCCGCTGGGGGGCGTCACGCCACCGTGCCGCCGAGCTGCTCGGCCAGCCAGTCGGCGATCTGGTTGCCGGCGTTGTTCGGGTTGTCCAGCGAGCTGTGCTCGACGCCACCGGTGCTGGCGTCGAAGATGAACAGGTCCTTCTTCGGGCAGTTCACCAGCTGCTCGTAGGTCTGGTGGGCGTACTTCAGCGGGATCTGGCGGTCGCGCTCGCCGTGGGTGACGAGGAAGGGCACGCGGATCCTCTCGACCACGCCGTTGAGGTGCATGTGCTCGGCCTTGGCGAAGAAGTCGTCCAGGTCCCGGGCGCCGAAGACCCACTGCACGTGTTTCCAGTAGTGCGGCACCGGGTTCTCGCCCTCCCGATTCAGGCGCGCCTGCTGCACGGCACGCCAGTCGTGGTTGGCCCCCCAGACGGCGCCGCAGGCGAAGCGCGGCTCGAAGGCCACCGCACGCGGGCAGTAGTAGCCGCCCAGCGACACGCCCAGCGCGCCGATGCGCAGCGGGTCCACGTCGGGCCGCTGCACCAGCCAGTCCACCACCTTGGACGCCCAGACCTCGGTGTCGTGCACCGCCGGCAGGCCCTGCAGGCGCAGCGCCTCGCCGGTGCCGGGCTGGTCGATGAACAGCGCGCTCAGGCCACGGCGGGCGAACATCGTGCCCATCACGCTCTTGGCCAGCATTTCCTTGGTGGAATCCAGGCCGTTCATCACCACCACCAGCGGGGCCCGCTGGCCGGGTGCCAGGCCTTCGGCACGCACCAGCAGGCCAGAGAGGTGGACGCCGGCTGAGCGCCGGGCCGCCCCAAGCTCAGCGCTCCCCCTCGGGGGGGCGACATCGCTTGCGATGTCTTGGGGGCCAAGGTCGTAAGGAATCTCCACCCGTTCGCAGTTTTCGCGGCCGTGCTGGCGGGCCAGCGCGAACAGCTCCAGCGAGCGCTGGTACATCTGCAGCCGGGCCTCGAAACCGTGGGCCTGCATGCGTTCGGCAATGCCGTAGTACAGCGCGGCGCGGCCGAACTTTTCACCGGCCGAGAGGCGGTGGCCACGTTGCAGGTCGGCCTCGGCCAGGGTGATGAGCCGGTCGCCGCCGCCTTTCCAGGCTTCGTAAAACGCCAGGGTGCCGGGGTCGTCACCGGCCCGGGCGGCTTCCAGGATGGGGGCGCACATCGCGTCCACCTCGCCGACGTTGCCGCCGTGGGTCAGCGCGATCATCGTGGAGAGGCTCCACACGTAGTTGGTGGGGAAGTACTGGAACATCGGGTGGGTCCTGGAAGTCGGGGACGATGGGGGTCGAACGGGGCGTCAGTCGAAGACCGAGGGCAGGTCGGCGGAGATCCACACCTCGCCGTCGCGCACCTCGGCGGGCACCTTGAGCAGGTGAGCGCCGGTGCAGGGGCCGGCAAAGCAGTGGCCGCTGCGGATGTCGAAGTGCGCCGAGTGGGCGTAGCAGACGATGTGGCCGCCGTCGCCCGACAGGAACTGGTCCTGCCGGTACTCCAGCGGCCGGTGCTCGTGCGGGCAGTCGTTGAGCCAGACGAACACCTCGTCGCCCTGGCGCACCACGCAGAGCCTGTCCTCGAAGCCCTCGCGCAGCAGCCCGCGCGAGCCGCCGTCGGGCAGCTCGTCAAGCCGGCAGAGAAAGCGGGATTCGTGCGACATGGCCGAGAGTTGGATTCATCCAGCGACTGCCGCGGAACCGGCTTTGCCGGGCCGCTGGCAGTGCCCCCTTGAGGGGGCGTGCGAAGCGCGCAGGGGGTGGGGCATTTACTCGCCCGGGGCCCATTTCGGCAGCGCGCCGAACAGGAAGATCTGCGAGTTGTCCCTGCCCGGATCCATCTCGCGCGGCACCCAGGTCTGATCGTGCAGGTCCATGTCGGCGTCGACCTCCATCACCGCGCCGAAGGGGCTGTTGAAGTACCAGAAGTGGTTGCTGCCCATGATGTGGCGGCCCGGCCCCCAGAAGCTCTTGTAGCCCTTGTTGATGAAGTTCCAGCCGTGCTGCAGCACCTCGGCGCCAGAGCCCAGGTGGAAGGTGAAGTGGTTGCAGCCGACCATGTGATCGTTCTGGCGCTCGATCATGAACAGCGTGTGGTGGTCGAGCGTGCCGGCCGGGCGCATGAACGGGCCCAGGTGGTTGAAGCGGTCGGTCACCACGAAGCCCAGGCGGGCGTAGAAGGCCTCGGCGCGGGCCACGTCGGGCACGAAGTAGACGACGTGCGACAGGCTGCGCGGCTTGATGACTTCATCGGGGTCGGCGGCGCAGTCGTTGGGCGCGCGGCCGGGTGGCTGGCCGGGCACGTTGAAGCCGAGGAACCGGGCGCTGTAGGGCCGGCGCACCGTGACCTGGAAGCCGACGGCAAAACCGCCGTCGTCCATGCAGCGCAGCACGCCGTCCTCGCCCAGACTGACCTCACGCTCGGCGCTCAGGTGCTCGGTGAGCGCGGCCAGCGTCGCCGCATCGGCCACGCCGTAGACCGTCTCGCGCAGGCAGGGCGTGCGGGCGCCGGGCGGCAGCGGCGGCAGGCCGGGAAAGTCGGCCGGGCGCACGGTGATGCTGGTGCCGTCCAGCGCGGCCCAGACGCCACCACGGTCGGCGCTGTAGCTCACTTCGTCCAGGCCGTAGTCGAGCAGGTACTGGCGGGCGCCGGCGAGGTCGTCCACGCCGAAGACCAGGGTGTCGAGTCCGAGGATGTTCATGTCTTGTCTCCTTGAATGCCGTGCGGGCAGGCGCTCAGTGCGCCATCGCCCGGGTGATGAGCTGATCGATGTCGCCGTCGTGCCGCAGGCCCAGGGCCAGCGCCTCGGGCGTGGCCAGCGGCGGGTAGCGGGCGAACAGCTTCTCGATGGACGGATCGGGGGCGTAGGTGACCAGGCCGCGGCGGTCGTCGCCGAAGCGCCGTGCCAGCGCCTCGACCAGCTCGGCCACCGTCAGGCGCAGCACCGGCATCTGGTAGCTGCGGCGGGCGTTCAGGCGGGCCGGGTCCACGGTGGCGGCATGCAGCAGGTTGTCCACGCACGCTCCCACCGAGATCCACCAGGCCACACCCTCGGCGCTGACGGGCACGGTGATGGGCTCGCCAGCGGCCAGCTTCCAGAAGAGCTGGCTCATGAAGGCGCTCATCATCCCGGCGCCGTCGCCGGGGCGCGCCACCACGCCGGGCAGGCGCAGCGAGCAGCCCTGCACCCAGCCCTTGCGCGTGGCGTCGGCCACCAGGCATTCACCCGCCAGCTTGTGGGCGCCGTAGCTCAGGCCGGGGTTGGGCAGGGTCTGCTCGTCGACCTCGGGCGGCAGGTGTTCACCGTAGACGGCGATGGTGCTGGCGAAGATGAAGCGCGGCACCTGGCCATCGGCGGCCTGGGCGCGCAGGTCCTCGAGCAGGCCCAGCGTGGCTATCAGGTTGATCTCGCGGCCCAGCTCGTAGTGCTTCTCGGCCGCGCCGCCGGGCACGCTGGCCAGGTGGAAGACGGCGTCCACGCCCCCTTCGTTCGCCCGGGCGCGCACGGCAGGGTCGGCGATGCTGCCGGCGAGCTGGCGCACGCGGGCATCGGCGTGCGGCTCGGCAAAGCGCACGTCCATCAAGGTCAGGCGCGAAACGGGCTGGCCGCCCAGGCCCTCGCGCAGCAGGCGCTGCACGAGCACCTGGCCGACGAAACCTTCGGAGCCGGTGACGACGACATGGGTCATGGCATCAGTCCTTGGCGTCCGAGCGGAAGGGCAGCGAGGCCAGGAAGGCCAGCTTGCCCAGGCCCAGCAGCTTCAGGCCGGCCCGGGCGGACGAGGCATCGAGCCGGGCCTGCATCGGCATGGTGCCGAAGCTCTTGCCCTTGATGACCAGCTCGTCGCCGACCCGCTCGATGGCCTCGACGTGCATCAGCTCCTCGTTGGCGGCACCCCTGAGGACCATGCCGTCCTTCTTCGCGGCAGCCATCACGTTCGGGTTGGCGCTGTCCTGGCGGGCCCCGGCGGCCACGGACGTGAAGTCCATGCCCAGCGCCTCGAACATCTTGATGGCCGTGGCGCGGCCGGCGCCATAGACACCCCCGCCCGGGTGCTGCGACGGGCCGGCCAGGAACAGGCGATCGACCCCCGGCACGGTGTACTGGCCCAGGTCGGCCGTGGGCCGCGCACCCGCGCTCTGGTGGAAGTACGGCGCCACCCCGTGCAGGTCGCCACGTTTCATGCTGTTGGGGCTGGAGCGCTCCAGGTCCACCGGGCTGACGATGCTGCGCGCGATGATGTTGTCGGGGGTCAGGTTCTTGACGAACTTGCGGTAGTGGGCCAGCGAGAGATCGCCGATCTCCTCCTTGAACTCGTCCCAGTGCTGGCCGCTCCAGCGCTTGTCCGTCACCGTGTAGGGCGCGAAGGTGATGCCGTGGAACATGCCGGCGCCGGCCGGCACGCGGCTCTTGTCGCCGATGCTCTCGTCGCCGCCGGCGCACAGGCGGCGCTCGGTGATCAGGCCACGCTTCAAGTCATCGAAGTCGGCCAGCATCTCGTCGAGGCGGTCGGTGGCCATGAACTCCAGCATCGTGGCGTAGCCCACCTCCTCACCGGCGTGGTACTGGCAGTTCTCCTTGAGGTCGTAGTGGCTGACCATGATGGAGAACGGCGCGAGCTGGGCGCGCTCGGCCTTCTTCAGCACCGGCTCGGGCACACCGTCGACGAACTTGCGCACCACGTGCGGGTGGATGGCGCCGATCACCGCGTCGCGGGCCAGGATGCGTTCGCCGTCGGCCATGCGCACGCCGGTGGCGCGGCCGCCGCTGGTGAGGATCTGCGCCACCTCGGCGTTGCAGCGCACCTCGCCGCCGAAGCTCTCGATGCAGCGCACCAGCGACTCGGTGAGCTTGCCGCTGCCGCCCACCGGCTGGCTGACGCCATAGGTGTGGATGATGCCGGGCATCAGCAGCACGCCCATGCCGGTGCCCAGCTCGTTGGGCGCCTGCAGGTTCTCGCTGACCAGGCGCAGCAGGTGGATCTTGATCTTGTCGTTTTCGTACAGGTCGTTGACCAGGCTCAGGCAGTCCCGGGTCATGTACTCCAGCATCAGCCGGCCTTCGTCGCTGCGGTCGAGCATCGCGACGAGCTCGCCCAGCGGCGGCGGCGGGCTGTACAGGCCGGGCATGAAGACCTTCAGGATCTCGGAACTCATCTTGACGAAGTTCCGGTAGGTCTCGGCGTCCTTGGGGCTGACCTTGGCAAAACACTCGCAGGTCTTGTCCAGGTCCTTGTAGGTGAACAGCACCGACTGGTCCGGGAAGATGGTCGCGTGCGGCACCGGCGAGTAGTGGTAGTCCAGCCCGTGCTGGCTCAGCAGGCCCAGCTCGTCCTGGCGCAGCATCGGGTTGCCCTGGATCATGATGTGCACGCTGCTGTGCTCGTCATGCCAGTAGCCCGGCGTGTTGAGCTGGCGGGTGGACACGCCACCGCCCGGGTAGGACTTGCGCTCCAGCACCAGCACCTTCTTGCCGGCCTTGGCCAGGTAGGCGGCGGCGACCAGGCCGTTGTGGCCGGCCCCCATGGCAACGATGTCGTAGGTCATTTACTGCTCTGCCTTGAAGGGAACGAACTGGTGGTCCACCGCGCCGAAGATGCTCTGGCCGTCGGCGCCGAACACCTCGAAGCGCAGCCGGTCGCCCAGTTGCAGGAAGGGGGTGATGGAGTCGCCGGTGCTGATCTTCTCCAGCGCGCGCTTCTCGGCCAGGCAGGCCGAGCCCACGGTGCGGGCGGCCTGGTTGGACACCGTGCCGGTGCCCAGGATGGTGCCGGCGCGCAGGTTGCGGTTCAGGCCCAGGCGCGCCAGCAGCTCGCCGAAGCTCCAGTCCATCTCGCGGCCGTTGGGCTCGCCGAACCACTGGCCGTTGCGGCTGACGTTCATGTCCAGGTGGATGCGACCGTCGGCGCCCCAGCCCTCGCCCAGCTCGTCGGGGGTGACGGCGACCGGGCCGAACACCGTGGCCGGCTTGGCGTTGATGAAGCCGAAGCCCATCTGCAGCTCGCGGAACAGGTGGGCGCGCATGCTGACGTCGTTCAAGATCATCACCAGCCGGATCCTGCTGGCGCACACCTCGGGCGTGCTGGCCATCGGCGTGTCGTCGACGATGACGGCGAACTCACCCTCGAAGTCGCCGTGGTCGGCCTCCACCAGCGGGTAGTCGTCGCAGGGGCCCCAGAAGTCGTCGCTCTGGCGCTGCACCAGCACCGGGATGCCGGGCGTCTTCTTCACGGAGAGCTGGTAGGCCTCTTCCATGATGTTGCCGTGGTTCAGGAAGGCCGAGGCGTCGACGAACTGGTGGGTGCGCGGCAGCGGCGACATGGCCTGCGCCGGATCGAAGGGAAAGTCGTTGAGCGCCGTGCCGGCATTGAGCAGCTCGTAGATGGATTGCACGCCGGGCGCCAGGTCGTCCCAGTGCTCGATGAGCTGCTGCAGGGTGGCGGCCACGGGGGCGGCGTCGATGGCGCGCGTCAGGTCGCGCGAGACGACGACCAGGCGGCCGTCGCGCGTGCCGTTCTTCAGGGTGGCGAGTTTCAAGCGTGTCTCCTCGGGGTTCGGTGCTCAGGCCAGCGGCCGGCCACCATCGACGGGAATGACCGCGCCGGTGGTGAAGGTGAGGTGGGTGGCCGCGGCCACGACGGCGGCGGCCACCTCTTCGGGCAGGGCCAGGCGCTGCAGCGGGGTGCGGCCGGCCTGTTCGTCGCGCCAGCCCACGTCCATGCTTTTCACGAACTCGGTGTCGGCCAGGCCGGGCGAGACGCTGAGCACCCGCACCGCGGGGGCCAGCGCGCGGGCCAGGGACTTGGTCAGGTTGTCCACCGCGGCCTTGCTGGCGCAGTAGGCGATGTTGCTGCCCATGGCGGTGACCGCGGCGATGGACGAGATGTTGACGACGAGGCCGGTGCCGCCCTCGGTGCGCGGCGCGGCGAGCAGGGGCCTGAGCGCCCGCACGGCGGCGATGGGGCCGCGCACGTTGGTGGCCAGGATCTGGTCGATCAGCGCATCGTCGAGCGCGTCGAGGTCGCCGTGGGGCACGAAGCGGGTGGTGCCGGCGCAGTTGACGAGCAGGTCGCAGCGGCCGTAGCGCCGGCCGACCTCGACCGCCAGCGCGGCCAGGGCCGCCGAGTCGGTGACGGGGCACCGGAGGGCGGCATGCGGCAGCGCGGCGGGAGGCAGCCGGCCGGCCAGCGCGCGCGCCGGGCCTTCGGAGCTGTGGTAGCCCACCACCACCGCACAGCCGGCCTGGGCCAGGCCGATGCAGATGGCTTCACCGAGGCCGCCGGCACCGCCGGTGACGACGGCGACTTGTCCGTTGAGTGAGTTCATGGTCTGGTCGTGCAAAGGTTGAGGCGGGCAGCGTGACAGGGGGGAGTGGCTCCGCTCATGTCCCCCGCTGATGGCCTGAAGGCCATCAGCTCCTCCTTTACTTCGCTGCGCCACTCCCCCCTGCCCCGCCGCCAACCACCGTTGGCGGACTGTCTCGGCCCGCAGTGCGATGCCGTGTGAAGGGCGGGAGACCGGGGGATCCGGTGCAGCGAAGTAAAGGGGGAGACGACAGCCGCAGGCTGGCGGCGGAGGACATGAGCGGAACCGGATCCCCCGGTCTCCCGACCACGCGCCCACCATGGCCAGCCTGCAACCGTCCACATCACCTCAGGCCTTCTTCAGCCGGCGCACGCGGATGTCCGCCTGCTCCTTGTGGCCGCTCATGTGCTCGTAGCCGCACAGGCGCGAGCAGTATTCGCCCACCATCACGCTGGCCTCGTCGGTCAGCACGCGCTGGTAGGTGTGGGTCTTGATGAACTTGCCCACCCACAGCCCGCCGGTGTAGCGGCCCGCCCCCTGCGTGGGCAGCGTGTGGTTGGTGCCGATCACCTTGTCGCCGTAGCTGACGTTGGTGCGGGCGCCGAGGAACAGGCCGCCGTAGTTGCTCATGCGCTGCAGGAACCAGTCCGGGTCGCGGGTCATCACCTGCACGTGCTCGGAGCACAGGCGCTCGGACTCGGCCAGCATCTCCTCGTCGGTGTCGCACAGGATGATCTCGCCGTAGTCGCGCCAGGACACGCTGGCGATGGGCGCGGTGTCCAGGCGAGCCAGCACCTTGTCGATGGCGGCGGGCAGCTGCTCAGCGATCGTCTTGCTGGTGGTGAGGCAGTAGGCCGGGCTGGTCGGTCCGTGCTCGGCCTGACCCAGCAGGTCGACCGCCACGAGTTCGGCGTCCACCGTGTCGTCGCAGATCACCATGGTTTCGGTCGGGCCGGCGAACAGGTCGATGCCCACGCGGCCGAACAGCTGGCGCTTGGCCTCGGCCACATAGGCGTTGCCCGGGCCGACGATCATGTCCACGCCCTTGATGCTTTGGGTGCCAATCGCCATGGCGGCCACGGCCTGCACGCCGCCCAGGCAGTAGATCTCGTCGGCGCCGGCCAGGTGCATGGCCGCGACGATCTCGGGGCAGGGCGCGCCGTCGAACGGCGGGGCGCAGGCGATGATGCGCTTCACGCCCGCCACCTTGGCGGTCAGCACGCTCATGTGGGCCGAGGCGATCAGCGGGTACTTGCCGCCAGGGATGTAGCAGCCCACCGAGTTCATCGGGATGTTGCGGTGGCCGAGCACGACACCGGGCAGCGTCTCCACTTCCACGTCCTTCATCGAATCGCGCTGGATCTGGGCGAAGTTGCGGATCTGGGCCTGGGCGAACTGGATGTCTTCCAGCGTCTGCGGCGACAGCTTGGCGATGCAGGCATCGATCTGTGCTTGCGACAGGCGGAAGCTCTCGGGCGACCACTTGTCGAACTTGACGGAGCAGTCGCGCACGGCCTCGTCACCGCGCTTTTCGATGTCGGCCAGGATGCCTTCGACGGTGGCACGCACCTGGGCGTTGATGTCGGCCTTGAACTGCGCCGGCTTGCCGGCCTTGATGATCTGGATGGTCACGGGGATAACTCCGGAAGAAACGGGGACTGGAATCGTCGGTGCGGGCTGCACGGGCCGCCCTGCCTGGGTGAACCCGCCGCTCACGCCGCCACGGGGCGCGACTCGAAGGGCTGGAGGAACTCGATCAGGTTGCCGGCGCAGTCGCGCACGAAGGCCGTGGGGTTGCCCGCCACCGTCAGCTCGAAGGCGATGTCGGCACCGGCCGCGCGCAGCGCCGCCATCGCCGCCGGCACGTCCGGCACCTCGAAGCACATGTGCTTGTTGCCATGGGTCTTCAGGTCGAGGTTGGGCACGCGGCGTGCGTCGGGCAGCGGCGCGGCGCCCTCGACCTGGAAGATCTCGATGCGGAAGGGGCCGCGCCGCACGAAGGCGATGTGGGCCGGGATCTTGTCGATGAACAGCCGCTCCTCGAGCGAGAAGCCGAGCATGCGCTCATACCAGAGCAGCGCGGCATCGAGGTCGGGCACGCTGATGCCGAAGTGGTGCGGCCGCAGCGGACCCACGGCGCAGGTGAGCGATTCAGTCATCGGGTCGGTCTCCGTCGGCACCGTCGGGACGCGGGCCTGTCGTTTGGGAATTGACGGATGCTAATCAGACCAAGTGTTCGAGAAAATCAATTGTTTTTGAAACGGGCTGTTGATTTCATCAACAGGTCAGACCCCGCACCGCCGCCGGCCGACGGGTGGATGCCGCCGGGCCGCAGCGGGGCCGGCGACGCTCAGATCGGCTGGGTCAGGGCCAGCAGCGAGTCACGCATGATCTGCGCGTGCTCGGCCTTGTCGCCGCCGTCGATCTCGATCTTGCACAGGCGCTCGGAGTTCTTGACCACCATGCGGCAGCGCTCGAAGCGGCGGGCGTGGAAGGCGTCGAGCGCGGCTTGCAGGTCGCTGTGGCGGCCCAGCTCTTCACCCAGCACGATGCCGCTCTCGATGCCGATGCCGGCGCCCGAGGCCAGGTGCGGCGTGGTGGCGGCCACGGTGTCGCCGATCAGCACCACGCGGCCGCGGTTCCACGGTGCCGGCACCAGCAGGTTGGCCAGCGGGCGGTAGTCGATGGCGGCTTCGGGCAGGTCCATCTGCGGGATCAGGTCCTGCACCAGCGGGTGGGAAAAAGGCGCCAGCAGGCCCTTGACCACGGCCGGCCAGGTGGCGGGGTCGATGTGTTCCTTGGTGGGCCGGTCTTCGGTGATGTAGACGTACATCTGCGTGGCCGACACCGGGTTGACGCCGCACTTGATGTGCTGGCCGAACCACATGGCACCACGCTCCAGGCCTTCAGGCCGGCGGGCCACGGCGCGCCACACGCCTTGGCCGATGTACTGCAGCGGCGGCACTTCGGGCATCAGGCGGTCACGCAGCTTGGAGTGCACGCCGTCGGCGCCCACCACCAGGTCGTAGCTGCGGCGCTGGCCATCGCTGAACTGCACATGCACCTGGTCGTCGGATTGCTCCAGGTCAGTCCAGGTCTGGCCCAGGGTGACGTTCACGCCAGCGGCGCGGGTGGCGTCGGCCAGGATGCGCGCCATCACCGGACGCAGGATGCCACCGGTGTCGGCCACGCTGGAACCCATCACCGGCGGAGTGCGCAGCGTGGTCAGGTGCTGGCCCGATTGGGTGTAGAGGTCCAGACCTGAGGTGGGGGCCCCGGCGGCGGCGATTTGCGGGTACACGCCCAGGGTTTCCAGCGCGCGCAGCGTGGCACCGCTGACAGTGATGCCGGCGCCCAACGGGCACCAGGAGGCGTCTTGCTCCAGCAGGTCCACGGCGATGCCGGCGCGCTGCAGGGTGATGGCGGCGGCCATGCCGGAGAAACCTCCGCCGACCACCAGGGCGTTCTTGATTGCGGTCATGGTGAGTTCCTTGTCTCTTGGGTGGTTGTGGGTGAGGTAGCCAGGGGTGGGCGGTAGCGGTTCAGCGGGCCGGTGCTGGTGTCAGGCGCACTTGGCCGGCCTCGTCCACCCACAGGGGCACGCGCTGCAGGTGCTGGCCCTGGCAGGGGCCTTGCACGCACAAGCCGGTGTCGGGTTCAAAGCGGGCGCCGTGCGCGTGGCACATTACCTGCTGGCCATCGGCGCTGAGGTAGGCGTGGCGGCGCCAGGCCATCGGCGCGCCGGCCACATGCGGGCAGGCATTGCGCCACGCATGCAGCTGGCCCTGGTGGCGCACCAGGAAGAACTGGTCCTGTCCATCGCCCGCCAGGTCGAAGCCCCGGGCCTGGCCATCGGCCAGCTCGTCCACGCGGCACAGCACGGTGGGCTCGGCCATGTCAGGCGGCGTAGTCGCCGTCATGCGAGGTGCCGGGGCCGGGCATCCACTTGTCGCGCCGGCGCAGCAAGAAGGCTTGCGAGGCGTCGGCACTGATGGAGGTGTTGCGCGGGGTCCAGGTGTTGTCGTGCAGGTCCATGTCGGCGTCCATCTCCACATGGCAGCCCAGCGGGCTGTTGAAGTACCAGAACCAGTTGGAGCCAAAGATGTGGCGGCCCGGCCCCCAGAAGGCCTGGTAGCCGGCTTCGATGAAGCGGTTGCCGTTCTGAATCACCTCGGTGGGCCCACCGAAGTGGAAAGTGAAGTGCTCCACGCCCTGCATGAAGGCAGGCGCGCCGATCAGGAAGTGGCTGTGGTGCTCCAGCGAGCCAGCGGGCTGCATGAAGGGACCCACGCCGTCAAAGCGGTCGGTCACCCGATAGCCCAGGCGCTGGGTGTAGAAGGCTTCGGCCTTGGCCACATCGGGCACAAAGTAGACGATGTGCGACAAGGCCCGAGGCTGGATGCGACCCCGCCCGGCCACCACGCCCAGCTGGTTGGCCGCCCGCTGGATGGGCGAGCCCGGTGCGTTGGAGACCTCACCCAACAGGTGCAGCGGCTTGCGCTGGCTGATCTGGAAGCCGATGGCAAAGCCGGAGTCGTCCACGCTCTCGATGCTGCCGTCGGGCAGGCGCTTGACCTCGCGGTCGCGGCCCAGCTCTTCGGCAATGGCTTGCAAGGTGGCGGCGTCGGCCACGCCCAGCACGGTTTTGCGCAGCGGGCAGCCTTGGGGCGCGTCGGGCAGACCGGCCATGCTGGCCGGGCGCAGCACCACGCCGCTGCCGTCCAGGGCTTCCAGGCGGTCGGGGTCGTGCTCAGAAGGTTCCAGGCCGTAGTCCAGCAGGTACTGGCGGCAGCCGGCCAGGTCTTCCACGCCGAAGACCAGGGTCTCCAGTCCGGTGATGTTCATGGTGGGGGTCCTCGTGAAAGCGCAATGGGGTGGAAAGGGGGCGGAAAGGGGAGGAGGGGGGCGGAGCGCGTGCTCAGACGGAAAGCGCGCTCAGGCGGTGCGCCCGCCCAGGGTTTCGGCCACCCAGTCGGCGATGCAGGCGCCGGCATTGGCCGAGTTGTCAAAGCTGGAGTGCTGAACGCCGCCTTCGCGGTCGGTGAAGACCTTCAGTTCGCGCTTCGGGCTGTTGACCAGCTGCTCGTAGGTGCGGTGGGCCCACTTCAGCGGGATCTGGCTGTCCTTCTCGCCGTGGGTGACGAGGAAGGGCACGCGGATCTTCTCGACCACGCCGTCGAGGTGCACGTTCTCGGCGATGCGCATGAAGTCGTCCATGTCCTTGGCGCCCCAGACCCAGCAGACATGCGCCCAGTAGTGCGGCACGGGGAAGTTGCCTTCCTTCTCCAGCCGGCGCTTCTGCACATCGCGCCAGTCGTGGTTGGCGCCCCAGACCACGCCGCAGGCAAAGCGCGGCTCGAAGGCCACGGCGCGCGGGCAGTAGTAGCCGCCCAGCGACACGCCTTCGCAGCCGATGCGCTTCGGATCCACCTCGTCGTGCTGTTCCAGCCAGTCCACCACGCGGCTGGCCCAGTGTTCCGAGTCGAAGCGGGCGGTCAGGCCGTGCAGGCGCAGGGCCTCGCCGGTGCCCGGCTGGTCGATGACCAGCGAGGACACGCCGCGCTGAGCCAGCCAGCGGGGCAGACCGACGCGGTACTTCATCTCCTTGGTCGAATCCAGGCCGTTGACCTGCACCAGCAGCGGAGCACGCTGGCCAGGCGGCAGGCCTTCGGCCCGCACGTACAGGCCCGAGATCACCTTTCCTTCATAAGGGATCTCGACACGCTGGCAGTTCTCGTGGCTCAGCCGGAGGCCCTGGGCGAACAGGTCCAGGAAGCGCTGATACAGCGCGGCCCGGCCCGGCGCGCCATGGGCCTGCAGGCGCTCGGCCGTCAGCAGGTAGGTGGCGGCACGGCTGCGCTTGTCGCCGGCCGAGATCAGGCACCCGGCCTGCTCATCCTCCGTCGCCAGCTCGCACAGCTGGTCGGCCATGTGCACCCAGGTTTCACGGAAGGCACGGGTGCCCTCTGCGTCCGGGGCCTTGGCCGCCTCTTGCAGCGGTGAGCACATGGCTTCGATCTCGCCAATCTTGGCGCCCATCTCGATGGCCAGATCGACCGAGAGGTTCCAGACGTAGTTGGTGGGGAAGTACTTGAACATGCCAGGAGGGCTTTCTTGAGTCAGCTCAAAGGGTGGGAAAAAGGGTCAGCGCACGCTCTCGCCGGCCAGGGCGTCGGGCGTGAAGGTGCTGTCGGGGAAACGGGGCTTCACCACGTACTGGCCGCCCTTGGCGTTGTAGAGGTTGCCGGCGAAGCCCGAGCCCGAGATCAGGTCGGTGAAGCCGAAGGCGCCGATGACGGTGCCCGGCAGGTCCGGCGCCACCAGGGTCTGCGACCACAGCGTCTTCCACAGCTGGCCGTTGGCGTCCCAGCGGTCGGCCAGCACGCAAGCCCAGGTGTCCTCGTCGCAGTAGTAGCGGCTCCTGGGCGCCTGGTGGCGCTGGCCGGCGCGCAGCGTGGCTTCCACCACCCACACGCGGTGCAGTTCCCAGCGCACGTGGTCGGGGTTCAGGTGCACGCCGGTGATGACCTCGGCGTCGGTCTTGGGCTGCAGCAGCTTGTTGCCGTTGTAGGGGATGAACATCTCCTTCCTGCCCAGCAGCTTCCAGTCGAAGCGGTCGATGCGGCCGGTCCAGGTCTCGATCTCGTCAAAGCTCATCACGCCGGCGGCCGACGGGGTGGGCGTGTCGCAGCAGGGGTTGGGCAGCTTGCGCACGCGGCGCTGGCCGGTCAGGTAGACCCAGGCCTGGTCCTTGGCGCCATCGATCTGGTTGCGGCCCACGATGGCCTCGCCCGCACGCAGCGGCGGGCCCTGGTTCTTCAGGCGGATCATCCAGAACTCGTTGCTCTCGGCCAGCTTCTCGGCCGAGCTGTCCTGGAAGTAGTAGGGCAGCTGCTGCTCGATCACGCCGTCGGTGGTCAGCACCGAACGGCCGTCGCTGGTCAGCTGGTACTGGTTGATATTGAGTTGCACGCTGGTGCCGCGCCAGCGCAGCATGTGGTTCCACATCACTTCGGCGCCGGTCTTGGCCACCGGGAAGGGCACGCCGCCAAAGGCGCCCTGCGGCACATCGCCCTTCAGGCTGGCGCGGGTGGCGTTCTTGAAGGTGTTGTCGTACACCCATTGAGGCGCGGCAGCGGTGCGGTGGGTCTTGTACACATCGACACGGAAGCCGGGGGACTTCTTCAGCATCGCCTGGGTGCCGTCGGTCAGCTTGTCGGCATGGCTGGCGGCGTTGGCGGCGGTGATGCTGAACAGCGGTTTCTCGTCCTTGAACGGGTCGCCACGGCGGCCGCCGGGCTTGTCGCCCGGGATGGCCGTGGTGTGGCCACCGGTCCAGGCCGGGATGCTGCCGTCCTTGTTGCCGGCTTTCTCGGCCCCCAGCGGGGTCAGGTCGGACTTCAGGCGGGCGGCCTCGTCGGCGCTGACGGCGGCACCGGCCGAGGCGGTGGCCAGCGCCAGGGCGCCGGTGATCAGGAGAGGGCGGATCGTCATGGCAGTGCTTCCAGGCAAGGTTCGGATTCAGAAGGTGCGGCGCAGGCTCAGGGCCAGGTGGTCGCGGTCGGCCAGGGCGTTGCCACGGCCGAAGATGGGTTGTCCCCCGCTGGCGGCGGGGCGGTAGTCGACAAAAGGCACGGCATCACCCAGGTAGTGGGTGTAGGTGACGGCGAACTGCCAGGTGTTGGCGACGTTGCCCTCCAGGCCCAGCGTCAGCATGCCGTTGCCGCGGGCATCCCAGGCGGTGACCGAGGAGGCCCCGTCCAGCGTGTAGCGCAGGCCCACCGGCACGCTCAGGTCCACGCCCGGCAGGGCCTGCCGGTAGCTGGGCGTGTAGACCAGCTGCAGCGCGGTGGCATCCCGGGTGCGGCCGTGCCCGGCCGTGATCGTGCGGTCGGGATCGTCGACGCTGAGCAGGCGGTTCCAGGCCAGCTCGGCCACCAGGGTCGACTCCTGCGCCAGCAGGCCGGGGCCGAAGGTGGCCAGCGTGGACAGGTTCAGGTGCGCGGTACGGCCGGTGGCATGGCGCGGCCGGGCCTGGCCGGGATAGAAGCCGTACAGGTGGTTGCTGACGATGTGCAGCGGCATGCCGTCGCGCACCGAGGCCTCGCCGGCCAGGTTGAAGTCACCCAGCGACGTGGAGAAGCTGGCTCCGGCCACCTTGATGGCCTCCGGGAAGACGTAGAACCACTGGCCGCCGCTGTCGGCCTGTGCCCCCGGCAGCGTCGCCAGCCGGCCGTAGAGCTGGCCGCCCTTGTCGTGGTAGCGGGCGACGTAGAAGCCCAGGTCGCTCTCGTCCAGGCGCCACTTCAGCTGCATGCCGAACTGGCCGCTGTCGCTCGGCCGCTGGTCCTCGCCGGCGGCCAGCAGGTAGTTGGTGAGCACCGCGTGGGTGGTGGCGTCGCTGATGCCCACGCGCTCGGACTGGCTCGAGCCCCAGGGGATGTTGGCACTGGAGAAGTAGCTGCCCGCCGACGGCAGGCGGTCGGACTCCCACTGGAACTGCAGGTAGCCGCCCAGCGACAGCGTGGGCGAGAGCTGCCACTGCGCCGACAGCTGCGGCACCGGTCGCACGATCTCCTTGAACTGCGCGTTGGGCGAAGCCAGCAGCTTGTCGATGTCGATCGGTCCCTGGGCGCGGGCCACGCCGTTGTCGCCGAAGAACAGGCTCTCGCCGTACTGCAGCGCATGGCGGCCCAGGCGGGTGGTGACCTTGGCGCCGCCGTCGAGCGGCCAGCCGCCGAAGACGAAGGCATCCAGCACCTCGCCATCACGCCCCGAGAGGCGCCGGGTGCGGGCCGGGAACTCGTTGTGGGGGGTCTGGCCGATGGTCGCGTCGTTGTCGGCCCGGGTCCTGCCGTGCAGCTTGGCGTCGTACCAGGCCGCCGCGCTGAGCCGCACCCCGAAGTCCTGGCGCCAGATGGCATCCAGCTCGGTCAGCAGGTCCAGGCGCTCCGAGACGATGCCGCGCTTCTGGAAGTTCTGGTCGCCGGCGTTGAAGTTCAGCGCCTGCGGAAAGGCCGAGGCCGCCACCCCAGGCACCAGCTGGCGGAACGAATCCCGCAGCGCCGGGTCGGCCGCTTCGGTGCGGACCTTGGTGCTCAGCCGCACGCCGGTGTCCCAGCGCACGGACCAGTCTTCACTGCCGGTGTCGATCTCGAAGGCGTGGGCGCCGCCGGCCAGCAGGGCGGCCAGGGCCAGCAGGTGGCGGCGGGGTCGGGGATGGCTTGTCATGCTCGCTTGTCTCCTGTGCGGTGCGGTCGGCCCGATCCGCGCTCTGCCGGCAAGGCTGCGCCCGCGCCCCGGCGCCACGTCAGGTGGCACAGGCGCTGCAGGGCCGTCGTGCTGGGCCCCGGTGCATCGGGGCATC
The DNA here is from genome assembly GCF_003201595.1 of Sphaerotilus hippei. Lineage (GTDB taxonomy): Bacteria > Pseudomonadota > Gammaproteobacteria > Burkholderiales > Burkholderiaceae_C > Sphaerotilus > Sphaerotilus hippei. The sequence goes on along the minus strand of NZ_QJJS01000004.1, from coordinate 165,076 downwards.
GGGGCGATCCGTCCTGCTGCGGGTGGCAGGGCGGACCGCTCCGCGGGGTGGAATCCGTGGCCGGCGGGGAAGCCGGCGCAGGTGGCGGTATCGGGTGAACGAGAGGTTACGAAGGATCAACCTTTCTGCAAAATGGTTTGCAAGAACTTCTCGAATCGATCCGGTCAATGCTTTGCGGGTTTGCCCGCCAGCACCTCGCCGGCCCGCCAGCCCCCTTCCGGACGGGCCTGCGCCCGACCCCGCACATGCGCTTCAACCGCCTGGACCTGAACCTGCTGGTCGCTCTGGACACCCTGCTCGACGAATGCAGCATCACCCGCGCCGCCGAGCGGCTGAACCTCAGCCAGTCGGCCACCAGCAATGCGCTGGCCCGGCTGCGCGACTACTTCGAGGACGAACTGCTGGTGCAGGTGGGCCGGCGCATGGAGCCCACGCCGCGTGCCGAAGGCCTGCGCGGGGCGGTGCGCGACGTGCTGATGCGGGTGGACAGCACCATCGCCGCCCAGCCGCGCTTCGACCCGGCCCAGACCAGCCGGCGCTTCCACATCATCGCCTCGGACTACACCCAGCTGGTGCTGGGGCCTCACCTGATGAGCCTGGCGCAGGCCCAGGGCTGCACCGCCGAGATCGAGTTCCGCCCGCAGGTCAACAACCCGCAGCGTGACCTGGAGCGCGGCGAGGCCGACCTGCTGATCATCCCGCACCGCTTCACCTCGCCCGAGCACCCCTGCGAGACGCTGTACGAGGACGGTTTCGTCTGCGTGGTGTGGCAGGGCAGCGTGCTGGCCCAGGGCACGCTCACGCGCATGCGCTACGAGACCGCGCGCCACGTGATGATGGTGCCGCCCAATGCCGGCCAGTCGGAAAGCTACGAGGCCATGCTGGTGCGCCAGTCCGGCATCCAGCGCCGCTACGCGGTGCTCACGCACAGCTTCGGCTCGGTGCCGGCCATGGTCGTGGGCACCGACTTCATCGCCACCGTGCACGCCCGCATGGCCCACGTGCTGCGCCTGGCCTGGCCGCTGGCCATCCGGCCGCTGCCGGTGGCCTTGCCGGCCATGCCCCAGTCGGTGCAGTGGCACAAGTACCGCAGCCAGGACCCGGGCCTGGTGTGGCTGCTGGACCTGTTCCGCGCCGCCGTGCGGCGGCTGGATGCGCAGATCGCCGCCGAGGGCGGCCTGCTGCCGACGCCGGGCCACCATCCCCACACCCACACCTGAGGACGGCGGCCAGCTGGCGGCGGCTCAGCCTCTGGCCACTCGCGGCCCCATGGCCATGGCCAGCACCGCATCCTCGACGGCAGCCGGCTCCAGCCCGATCAACATGTAGGGCTTGAGCAGGCTGTGGCTGCCCAGCGTGGCGCAGCCGAACAGGGCTGACCAGTAGGCGATGAGGCGCTGGCGCAGCGCCTGTGGCTTCAGTGCTGGCCAGGCCTGGGCGGCAAGATCCAGCAACAGGCCATAGGTGAGCTCCAGGGACGGCGAGTCGGCCTCGGTACGAGGGGCGTTGATCACCGCATCGTCGTACATCATGCGGAACATCCTAGGCTGGGCCTGTGCAAAACGGAGAAAGTGCCGGCCAGCATCCTCCAGGGCGGTCCAGGCATCGGGCGCGGTGGCCTGCAACACCTGCAACTGGACCAGATGCTCGGCGTGGACCTGGTCCGCCAGTTCCAGCAGCAGTGCGGTGCGATCGGCGAAGTGGCGGTACAGGGCGCTGGGTGCCACGCCCAGTTGCTGAGCCAGTTCGCGCATCGACACGGCCACATGGCCTTGCTGCGTCACCACCTGCCGAGCGGCCAGCAGAGCGCTCGAACGCAGCTGACCGTGGTGGTAGGGGCGCACCGCAGCCTCAGGGTTCAGGGCATCGGCGGTATCGCTCACCTTGACTGAACGGGGCTTGACTGCCGGCGACTGCCGTTCGGGGGTCGACCCGGCAGGGAACTGGTCGTGCATCTTGGAAGACATGGACGGATTCTCCTCGCCTGATCCGGCCCGGGAAAACCCGCTGCGTCCAGAAGGGAGATTCGCCCTAAAGTGAACGGTGTTCACATTAATTTTGATCAACACGGAGACCACATGGCTTACCTCATGAACACTTGGTACATGGCAGCCTGGGACGAAGAGCTCAAACCCGGTGCCCTGCTGGCGCGCACGCTGCTGGACCAGAAACTGGTGTTTTTCCGCGACGCGCATGGCACGGCCCATGCGTTGGCAGATCGCTGCCCCCACCGCTTCGTGCCACTGTCCAGGGGGCGGCTGTGCGATGACGGGCAGGCCATCGAGTGCGCCTACCACGGACTGCGATTTGCAGGCTCGGGCGCCTGTACCCTCAACCCTCACGGTGACGGCAGGATCCCCGCGGCAGCACAGGTGCGCAGCTATCCGCTGGTGGAGCGCCATGGCGTGCTGTGGATCTGGATGGGTGAAACCAGCCAGGCCGACGCCGCCCTGATTCCCGACTTCTCCTGCCTGGACCCCGAGCACTGGCATGTGGGCAAGGACTACCTGCACGCCCAGGCCAACTATGTGCTGGAGACCGACAACATCCTGGACCTCTCCCACATCGAGTTTCTTCATCCCGGTACCCTGGGCAGCAGCGCGGTCAAGCACGCCAGCACAGAGGTCAGGCAAGAGGGCCACACGGTGTACTCGCTGCGCCAGACACACGATGAGGTGATGCCTGACTTCCTGTATCAGGCCATGGACCTGCCCCATGGGATGAGGGTCGACCGCTGGATCGACGTGCGCTGGAACGCCCCGGCCAACCTGCTTCTGGACGCTGGCGCCACGCCCACAGGCCAGCCGCGCAGCGAAGGCCGACAGAATTTCCTGCCGCACCTGTTCACCCCTGAGACAGCCACCAGCACCCACTACTGGTTCGGCATCGCCTTCCCCAGATCCATGGGCCCGCTGGGGGCCGAGCTGGCTCGACGACAGACGGCCAGCCTGCGCGTACCTTTTGAGGCCGAGGACCTGCCGATGCTGGAGGTGCAGCAGGCGGCCATGGGCCAGGCCGGCTTCTGGGAGAACCAGCCCGTGCTGCTGTCAGGCGACGCTGCAGCCGTGCGTGCGCGCCGAGTGCTGGACCAGCTCATCCGAGAAGAGCACGCCGCGCAAACCGCCCGGACGGTCAGTGCTCAGGGGGCTGCCGCATGAGCGCGACCGATGCTGGCCGACTCCGATTGCAGGTGCGGGTGAGCAGCAAAACCATGGTGGCACAGGACATCTGCGCACTGGAGCTGGTGGCAGCTCTCGGTGATGCCCTGCCTGCGTTTGCTGCCGGGGCCCACATCGACCTGTATCTGCCTGGTGGCTGGGTGCGCCAGTACTCGCTGTGCAACCCTCCCGGCGAGACCAGCCGCTACCTGATTGCCGTGCTGCGCGACCCGGCCTCGCGTGGCGGCTCGGCAGCGGTTCACGAGCAACTGCATCCGGGCGACCTGCTGACCATCAGCACACCACGCAACCTGTTTGCGCTGCGCCCCGGCGCGGGCCCGACCACACCACCTCGCCTGCTGTTGGCCGGCGGCATTGGCCTGACGCCGCTGCTGGCCATGGCCCAGGCGCTGCACGAAGCCGACGAGCCCTTCACCCTGCATGTGGCCACGCGTTCGGCCGCACGCACGCCGTTCCGCGAGCTGCTTCTGGCAGGCCGGCTGGCTCCACATGTGCAGCTGCATCATGACGACGGACCGGCAACCCAACGACTGGACCTGGACCGGGTTCTGACCTCGCCACCCACGCATGCCCAGCTCTACCTCTGCGGCCCAGGCGGCTTCATCGCAGCCGCCACTCACACGGCACGCCGCCACGGCTGGTCAGAGGCGCAGATCGTGGTGGAGTCCTTCGGCATCAGGCCTTCGCCGTCCACGGACAGCACCGACATGCCCTTCGAGCTGGAACTTGCTCACAGCCGCAGGGTGGTGCCCGTGGCCCCAGGCCAGACCGCCGTGCAGGCCCTGGCGGCAGTCGGCGTGACCGTGCCGGTATCGTGTGAGCAAGGCATCTGCGGCACCTGCGTGCTGCCCGTGCTGGCTGGCGAACCTGACCACCGCGACCAGTACCTGACCCCGCAGGAGCGCGCCGACAACCGCTGCTTCACGCCCTGCTGCTCACGGGCGAAATCCACTCGCCTGGTGGTGGCACTGTAGGCCAATGTCCCGGGCGTCGGCCCGGACGGCACACAGGGGATCAGGACTGTACAGGCGATCTGGCCACGGTCTGCTGCACCACCCCGAACGGCCCCGGCAGGCCGTCCTCGAGCCTGGCTTCCATGCGCACCTTGTCGCCGAAGGCCATGTGGGGATTGCGGGCCACGCCTTCATCCATCAACTCGATGGCGTGGCGCTCGGCGATGCACGAGGAGCCCACCTCGCGGTAGCTTTCGCTGCTGGCGGTGCCCGAGCCGATGACGGTGTCGGGCACCAGCTCGCGGCTGTAGACCGCGTGGGCCACCAACTGGTCAAAACCGAAGGCCAAAGCGCTGGCCGTTCCAGTCCACCTGCGGGTGCATCTGCACGCACCCGTCGCGCCTGGCCAGGCCCAGTTCGTCGGGCATCACGGCGATGGAGGCCACGCTGCAAGCGGGCTTGGCCTGCACCCAGCAGAAGCCGGTTTTCATCTCCACCGGGGCAATGCGGCGCAGCGACCGGTCGTGGATCAGCACCAGCAGGCGGATGTGGCCGGCGGCCTGCGCGCGGGTGCAGCCCATGGGAACGGCGTCGGTGATGACGCCAAACTCGCCTTCAAAGTCGACGCCATCTCGCATGGCGCATACACGGACGTCTCAGCTGCCGTCGGTGATGAGCGTGCCGCCGTCGACCACCAGCGTCTGGCCGTTGATGAAGGCCCCGCCGGGACTGGCCAGCAGCAGCGCGGGGCCGGCCACTTCCTCGGGGCTGCCCGGACGGCGCAGCGGGGTCATCTGCAGACGGCGGGCCATGAAGGCGGCGTCGGTCAGCAGCGGGCTGCTCAGCTCGGTGGCGATGAAGCCGGGGGCGATGGCATTGGTGCGGATGTTGTCCGGCCCCAGTTCCACAGCCAGGTTGCGGGCCAGCTGCGAGAGCGCCGCCTTGGCCAGCGCATAAGGGCCCAGCGCCTTGTTGCCGCGCACGGCCGACAGGCTGGACATGAGGATCAGGCTGCCGCCGCCCCGGGCCTTCAGGTGCGGCACGGCCAGCGCGCACAGGCGCACGATGCTGTCGAGGTTGATGTCCATCACCCGGCGGTAGGCCTCGGGGCCGGGGGCCAGGCTGCCCTGCATGGGGTCTCCGATGCCGGCGTTGGCCACCACCACGTCCAGCCCGCCATGGGCCTGCACGGTGGCCTGCACCAGCGCGGCCTGGGCGGCGTCGTCGCGCACGTCGGCGGCGTGGGCAGTGATGGCCAGGCCCCGGGCCTGCAGCTCTGCCTGGGCCCGGGCGCAGGCGGCGTCGTCCTCGCTGCTGATGACCACCCGGGCACCGGCGTGGGCGTAGGCCTCGGCGATGGCGCGGCCCAGGCCGCGCGTGCCGCCGGTGACCAGCGCCACTCGGCCCGTCAAGGAGAAGAGGGGTGACATGGGGGTGATCTCGTTCAGTGCCCGGCGGCGGTGCCGCCCAGTGCGGCGGCAATGGCCGGGTCGTAACGCCCGTCCACCAGAACGAAGAGCATGCGGCAGGGCCGGACGCTGCGGTTGGCCCAGGCGTGTTGGGTCCCGCGCTGCACCACCACGCTGCCCGGCTGGAGCAGCACCTCGCCCTGGTCCAGCACCAGGGTCAACTCGCCCGCGATCACCACACCGTAGTCCACCGACTCGGTGCGGTGCATCAGCGGGTGAGGCGAGCCGGCCTGCACGGTGGAGGCAGCGGCATCGCCGATCTGCGCGAAGGCGGCCTGCATGCGGGCAGCGCCGTGGGCCAGGAAGTCGTCGGTGTCGGGCGGGATGTCCACGAAGCGGATGCGGGTGCCCCGGGCGGGCGGTGGCAGCCGGATCGCGCCCACGGTGGGGTCGGCGCCGTTGTCCACCCAGGCCGGGCTGGCCTGGGTGGACCAGACCTCGTGGAACACCGTGCCGGGCAAGGCGTCCAGCTCCACCACGGTAGGCAAGGGGCCCTCGCTGGCCACCACGGCACGGCCTTGCGCGTCGTGGCCGGTGACCACGCGATGGATGGACGGGAAGTTCATGTCGGGACTCACGGCTCGATGATGCCCACGGCGCGGGTCCAGCCGGCGCTGGCGCCACGGATCTTGTGCGGGAAGCAGCTGACGGTGAAGCCGTGCGGCGGCAGGGCTTCGAGGTTGTGCAGCTTCTCCAGGTGGCAGTAGCCGATGTCGCGCCCGGCCTTGTGGCCTTCCCAGATCAGCGACTTGTCACCGGTCTCGGCCACCTTCCTGGCGGTGTGGATGAACGGGGCATCCCAGCTCCAGGCGTCGGTGCCGGTCAGGCGCACGCCACGCTCGAGCAGGTACATCGTGGCTTCATGGCCCATGCCGCAGCCGGCGCTGACGAAGTCGTCGTGGCCGTAGCGGCTGCCCGCGCGGGTGTTGACCAGCACGATGTCCAGCGGCTGCAGTTCCCAGCCGATGCGCTGGAGCTCGGCCTGCACGTCGGCCGCCGTGGCCACGTAGCCGTCGGGGAAGTGGCGGAAGTCCAGCTTCACGCCGGGCTGCAGACACCAGTCCAGCGGCACCTGGTCGATGGTGATCGAGGGCCGGCTGCCGCCGTTCTTCGCATCCTGCGTGGAGTGGAAGTGCCAGGGCGCGTCGAGGTGGGTGCCGCTGTGGGTGGTGCAGGTCACCCACTCGGCCGCGGCGGCCTCGCCGTCGGGGTAGTCCTCGGCCTTCGTGCCGGGGATCATGGCCATGAACTCGGCCAGCGTGTCCTGGTGCTTCTGGTAGGTGATCCTGGGCGCCAGCGGTGGCGGGTCGGAGAGCACGTCGTTCTCCAGGTGGATCGACAGGTCGATCAGGCGGCGCGCGGGGCGGGGGGGACGGCGAGAGGTCGTCATCGGGGCTCCTGGGTGGGCATGGGCGGACAGGCGCGGGCGTTCAGCGCGGGTGGGCGTCGGCGGCAACGCCCAGCGGGCCGGCCGGGGCACGGGCGAGCCCCGGCTCGGGCGGGCGGATGCGCAGCCGCAGGAAGCAGGTGAAGGCGCCCAGGCCGATGACGAGGGCCGCCACCGCCAGGCTGCCGTAGCCCAGGAACTGCACCAGCGTGCCGCCCAGGATCGGACCCAGCGCGGCCCCCACCATCAGCATGGCGGGGGTGGCGGCCAGGGCACGACCCGAGCGGTCCATCTGCGCCAGCGCGCCGAAGGCAAAGGTGTGGGTGAAGATCATCACCGCCGCGAACACCGAGGCCGCCGCCGCGTAGGGCAGCAGGCCGGTGGCGGTCATGATGATGATGGCCAGCACCGCCTGCAGCAGCGCCCCGCCCAGCAGCACGGACCGGGCCGGCAGGCGCCTTTCCAGCCATGCTGCCAGTGGCGCGGGCAGCAGGTTGACCACGCCCAGGGCCACCAGCACGCCGGTGATCGCCTCGGCGCTGAAACCGCGGTGGTCCCCCACACGCTCCAGGAAGCTGAAGGTCATGGCCTGCACCAGCGCCATGGCCGCCAGGCCCGCCATGCCGGCCCACACGGCCGGCGGCAGCGGGGCGCGGGGCGCCGCCACGTCGGCCCGGGAGCCGGCGGGCGAAGGGGCGGCGGCGGGCTCCTCGGTCTGCGGAAACGCCACGGCGCAGACCACCGCGGCCACGGCCATCACCCCGCCGAACACCATGAACAGCACCGACCCACCGTGGGCCGCCACCAGCGGTGGCGTGGCCCCCATGAACAGGATGGCGAACACCCCCAGGGCCATGCCCACCAGCGCGAACAGCCGGTGCGGCCGGGCGCTGCGGGCGATGGTGCCGTGGGTCACGCTCAGGGCGGCCCCGGCCGACACGCCGGCCACCGCGTGCAGCAGGGCCAGCAAGGCATACGCGGCCTCGCTGCCCGGCACGCTGGCCGGCACCACGCCCAGGGCCACGCCGGCGAACGCGGCCGCTGCCACGGCATAACCCAGGCTGGCCACCCGGCGCCCGGGCAGGCGGGCGATGCGCGGCGCCACCACCAGGCTGGCCACCACCGCACCGGCCAGGAACAGCGTGGCCAGCAGGCCGGCCTGCTGCGGCGCCAGGCCGAACTGCGACACCAGCGTGCCCACCCACACGGGCAGGGCCACCAGGTCCACCATGCCGGCGCAGTGAGCTGCCATCAGGGCGGCACGGCCGCGGAAACTCTCGGGAGGGGTCATGGGGGGGTCTCGTCGGGCAGGGGTGGGCATGGCAGCGGGCCGGGCGGTCCGCATCACTGGGGCACGGCGGCGGTGGCGCCCGGGGCGCGGCCCGCAGCCGGCGGCGGGGCCACGGCGGGCACGGACCGCGCCGCCGGCTTCAACAGGAAGTGGGCCAGCGCGGGCAGCAGCACCAGCGCGCCGAGCATGTTCCACAGGAACATGAAGGCCAGCAGCAGGCCCATGTCGGCCTGGAACTTGATGGGCGAGAACACCCAGGTGGCCACGCCCACCGCCAGCGTCAGGCCGGTCAGCATCACCACCTTGCCGGTGAACAGCAGCGCGCGGTGGTAGGCCTGCGACAGGCTGCGGCCGGCCCTCAGCTCGGTCAGCGTGACGCTGAGAATGTAGAGCGCGTAGTCCACGCCGATGCCCACGCCCAGCGCGATGACGGGCAGGGTGGCGACCTTGACGCCCAGGCCCAGCGCCACCATCAGCGCCTCGGCCAGCACCGAGGTCAGCAGCAGCGGCAGCACCGCCACCACCACCGCGCGCCAGGAACGGAAGGTGACCAGGCACAGCAGCACCACCGCCGCATAGACCAGCACCAGCATGCGGGTCCACGACTGGTGCACGACGATGTTGGTGGCCGCCTCGATGCCGGCCGAGCCAGCGGCAAGCTGGAACTCGACGTCCGCCGTGTCGTTGGCCGCGGCGAAGGCCTCCACGTGGCGCACCACGCCGGCCAGGGTGTCGGCCTTGTGGTCGCGCAGGAAGACGCTGAGCACCAGCAGGTTGCAGCCGTCGTTGTAGAGGCCGCGGGGGGCTCCGGCGGTGACGGTGTTGAGCATGTCCTGGTTGGGCAGGAACTCGTACCACTTCGGGTTGCCCTCGTTCAGCCCGGTCAGCACCCGGCGGTTCAGCAGGGCCAGCGACTGGGTGCTGTCGACCCCGGGCAGCTGGCGCAGCTGCCACTCCAGCGCGTCGATCCGGTTCAGGGTGGACAGCTGCGAGCACTGCCCGTCGGGCGTCTTCACCATCACCGCCAGCACGTCGCTGCCGGCGCCGTAGGCCGCATTCATGAAGGCCACGTCGCGGTTGTAGCGGCTGTCGGCGCGCAGCTCGGGCGCGCCGGGGTCCAGGTCACCGATCTTGAGCTGCGTGCTCATCACCCAGCCGCCCGCACCGAGCAGGGCCGAGACCAGCACCGTGCCCAGCGCCCAGCGCCGCTGGGTGAAGCGGTCCAGCACCGCCCACAGGCCGGCGTCGGGCTTGAAGCGGCCGCTGTTCTCGCTCAGGTCGCCGCTGGCGGCCCGGGCCGCCGCTTCCGCACGCAGGCTGCGGCGCGCCGCCGCGGGGCTCACGCCGGCGTAGCTCAGCAGGATGGGCAGCAGGATCAGGTTGGTGAAGATCAGCGCGCCCACGCCCAGCGAGGCGGCCACGGCCAGCTCGCGGATGACCTGGATGTCGATCAGCAGCAGCACCGCGAAGCCGACCGCATCGGCCAGCAGCGCGGTCAGGCCCGCCAGGAACAGGCGCCGGAAGGTGAACCGCGCCGCCACCAGCCGGTGCATGCCGCGGCCCATGTCCTGCATGATGCCGTTCATCTTCTGCGCGCCGTGGCTCATGCCGATGGCGAACACCAGGAAGGGCACGAGGATCGAGTAGGGGTCGAGCGTGTAGCCCAGCGCCGGCAGCAGGCCCAGCTGCCACACCACCGCGACCAGCGAGGCCAGCACCACCAGCAGGGTCGAGCGCACGCAGCGGGTATAGCCGTAGACCATGCCGGCCGCGATGCACACCGCCAGCGCGAAGAACCCCAGCACCGCCCGCACGCCATCGATCAGGTCCCCGACGATCTTGGCGAAACCGGTGATGTGCAGCCGCACGCCGCGTGACTCGTAGCGTTCGCGCAGCGCCTCCAGACGCTGCGCGAACGCCGCATGGTCGAGCGCCCGGCCCTGTGCGTCGCGGGCCTGCAGCGGAACGAAGAGCACGCTGGAGCGGCCATCCAGCGCCACCAGCTGGCCGATCTCGCCGGAGCGGGCGATGTTGGCGCGCAGCCGCTCGAGGCTGCGCGGACCGCCGTCGTAACCGTCGGGGATGACGGGCCCGCCCTCCAGCCCGTCCTCGGTCACCCCCACCCAGCGGGTGGAGGGCGTCCACAGCGACTTCATCTGCAGGCGCGACACGCCGGGGATCAGGAAGACCTCGTCGCTGAGCTGGCGCAGGGTTTCGAGGTAGGCCGCATCGTAGATGTCCCCCGAGGGATTGGCCACGGCGATGCGCACCGCATTGCCCAGCCCGCTCAGGTCGCCCTGGTGGGCCAGGTAGTTCTGGATGTAGGGGTGGTGGGTGGGGATGGTCTTCTCGAAGCTGGCCCCCAGCTGCAGCCGGGTGGCCTGCCAGCCCAGCAGCACGGTGACCAGCAGGCACAGCAGCACGACCAGGCCGCGGTGATTGAACAGGGCGCGCTCGACCAGCGAGCCCGAACGGGGGTCGAAGCCGGCCAGCGAAGTGGCGGGCGAGACGGCAGGCGAAACGGCGGAGGTGAACGTCATGGCAGGCGGCAACAGGGCTTCAGTGAGGCGCAGGCGCCACGGCGTCGGACAGGCTCAGGCGTCGAGCCCCCAGGATGGACAGGGTCAGCAGCCGGCCCCCGGCCAGCGGCAGCAGCCCGGTCAGCGGGGGCTGGGGCGGCAGCGGCAGCGCCCGCAAGGCGAGCTCGCCCGGGGCGGCACGCAGCACCTGGCCCGCCTGGCTGGCCAGCAGCAGCGCCCCGTCGGGCGCCAGCGCCGAGGCGACGATGGACACCGGCACCGGCGCGGCCAGCGCCTGCCAGCTCGCGCCCCCGTCGGTCGAGCGCCAGGTGTTGCCACGCAGGCCGGCCACCACCAGGCTGCCGTCCGGCGGCAGCTCGGCGGTGAAGAAGCTGCCGGCATACGGCAGCACCAGGCGGCGGAAGCTGCGCCCGCCATCCCCCGACAGCAGCACCAGGCCCTGCTCGCCGGCGATCAGCAGCCGTTCGCCCCGCTGGCGCACCCCGTAGAGGTGCAGCTCGCGCGGGTTGTCCAGCCGGTCGCGCCAGCTCGTCCAGGTCAGGCCGCCATCGCCGCTGGCCAGGGCCAGGCCGTAGGCGCCCACGGCCAGCAGCCGCCCGGGCGCACTCGTCAGCACGTCCAGCCAGGGCTTGTCCGCACCGTCGGCCACCAGGCGTTCGGCCGACCGCAGCGCCGCCGCGTCACCACGCGCCCGGGCCGCCTCCCGCTCCAGCCGGGCCGCCTGCAGCCCCTCCAGGACCAGGCGCCACTGCTGGCCACCGTCCTGCGTGCTCAGGACGACGCCGCCATGGCCCACCGCCACGCCGTGCAGGTCGTCCGCGAAACGCACCGCCGTCAGGCCGGTGCTGACCGGACAGGGCCGCTGCTGCCAGGACTGCCCGTCGTCCGACGACACCAGGATCAGGCCCCGTTCCCCCACCGCCACCAGGCGGCGGCCCGCCTGTGCGGCGCCCTGCAGCACCGACCGGGCCCCCAGCGCAGTGCTCACGGCAGGGCGCTGGAGCGCGGAGCCGATCGCCCCCGCTGAAGGCGGTGGCACCGGCCCCGCATCGGCCGCACGGGCCGCGGCACCCGTGCCGGCCAGCCCCGCGGCCAGCCAGGCGAGCACGCGGCGGCGGCATGGCCGAAGCTCGGTCGAAGGCGAAGGCGGAAGCAAAGGGTCGGCGGGCCAGGCTGCGCCCTGGCGGCCCGGGGGCACCATCGGTACGGGAATCATGTCGGTCTCCGGATGCGGCGGGCGCTTGATCCGGTTCAAGGATCCGGACGGTGCGCCTCGGCTTGTGCGATGTCCCGGAGATTACCGAGGGTCAAACCATTCACTAAATGGTTTTCTTCCATTTTTCCGTTCGATGGCGTCAATAGGTTGGGGGTTAACCCCCCAACCTGCTGCGTCACGACAGGGAGGTGGACGCCTGCTGAGCGCCGTCGGCATGCCGGCGCGGCAAGCGGACACGGAAGACCGTGCCCGTGCCCAGCACGCTCTCGACGCTGATGTCGCCCCCCTGGGCCTGCACCATGCGGCGGGTCAGGGCCAGCCCGAGTCCGGTGCCCGCGTGTGTGCGGGCCACCCCGCTGTCGAGCTGGTGGAACTCCGTGAACAGCAGGGGCAGATCGGTCGCGGCGATGCCGATGCCGGTGTCGGACACCTCCAGCTCGAACCGGTCCTGCGGCAGGGCCCGTGCACGCAGCACCACCCGACCGCCCTCCGGCGTGAACTTGATGGCGTTGGACACCAGGTTGTAGAGCACCTGGCGCAGGCGTGACGCGTCCAGGTGCAGCCCGTCCAGGCCCTCGGGCAGATCGAGCTCGAAGTCCTGCCGTCGGCCCTTCCACTGCGGCGCCATGGTGTCGCGCACCTCGGTCGCCAGCCGAGCCAGGTCCAGCGGCGCCGGCCTGAACTCGAACTTGCCCGCCTCGATCTTGGACAGGTCGAGCACGTCGTTGATCAGCTGCAGCAGATGCCGGCCATTGCCCGCGATGTGGTTGAGGCACTCGTCGTGCTCGGCCGTGCCCGCCGGGGCCACGCCACCGCGCAGCAGCTCGGTGAATCCGATGATCGAGGTCAGCGGCGAACGCAGTTCGTGCGACATCGTGGCGACGAACTGGCCCTTGAGCCGGCTGGCGTCCGACAGCCTGCGGTTGTCGGCCTCCAGTTCGCGGGCCCGCTGGCGCATCGTGTCGGCCTCGCGCTCGGGGGTGGTCTCCAGCACCACGCCGGCCAGCTGGACGGCCCCGCCAGGGCGTTGCAAGGGGCGACCGTGCAGGGCCAGCCAGTGCACGCTGGCGTCGGACCAGCGCACGCGGAATTCGCTGCGCCAGGCGCTGCTCTCGCGCAGCGCGCTCTCCAGGCCCTGCTGGACGGCGGCCCGGTCGTCGGGGTGGACACGCTCCAGCAGGGCGTCCAGGTTCCAGTCGGCCGGCAGGGGTTCGGGGCCGAAGCAGCGGTCGTGCAGCGAAGAGCCCTGCAGGCGCCCGCTGTCCGGATCGAGCGACCAGTCTCCGACCTGGGCCGCCTCCAGCGCAAAACGCAGCCGCTCCTCGGCCTGCAGCCGCCCCTGTTCGGCCATCACCTGCTGCGTGATGTCGGTGATGGTGGCGATCAGGCGCTGGGCGTCGAGCTTGATCAGCCGCAGCGAGCCGTACCGGGGGGATTCGCCCGGTGACGACAGCAGCAGCCGCAGGTCGTCACACACCGGGCCCTGGCGGGGGCCGAGGGCGGCCACACGTTCGCTCAGGTCCGGGGCCAGGGGGCGCAGCAGGTGGAACAGGTTGTCCATGCCGCAGTCGTGCTGCAGGGACAGCGGCATCAGCAGCATCGCGGTGACCGCATTCATCAGCTCCACCTGGCCGCGCGGGTCGATCTGCACCAGGCCGACCGGGGCGGCGTAGAGGAAGGCCAGCAGCGCCTCGTGATCCTGCTCCAGCGAAGGCTCGTCCGGGTCGGGCATCGGGACGGCATCCACGTCCCGGTCATCACCATGGGTGGGGCACATGGCGCTCACCTCAGGATGCAGATGTAGCGCATGTCATGCGCCGGATGCGACAGCAGGCGCATCTTGACCTTGGTGGGCTTCATGCGCAGCGTCAGCACGTAGTCCAGCATCGCGTCCAGCGGCTCGCCCTGGGCCAGGCAGTCCTCGAAGCGTTGTGCCACCAGGTAGTTGTTCATGCACTGCGACACCACGCCGAAGAACTGCAGGCCCAGCACCCGCTCCGGGCGCAGGCCCGCCAGACGCGATTCGGTGCTGTTGTAGCGCCTGACGACGCCCTCGGCATCGAAGCCGATCACGCCGAAGCTGACCTCGTCGAGGGCGGCATCGTCCAGGCCATCGAGGGCAGACAGCAGCTCAGGCTGGTCGAAGGCGAGGGCATTCAACTGGGTCGCGGTCATGGCGGTTCGGGCAGGAAGTGGATGGGCAGGGAGCCTGCCGCCGAACGCTGCGGACGCGCGGCAGGTGCATGAAGTGGGTTTCGGCAGGAAAAGATCGGCAAATCATCAGGGAATACCCTGATCTTCCTGGCGCCATCAGGGGCTGCAGCCCCCGTCACATCCGCCTGGAATCCGACGTGATCGGCACCGGACTACCATCGCGCTCCCTGGAACCCGCCCCGGCCCCTGCCTCTGCAGCGTGTCGCTCCACCCCATGCTGCCCCTGCTCACCGCCATCGCCTGCGCTCCGCTGCCCACCGACGCCCGCCGCATCTTCCACGGCCGGGGCGGCCTGCACCCGGGCTGCGAGCAGTGGGCGCTCGACGCCTTCCCGCCGGTCTGGGTGCTGACCAGCTTCGAGCCGATGACCGACGAGGCGCTGGCCACCGTGCAGGCGGCGCTGCAGGCACGCTGGCAGCAGCTGGCGCCCGGACAGCCGCTGAACTGGGTCTACCAGTGCCGCCACGCCGGGCACGGCGAGACCCGGCTGATGGCCGGCGAAGTGCCCGAGCCGCACGAGGTGCTCGAGCAGGGCGCGCGGTACCGGGTGCATGTGCTGCGCGGCCAGAACCACGGGCTGTTCCTGGACATGGCCGAGGGCCGGCGCTGGGTGCGCGGCCATGTCGCCGCCCGCGCCCGGATGAAGGTGCTGAACCTGTTCGCCTACACCTGCGCCTTCTCGGTGGTGGCGCTGCAGGCGGGTGCGCGGCAGGTGGTCAACGTGGACATGAGCCGCGGGGCGCTGGCCATCGGGCAGCGCAACCATGCGCTCAACGGACTGGCGGCGGGGGCCAGCTTCCTGGGCCACGACATCTTCACCACCTGGGGCAAGATCAGCCGCGGCGGCCCGTACGACCTGATCATCCTCGACCCGCCCAGCCACCAGAAAGGCAGCTTCGTCGCCACCAAGGACTACGCCCGCCTGATGCGCCGCCTGCCCGACCTGCTCGCCCCGGGCGGCCACGCGCTGCTGTGCCTGAACGCGCCCGAGCTGGGGCTGGCCTTCCTGCAGGACCAGATGCACGAACTCGCCCCCGAGCTGTGTTTCGTGCAGCGGGTCGAGAACCCGCCGGAGTTCGCGGACGTGTCCCCCGAGCGGGCGCTGAAGGTGCTGGTCTACCGCGCACCGGAGCTGCAGCGCGGTTGAGCCGGTCAGGATCGCCCGGAACCGGCCGCAGGCGCACGGAAGGTCTGCCCGAACAGCTCCAGACGGCGCTGCAGCGTCGACCGGAAACCGGGCACCTCTGCGGCCAGCTCGTCGAACTCGAACATCACGTCATGGGCCGCCTCGATGAGGCGCACGATGCGCGCACGGGCCTGGCGTGGCGTCAACAGGCAGGCGGGGGCGAAATCCAGCAGGGATTGACGTGAGGCGAACAGGCTGCGACCGCCGGCCAGTTCCAGCGCCAGACTGTCCTCGGGCAGATAGCAGGTGGTGTTGACGATGTCAAAAGCCGGCGCCAGGCGGACGGAGCCGGCCATCTCGTCGCTCACGCCGTCATACAGCACACCGAAGTTCTTCAGGTGGGCATCACCATTGCCGACCAGGCAAGACAGCGCCACGATGTCGAACAGGCGCCGCAGGGACTCGACACGGTGCTGCGCTGCGCAGAAGGCCTGGACGAGTCGTGCCACCATCTCGTAGCTGCCTTTGTACTTGTCGCTCGCATCCCGACCGGCCAGCACCGCCATGTCCTCGAAACCGATGAGCTGCCCGTCGCCGCGACGGTCGAATCGCTGCATCACGAACAGCCGCCGATCATCGGAGAGATGGAATTCGGGCACCTCGATGCCCGCTCGCGCGGCCATCGTCATGCAGATGAACTCGTTGATCGCCAGGCCTGGAAACTCACCCAGGCCGGACTTCACGATCAGATCCCGGGTCAGGACCGACGCCTTCGAGGCGGGAGAGACGGACTCGCCGGACCGGTCGGCAGCAGGAGTCTCGATCAGCGTGGGCACCAGCACCTTGGGCTGCACCCCGCTGAGTCCGGAGCGCAGCAGGTAACGATCCACCAGGCGATCGAACAAGCCCTCGGCCCCCCGATGGGCCAGCAGGGACGACAGGGTTTCCGTCTGCTGCGGGCCCATGCCGGTGCTGGACGGGGCAAGAGGCATGGCCACACGCAGGCGGCCCACCGCGTTCTCGCCCCCCAGCACCGACAGCAGCAGCAGCGGATCGGCTGCAGTGGCCTTGGCGAGTCGATGGCGCAGCCGCTCCAGCAGAAAACCCTCGGGCAGGTTCATCTGGAACACCGGATGCAGCCCCGCCCGTTCGTACGGACGCAAGCGCACGGGCATGGTCAGCGAGACCCCCACCGCAGCGCTCGCACCCGCACTGCAGGTGAACACATACCCCTGACGGTCACGCGCCAGCACGCCGGCAGGGCCCTCCGGGGTCGTCACGGACAAGGCCGCCGCGGGCAGGCTCACGCTCATCCCAGGAAGTCCTCGAGCTCATCGAGCGTCGGTCGGCGCACCGGCAGCAGATGAAAGCCCAGGTCCATGGCCGCCGCCATCTTCGCGTAGGCCGCGGCCGACACCGTGCCCGCTCCCGCCTCCGCCTGACCGATCTTCAGCCGCGTCAGGCCCGCTCGCTCGGCCAGCTGCGCCTGCGTCAGGCCGCGGGACTGACGGGCAGCCCGCAACTGGGTGCCCAGCGTGGAGAGAAGGGTTTCAGCATCCATGCATGAATCATATACGATGCTTTTTTAATAAAAAGCATCTTTTACGGATCATGTCCTCGCCATCTGCATCCCCCCCGTGCCGGCCGCGGCCGGCACCGGCGCGGCGGCCTTCACCAGCGGCCGGAGCAGCCAGTGGGCCAGCGCGGGCAGCAGCACCAGCGCGCCGAGCATGTTCCACAGGAACATGAAGGCCAGCAGCAGGCCCATGTCGGCCTGGAACTTGATGGGCGAGAACACCCAGGTGGCCACGCCCACCGCCAGCGTCAGGCCGGTCAGCAG
>NZ_QJJS01000004.1:0-147764 GCF_003201595.1 Sphaerotilus hippei | reverse complement strand
AACATGAAGGCCAGCAGCAGGCCCATGTCGGCCTGGAACTTGATGGGCGAGAACACCCAGGTGGCCACGCCCACCGCCAGCGTCAGGCCGGTCAGCAGCACGACGCGGCCGGTGAAGTGCAGCGCGATGCGGTAGCTGCGCGACAGGCTGGCGCCGCGGCGCAGCTCGCCCAGCATGACGCTGAGGATGTAGAGCGCGTAGTCCACGCCGATGCCCACGCCCAGCGCGATGACCGGCAGCGTGGCGACCTTGACGCCCATGCCGAAAGCCACCATCAGCGCCTCGGCCAGCACCGAGGTCAGCATCAGCGGCAGCACCGCCACCACCACCGCGCGCCAGGAGCGGAAGGTGATGAAGGCCAGCACCACGACCGCGGCATAGACCAGCAGCAGCATGCGGTGCCAGGCCTCGCGCACGACGATGTTGGTGGCCGCCTCGATGCCGGCCGAGCCCGCGGCCAGCAGGAACTTCGCCTTCGGGCCGTCGTTGGCCGCCGCGAAGCGGTCCACCGTGTCGATCAGGCCGTTGAGCGTCGCCGCCTTGTGGTCCTGCAGGAAGGCGCTGACGGTCAGCAGGTTGCAGCTGTCGTTGTAGAGCCCGCGGGGCGCGTTGCCGGTGACCATGTTGAGCATGGCCTGGTTGGGGATCAGGTCGAACCAGCGCGGCTGGCCCTCGTTCAGGCCGGTCAGCACCAGGCGGTTGAGGCGGGCCAGCGACTGGGTCGACTCCACCCCGGGCAGCTGCTGCAGCTGCCACTCGAGCGCGTCCACGCGCATCAGCGTGTCGTGGTCGGCGCAGGCGCCGTCGGGGGTGCTCACCATCACGGCGAACACGTCGCTGCTGGCCCCGTAGTGGGCGTTGACGAAGACGACGTCGCGGTTGTAGCGCGAGTCCGCCCGCAGCTCGGGCGCGCCGGGGTCCAGGTCGCCGATGGCCAGGTGGCGGCTGACGCCATAGCCCCCCAGCGCCAGGGCCAGCGACACCAGCACCGCCGGCAGCGCCCAGCGCCGCTCGGTGAAACGCTCCAGCAGGCGGAACAGCCCGGCCGGCTCGTGGCCCCCGGCGCTGGCGAAGTCCTGCTCGCCGTGCAGGCTGCGCCGCGCGGCCGCCGGGCTCACGCCGGTGTAGCTCAGCAGGATGGGCAGCACGATCAGGTTGGTGAAGATCAGCGCGGCCACGCCGATGGAGGCGGCGATCGCCAGCTCCTGGATCACGCGGATGTCGATGGCCAGCAGCACCGCGAAGCCCACCGCGTCGGCCAGCAGCGCGGTCAGGCCGGCCAGGAACAGGCGGCGGAAGGTGTAGCGCGCGGCGATCCACTTGGGCACGCCGCGGCCGATGTCCTGCATGATGCCGTTCATCTTCTGCGCGCCATGGCTCATGCCGATGGCGAACACCAGGAAGGGCACCAGCATCGAGTACGGGTCCAGCGCATAGCCCAGCGACGGCAGCAGGCCGAGCTGCCAGACCACCGCCACCAGCGAGCTGAGCACGACCAGCACGGTCGAGCGCACGCAGCGCGTGTAGCCGTAGACCATGGCCGCGGCGATCAGGATGGCCAGCACGAAGAACACCACGACCTGCCTGAGCCCGGCGATCAGGTCGCCGACGACCTTGGCGAAGCCGGTGATGTGCAGCGTCACGCCACGGGCCTCGTGGCGCTCGCGCAGCGCCTCGAGCTGGCGGGACAGCGCCACGTAGTCCAGCGTCCGGCCATCGGCCGTGGTGGCCAGCAGCGGCACGTGGATGACGCTGGAGCGGCCGTCGAGCGCGACGATCTGGCCGATCTCGCCGGAGCGCTGCACGTTGGCGCGCAGCTGCTGCAGGCTGGCGGCCTGGCCGTCGTAGGCGTCGGGGATGACCGGCCCGCCCTCGAGGCCCTCCTCGGTCACGCCGGTCCAGCGCATGTTGGGTGTCCAGAGCGACTTCATCGCCGCGCGGTCCACGCCCGGGATCAGGAAGACCTGGTCGTTGAGCGTGCGCAGCGTCTCGAGGTAGCGGGCGTCGTAGATGTCGCCCTCGGGGTTGGCCACCGCGATGCGCACCGCGTTGCCCAGGCCCTTCAGGTCGGCCTGGTGGGCCAGCCAGTTGACGATGTAGGGATGGCCCTGGGGAATGGTCTTCTCGTAGCTGGCGTTGAGCTGCAGCCGGGTGGCCTGCCAGCCCAGCAGCACGGTGACCAGCGCGCAGACCAGCAGCACGATCAGGCGGTGGTTGAACAGCGCGCGCTCGACCAGCGAGCCCGACTGGCGGTCGAAGCTCAGCGTCTGTTCGCTGACGGTCAGGGGAATCGCGGGTTTCATCGCAGGCTCACTCGGGTGATGCCGTTCCAGCCGGCGATCAGCATCCGGCCGTCGTCGAGCCGGAGCAGGTCGGCAGGTTGCTGGGCGGCGGTCTGCGCCGCCAGTTGCAGCGGCGCTGCGGCCGCGGTCGGCCGCAGCAGCTGGCCGGCCTGGTTGGCCAGCCACAGCGTGCCGTCCCGGTCACGGGTCAGCGCGGTCACGCTGGCGGGCACGGGGCTGGCCAGCGTGGCCCAGCGGCGGCCCTGGTCGTCGCTGCGCAGCACCGTGCCGCGCAGCCCGGCCAGCACCCAGGCCCCGGCCGCATCCCGGCCGACGCCGAAGTAGCTGCCGGCATACGGGGTCGGCACGCGGCGGTAGCTGCGCCCGCCGTCGCCGGAGTGCAGCAGCAGGCCCTGCTCACCGGCGATCAGCACCGTGTCCTCGTGGCGGTCGATCGTGTAGAGGTGGGCCCCCTTCGGGTTGTCGAGCCGGTCGCCCTGCGGCGTCCAGTGGCGCCCGCCGTCGGTGGTGGCCAGCACCAGGCCGAAGGCGCCGACGACGAGACCCTCCTGCTCGCTGCGGAAATGCAGGGCCAGCAGCGGCTTGTCGGCGCCTTCCTCGACCGCGCGGCGGGCTTCGGCCTCGGCCCGGGCGTCGCCCCGGCGCACCGCGTCGGCCAGCAGCAGCTGCGCGATCGCCCGCCCCTCGAGCTGGCGGGTCCAGTGCTCGCCGGCGTCGTCGGTGCGCAGCACCACGCCCTGGTGGCCCACCGCCCAGCCGACCCGGGCCGTGACGAAGCGCACCGCCGTCAGCGTGACGCTGACCGGCACCGACGCCGCCTGGCGCCAGGTGGCGCCGTCGTCGTCGGACAGCAGCACGACCCCGTGGCTGCCCACCGACACGGTGCGCGCGCCGGCCCGCGCCAGGCCGAGCAGCATCGCGCGGCGCGGATCCCTGAGGACCGTGGCGGGCCGCTCCAGCGGACCGGCCACCGGAGCCGCCCCGCCCGGAGCCGCCTCGGCCCGGACCGGCCCGACCCCGGTGCCGGCCAGCAGCAGCGCTCCGAGACATGCCCGTCGACGGCGGTCGATGCCCGCCGCCCCGGGCCCCTGTTCCACGCGATGTGTTGCGCTCATGCCCGGTGCGTGCTCAGCGCACGCCCTCGCCGGTCAGGGCCTCGGGCGTGAAGACCGTGTCGCTGTAGCGCGGCATGATCCGGTACTGCTCGGCGGAGTCGTTCATCGCGCCGTCGTAGTACCAGGCCCCCGAGATCAGGTCGTAGAAGCCGAACATGCCCGGCGAGGTCGTCGCCGGCAGGTCGGGCATCACCACCGGGTTGGAGAAACCCATCTGCCAGAGCTGGCCATTGGCGTCCCAGTGGTCGGCGAGCACGGCGATCCAGGTGTCCTCGTCGAGGTAGTAGCGGCGCTTGGGCGCGAGGTGGCGCTTGCCGGCGGCCACCGTGGCCTCGATCACCCAGACGCGGTGCAGCTCCCAGCGCATCGCGTCCGACGCCAGGTGGTGCTTGTCCAGCGCCTTGGCTTCGGGCGTGGCCAGCAGCTTGTTGCCGTTGTAGGGGATCAGCATCTCCTTCTTGCCGACGATCTTCCAGTCGAAGCGGTCGAGGCGGCCGTTGAACACGTCGGTCTGGTCGAACATGGAGATGCCCGCGCTGGCCGGGGTGGGCGTGTCGCAGCAGGCGTTGGGCACCTTGCGCACGCGGCGCTGGCCGGTGATGTAGGCCCAGACCTGGGTCTTGTCGCCGACCATGTGCTCACGGCCGACCACCCCTTCGCCGGCACGCAGCGGCGGGCCGGAGTTGATCAGGCGGATGGACCAGAACTGGCCGTCGAACTTCTCCGGGCTGCCGTCCTTGAAGTAGTAGGGCATCTGGAAGTCGCCCGAGGCCACGGTCGTGACCACGTGCTTGCCGTCGCCGGTGCCCTGGATGCCCTTGACCGCCACGTGCCAGGCCTCGCCGCGCCAGCGCAGCGAGTGGTTCCACATCGCCTCGGCGCCGCTCTTCGGGATGGGGAAGGGAATGCCGCCGTAGGCGTTGCTCGGCACCAGGTCCTTGAGCTCGGCCTTGACCGCGTTCCTCGCGGTGTTGTCGTAGACCCACTGCGGCGCGGCCGCGGTGCGCCGGGTCGGGTAGACGTCGACGCGGAAGCTGTCGGGGTACTTCTTCAGCATGGCCTTGACGCCGTCGGTCAGCCGGTCGGCGTGCTGGTCCATGTTCTTGGCGGTGATCTGCAGCAGCGGCTTGTCGGCGGCGAACGGATCGGCCCGCTTGCCGCCGTTCCTGAAGCCCGGGATGGCCGTGGTGTGGCCGCCCGTCCAGGCCGGGATGCTGCCGTCCTTGTTGCCGGCCTTCTCGGCGCCCAGCGGCGTGAGGTCGGTCTTGAGGCGGGCGGCTTCATCGGCGCCCACCGCCGACCAGGCCGGGGACATGAAGGCCGTGCTGCAGGCCAGGGTGATCGCCAGAGGCAGTGACTTGAGGGGGAACATGGAAGGGGTCTCCGGAAGATCGGGGGATCAGAACGTGCGGCGCAGGTTGAACGACAGGTAGTCGCGGTCGGCGTAGTACTGCTTGAACGAGCGGTGGCCGTTCTCGATGAACGGCCCGGCCGGCCCCATGTAGTGCGTCAGGTTGAGGCCGAAGCGCCACACGTCCAGGTAGGCGCCGTTCACGCCGATGCTCACGTCGCCGGTGCCCGCGCCCATGAAGGCGCCGACGGTCGACGAGTTGCCCCACAGGCCGTAGCCCACGCCCACCGGCACGCTCAGGTCCAGGCCCGGCAGCACCTGGCGGTACTTGGGCTCGAACACCACCCGCAGGTTCGCCGCGTCACGCGAGGCGTTGGGGTTGAGCGCCGCGGCGTTCTTGCTGATCGACAGGCGGCGGTTCCACGCCACCTCGCCGACGAAGTCGGCCTCGCGGGCCAGGAAGGTCGGGCCGATGCTGGCGATCCAGTTCACCTGTGCATGGGCCGACTTGCCCACCGCGTACAGCGGATTGCCGCTGTTGTCGGCGCCGGCCACGTCGACCTGCGCATCGCTGTCGAGCGGCGTGTTGCTGCGCATGGACACCTCGCCCGACAGGTTGACGTTGCCCAGCGTGGTGCTGAAGCTGCCGCCGACCGCGCGGATGCCCTCATGGAAGGCCCACTGGTAGGTGCCCACCTGCAGACCGCTGGAGGAGGCCACCGGCGTGGCGGAGGGGTGCAGGTAGAGGCCGGACGGGCCGTGGTCGTGCCACTGCACCGCGTAGAGGCCGTAGTCGACGTCCTCGACGTGGAAGCGCACCTGCACGCCGCCCTGGCCGGACCGCCTGGCCTTCATGTCGGCCTCTCGGGCGAAACCGACGTTGCCGGCCGGCGAGTGGCCGACGATCAGCCGCTCGCCGCCGGTGGCCAGCGAGTCCATGAAGGAGTAGTAGCTGCCCGAGCCCGGCAGGCGGTCGCTCTTCCAGTCGAGCATGTAGTAGCCGCCCACGGTCACGTCCTCGGAGACCTGCAGCTGTGCCGACAGCTGGTTGATCGGCATCATGAATTCCTTGAACTGCGCGTTGGGCACCGTCGCGGCCTTGACCACGTCGATCGAGGCCTGCGCCGCCGCGATGCCGTTGGCCCCCAGCATCAGGCTCTCGCCGTAGAGCAGCGTGTGCTTGCCCAGGCGCACCGAGGCGTTGGTCGAGCCGAGCTGGAACTTGCCGAACACGAAGGCGTCGAGCAGGTCCGCGCTGCCGCCGTGCAGCTTGCGCGTGGCCTCGGTGAACTGGTCGTGCTCGACCGAGGTGGCGTTGGCGGTCGACGCCGAGTCGTTGTCGTTGCGCCCGCGCTGGTAGACCCGGTCGTACCAGCCCGCGCCGGAGATGCGCGCGCCGAAGCCCTGGTAGGAGACGTCCAGCTCGCTGAGCAGGTCGAGGCGGTTCGAGACCAGGCCGCGGCGGAAATTGCGGCTGCCGTCGTCGGTGTTGGGGAAATAGCTCGACGACGTGGTGTCGTAGTTCGAGCCTCCGACCACCGACGACGAGGGTCCCTTGACACGAAAGCCGGTGCTGTACTTCAGCGTCGTGTCCCACAGCACCTTCAGGTCCGGGTGGCCGGTGTCGACCTCGAAGGCGCGGGCCGCGCCCGGGCTCAGGGCCAGCAGCACGGCGCTCATCAGCGCACCGGGCAGCAGGGGGATGCCGGGCGCGCGGCGGGGCCGACTCGGGCGGATGCAGGTTCGGGCGAGGTTCACTGGGGGTCTCCTGTGGGGCGGTCGGAAGCGTTCGCAGCACGCTCTGCGGCGTGGTCAGCCGCCCGGCAGGGCAGCGCTGCGCCCTGCCGGACGCGCGGAGCGCCGGCATGGCCTGGAGGGAAAGCGGGATCGGAACGGCGCGAGGGCCGGGTTCCGGCGCGCGGACGGATCAGTCCGGGCGGGTGCGCGGCGGCGGCGCGGTGGCGCGTGGATTCATGTCGGTCTCCGGTGTTCTTGGTGTTTGATGTGTCGCAATCCTAGAAGTCATTACCATCCAGGCAAATCAATTACTTTCGACACCATCATCCGATGGCATCGAAAGACAGGAGACCCCATCCCATGCGCCTCGGCCACTTCGACCTCAACCTCTTCGTCACGCTCGACGCGCTGCTCGACACCCGCAGCGTCAGCCGCGCGGGCGAGCGCCTGCACATCGGCGCCTCGGCCACCAGCAGCGCGCTGGCGCGGCTGCGCGAGCACTTCGGCGACGAGCTGCTGGTGCAGGTCGGGCGGCGCATGGAGCTCACGCCGCTGGCGCAGAACCTGCGCGAGCCGGTGCGCGACCTGCTGCTGCGCTCGCAGGCCACGCTGGCGGCCAAGGCCGACTTCGACGCCACGCGCGAGCAGCGCCGCTTCGTCTTCAACGCCTCGGACTACGCCACCACCGTGCTGCTGACGCCGCTGGCGCAGCGCCTGGAGACCGAGGCCCCGGGCATCTCGATGGACGTGGTCAGCCTGGGCGACAGCAACCTGCAGCGCCTCGAGCGCGGCGAGGTCGACTTCGCGCTCTATCCCGAACGCAACGCGAGCGACCAGCACCCGATGCAGCAGCTGATGTCCGAGAGCTACACCTGCGTGGTCTGGACCGGCCATCGCCTGCCGGCGCAGGGCCTGAGCTTCGAGCACTACATGGCCTCGCGCCACGTCGCCGCGCAGTTCGGCGACCAGCGGGTCGCCACCTTCGAGAGCTGGTTCCTGTCGACCCACGGCGTGGCCCGCGAGGTGGTGGTCACCGCCAGCACCTTCAACTCGCTGCCCCCGCTGGTGGTGGGCACGCAGCGCATCGCCACCATGCACACCCGCCTGGCACGCATGTACGCCCGCATCCTGCCGATCCGCCTGCTGCCCCCGCCCTTCGAGATCCCGCCGCTGCACCTGGTGATGCAGTGGAACCGCCACAACACCCAGGACGCGGCCCATGCGTGGTTGCGCCAGCAGCTGATCGCGGTGGCGCAGGACGCGGCCTGAGCCCCGCCCGCCTCCGCCCGGCCGGCGTGTCACGAAAACTTCATTGAATCCGCGACCGGCACGCCCGATACAGACTCCAGCGGCGGGGGATCCCGCGGCGACGAACCGGCCCCGGCAGGGGCCGGCCTGAAGTCGATCGAGCCAGGACGCCATGAACATCGACAGGAAAGTCCCCCTCGCCTTCGCACTGGCGCTGCTGCTGACGCTGGCCGCGGGCCTGGGCGGGCTGTTCATCAGCAGCCGGTCGCTGGACACGCTGCGGGCCGACGTGCTGGAGCGGGTCGCCGACGAACGGGCCACCGCGGTGATGGTCAGCCACTTCAAGACCCAGGTGCAGGAATGGAAGAACCTGCTGCTGCGTGGCATGGACGGCGCGCTGCTGGAGCGGCACTGGAGCGCCTTCCAGGACGAGGAGAAGGCCGTCGCCGAGGGCGCGCAGGCGCTGAAGGCCCGCCTCCGGGACCCGGCGCTGCGGGAGCTGCTGGAGCGCTTCATCGCGGCCCACCGGCAGATGGCCACCGGCTACCGGGCCGGACTCGAGAAGTTCAAGGACAACGGGCTGGAGCCGTCGATCGGCGACCTGATGGTGCGTGGCATCGACCGCGAGCCGGCCCGGCTGCTCGACGCGCTGCAGCAGCAGATCGCCGCCCACAGCGCGGACATCGCGGCCGAGGCCTTCCGGCAGGGGCGGCAGGCGGTCGGCTGGAGCGTGGGGCTGATGCTGCTGGCCACGGCGCTGGGCATCACCATCGGCCTGATGCTCAGCCGCTCGGTGGTGCAGCCGCTGCGCCACGCCATCGAGGTGGCCAGCGACGTGGCGGGCGGCAACCTGACCCGGGTCATCCACGTGCCCGGGCGGGACGAGACCTCGCAGCTGCTGCAGGCGCTGGCCCACATGCAGGACCGGCTGCGCCAGCTGGTGGGTCAGGTGCGTGACAGCGCCGAGACGGTGGCCAATGCCAGCGCCGAGATCGCCCACGGCAGTGCGGACCTGGCGATGCGCACCGAGCAGCAGGCCGCGGCCCTGCAGCAGACGAACGCCTCGATGGAGACGCTGGGCAGCTCCAGCCACCACAACGCCGTCGATGCCCGCCAGGCCTGCGACCTGGCGCAGCAGGCCAGCGGCGTCGCCCGCCAGGGCGGCCAGGTGGTGCACGAGGTGGTCGACACCATGCACGGCATCGGCGAGGACAGCCGGCGCATCGCCGACATCATCGGCGTGATCGACGCCATCGCCTTCCAGACCCATCTGCTG
The DNA here is from genome assembly GCF_003201595.1 of Sphaerotilus hippei. Classification (GTDB taxonomy): domain Bacteria; phylum Pseudomonadota; class Gammaproteobacteria; order Burkholderiales; family Burkholderiaceae_C; genus Sphaerotilus; species Sphaerotilus hippei. Next base: position 138,734 of record NZ_QJJS01000004.1, on the reverse strand, counting down.
GCCCTCAACGCCTCGGTCGAGGCCGCCCGGGCCGGTGCGCAAGGCCGGGGCTTTGCGGTCGTCGCCGACGAGGTGCGCACCCTGGCGCGGCGTTCGGGTGACGCGTCGCGCGACATCAGGGCCCTGATCGCCTCGAGCGGCGACCGGGTCGAGCGGGGTCGCGCGCTGGTCGACCGCGCCGGCAGCACGATGGAGCAGGTCGTGCTCGCCATCGGCCAGGTCCACGACCTGGTCACCCGGATCAGCCAGGCCAGCGGCACGCAGAACGAAGGGGTCCGCCACATCGGCCTGGCCGTGCAGCACATCGACCAGGGCACGCAGAAGAACGCCGCGCTGGTCCAGGAGACCAGCGCGGCCGCGGAGAGCCTGAGGCGGCAGGCGCAGCGGCTGGTGGGCACCGTCGGGGTGTTCCGCTTCGAGCCCCCTCGCCTCAAGAAGCCTGCGTGCGCTCCGATACAACCCTGGTGACCACCCCAGGGGTGGCGCGACGGCCCGGGCATCGCGGGCCGCGAGACGGGAGGTTCAGGCCGGGTGGTTCACACTGCAGGACTTGGCTGCCGTCGGTGTCCGCCCCCGTGGGCACCGGGCCACGCACGAGGAACGCATGATGAACCTGCCGACGAACCGCCGCATCCTGCTGATCGACGACATGCCGTCGATCCACGAGGATTTCCGCAAGCTCCTGGCCGTGTCCTCCGACGCGATGGACCTGCTCGACGACGAGGCCCTGCTGTTCGGCGACAGCGCCGCGGCCGAGCAGATCGAGTTCGAGCTCGACTCGGCCTACCAGGGACAGGAGGGCCTGAGCCGGGTGCAGCAGGCGCTGCAGCAGGGCCGGCCCTACGCGATGGCCTTCGTCGACATGCGCATGCCGCCGGGCTGGGACGGCGTGGAGACGATCGAGCGGCTGTGGCAGGCCGATCCACGCCTGCAGGTGGTGATCTGCACGGCCTACACCGACCACGCCTGGGAGGACGTGCTGCGACGCCTGGACGCGCGCGACCGCCTGCTGGTGCTGAAGAAGCCCTTCGACACCATCGAGGTGCTGCAGCTGGCGCGCACGCTGGTCATGAAGTGGTCGCTGAGCCTGCAGGCGCAGTCGCAGATGGACGGGCTGGAAGCGGCGGTGAGGCAGCGCACCCGCGAGCTCAGCGACGAGGTGCAGGCGCGCCGGCAGGCCGAACTGGCGCTGCGGGTGCGGGACCGGGCGATCGAGGCCGCGGTCAACGCCATCATGATCACCGACCACCTGCGGGCCGACCAGCCGATCGAATACGTCAACCCGGCCTTCGAGCGCATCACCGGCTACCCGCCCCAGGAGGTGCTCGGACGCAACGCCCGTTTCCTGCAGGGCGACGAGTCCGAGCAGCCGGCCCTGCGCGAGATCGCCGCCGCCGTGCGCGAGGAGCGTGAAGGCCACGGCGTGTTCCGCAACCGCCGCAAGGACGGCAGCGCGTTCTGGAACGAGCTGCACATCGCGCCGGTGCGTGACGCCGAGGGTGCGGTGACGCACTTCGTGGGCGTGCTCAACGACGTCACCGCCGCCCGGGACCACCAGCAGGCGCTGGAGTTCCAGGCCCGCCACGACGCGCTGACCGGCCTGCCCAACCGCCTCATGCTGCGCGATCGGCTGGACCAGGCCATCGCGCACGCCCGGCGCATGCAGGAGCGGGTCGGCGTGCTCTGGCTCGACCTGGACCATTTCAAGTTCGTCAACGACAGCTACGGACACCCGGTCGGCGACGGCCTGCTGGTGGCGCTGTCGACCCGGCTGCGCGAGACCATGCGCCGGTCGGACACGGTGGCCCGCCTGGGCGGCGACGAGTTCGTCGTGCTGCTGCCGGGCATCCACCGGGCCTGCGATGCCTCCGCCGCGGCGCAGAAGGTGCTCGACGCGCTGGCCCCGCCCTTCGAGATCGACGGCCACCTGCTGCACGCCAGCACCAGCGTCGGCGTGAGCCTGTTCCCCGAGGACGGCGACAGCAGCGAGGCGCTGCTGATGCATGCCGACACCGCGATGTACCGGGCCAAGCACGATGGCCGCAACGGCTTCCAGTTCTACAGCCGCGAGATGAGCGAGCAGGCCCGCGAGCGCGAGACGCTGGCCCGGGCGCTGCACACCGCCGTCGACGAGAACCAGTTCGAGCTGCACTACCAGCCCAAGCTGGACCTGGGCAGCGGCCGCGTCACCGGCGTCGAGGCGCTGATCCGCTGGCGCCACCCGGCGCTGGGCATGGTCCCGCCCTCGAGCTTCATCCCGATCGCCGAGGAGACCGGCCTGATCGTGGACATCGGCGACTGGGTGCTGCGCACCGCCTGCGCCCAGGCGCAGGCCTGGCAGCAGCGCTGGCAGCTGGGGCTGTCGGTGGCGGTCAACGTGTCGCCGCGGCAGTTCCGCCAGCACGACCTGCCCGCCACCGTGCGGCGCGTGCTGGACGATTCGGGCCTGGCCGGCGGGCTGCTGGAGCTGGAGCTGACCGAAAGCCTGCTGATGCACCAGACCGACGCGGTGATCGAGACGCTGCGGTCGATCAAGTCCATGGGCGTGTCGCTGGCCCTGGACGACTTCGGCACCGGCTTCTCCAGCCTGAGCTACCTGCGGCGCTTTCCGCTCGACCTCATCAAGATCGACCGCGCCTTCGTCGCCGGGCTGGCCAGCATCGAGGCCGACGAGGCCATCACGCGCGCCATCATCGGCATGGCCCACGCGCTCGGCATGGCGGTGGTGGCCGAAGGGGTGGAGACGCCCGAGCAGCTGGCCTTCCTGCAGGCCCACCGGTGTGACGCCGCCCAGGGCTACCTGCTCGGGCGACCGATGGCCGCCGCGGCGCTGGACGCGCTGTGGCAGGCCCAGCGCAACCGGCTGGACACCCCCCCAGCCCACTGAACACGAGCGAGCCGCACCATGGAGCCGATGGCACTGCCCCCGACCGCCGACACCGACGTGCTGCTGCACCGCAGCACCACCCTGCGGGTGCTGCGCCAGACCCGGCCCGACGGCACGACCGTCATCTGCAAGCAGGCCTTCGGCCCGCAGGCGCGGATGCGGCTGCGCAACGAGCGCCGGGTGCTCGAGCGGCTGGCCGGCGTGGCGGGCGTGCCCCGGCTCGCCCCCGGGGACGAGGCCGACGACCACATCCTGCTCGAGGACGACGGCGGGCAACGGCTGTCGCAGCGCGAGGCCGGCACGCCGATGGCGCTGCCGGAGCTGCTGCGCCTGGCCGGGCGGCTGGCGCGCATCCTGGCGGCGGTGCACCAGCGCGGCGTGCAGCACCGCAACCTGCATCCGCTCAACATCGTGCTGACCGGCGCGGACGACACGCCGGTGCTGATCGGCTTCGAGCACGCCACCACCTCGGCCGAGGAGCAGCCCGGTTTCATCCACCACAGCCTGGTGACCGGCACGCTGGCCTACGGCGCGCCCGAGCAGACCGGCCGCTCCGGCCTGGGCATCGACCACCGTGCCGATCTCTACGCGCTGGGGGCCCTGCTCTACGAGCAGGCCACCGGCCGCCCGCCGTTCGTCGAGGCCGATCCGCTGCGCCTGATCCACCAGCACCTGGCCGTGCTGCCGGTGCCCCCGATCGAGCGCCGGCCGGCGCTGCCGGCCGAGCTGTCGGACGTGATCCTGCACCTGCTGGAAAAATCGCCCGACCGGCGCTACCAGAGCGGCCAGGGCCTGGCCCGTGACCTGGCCGAACTGATGCGGCCCGACCCGGCGGCCGACCCGCGCCCGCCGTTCGTGCCCGGTCGCCACGACCACCCGGACTGGCTCGCTCCGCCGTCGCAGCTGGTCGGCCGCGAGCCGGAGCGGGCCGTGCTGGCCTCGGCCCTGGACGCCGCGCTGACCCCGCAGCGCCGGGCCGTGCTGGTGGCCGGGGCGCCCGGCGTGGGCAAGACGGCCCTGATCAACACGCTGCGCCCGCTGGTGACCGCCCGGCGCGGCTGGTTCGTCTGCGGCAAGTTCGACCAGCTGCGCCAGGACCAGGACACCGACGCGATGCACCAGGCGCTGCGGGCCCTCGGCCGCCTGCTGCTGGCCGAGCCTGAAGCGGCGCTGGCGGCCCAGCGGCTGCGGCTGCGCCGCACGCTCGGCCCCAACGTCGGCCTGGTCACCACGCTGCTGCCCGAGTTCGCGCTGCTGCTGGGCGTGGAACCCGACGGCACGCCCGCGCAGGACGTGCTGCTCGCCGGCAGCCAGCTGGTGCAGGCGGTGCTGGACCTGCTGCGGGCCATCGTCTCGCCCGAACGGCCGCTGGTGATGGTCATCGATGACCTGCAGTGGGCCGCCGCCCCGGCCATCCGCACCTTCGACGCGATCCTGACGGATGCACGCCTGACGGGGCTGCTGCTGGTGGGCGCCTACCGGGCCGGCGAGGTCGGGGCCACCCATGCGCTGCAGGCCCGGCTGGACCGCTGGCAGCAGCAGCCGGGCCCGCCCTGGCGCCTGCTGCTGGACAATCTGCCCCCGGACAACCTGACCGAGCTGCTCGCCAGCATGATGCGGCTGCCGCTGCCGCAGGCGGACGCGCTGGCCCGGGCCGTGGCCCCGCGCACGGCGGGCAACCCCTTCGACACGGTGGAGCTGATCAACGCACTGCGGCGCGACGGCGTGCTGGTGGCCGGCGACGCCGGCTGGCAGTGGGATCCCCGCGAGATCCAGGCCCACGTCGGCCGGGGCGAGGTGCTCGAGCTGCTGCAGGCGCGCATCGAGCGCCTGCCTGCGGCCACCATCGAGCTGCTGGAGATCATGGCCTGCCTGGGGGGCGAGCTGTCGCTGGAGCTGCTGCAGGCCGCCAGCGGGCGCGCCCCCGCCGAGGTCGAGGCGCAGGCCGCCACCGCGCTCGACGACGGCCTGCTGGTGATGATCGACGACGGCGTGCGGGCGATCCGCTTCCGGCACGACCGCGTGCAGCAGGCCGCGTACCGCCGGCTCCAGGGACGGGGCGCCTGCCGCCTGCACCTGGACCTGGCGCGCCGCCTGACCCGGCACGCCCATTTCAGGGCGGTGGCGGCCGAGCAGTACCTGCCGGCGGCCGCGCTGATCGACGATGCCGATGAGCGCGGCCGGGCCGCCCGCCTGTTCCACGAAGCCGCCGCCCGCCTGCGCCTGGTCAGCCACGGCATGGTGGAGCGCCTGATGTCGGCGGCCATCACGCTGCTGAGCGGGCTGGCCGGCGACACGGACCGCAGCCTGCGCATCGCCGTGGCCACCGAGCGCCACCTGTCGCTCTACAACCTCGGGCAGCTCGACGAGGCCGATGCGGCCTTCGGGTTCGTCCAGCGGTGCAGCGACGAGGCGCTCGATCAGGTCGAGGCCACCTGCCTGCAGATCGCCAGCCTGACGCACCGCGCCCGCGGCCCCGAGGCCGTGCAGCTCGGCGTGGCCCTGCTGGCGCGGCTGGGCACCGAGGTGCCCACGCAGGACCCCGCGGCGATCGAGCAGGGCCTGTCCGCGCTGTCGGACACGGTCGGCCCGGACGACCGCCACCGCCCGGACGTGAGCGACGCCCGGGTCGTCGCCGTGGCCCAGCTGCTCGACCGGCTGGTGATCCCGACGCTGCAGTGCGCCCCCGACATCAACGCCTGGCTGGCCGTGGAAAGCCGGCGGCTGTGGACCGTGCACGGCCCCTGCCCGGCCCTGGTGCGCAGCGCCGCGCTGAGCATGCCGCTGGTGCTGATGGCCCGCCGCCAGGCCTACGGGGCGGCCCACACGCTGGCCCGGCAGACGCTGTCGGTGGGCGAAGCCCGCGGCTACGAGCTGGCCACGGCCACCGCACGCCACGTGCACGCGATCGCCACCCAGCACTGGTTCGGCCCGCTGGAGGACAGCATCGCCCAGGCCCGCGAGGCACACGAGGCGCTGCTGCGCGGCGGCGACCTGCAGTTCGCCTGCCTGACCTACAACGCCACCACCCCGGCCGTGCTGGACAGCGCACCGGCGCTGCAGACCTGCATCGACGAAGTCGACCGCGGCCTGGCCTTCGCCCAGCGCACTGGCAACGAGTTCGCCCAGGGCATCTACCGCACCTACCGACAGCTGCTGCGCAGCCTGACCGAGCCCACCGAGCCGCCCGGCAGCCTCGACGACGCCTCGTTCGACGAGGCCGCGCGCCAGAGCGGCCGGCTGGCCGTCGGCACGCTGGGCGTGACCTTCCACCTGCTGCGGGCGCTGTCGGCGGCGCTGTTCGACGACCTGCCGCGCCTGCAGTCGCACATCGCCGCGGCGATGCCGCTGCTCGGGGCGATGCCCGGCTTCTACCCGACCGCCTGGGCGCACGCCCTGAACGCGCTGGCGATGGCCGGGCGGATCCGCGCCGCGGCCCCGGGGGCCGACCTGGCCGAGGCCCGCGCGGCCCTGGCCGGCTCAAGGGCCTGGATGACGCAGCGTGCCGCCGACCAGCCCGGCAACTTCCTGCACCTGCAGCACTGGATCGAGGCCGAACAGGCCTGGGCGCTGGGGGACGAGCGGGCCGCGGCCCGGGCGTTCGACGCCGCGATGGACCGGGTGGCGACCCGCTCGCGGGCCTGGCACCGGGCGCTGATCACCGAGCGGGCCGCTCGCTTCCACCTGGACCACGGACTCGTGGCCACCGGCCGCTGCCTGCTGGCCGAGGCGCGGCAGGCCCATGAACACTGGGGAGCGACGGCCAAGGTGCAGAGGCTGATGCTGCAGCACCCCTTCCTGCGCCCGACCGCCCACCGGCCCGAGGCGCGGGAGCCGGCCGACGGCGGACCGACGCCGGCCCGCGACGACCACGCCATCGACCTGCTCGCCGTCGTGCGGGCCTCGCAGCTGCTCAGCTCGGAAACCAGCCTGGAGCGGCTGACCGCCCGGGTGGTGGAGCTGATGGGCGCGATGACCGGCGCCACCGACGTGCACCTGGCGCTGCGGCGGGAGGCGCCGGACGGCTGGCTGGTGCTGGCCGCCGACGCGGCCGCGACGCCGGCGATGCCGCTGGATCTGGCCGGGCAGCAGGGCCTGGTGCCGATGTCGGCCTTCCGCTACGCCGAACGCACGCGCCAGCCGCTGGTGATCGACGACGCGATGCAGGACGACCGCTTCGCCGGCGACCCGCACCTGGCCGGCCTGCAGCGCTGCGCGCTGCTGGTGCTGCCCATCCTGAGCCAGGGCGAGGCCCGGGCGATGCTGCTGCTGGAGAACCGGCTGGCCACCGGCTGTTTTGCCGCCGACCGGCTCGACGCGGTGCAGCTGGTGGCCGCGCAGCTGGCGGTCTCGCTCGAGAACGCCCGGCTCTACGCCGAGCTCGAGGCCCGGGTAGAGCAGCGCACCCGCGAGCTGCAGGACGCCCAGGCCCAGCTGCTCGACACCGCCCGGCGGGCCGGCATGGCCGAGATCGCCACCAACGTGCTGCACAACGTGGGCAATGTGCTCAACAGCGTCAACGTGTCGGCCGACCTGATCGGCAACCGGCTGCGCCAGTCCAAGGTGAGCGGCTTCGGCCGGGCCATGGCGCTGATGAACGAGCACCCGGACGACCTGGGCCATTTCCTGACGCACGACGACAAGGGCCGACGGCTGCCCGGCTACCTGAACCGGCTGGTGCAGGCGGTGGCGATCGAGCAGTCCGAGCTGGCGGCCGAACTCGAGCTGCTGGTCGGCCGGGTCGGCCACATCAAGGACATCGTCGCCACCCAGCAGTCGTACGCCGGCCGCTCGAGCGTGGTCGAGCCGGTGGAGATCGGCAGCCTGGTGCACGACGCGCTGCAGATGAACGAGGCCTCGATGGCCCGCCACCACGTGCGGGTGGAGACCCGGCTGGCCGAGCTGTCCGGGCTGCGCCTGGACCGCTCGCGGGTGCTGCAGATCCTGGTCAACCTGCTGGCCAACGCCAAGAACGCCTGCACCGACCACGGCCGCTCCGACGCGCTGGTGCGCCTGCAGGTCGACCGGCAGGGCGAGCGGCTGCACATCACGGTGTCGGACAACGGCATCGGCATCGCCCCGGAACACCTGACGCGGGTGTTCGCACACGGCTTCACCACCCGCAAGGACGGCCACGGCTTCGGCCTGCACAGCTGCGTGCTGGCCGCCCGGGACATGGGCGGCACGCTGACCGCCCGCAGCGACGGGCCGGGCCGCGGCGCCACCTTCGAGCTGGAGATCCCGACAGGGGGCTCGCAAGCCATGGGTCCGTGACGATCCTGAGGACTCGCCATCGAACGCACGTGACCAGGATCAGACCATCGCATGGTACTCAAGAGTACGTAGAAACTGCACACCCAGGATTCATCGAAGCGATCTATAACCTCGGTTGACCATGCGGTTCCTCTTCCTGTCCCGACTGTCCCCCTTCCGCAGCGTGCGCGGACGGTTCTCGCTGGCCATGGGCGCCAGCGGCATCGTGTTCGGGCTGCTGCTGACCGCCTTCATGGAGTGGCGCTGGGAGGTCGGCATCCAGGAAGGCGCGCAGCGCACGCTGCAGGTGACGGCCCACAAGATCGCGCGCACCCTGGTCGAGGACCTCGACAACCGCCAGCAGGAGATCTCGCTGATGGCCGACCTGCTGTCGAGCACAGGCCTGAGCGATCCCGAGCAGGTGCGCCCGCTGCTCGACGGCCTGCAGAAGCGCCAGCCGGCCTATGCCTGGATCGGCCTGACCGGACGCTCCGGACAGGTGCTCGCCGCCAGTCGCGGCCTGCTGGAAGGCAAGGACATCTCGTCTCGCCCCTGGTTCGCCCATGGCCTGCAAGGCATCTACCTGGGAGACCCGCACGACGCCAAGCTGCTGGCCAGCCATCTGCACATGGGCCCGGACGGTGAGCCACCCCGCTTCGTGGACGTCGCCGTACCGATCCGCGGCCCCCGAGGCGAAGCCCGCGGCGTGCTGGGCGCGCACCTCTACTGGAACTGGGTGCAGGACATCATCCGGACCACCTCGATGGACCTGGGCAACACCGCCTCCATCGAGGTGCTGATCGCCAGCAAGGAAGGGATCTGGCTGTACAAGCCCCGCCACGAGACCTCGACCGACCTCGCGGCACTGGAGCGGCAGGGCGCGTCAGGCACCCACTTCTCGGCCCGGGCCCGGGTCCGCACGAAGGCCGCGGTCGAAGACCTGGCCTGGACCGTGATCGTGCGCGAGGAGACGCGCCACACCTTCGAGTCCATCGCCTGGAATCGCCGCCTGATGCTGCTCTTCAGCGTGATCGTGGCCATGGCCTTCGCCGGCATCACCTGGCTGATCTCGGGCCGGGTGGTGCGCCCCATCGTCGCGCTGGCCGAGATCGCCCGGGCCCACCGCAGCCTGCGCGGCGCCCAGCCAGCCCTCCCGGGCGGCAAGCCGCAGGACGAGACCGGCGTGCTGGGTCAGGTGATGCACCAGCTGGCCTTCCATGACGTGCTGACCGGCCTGGCCAACCGGCGTCAGCTGCGCGACCGCCTGCTGCACGCGCTGGGCACCCGCCAGCGGGGCGCCGTCCTGCTGGTCAACATCGACCACTTCAGCCTGCTCAACGACACCCGCGGCCACGACATCGGTGACCAGCTGCTGATGGAGATCGCCAGCCGGCTCGCCAGCCTCATCCGCCCGGACGACACGCTGGCACGACTGGGCAGCGACGAGTTCGTGCTGCTGCTCAAGGGCCTGAGCGCCCACCGCGAGGAGGCCGAGGCGGTGGCCGGTGAACTGGCGCAGCAGGCGCTGCAGCGCATCCAGGAGCCCGTGACGCTGGGCAACGAGCTCTACCCCTGCAAGGCCTCGATCGGCATCTGCCTGTTCGGCGAGCAGGACACCGATGCCGCCGAACTGCTCAAGCGGGCCGACATGGCCATGTTCGAGGCCAAGCGGGCCGGCCGCAACCGCGTGCGCTTCTTCGACAGCAGCATGCAGGCGCTGCTCGAGCAGCGGGTCCAGCTGGAGCAGCAGCTGCGCCGGGCCATTCCGGACGAACTGGTGCTGATGTACCAGAAGCAGGTCGACGACCAGGGGCAGGTGCTCGGTGCCGAGGCGCTGGTCCGGTGGCGACATCCGGGCATGGGCATGGTGTCTCCGGCCCGCTTCATCCCGCTGGCCGAAGAAACCGGACTGATCATCCCCATCGGGCAATGGGTGCTGGAGACCGCCTGCCGGCAGATCCGGCGCTGGCAGGACCTGCCGCACTGCCGGCACCTGATGCTGGCCATCAACGTCAGCACCCGGGAGTTCAGCCAGCCCGATTTCGTCGGTCAGGTGCTCGACACCCTGGAGCGCACCGGGGCCGATCCGAGCCGGCTCAAGCTGGAGATGACCGAGAGCATCCTGGCCACCGACATGGACGGGGTGGTCGCCAGGATGAGCGCCCTGCGCGCACGCGGGGTCAGCTTCTCGCTGGACGACTTCGGCACCGGCTTCTCGTCGCTGGCCTACCTGAAGAACATGCCGCTCGACCAGCTGAAGATCGACCAGTCCTTCGTGCGCGACGTCACGCGCGACACGAGCGAAGCGGCCATCGTGCGCACCGTCATCGCGCTGGGCCGCAGCCTGGGGCTGGCGGTCATCGCCGAGGGCGTGGAGACCGACGAGCAGCGAGCCTTCCTGGTCGACAGCGGCTGCCGGCACTTCCAGGGCTACCTGTTCGGCCGACCGGCGACGCTGGAGGATTTCGAGGCCGGGCTGACGCCAGGCTGATCAGGCCGGAGCCAGGGCGGCCGGCTGATCCCACTGATCACCATGACGGTCCAGCGCATAGAGGCGCACCATCACCGAACCCAGCACGCCGTGCAGCACGTCGCCCTGGGCGATGCGCCGGGCGACGACCGCGCTGAGCAGCTTCCTGGCCGCCAGCTCCGCCACCGCCAGGTCGACCCACTGCTGACGTCGCGGCGCCTCCATGGCCATGATCTCGGCCTTGATCGAGGCGATCCTGGCATTGAGCCAGGTGGTGTCGGATGAAGCTGGCTGCGGCTGCGGCATGGCCAGCCCTCCGATCTGGACCCGCGGCGCCGGCGCCACGACCGGACCGACCTCGGGGGGACTCTCGAGCTCGACCGGCACGTCGTCGTTGCGCAGCAGCGACCGCAGGTAGGAGTAGGCGTTGTCGATGCTCCTGAGCTTGCTGTTGGCCGCACGACGCTCCAGCGCGTCGATCTTCTCGCGCACCCTCGCCTCGCCGAACTCGCTGATCAGTCCTTCGAGCCGCACCTCGCGGATGCCGAGCGACTCGCCGCGCAGCACCAGATTGGCATCGACCGGACCGTCGTCCTGAGGCTTGTGGCGCAGGGCCTGCCGCTTGAAGCGCACCGCGAACTGGGCCTCGGTGACCGCGCGACCCTGCTTGTGCTCGATCAGCTCGACCTCCAGGTCGGTCTCGCGGTTGATCTCCTCGATCGCGTCCTTGACCCGCTCGGACTTGAACTTGCGCCATTCACGACGCTCCGCGCCCCGGGGCGCCTGGCTCAGGGCATCCGCCCACCACTGCACCGGCTTGCGGCTGGTCAGGCCGGACGGGTTGTGGCGGTAGCGTGCACAGATCTCGTAGAGCGCGACCGCGGCATAGGTGCCCAGCCGGGCCAGGATCGCCAGATCGATGCTGGCCCAGCGGGCGGGCTCGCGCAGCGCGGCCATGATGGTGGGCGGGTAGGACCAGGACACCCAGTTCTCGCCTCGCCGCACCTCGATGGCCACCTCGGAGAGCATCGAGAAGTCGCGCCACTTCATGCCGTCCCCGGGCGCGGTGGTCTCCCAGTCCACCTCCAGGCCGCGCATCTCGCGCAGATAACGTTTGGCGGCGGTGCGATCCTCGCCACTGGAGCCGGTGGTGCGCAGCAGCGCGGGCAGCGGGGCCTCGAACAGGAAATCGGCCGGGGGCATCGCCTCCATCGCGATCAGGCGCGACTGCGCCACCTGCAGCAAGGCGTTGTAGAGGCGGCGCCCCGTCAGCGTCACGCGCTTCGATTTCGGGACCAGCACGATCATCTCGTGCGGCTTGCGCAGCTCGGTGCCTTCACCCGACGAAGGGTCCGCCAGCGGCCCTCCCCCGTCGAGCGACATCTCTTTTTTGTCCATGTCCGATGATATGTCCGTCGACGATTGGACGCAATTCCACTCGAGTTTCGACTGCAAGACCGGGCAGAAGCTGGACATTTCGCCCCTCCTCTGCCGAGAGGACCGGTTAGAAGGTGGACAGATGGAGCGAAGTCGCCTGGCAGCACCGGGTAGATCATGGACAGATCGATGCATCTGCCCCCTGGCCATCGCATGAATTACCCGGGTAAAACATGGTCAGTTCTCGAAAATCCGATCACCTGGCTTGTCCACAGCCTCCACAGCCCCGATAGACCGGGCCGCCGGGACCACCGGGTAGCAGCCGGACACCTTCCGGGCAAGACATGGACGGATGCGGTTAGATCAGGGACGCAAGCGGGTAGAAGCTGGACGAAAGTTCCGTCGCAAAAAGCGCAAGCCTTTGATTTTCAATGAAATTTGAACGTTATCCACAAGGCTTAATCTCTTTAATGTATTTAAGTTCTTCTTGAATCTCCACGGGAAGCTTGAAAGAAGACAAGAACAGGAGCCTGAAGCCGCACAGAAGCGCATCAAGACAGACGCTTCATCTGAAGTTGTGCGATTTTCTGTCGACTCGGCTGATAATCAATTGTTGTCCGCCAGACGGAGCGGACGGAACCAGGACCAGACACCTCATGAGCGACCCACTGCGCACGACCAGAGCCCCCATCAAACGACAGTCACTGGCAGACATCGAACTGCAGGCCGCCCGGATCGCTGCCATGATGGGACAGATCCGGGAAGCCATGCTGCCACCCTCGGCCACCAAGTGCGCCCCCGCCGTCAGCGCCGCACAGCTGGCAGCGCTGTGCAATGTCGACAAGAGCAAGATCTCCTATCGACTGACTCGGGGTGATCTTCCTGAAGGCACGATGTCGGGCAACCGACGGGAATGGAGCATGGCCGATGCCCAGGTGTGGGTCAGGGAGTTCCGCAGCGCCCATCTGCGCCCGGCCAACACTGCCGCCATCACGATCACCGTGGCCAACTTCAAGGGTGGGGTGGCCAAGACCACCTCGGCCGTGACGCTGGCGCAGGGCTTGTCGATGCGTGGCCACAAGGTGCTGCTGCTCGACCTCGACCCGCAGGGGTCGGCGACGACGCTGTTCGGCGTGCTGCCCGACGCCGAGGTCGAGCAGGAGGACACGGCCATGCTGCTGTTCGCGGGTGAACATGATGACCTGAGCTATGCCGTGCGCAAGAGCTACTGGCCGGGCATCGACCTGGTCTGCGCGGCTCCGCTGCTGTTCGGCGCCGAGTTCGCCCTGCCCGCTCGCCAGACCAAGGATCCGGGTTTCGAGTTCTGGCGCTGCCTGGACCGCGGGCTGGACCAGGCTCGAGCCGATTACGACGTGATCGTCATCGACACCCCTCCAGCGCTGTCCTACGTGACCATCAATGCGCTGATGGCCGCCGACGGTGTGCTGATGCCCTTGCCACCGTCGGCGCTGGATTTCGCCAGCTCCGCCCAGTTCTGGGATCTCTTCAGCGACCTGTGCAACCAGCTGATCCGCAGCCGCGGACAGGACAAGACCTTCGAGTTCATCGACGTGCTGCTGTCACGCGTCGAATCGACGGATGCGGCCAGCTCGGTCGTCCGGCAATGGGTGCTCGAGGGCTACACCGAGAAGGTGCTGCCCATCGAGATCCCGAAGACGGCCGTGACCGCCACCGCGGCGGCCGAATTCGGCACCGTCTACGACCTGCCGCGGGGTTCGATGAACGCCAGGACCTTCGCTCGTGCACGGGATGCCTACGACCGGATGTGCGAGCTGATCGAGCAGCAGATCGAGGCGGTGTGGGCCAACCAGGTCGAGCAGTTCGGAGGCTGAGATGGCAACGAGAGAGAACAAGCTGTCCGTGAAGGCTGCACGGCTCAACTTCAGCGGCCTGCCCGGCATGCCGGGCGTCGAGGCGACACCCGTGGCCGAAGCCGCACCACGCCCCAAGACGGCACCGGGGGCGATGATGGCCTACGCCAACGATGCCCGCTCGGAACTGCTCAAGGAGAACGAGGAACTGCGCCTGCGGGCGGCCGAGGCGGCCAGCCTGAAGAACCAGCTCGGTGATGCGCTGGGAGACCTGCAGCAGTGGGAAGGCGCGAAGGCGACACGCTCCATCGATCCCCACCTGGTCATCCGCAGCCGGTTTGCCAATCGGCATGAGTTGAGCTTCTCGACGGCCGAGTTCCAGCAGCTCAAGTCCGAGATCGCCAGTGCGGGCGGCAACGTGCAGCCCATCAAGGTGCGGGCCATCGCGGCCGCCCAGGACGCACCAGCGTCCTACGAGATCGTGTTCGGTCACCGGCGCCACCAGGCCTGCCTGGAGCTGGGCCTGCCGGTCCTGGCCGTGGTCGAGAACCTGGATGACCGCACGCTCTTCGTCGAGATGGACCGCGAGAATCGGGCCCGCAAGGATCTGTCGGCCTGGGAGCAGGGGGTCATGTACCGCCGAGCCCTCAAGCAGGGCCTGTTCCCCTCCAATCGCCGCCTGGCGGAGGCCATCGGCGTCGACCTGAGTGCGCTGGGCAAGGCCCTCGCGCTGGCCGATCTGCCCGAGGCGCTGGTGAACGCCTTCCCGTCTCCGCTGGACCTGCAGTTCCGCTGGGCCAAGCCACTGGCGGACGCATATTCCGCGCATCCGGAGGTTGTCTTGCAACGCGCCAGGGATCTGGCGAAGCAGAAAGGCAAGGTCACGGCCAAGGCCGTCTTCGAGCAACTGAGCCAGGCGGGCACGAAGGGGGTGGAACCGTTCCACCCCCTGCCGACCTGCAGGCTCGAGGTCGATGGACTGGCCGTCGGCGTGATCGAGATGACGCCCAAGGGCGCCATCACCGTGAGCATCGATGCGGGTGTGGTGCCGGGTGAGAGCCTGCCTCGACTCGGGCGGGCGATGGAAGATTTCATCCGGATGCTCCAGAAACCTCAGCCTTGATCTTCAGCTCCGATCAGCTCGGAGCTTGTTCGCAGCAAGGGGGTGGAACCGTTCCACCCCCTTTTTTTGTCTCCAGAACATCGATGGACCGCGGTGGAGGGTGGGCAGGGGTGGAACGGTTCCACCCCTGCCGATGCACGTGGCTCACGAGGGTCGGCAGTCCTGGCGTTGCGGAAACCGTGGGCAGGCGCATGGCGGTGAACTGTCCTCAGCGGGCTCGGCCACCTTGTTGGCCGTGCGGTGGACGGCCTCCTGCGCTTGTGCTTCGAAGACCTGAGTGACCGTCCTTCGAATCAAGCACCGTGAAGCGCTCCGGGCCCGGCGTTGTCGCATGAACCTGGCTGCGAATGAACGCAACACGATCGCCCTGAGCGCCAGCGCGAAGCCATCGGCAGAGCTTCACCATCCTGCACCAGGGAAGAGCTGCCGGAGCTTGCGCGGGGGGTCTTTCCGTCGCACGCATTCATCGTGGCGGCGGTGATGGACTTCCGCTGCCCAGAGATGGTGTGCAGACTTTGGTGCTGCTGATCGACTGTCACGCCTCGGACTTGCCTCGGATCGTCGCACATCCAGAGCTTCTCGCCGTGGCATGAACCGCAGAAGCCGGCCCTGCATCGGGTGAGTCGGCCGGCTGAGCGATCAGTGTCGTGAGCCCGTGGGCGACGCTCAGAGGGGCCGGTGCCGGATCGGCCATGTCTTGGCTGTGGCTGGTCCCGCGGATGTTGCCGAGATTCTGTCTGGTCCTGTTCCCGGGAACGCTGACAGAACGGCATGGCGATGGCCTGCGCTCGCCCTGGAACTGGTGAATGGGCAGGGACCGGTACTCCTTCTCCCTTGGGCGAAAAGCTGGGTGAGGCTACGCCAGCCGTCCTGGCGACGAGCGAGTGCTGCCGTTCGAGGTCACCGGTCGGCCATGTCGCCGGCTTGCCTTCTGGTGTCCCGGGGGCTGCGGTGTCTGCCGCGATGAGAATCGGCGCTGGCCTTCGGCGAGTGTCCACCAGGAGAGATCAGGCGCATCCCCCTCCAGCGGATCTTCGTGTGCGTGGTCTGCAAGGGACGAGGACTTCCACGCAGTCAGTGCGTCGGGCCGCCGGGCTCGCCATTCGAGCGTCGTGTGGCCCCGGGTCTTGCACCAGAGCCGCGCGTTGCCGGGGAGGGCGCGAGGCCGCAGGCGCCAATGGCGGACAGCCCGTTTGATGCAGACCCGGGTGCGCCCCGTCGGGCGCCGCCGTGTGGGCCCCATGCCGGATGCTGAGCGCCAATCTCCGGTGGATCGGGGATGACCGTCGAATCCGGCCCCACTGTTCACGATCGGTCCTCACGTCGGGCGACAGGGTCTGAGCATGCCGCGAGCGGTGGTGAAGCCTGCCGGTCTTTCCTGGCTCCCACGGGTTGTTCGAGCAGAATTTGGAGTGCTTTCATGTGCATGATTACTATCCTTATCATGCGGCTGAAAAATCATCGACAAATCGGACTTGCGTGCACCACAATCGGCCAGGTGACTGATGCGACAGGACTTTTCCATGGGCAGCGCTGACGGGGTTGCCCCACTCCGGCGGGCCGATCCGCGGGCGCGCAAGCTCGGCGCCGATCATTTCGCGTTCATGCGGGCGGTCGTGCAGGGCCTGGACCTGCGGCACAGCTGGGAGCGTTACCTGGGCGTCGAAGGCGAGGCCACCGACCAGCGTCTGGTGCGCTCGACCATCGCCTGGATCCGCGACGAGTTCGCGGCCGCGGCCCGGCGCGAGGATCGCCCTGGCACGGCCCGGCTGGTGCGCATCGACGTGGCGACGCTGACCGAGCCGGCCCAGCGCCTGCCCGATCTCGAGGAGTTCGCGCACGAGCATGGCTTCGAGGATCAGTCCCAGGCCGAGCAGGTCGCCGCCTACCAGCAGCGGTACGGCCGGCTGTCCCAGCGCCTGCAGCGTCGGGGTCGCTTGATTGCCCGGCAGCTCGAGGCGCTGCGCTGGCTGGAGGATCTGGTGGCCCGTCCACCGGCTGCCGGTGACGCGGTGGCCGCCTGGCTGCATCCGGCGCTGGCCCGCCGCCTCGAGGCGGTCGACCTGTTCACGCTGGCCCAGTTGATCGAGCGCATCAACGGCGTGGGGCGGGGCTGGCATGCGGGCATCGCCGCCATCGGGCAGGGCAAGGCCCGGCGCATCCTGGACTGGCTGCGTCGCCACGAGGCCAGCCTCGGCCTGGCCGTCGGGCCGCATGTCGATCTGGCTCGCCGTCAGCTCTACACGCACGAGCTCGCGGCGGTGGTCGCCCCGGCCACGGCGATCCTGCCGCTGGAGAAGTTCATCGTGCCGGCCGCGCTCGACGGGCGCCAGGGGCTCTACCGCCGTCCGCAGGCGCAGTGCCTGCTGCGCGCGGACAACGATCACCAGGCCATCCTGGCGTGGCTGCGTTCCAAGCACGGCCTGAGCCCGGAGCAGAAGGCGCGGCTCCAGGCGGGCCGGCGCCAGCGCGACGCCGGGGTGGCACAGGACGATGACTGGCTGCGCTGCCTGTCCAGCACCCAGCGGGCCTACCGCAAGGAGGCCGAGCGTTTCCTGCTCTGGGCGATCGTGCACAAGGGCAAGGCGCTGTCGTCGATGAACCATGAGGACTGCCTCGAGTTCCGCGACTTCCTGGCCGATCCCCAGCCCCGCAGCCGCTGGTGCGGCGAGCGCTCGCGCGAACGCTGGTCGCCGCTGTGGCGGCCGTTCGAGGGGCCGCTGTCGGCCTCGGCGCAGCGTCAGGCGCTGACCATCCTGAAGAACCTCTACGGATTCCTGGTCGACCAGAACTACCTGATGGGCAACCCCTGGTCCGCGGTCGGGGTGCCCCGCGCCGGCGCGCCGAGCCTGAACGCCGGGCGCAGCCTGACGGTGGCGCAGTGGCACTTCGTGCGCGAGCGGCTCGAGCAGCGATCCGGCACGTCCGCCCAGCGGCGGCTGGGCTTGGCCGTGCACCTGCTCTATGCGACCGGGCTGCGCCTGTCGGAGGTGACGGCGGCCACCGTCGACGACCTGAGCTGGGTCGAGTATCCGCCCGACCTCGACGATGACGAGCCGCTCGAGGGCTGGGTGCTGCGGGTGGTGGGCAAGGGGCGCAAGCTGCGCCAGGTGCCGGTGCCCGCCGAGGTCATCGGCCAGCTCTCGGCCTACCTGTTGTCCAGGGGGCTGGACGCCGACCCCGAGCATGCGAGCAACCGGGGGGCTCATCTGCTGGGCCAGGCCAGCGACATCGCCGAGCGGGCGCCGGGGCTGAGGGGGTGCTCGCCTGCCGATCCCCGCCAGGGCATCGCGGCCAGCACGCTGTACGACCAGATCAAGGCCTTCTTCACCGACTGCGCCGCGGTGCTGCAGGCCCGGGGCGACACGCGTGGTGCCGATCGCCTGGCCCGCGCCAGCACCCACTGGCTGCGCCATTCGCACGCCAGCCACGCGATCGCCGCAGGCATGCCCATCGAGATCGCCCAGCAGAACCTGGGGCATGCCTCGCTGGCGACCACGACGGTCTACGTCAGCACCGAGGACAAGCGTCGCATGCGTGCCGTCGGTCGATTCTGGGGGGGCAGGAAGGCCTGATGGCGCGTGCGATGGCGTTGGCGGTGCCCGCTCGGGCACAACAGGCGTGCAAAAGCCGGCCTGCTCGGCGCTTCGTCTGCCACGGGCCCGTTCCTAGAATCCGCACATGCAGCAGCCGCACCTGAAGAATCTTGTCGCCATGGTCATCGGTGCGGTCATCGCGCTGACGGCCGCCGTGCTGTGGGATGCGTGGCACTACCTGCAGCAGGCGGCGCCTCCCTCGTCCGGGACGCAGCACCGTCCGATGGCGGCCTTCAACGTCGACCCGTCATGGGTGAAATCGGGCACCCCCAATTTCAGGGCGGTGGAGACCGCCCGCTCGGCGGACGGACGCAGCATCACCGGTCTGTGGGCCTGTGACGGCCCGACGACCTTCGAATGGACCTTCGGTCTCGACGAGACGGTGCACCTGCTCGAAGGTCGGGTCGAGGTGGAATACCTGGGCCGGCGCTTCGTGCTCGACCCGGGTCACACCGCTGTCTTCCACGCCGGCACGAAGGCCGTCTGGCACGTGCCCGAGCACGCCAAGAAGGTGTTCAAGCTGCAGCACCCTGGCCCGCTGGTGCTGGCCTGGCGCCACCTGTTCCCGGCTCGCTGAGCCCGCTGCGCCGGCCGTCCGGCAGCGGTTCTACATGCTGCGCCGGTACTGCCCGCCCACCTCGAACAGCGCGTTGGTGATCTGCCCCAGGCTGCAGCAACGCACCGCATCCATCAGCACGTTGAACACGTTCTGGTTGTCGATCACCGCCTGCTGCAGGCTCTTCAGCATGGCCGCTGATTCGGCCGCATGGCGGGCGTGGAAATCGGCCAGCCGGGCCAGCTGTGATTCCTTCTCCTCGGTCGTGCTGCGCGCCAGCTCGATCTGCTTCGGGTTCGGGTCTTCGTGCGGGTTGCGGAAGGTGTTGACGCCGATGATCGGGTACTCGCCGGTGTGCTTGAGCATCTCGTAGTGCATCGACTCTTCCTGGATCTTGCCGCGCTGGTAGCCGGTCTCCATCGCGCCCAGCACACCACCCCGGTCGGCGATCTTCTCGAACTCGGCCAGCACCGCCTCTTCCACCAGCTCGGTCAGCTCGTCGATGATGAACGCGCCCTGGTTGGGGTTCTCGTTCTTCGCCAGGCCCCACTCGCGGTTGATGATCAGCTGGATGGCCATGGCGCGGCGCACGCTGTCTTCGGTGGGCGTGGTGATGGCCTCGTCGAAGGCATTCGTGTGCAGGCTGTTGCAGTTGTCGTAGACCGCGATCAGCGCCTGCAGCGTGGTGCGGATGTCGTTGAACTGGATTTCCTGCGCGTGCAGGCTGCGGCCGCTGGTCTGCACGTGGTACTTCAGCTTCTGGCTGCGTTCGTTGGCGCCGTACTTGTCGCGCATCGCCACCGCCCAGATGCGGCGCGCCACCCGGCCCAGCACGCAGTATTCCGGGTCCATGCCGTTGGAGAAGAAGAAGCTCAGGTTGGGCGCGAAGTCATCGATGTGCATGCCGCGCGCCAGATACGCCTCCACGAAGGTGAAGCCGTTGCTCAGCGTGAAGGCCAGCTGGCTGATCGGGTTGGCGCCGGCCTCGGCGATGTGATAGCCGCTGATCGACACGGAATAGAAGTTGCGCACGTTGTGGTGCACGAAGTACTCGGCGATGTCGCCCATCACCTTCAGGCTGAACTCGGTGCTGAAGATGCAGGTGTTCTGGCCCTGGTCTTCCTTCAGGATGTCGGCCTGCACCGTGCCGCGCACATTGGCTTGCGCCCATTCGCGGATCTTGGCGATCTCGGTGTCGGTGGGCGCGCGCCCGTTCTGCTGGGTGAACTTCTCGATCTGCTGGTCGATCGCCGCGTTCATGAACATCGCCAGGATGCTGGGCGCCGGCCCGTTGATCGTCATGCTGACGCTGGTGGCCGCATCGCACAGGTCGAAGCCCGAATACAGCACCTTCAGGTCGTCCAGCGTGGCGATGGACACGCCCGAGTTGCCCACCTTGCCGTAGATGTCGGGCCGGCGGTCGGGGTCGTTGCCGTACAGCGTGACCGAGTCGAAGGCGGTCGACAGCCGCTTGGCCGGCAGGCCCTCGCTCACCAGCTTGAAGCGCCGGTTGGTGCGGAAGGCGTCGCCTTCACCCGCGAACATGCGCGTCGGGTCCTCGCCCTCGCGCTTGAAGGCGAAGGTGCCGGCGGTGTAGGGGAAGCTGCCCGGCACGTTGTCCAGCATCAGCCACTTCAGCAACTCGCCATGGCATTCGAAGCCCGGCAGCGCCACCTTGCGGATCTTGTTGCCTGACAGCGTGGTGTGGACCAGGTTGGTGCGGATCTCCTTGTCGCGGATCTTCACCACGTACTCGTCGCCGGCATAGGCGCGCTGCATCTCGGGCCATTGGTCGAGCAGCTTCTTCGCCGCCGGGTCCTGGCGCGTGGCGCGCTCGTCGGCCAGGCGCAGCACGGTGTTCTTCGCGCCATCCTTCGAGGCGTCGTCGGCCGCCAGCATCACCGCTGTCGAGCGCAGCTGCTGCAGTTCCCGCGCCAGCTTCGCCTGCGCCCGCACGCGGGCCTTGTAGCCGCGCACGCTGTCGCTGATCTCGGCCAGGTAGCGCGTGCGCGAGGCCGGCACCACCGGCGTCTGGTGCGTGCTGTGCTTCGTGTTCACCAGCGGCAGGCGGCCGTCGTGCAGCTTCAGGCCGCGCTCGATCAGCCGTGCCTTGATCGCCTGGTACAGCGCGGTCACGCCGTCGTCGTTGAAGCGGCTGGCCATGGTGCCGAACACCGGCATCTGGTCGGGCAGGACGTTGAAGGCATTGCGGTTGCGCTGCACCTGCTTGGCCACGTCGCGCAGCGCGTCGGCCGCGCCCTTGCGGTCGAACTTGTTGATCGCAACGAACTCGGCGAAGTCGAGCATGTCGATCTTCTCGAGCTGGCTGGCCGCGCCGAACTCGGGCGTCATCACGTACATCGGCACGTCGACCAGCGGCACGATCGCCGCGTCACCCTGGCCGATGCCCGAGGTCTCGACGATGACCAGGTCGAAGCCCGCCACCTTGGCGGCGGCCAGCACGTCGGGCAGGGCGGCGCTGATCTCGCTGCCGGTGTCGCGCGTGGCCAGCGAGCGCACGTAGACCCGCTGCCCGTTCTGCCAGGGGCCCGTGGCGTTCATGCGGATGCGGTCGCCCAGCAGCGCGCCGCCGCTCTTGCGCCGGCTGGGGTCGATGCTGATCACGGCGATGCGCAGCGCGTCGTCCTGGTCCAGCCGGATGCGACGGATCAGCTCGTCGGTCAGGCTGCTCTTGCCGGCGCCGCCGGTGCCGGTGATGCCCAGCACCGGGGCCTTGGCCAGTTTGGCGGCGGCATGCAATTCGGTGACGAGTGCTGCCGAGGCCTTGCCGTTTTCCAGCGCGGTGATCAATTGCGCCAGGCAACGCCAGGCCGCTTCGCCGTGGCCCTGGATGGCGGCCAGGGTGGTGGGTGCATGGCCGGTCAGGTCGCGGTCGGCGCGCATCACCATCTCGCCGATCATGCCGGCCAGACCCATGCGCTGGCCGTCCTCGGGGCTGAAGATGCGCACGCCGTGGCCGGCCAGCATCTTGATCTCCTCGGGCACGATCACCCCGCCGCCGCCGCCGAAGACCTGGATGTGCTCACCCCCCCGCGCCTTCAGCAGTTCGACCATGTAGCTGAAGTACTCGTTGTGCCCACCCTGGTAGCTGCTGACGGCGATGCCCTGCACGTCTTCCTGCAGCGCAGCGGTCACCACCTCGTCGACCGAGCGGTTGTGGCCCAGGTGGATCACCTCGGCGCCCATGCCCTGCAGGATGCGCCGCATGATGTTGATCGCGGCGTCATGGCCGTCGAACAGGCTGGCGGCGGTGACGAAGCGCACCTTGTGGGTCGGGCGGTACTGGGCCAGTGCCTTGAACTCGGCGGAAAGGTCGGTCATGTCTTGTCTCCTGGGGGCATGCACTCGCCGACCACTGTAGGCAGGCGCCGGGGCGGGCGCCATGACCGCGGCCGCCAGCGTGCTGGCGTTTTTTGCCACCCGTTCCCGCTGGCCGATAATCGTGCCGATGCAGGCGAGCTCGACCGAACGGGACGACCCCATCGAGCGGGACACCGTCTCGATGTACTTCGTCCAGGCCGCGGTGGCCCGGCTCGATGCCGCGGCCACCGAGCGGGTGCTGGCCGCCGCCGGCATCCCCACGGCGCTGCTGGGCGCCACCGCCGCCCGTGTGCCCGCGCCGGCCTTCTCCCAGCTGTGGCTGGCGGTGGCACGTGAGCTGGACGACGAGTTCTTCGGGCTCGACCGGCGGGCGATGAAGGTCGGCAGCTTCGCGCTGCTGTGCCAGGCCGTGCTGGGCTGCGAGAACCTCGACCGGGCGCTGCGGCGCATGCTGCGTGGTCTGGCGCTCTTCCTGGACGAGGTGCGGGGTGAGCTGCACGTCGAGGGCGGCCGGGCCGAGCTGCGGCTGATCAACCGCATCGAGGGTGCCGCGCAGCGGCGGTTCGCCGACGAGACCTTCCTGATCCTGGTGCACGGCCTGGCCTGCTGGCTGGCCGGGCGGCGCATCGAGCTGCAGCAGGTCGAGTTCGCGCACGACCGGCCGCCCCATGCGGGCGAGTACACGCTGATGTATTCGCAGCACGTCGGCTTCGACGCCCCGTTCACCTGCATGCGCTTCGACGCCCGGGCGCTGTCGAGCCCGGTGGTGCAGACCGCCGCGACCCTGGCCACCTTCCTGCGCCACTGCCCGCAGTCGGTCTTCCTGCGCTACAAGAACCACGACAGCTGGACCGCCCGGCTGCGGCGGCGCCTGCGCGGCTGCGCCGGCTCCGACACCTGGCCGGTGCTGCAGGACGTGGCCGCCGAGCTCGGCACCACACCGACCACGCTGCGCCGCCGCCTCGAGGCCGAAGGCACCAGCTACCAGGGCATCAAGGACCAGCTGCGCAGCGACCTGGCGATCGACCGCCTGTGCCACGGCACGCTGAGCATCGACGAGATCGGCGCCGAGCTCGGCTTCCACGACGCCAGCGCCTTCCACCGGGCCTTCAAGCGCTGGAACGGCCTGCAGCCGGGTGAATACCGGCGTCGCCGGCTGGAGCCGGCCGGCGAGAGTCGCTGAGCCGGGCGCCCCCGGGCCTCAGGCCTGTGGTGGTGATGGGGTCGGTGCGGGTGCGGGTGCGGGTGCGGCCGCCGGGCGCTCCCGCGTGCCCAGGATGGCGGGCAGATTGCCCTCGATCCAGTCCGCCAGGCCCTGCACCCGCTGCCCGACCTCGACGCCCAGCGGCGTCAGGCTGTATTCCACGTGCGGCGGCACGACCGGATGGGACAGGCGCCGCACGAAGCCGTCGCCCTCCAGCCATTGCAGCGTCTGGGCCAGCATCTTCTCGCTGACCCCGCCGATGTGGCGGCGCAGTTCGCTGAAGCGCAGCGTGCGGCCCATCAGCGCGACCAGCACCAGCACGCCCCAGCGGCTGGTGACGTGCTTGAGCACCTCGCGCGAAGGGCACTGCTCGGCGAACAGGTTGCCACGCTGCAGCGCCTCGCTCAGGGTCACGGGAGTGTCCATGGTACTTACCTTTTTGTGCGTACTTACAAAAAGTGAGTGTAATGGTTAAGCTGGCGCCCTGTCTTCACCCGTTCAACAACAGAAGGAACACGCATGATCGCCATCACCGGTGCCTCCGGCCAGCTGGGCCGCCTCGTCGTCGAGGCGCTGCTCGAGACCGTGCCCGCCGCCCAGATCGTCGCCGCGGTGCGCGACCCGGCCAAGGTGGCCGACCTGGCCGCCCGCGGCGTGCAGGTCCGCCTGGCCGACTACGGCCGTCCCGACACGCTGGTGCCGGCCTTCCAGGGCATCGACAAGCTGCTGCTGATCTCGTCGAGCGAGGTCGGCCAGCGTGTCGAGCAGCACCGCCACGTGATCGACGCGGCGCGCCAGGCCGGCGTGGGCCTGGTCGCCTACACCAGCCTGCTGCATGCGGACCGCTCGCCGCTGGGCCTGGCCGCCGAACACGTCGCCACCGAGGCGCTGCTGAAGGCCTCCGGCCTGCCGCATGTGCTGCTGCGCCACGGCTGGTACACCGAAAACTACCTCGCCAGCATCGCCCCGGCGCTGCAGCATGGCGCCTACATCGGCAGCGCCGGCGCGGGTCGCATCGCCTCGGCCACCCGGGCCGACTACGCGGCCGCTGACGTCGCGGTGCTGCTGCGCGACGACCAGGCCGGCCGGGTGCACGAACTGGCCGGCGACCAGGCCTACACGCTGGCCGAGCTGGCCTCCGAGATCAGCCGCCAGTCCGGCCGCTCCGTGGTCTACCAGGACCTGCCCCAGGCCGACTTCCAGGCGGCGCTGCTGGGCGCGGGCCTGCCCGAGCCGCTGGCCGCGCTGCTGGCCGACTCCGATGCCGGTGCGGCGCAAGGCGCGCTGTTCGACGACAGCCACCAGCTCAGCGCGCTGATCGGCCGTCCCACCACGCCGCTGGCCGGACTGGTGCGCGCCGCGGTGCAGTGAACGCCGGCCCGTCACCCACCCGGCGGGCGGGCGGCCTTTGATCGTTTCGCCGCCCGCGGGGTGGCCTGGAGCCTGGCGTTGTGCTGCAGGTGCGTGATGAAGGCCTGGGCGATCTCCGACAGCGGTTCGTCGCGCCGGGTCAGCAGCCCGAAGGCCTTCAGCTCCTGGCCGACGACCAGGGGCAGGGCCACGAGCAGCCTGGCCTTGACATGGTCACGCACCACCGATTCCGGCAGCACGGCCACGGCGTCGCTGGACTGCAGCAGTTGCAGCGTGGCGAAGACCGAGGTGCATTCGATGACGTCCGCGGGACTGGCCACGCCGGCCCGGGTGAACTCCTCCTCGAGCAGCAGGCGCGACGGGCTGCTCATGGTCTGCAGCACCCAGGGCCAGCGCACCAGTTCCGGCCAGTCCAGGCTGCGCCGCCGGGCCAGCGGATGCTGGTGTCGCACCACCGCCCGCAGCGGCTCGTCCGACAGCGGCGCGAAGTCGAACTTGTTGTGCTGCAGCGGATCGCTGAACCGCCCCACGGCGAGTTCGATGTCATGGCGCTCCAGCAGAACGCCGATCTGGTCGCTGGTCTCGCCGAGGATGCGGATGTTCAGTCGCGGTCGCTCGCGCTTGATGTCGGCCACGGCCCGGGCCACCAGGTCGGGTGCCGCGCCCATGATGGTGCCGAACACCAGGTGCCCGTGCCCGCCGCGCCGCTTGATCTCGATGCCTTCGAGGAAACGCTCCAGGCTGGCCTGGGTCTGGCGCGCGTAGGCCACGACCTCGCTGCCCAGCGGGGTGGCCCGCATGCCACGTGCATGGCGCTCGAACAGCGCACCGCCGAAGGCGCTCTCGATGTCCGAGAGCATCTTCGTCGCCGAAGGCTGGGTGACGTTGATCAGCGCGGCCGCCTGGTTCAGGGTGGAGGCCTCGCCCAGCGCGCTCAGCAGCGACCAGTGCTTGAGCCGCAGGCGGTTGACGAGTCGGGGTGTCAGCGACATGCGGACTTTCGGTTCAGGGGCATTGCGCAGCGCAAGGGTCGGCGTCGATTCTGCATCGAAATCCATCCGGTCCGGCCGTGGCCGGGAAACGGTCTAATACGCTTCCACGCGACAAGGAAGTGACCCATGAAGAAGGCTCGCGCCGCGGCGGCGCCCGCGCAGACCACCGTCTACGACCTGGCCGAGAAGGCGGGCGTCTCCGCCATGACCGTCTCGCGCGCGCTGAGCGGCAACGGTTATGTCGCCAAGGCGACGCGCGCCAGGGTGCTGGCCGCGGCCGAGGAGATGGGCTACTTCCCCAACATCGCCGCCAAGGGGCTCAAGCGCACCCGCACCCATGTGCTGGGCATGCTGGTCAACGAACTGCATTCGCCCTATCTGGCGCAGATCGTCTCGGCGGTCAGTCTGGCGACCCGGCGCCATCGCATGGACCTGTTCATCGGCCTGACCGCGCACGACCCGGACGACGACTCGCCGCCGGCCATCAAGCACATGCT
The DNA here is from genome assembly GCF_003201595.1 of Sphaerotilus hippei. Lineage (GTDB taxonomy): Bacteria > Pseudomonadota > Gammaproteobacteria > Burkholderiales > Burkholderiaceae_C > Sphaerotilus > Sphaerotilus hippei. The sequence continues at coordinate 112,234 of NZ_QJJS01000004.1, read as the reverse complement.
GAGCGGCCTGTGCGACGGCCTGCTGCTGGCCCTGCCCAGGTCGCGGCAACTGATCGAGACCGTCGAGCGCAGCGGCCTGCCCGCGGTGCTGCTGGACTACAGCCGCAGCGGCACGACGCTCGACATCGTGCGCGGGGACAACCACGACAGCGCCAAGGCGGCAGTGGATCACCTGTTGAGCCTGGGCCATCGACGCATCGCCTTCATCGCCGGCACCTCGCACACCGGGCAGTCGCCGGAGCGCCAGCGCGGCTACCTCGACAGCCTGAAGGCGGCCGGGCTGGCCGGCGATCCGGCGCTGATCGTGCAAGGCGGGTTCGACCAGGCCCAGGCCTTCGAGCGCACCCGGCAGCTGCTGGCCCTGAGCGTGCCGCCGACGGCGGTCTTCGCGGCCAGCGACGAGATGGCCTTCGGGGCGATGGATGCGGTGCGCACGCTCGGCCTGCGCGTGCCCGACGACGTGTCCATCGTCGGCTACGACGACATTCCCCCCTCGATGCACACCCAGCCCGGCCTGACCACCGTGCGCCAGTCCACCACCGAGATCGCCGAAGCCGCCGTCAGGCTGCTGCTGCAGCGCATCGACGATCCGGTGCCGGCCGCCGCACCGATCGAGTTCGCCAGCCAGCTGGTCATCCGGGGTTCCACCGGTCCGTCGCCGTCGCCGGGATGATCGCCCCGGCATGCTGGATCACCTCGGCCGCCAGCGCGTGGCCGAGCTTGGCGGCGCTCTCGACGTCGCGACCGATCATCCGGGCGCACAGGTAGCCCGCGGCGAACGAATCACCAGCCGCCGTGGTGTCGACCACCCGCGCGACGGGCACGGCGGCGACCTCGACCGTCGTGCCATCGGCGCGGCGCACGATGACCGGCTGCGCGCCTCGCTTGATCACCACCTCGGATGCCGGCAGCGCCAGGCTGCGGGCGACGGCCGCGTCGAGCGTCGGCAGCCCGTGCAGCAGGCGCTCGTCGTCGGCGGTCACCAGGGCGATGTCGGTGCAGGCGAAGGCCTGCGCGAACCAGGCCTGGGCGACCTCGGCATCGGGCCACAGGCGTGGCCGGTAGTTGTTGTCGAAGACCACCCGGCCTCCCCGGGCGCGCAGCCGCCGGGCCAGATCCAGCAGGCGCAGGCGGGCCGCGTCGGGCAGGATGGCCAGGCTGATGCCGCTGAAGTACAGGGTGTCGATGTCGGCGCCGGCCTGCTCCAGCGGCGTCTGCGGCACATCGAAGTAGGACCGCGCGGCGCTGCTGTCGCGCCAGTAGGCGAACTGGCGCTCGCCGCTCGCGTCGAGGTGGATCGAGTACATGCCGGGCAGGCGGCCGGCGAGGTGGCGCACCAGCGAGGTGTCGATGCCCTCGGCCTGCCAGCGCTGCACCAGCCCCTGGCTGTAGACGTCGTCGCCCAGACCGGTGGCGTAGCAGGCGCGGATGCCGTGGCGCGCGCCCAGCCGCGCCAGGTAGACGGCGGTGTTCAGCGTGTCGCCGCCGTAGCTCTGGCGCAGCGGGCCGAAGGGTTCGCCCTGCAGCTCGATCATGCATTCGCCGAACACGGCGACCTGGCGGCCCGCGGCCGCGGCTTGCTCTGGTGGTTTCATGCGGACACCTGCTCCGGCATCACAACGTCAGGTTGACGCCGCTGGTGGCGTCGAACACATGGCACCGGTCCATCTGCACGACGAAGTCGTGCGACGCGCCACGGCCCTTGCCGGCGAGCTGGCCCAGCCGGTCCGAGGGCAGCCGGCTGGCCAGCGGCACGCCCCCGACGTCGAAGTGCACGAAGATCTCGCTGCCCATGTTCTCCTGCAGGCGGATCTGCCCGCCGATGACCGGGCCCGGCCGGTCCGCCGTCTCGCGTGAGGCGATGTGCTCGGGCCGGATGCCGAAGCGCACGGTGCTGCCCAGGTGCCCGCGCAGCCGGTCCGCCTTGTGCCCGGGCAGCGGCAGCACGACCCCTCCAACCTCGATCGCGGTGCCCCCGCCATGCTCGGTCACCCGGGCTTCGTGCAGGTTCATCTCGGGCGAGCCGATGAAGCCGGCCACGAAGGCGTTGGCGGGGCGCTCGTAGAGCGCGGTCGGGGTGTCGACCTGCTGGATCGTCCCGTCCTTGAGCACGCAGATGCGCTCGCCCATCGTCATCGCCTCGGTCTGGTCGTGGGTGACGTAGATCACCGTCGAGGGCTGGCCTCTCTGCTTGAGCTGCTTGTGCAGCTCGGTGATGCGCACCCGCATCGAGGCCCGCAGCTTGGCGTCCAGGTTGGACAGCGGCTCGTCGAACAGGAAGACCTCCGGCCGCTTGACGATGGCCCGGCCCACCGCCACCCGCTGCGCCTGGCCGCCCGACAGCTGCTTGGGCAGGCGGTCGAGCAGGTGCTCGATCTCCAGCGTCCTGGCGGCCTGGTCGACCCGCTGCTTCAGGTCCTCCTTGCCGGTGCCCGCCAGCTTGAGGCCGAAGGCGAGGTTCTCGCGCACCGTCATGTGCGGGTAGAGCGCATAGTTCTGGAACACCATCGCGATGCCGCGCTGCTTGGGTGCGAGGTTGTTGACGACCGTGCCGCCGATGTGCAGCTCGCCCCCGCTGATGCTCTCCAGCCCCGCGATCATGCGCAGCACCGTGCTCTTGGCGCAGCCCGAGGGTCCGACGAAGACGATGAACTCCCCGTCGTGGATGTCGAGATCGATGCCGTGCACGGCCTTGAACCCGTTGCCGTAGACCTTCTCCAGGCCCTTGAGTGAAACGTTTGCCATGATGTGTCCTTGAGAAGGGTTCAGCCCTTGATGCCGCTGGACGTGGCACCTTCGATGAAGTGGCGCTGGGCCATGAAGAAGACGATGACCGAGGGCAGCAGCGCGACCACGGAGATCGCGATGACGCTGGCCCACTCGACCTCCTCGGTGGCCCCGATGCTCATCTTCAGTGCCAGCGAGACCGGGTAATGCTCGACCGTCGACAGGTAGATCAGCGGGCCCATGAAGTCGTTCATGGTCCAGATGAACTGGAACACCACCACCGAGATGATGGCGGGCTTGAGCAGCGGCACGATGATGTACCAGAGCAGCTGCGCCGAGTTGCAGCCATCGATCTGCGCGGCCTCCTCCATGTCGCGCGGCACGGCCCGCAGGAACTGCACCAGCAGGAAGATGAAGAACGCGTCGGTGGCGAAGGCCGAGGGCACGATCAGCGGCAGGTAGGTGTCGAGCCAGCCGAACTCCTTGTACATCAGGTACTGCGGCACGCGCAGGATGATCTGCGGCAGCATCATCGTGGCGATCATGATGCCGAACAGGACCTTGCGTCCCCAGAACTCGAAGCGCGCGAAGGCATAGGCCACCATCACGCACGAGATCACGGTGACGATGATGCGCGGCACGATGATCGCGAACGAGTTCAGGAAGTAGGTCGCGAAGGTGAACTCGGTGCTGGTCTTCCAGCCCTTCACGTAGGCGCTGAAATCGAGGCGGTCGGGCCAGAAGCCGATCTCGGAGAAGATCTCGGCGTTGCTCTTGAACGAGGCCCCCACCAGCCAGATCAGCGGGTAGAGCATCAGCACCCCCACGGTGATCAGCAGGGTGTAGCGCACGAGGGTGCTCAGCAGCTCGCGGCGCTGCGTGCGCAGCGCCTCGTCGCCGGCGACCTGCACGTCGGTCCGGGTGATGGTGCTCATCGTGCCTTCTCCTTCTCGCCCGAATAGAACACCCAGTACTTCGAAGACCAGAAGGCGATGCCGGTCATCACCACGACGAGCAGGAACATCACCCAGGACAGCGCGCTGCCGTAGCCGAGGTTGAAGAACTTGAAGCTCTGCTCGTAGATGTACAGGGACAGCAGGTAGGTCGAGTGCAGCGGGCCGCCCTCGGTCACCATGTAGGGTCCGTTGAACTCCTGGAAGGCCTGCACCGTCTGCATCACCAGGTTGAAGAAGATCACCGGGGTGATCAGCGGCACCGTGATGCGGAAGAAGATGCTGAACTTGCCGGCCCCGTCGATCAGCGCAGCCTCGTACAGCGAGATCGGCACGTTCTGCAGCGCGGCCAGGAAGATCACCATCGCCGAGCCGAACTGCCAGACGTTGAGCAGCACGATGGTCCAGATGGCGTAGTGCTCGTCGGCGAGCCAGTCGATCGGCGTGAAGCCCAGCTGGATCAGCACGATGTTGATCAGCCCGTTGCGCGAGAACAGGAAGCGCCACATCACCGCCACCGCGACCGAGCCGCCCAGGATCGACGGCAGGTAGTAGGCCGACCGGAAGAAGTCGATGCCACGCAGCCTGAAGTTCAGCACCTGCGCGATCAGCAGCGCGAAGGCCAGCCGCATCGGCACGGTGAGCACCACGAACAGCATCGTCACCCCGAGCGACTGGGTGAACAGCGGGTCGCCGGCCATCTCGCGGTAGTTGTCCAGGCCGGCGAATTCCGGCGGGTTGATGATGTCGTAGTGCGTGAAGCTCAGCGCGAACGACATCACGAAGGGGAACAGGGTGAAGATCAGCATGCCGAGCACGAACGGCAGGGCGTACATGAAACCCAGGGTCTTGTTTTCATACATGGGGTGTCTCCTTTGGCGTCAGTCCCCGGAGTCTGCCGTCAGCGTGCCAGCCAGCCACCGTCGACCGCCAGGGTGTGTCCATGGACATAGTCTGACGCAGACGAGGCCAGGAAGACGACCGGACCGGCCAGATCGGCCGGCGTGCCCCAGCGTGCGGCGGGGATGCGATCGAGGATGGCGCGGCTGCGGCCCTCGTCGGCACGCAGCGCGGCGGTGTTGTCGGTCGCCATGTAGCCCGGGGCGATCGCGTTGACGTTGATGCCCAGGCCGGACCACTCGTTGGCCATCAGCCGGGTGATGCCCATCACGCCGCTCTTGGAGGCGGTGTAGGAGGGCACGCGGATGCCGCCCTGGAAGGACAGCATCGAGGCGATGTTGATGATCTTGCCCGTCGTCTTCTGCGCGATGACCTGGCGCGCGAAGGCCTGCGACAGGAAGAACACCGTCTTCAGGTTGATGTTCATCACGTCGTCCCAGTCCTTCTCGCTGAACTGGAGGGCATCGTCGCGCCGGATGATGCCGGCGTTGTTGACGAGGATGTCGACCTGGCCGAAGGCCTGCACCGCCTGGGCGACGATGTCGGCGACGCCGCCGGTGTCGCCCAGGTCGGCCTGAACGGCGTGGAAGCGGCGGCCCAGGTCCTGGACGTGGCGGGCGGTCTCCCGGGCGTCGGACAGGTTGACGCCGACGATGTCGGCGCCGGCGGCGGCCAGTGCGCGGGCCATGCCCTGGCCGAGGCCGGTGTTGCAGCCGGTGACGATGGCGACCTTGCCATCGAGTTGGAAGTCGTGTCTGGCCATGTGGCCTCCGTGTGGGGTGGGGGTTGCAGCGTGTGCGTGTGCGTGCGCTTGCGCGTCAGGGAGGGCTGGCGGCTTCAGCGCAGGTCCTGCATCCGGACGTGGTCCATGTCGGGGAAGACCTGGTTCTCCCCGACCATGCCCCAGATGAAGGTGTAGGCCTGGGTGCCGACCCCCGAGTGCAGCGACCAGCTCGGGCTGATCACGGCCTGCTCGTTGCGCACGATGACGTGCCGGGTCTGCTGCGGCTCGCCCATCATGTGGAAGACCACCGCGTCATCGGCCATGTCGAAGTAGAAGTACACCTCCATGCGGCGCTCGTGCGTGTGGCAGGGCATGGTGTTCCACAGGCTGCCCGGCTCGAGCCGGGTCATGCCCATCACGAGCTGGCAGGAATCGACCACGCCGGGCACGATGAACTTGTGGATGGTGCGGCGGTTGCTGTTCTTCGCGTCGCCCAGCGTCTGCGGCGAGGCCTGCTCCAGCGTGATCCTGCGGTGCGCGAAGCTGCTGTGCGCGGGGGCGCTGTTGAAGTACAGCCGGGCGGGGCGGGTGGCATCGAGGCTGGCGAAGGTGACCTCGAGCGCACCCCTGCCGATGTACAGCGCCTCGTGCGTCGAGACCTCGAAGCGCTGGCCGTCGATCGTCACCAGCGCGTCACCGCCGATGTTGATCAGGCCCAGTTCGCGTCGCTCCAGGAAGCTGGCCGTGCCCGTGTGCCGGCCGAGTTCGGGCCCGAAGGCCAGCGGCACGTCGGCCGGCTGGATGCCGCCGACGATGATGCGGTCGATGTGGCTGTAGGTCAGCGTGATCTCGCCGCTGCGGAAGATCCGCTCGACCAGGAACTCGCGCCTCAGGCCCTCGGTGTCGAGTTGCCGGGCGTGCTCGCTGTGGATGGCTTGTCGGATGTCCATGGATGCTCCAGGTGGGATGGGGCGCGCCGCCGCGGGCGCGCACTCCGGGTCAGAAGGTCAGTGCGATGCCCAGGTCGGCCACGGTCGCCTGGCGATAGGTGAGGGCCGTGCTGCCCTCGGCCGTCTTCAGCCGCGCCACGTCGGCGTAGAGGTAGGTCCGCTTGCTCAGCAGGTAGTCGACGCCGGTGCCCAGCACCGTGTCGGTGGCGGACTGGCTGCCGACGAAGTCCTTGGTCTTCAGGCGCCCGTAGCCGGCCTTGATCACCAGCTTGCCCACCGGGATCCGGGCCCCGAACGCGACGCCGGTGCGGTCGCGTGCGCTGTCGATCGTGTCCTGGTGGCTGAAGCCCAGGAAAGCGATGGCGCGGCCGAAGTCGTACTTGCCGGCGATCTCGACCAGGCTGTTGCCGGCCGAGTTCTTCTCCCAGCCCGCCATCGCGTTCAGCGCGCCGGCCTTGTATTCGGCCGACAGGCCCGTGTGGCGGTGCTTGTAGCCGGCCACCCCTTCGGTCGGCGAGAACGAGGCGCGCAGCACCGTGCCGCCGAGGTCGGGGCTCTGGTAGAAGATACCGTTGTTGACCCGACCGCCGCCGGCGCCGTTGCTCTGCGCCGGGTCGGAGTTGAAGCCCGCCGTCAGCACGCCCTGCAGCGAAGCGACGGTGGCGACGCCGTAGACGTCGTAGGCCCCGTTCGGATCCTGCACGGCCGTGAGGCCGCGACCCATCCGGATCCAGCCGAAGCCGCCACGCAGGCCCACCCGCGACTCGCCCTGCCAGAACGGCCGGCTGGTGCCCCCGCTGGGGTTCTCGAGCGTGCCGGTGTCCGGCTCGAAGCGGTGCTGCAGGCCGAAGGTGGCGGTCAGGCCGCCGCCGAGATCCTCGGCCCCCGAGAAGGTGATGCGGTTGTTGTTGCCGCGGGCGACCGCGTAGGTCGGCGTGCCGGCGCTCGGGTTGCCGTTGTACTTGACGCCGATGTCGAGCAGACCGGTGATGTTGACCGCCGACTGGGCGGAGGCGCTGCCGATGCTGGTGATGATCAGGGCGGCGGCGGCGAAGGATGTTTGGGTCTTCATGCGGGTGTCTCCTGTGGTCTCGAGTCTTGAGAAGCGGATGAAACGATCGACCCGACAGGCTCACGCAGGGAGCCAGCGGTGCGATTCCAGGTCCAGCCGGCATCGGGCCATGGCAGGCACCGGCGCGCGACCGTCCACGCCATCGACCGGCAGGGTCGATGGCGACGGAGTCTTCAGGGGGGCCGGGCGACCGGCTAGGGGGCGTGCTGCACGACGGCCTCCACCGCCTCGGCCTGCCCGGAGGCCACGCTCTTCATCGCCGCGATGCCGCACAGCGCGGCCAGCGCACCGGCCCGGGCCCCCGCCCGCTGTCCCAGCGGGTCGGTCGGGGCGGGTCGGAACAGCCGGTCCTGCAGGGCCGCATCGCCGCCGAAATGTCCCCCGGCACCGTGGGCGACCCACAGCGTGCGGGCGGGTCCGGCGTTGCGCAGCACGCGGATCTCGTCGGCGGGTGGGGCCGCCCAGGGCTGGCGTTCATGCTGTCGCACCTCGATGCGACCCTCCAGGCCGTTGAAGGCGAGCTGGTATCCCTCGATCGGCAGGTAGGTGTTGAGCGAGTAGTTCACCTGCGTGCCTGAACGGTAGGACAGCGAGGCGCTCATCGTGTCGGGGATGTCGATCTCCGGCCGGAACACGCAGGCATCACGCACATAACCATCGAGCTGCGAGGCCTGCTCGTACAGGCCGGCGAGCCACGGATCGGCGCCGATGTCGGTGTGGAACTCGCAGCGCCGCTCGCAGGTCCGGCAGCGGGTGCCGCCCTGCACGCCGTTGCGGCCGTAGCGGCGCAGTGCCGCCCGGGCGAACACCTGCACCGGCTCGTCGTCCAGCCACCAGTTGAGCAGATCGAAGTGGTGCGAGGCCTTGTGGACGAACAGGCTGCCGGAGCGATCCTGACGGGCATGCCAGCGGCGGAAGTAGTCGGCACCATGCTGGACGTCGAGGAACCAGCTGAAGTCCACGGACTGCACCGGGCCGATCACGCCCGACGCCAGCAGCTGCTTGAGCTGCACCGAGGTCGGCGTGAAACGGTAGTTGAAGGCCACGTCCACACGCCGGCCGGTGCGCTGCTCGGCCTCGATGATGCGTGCGCATCGCGCGGCGCTGATAGCCATCGGCTTTTCGGTGATCACGTCGCAGCCGGCTTCCAGCGCCTCCACGATGAAAGTGTCGTGCAGGTGGTCGGGCACGCAGACGATCACGCAGTCCGGGCGCACCTCGCGCAGCATCCTGGTGTAGTCCGCATGGACCGGCACGTCGGCACCGATCACGGACTGCGCGTGCTCGCGCCGTCGTGCATTGCTGTCGCACAGGCCGACCATCTCGACCCAGCGGCCCTGTGCGTCCAGCAGCTCGCGGCCCCACATGCCGGTGCCGCGATGACCCAGGCCGACCAGTGCCACACGTTTGCGGGTGAACGTCGACATGTGCGTGCCCTCAGAACTTGATGCGCTGCAGCGTCGAGTTGCCTTCCTCGAGCAGGCGCCTGGCGGCCTCGTCATCGCTGATCTTGCCGTATGCCACCTGGTCGAAGGTGTCGCGCATCAGCTTGGCCATGCGGGCGTTCTCGAACAGCGGGGACGGCGGCGTGATCCTGCCGGCCTCGCGCACGGCCTTGATCTGCTGGAAGGCCTGCATCTCGACCGGACCGATCCGGCCCTCGCGGAACAGCTCCTTGACCTGGCTCTGCGCCAGCGGGATGCCGCGGCTGTTGATCAGGATGCGTCCGGCCTCGACATCGGTGAGCATGAAGCTGATGAACCGGGCCGCCAGCTCCGGCTGCTTGCTGTTGCGGCTCGCGGCCAGCACCATCGCGGCGCGGCCGACCATGCCCGAGTTCCTGGCATCGGGCAGGGTCAGGAAGTCACCGATCACGGCCTGCTGCGGGGCCGCCAGCGCCGCCACGCGCAGTCGCGTGGCCGAGTCCCAGGCGCAGTAGCCCAGCCAGTTGCCGTTGACCCAGTCGGGTTGCTGCTCGGTGGGCTTGTCGGCGCCGCCGAGCGCGGCCCGGGTCGGCTGGGGCACGCCGACGTGGTTGCTGGTCAGGCGCTTGTAGGCCTGGATCCACTCCTTGATGGCCGCCGCGCTCATCGCCACCTTCGGTTCGGTCGGGTGCACGTAAGGCTGGCCGAACTTCTGGAAGGCATAGGTGTGGGCCAGCAGCAGCATGTCCAGGCTGTCGCCGTCGAGCACATAGGCCTTGTCGCCCAGCTTCTTCTGGACCTGGGGGCCGAGGGCGAGCAGCTCGTCCCAGGTCCTGGGGATCTGCAGGCCGGCCTTCTCGAACGCCGTCTTGTTCCAGACGAAGACCCGGGCCGTGAACGAGGCTGGCAGCGCGTTCAGCTTGCCCTTGACCATGCCCATCTTCAGCGCGTCGTCGGTGAACTGGTCCAGCGCCATCACCGGGCGGTACTTGTTGAGGTCCAGGAAACCGTCGCCGTTCTTCGAGAACATCGGCAACCAGGCCCAGTCGGTCTGCATCACGTCGGGCTCGGAATTGCCGGCGATCTGGGTCGTCAGGCGCTCCAGGTAACCCTGGAAGCCGCCGTACTCGGCCTTGATCTTGACGCCCGGGTTCCTGGCCTCGAAGGCCTCGATGGCCTTCAGGGTGAGCTGATGGCGCTCGTTGCCTCCCCACCAGGAGAAGCGCAGCGTCGTCGTCGGCTGCGCGAAGGCGCTGGACAGGGAACCGGCACAGGCGAGGGCGCAGACGGTGCTCAGAAGGCGGCGGCGGTGATCGTTCATGGATGTCTCCTTGTTCTGCGGTATCGGGTCGGGAACGTTTGAGCTCAGATGAAATGGTGCAGGTATTCGGTCAGGCACAGGATGGCCATCGCCTGTCCGTAGGGCATGGAGGTCAGCGCGACGTCCTTGTAGTACTGCAGCGTGTCGCCCATGGCCGTGCCGAAGGAGACGTTGCGCAGTTCGCCGCTGGCATCGATCTGGCTGATCACGCCCTCGACGGCGCGCCGGGCATGCGGCAGGCACGACGGATCCAGATAACGCTTGCGCACGCCCTTGAGCATGCCGAAGGCGAAGCCGGCCGCAGCCGAGCTCTCGAGGTAGGAGCTGCGGTCGTCGATCAGCGTGTGCCAGAGGCCGCTTTCGGCATCCTGGTGCCGGCACAGCGCGTCCACCTGGGAGCGCAGCGTGCCCACCAGGATCTCGCGCAGGTGCTCGCCCGGGGGCAGGTCCAGCAGCTCGATGAACTCGGGGATGGCGATCGTGATCCAGCTGTTGCCACGGGCCCAGAGGGCGCGTGCGAAGTTGTGCCGGCCATCGAAGGTCCAGCCGTGGAACCACAGGCCGGTGCGGGTGTCGGTCAGGTACTTGATGTGCAGCAGGAACTGGCGCTTGGCCTCCTCGACATAGGCCGGCCGGTTCAGCACCAGTCCGATCTTGGCCAGCGGCAGCACGCACATCATCAGCGTGTCGTCCCACATCTGCTGCGGGTTGTCGCTGTTGAACACGATGTGCTGCAGCCCGGCTTCTTCGGTGCGCGGCATCTCGTGCATCACCCATTCGGCCCAGATGTCCAGATAGGGCAGGTAGCGGCTGTCGCCGGTCGCCTCGTACAGGTGCGCGAGCGTCAGCATCGCGGCCATGGTGTTGACGTTCTTGGTCGGCGTGCCGGCCGCGAAGCGGTCGTCGAACCAGCGCGTGATGGTGTCGAGCGCCCGGGCATCGTGCGTCAGGCGCTGGTAGCGCAGCAGGCCGTACAGGCCGATGCCGTGGGTCCATTCCCAGTCGTTCCAGCCCTTGGTGTCGATGACGCGCCCGTCGTCGAGCTTCAGCAGGAAGCGGCCGTCGGCATCCTTGATGTTCACTAAGTTATCGATAACACATCGGACAAGCTGATGAAGTTCTGCGGGGGTATGACGGCTGGGCTGGGAGATCGCCATGGGTTCAGGCCTCGGGACAGTGGGTGGGGGAGGGACAGGTCTGTCCGTGGCGCAAATGTAAGAGGCCGATCGCCGAGACTCCAATCAAAAATTGCGCGAAGGCTATTCCATTATCGAATCGCTTGATTGGTGAAAACCCGATAACGGATTGGCTGCTGCCGACCATCGAGACCGGGTCCGCCAGCGGCCCGATCGTGAGCCGGACGGACACGCTGGCACACTGGCACGGACTTCGTTCCTGCGCCCCTGCGGGCGGCCTGCACATGACACGACTCGACTTCATTCCCGGCACGATGTGCGACGAACGGGTGTGGGCCACGCTGCGGCCTCACCTGCCCGCGGGCTGCAGCGCCCGCTTCGTGCCGCTGCAGCAGGCGACCAGCCGCCGGGCGATGCAGCAGACGATCGCCCGCGAGAGTGGCGATCCGGCCCACCTGGTGGCGTTCTCGATGGGGGGCTATCTGGCGCTGGAGCACGCCCTGAGCCACCCGGGGCAGGTGGCGTCGCTGACGATCATCGCGGCGTCGGCCCGCGGCCTCGGCGAGCAGGAGAAGACGCAGCGCCTGCGCACGCTCGAACTGCTGGCCCGGGCGCCGTTCGCGCCGATGTCGCCGGCCCGGCTGGCCCAGTTCGTCCACCCCGAGCGCCTGCAGGACGCGGACGTGGTCGGCGTGATGCAGCGCATGTACGACACGCTGGGCGGCGAGGTGCTGGTGGCCCAGATCCGCGAGACCATGGACCGGCCGTCGCTGGTCGAGCGCCTGCCGGAGATCACCTGCCCGGTGCTGATCGTCGGCGCCGAGCAGGACCGCCTCGTCGAGGTGGCCGATCTGCAGGAGATGCAGCGCCACCTGCCGCAGGCCGAGCTCTGCCTGCTGCCGCAGACCGGGCACATGATTCCGCTGGAGCGGCCCCGCGCGCTGGGTGAAGCGATCACGCGCTTCCTGCCGCGGACTGGTGCGGCCTGAGCGCCGCACCAGTCCGCCTTCACAGCCCGCCGGCCAGGGCCAGGACCCGGTCCGTGTGGCTGAGCGTGGCGGTGTGGTCGCGGGTGGCGTGCGTCAGCAGACGCTGCACGTCGGCGTTGGCCGAGTGGACACGGAAGCCCGAGGCGGCCATGTAGCGCTGGCCGAACTGCTTGAGCCGGGTGAAGTAGCTGTCGCCGGCGCTGAAGGTGGCCGGCTCGATCATCTTCGGGCTCAGCGTGTCGTCCGACAGCTTGATCATCGTCCACAGGCTGCCGCAGATGCCCGAGTTCAGCGTCAGCATCGGGATCAGCGGGCTGGCGTCGCAGCCCTGCTGGAAGAACGCCTTGAAGCCTTCGGTGTCGTGGATCAGGCTGCCGCTGCGTGGCGTCAGGTCCGGCCGCAGGTGGCCGTGCTCGTTGCGGGTGGCAAAACGCTGCTGCTCGGTCCACAGCGTGCGGGCCTGGTCCAGGAAGTCGTGGATGTCCGACTGCTCGCACAGCCGCTTGATCGTCACCACGATGAACTCGACGCCGCTGATGATGGCGCCCACCAGCGCCCCCATGCCCGGCAGGAAGACCTGGGTGGCCACGCCGGCTCCGCCCTTGAGCGCGCTCCACAGCCCCGTGCCGATGCCCTGCTGCATCTGTGACTCGATGGCCGCGCCGATCTGCTCGGGGTGGCCGGACATCAGGTTCACCTGGCGGCGCATCAGCCAGGTCTCGATCGAGGTCTTGCTCGCCTGCAGCGTCTTGACCACCCCCTGGCCGATGTCGATCGCCGAGCTCAGGTAGGGCACGGCGTTCTGCAGGATGTTGGCCACCACCAGCTTGACCAGCGTGCCCGCGACCTGCAGCACCAGGCGCTCGTTGGCGCGCAGCTTGCGCAGGAACCAGCCGAGGAAGTCCTGCACCGCCCGCAGCACCGTCTGGCTGATCTGCATCATCACCGGGCCGAGCGCCGCGAAGCCCGCCACCAGGCCGGTCGGGTCCATCGCGAGCAGCGCCTGCCGGTCTTGCGGCCAGGCCAGCCGTGGCAGGGTCAGGCTCGAGGGCGTGACGAGGTCACGCTGCACCTGCGACCCCGCCAGCAGGCCGGTGCGTGCGGCCCCGGCACCCAGGCGGGCCGTGGCCGCCCCGAGCGTGGAGATGTGGCTGCCGCCCAGTGCATGGCCGGCCACCGTGGTGCTGAACTGCGGCCCCATCGCCTGCCCGACCACGTTGCCGGTCGAGGCGAGGCCCTCCAGCGCGAGGCTGAGGTGGTTCAGGTCGATCCGTGCATGGCCGAGCAGGTAGAGCACGCCAAAACGCGACTCGGGCACGTCGTGGCTGAGCACCCGCCGCAGGCCGGCCTCCCGGTGGTCGGCCGCGCCATGCTGCTGACGCAGGTGATCGTGCAGGCGCTGCATCAGCCCGTCGCTGGCCTGGTTGCGCGCCACCAGATGCCAGTGGCCCCCCTTGGTGGTCAGGAACTGGTCGAGCGCGGTCAGCAGCGCCCGCTCCGCCGCCGGACCCCGGTTCGGGCCGCTGACGCAGCGCTGGTAGGCCAGGTCGACCGCCCGGGTGTCGCTGCTGCGGGCCTTGAAGCGCTGCGAGGTCTTGCTCAGCCACTGCTCGTAGGACACGAACGGCGGGCGCAGCGGCGGGGTGAACGAGAAGGTCTCGGGGGGGGGCATGGCGGTCTCCGCAGGCAGGGGGAACGGGAGGGGCTCGAGGGGGTCAGTCCGTGGCCTGGGTCAGCCCCAGCACGGTGAACAGCCGGTTCAGGTCACCTTCCTCGCGCAGCAGCAGCTGCATCAGCTGCGGCAGCGGCAGCTCGCCCCAGCCGATCGCGCGGCGGATCAGGTAGGGCGTGGGGCTGTGCGGCTCGGTGCGCTGCAGGTAGTCGGCGACCATCGTGAGCAGCCGGTAGGCCTCGTCCCGGGAGCGGATCGAGCCGCCGCTGGCGAGGGCGACCGGGTCGGCGTGCAGGGTCACCGGGTCGGCGGCGGTCTCGGACATGTCGGGGCTCCCTGCGGACGGATCGGTGGGCCCGCCTTCGGCCGGTGCGGCCGCGGCAGGCTCCGGCGGGGCCGGACGGGCGGCGATCAGCTGGTTGAGCACCCGCTCGATCTGCGCCAGCGTCTCGGCCATCTTGCCCAGGCTGGGCGCGTCGGCCCCCAGGTGCTGGTTGACCATGCTGTCGAGGCGGGCCCATTCACCGGCCAGCATCAGCACCTGCTGGCGGCGCGCCTTGAGCTGGGCGGTCGACGGGCCTCGGCCTCCGTGCAGCAGCTCGTCGCGGGTGGGCAGGCTCGACGCGTCGCTGCCCGGTGGGGACGCCGGCGGGTCGTCGTCGCGGCGCAGGCTGCGGTCCCAGTCCTCGAGCGAGATGCGCGGGGGACGGCGGTCGGGCCACTGGGTCACGCCGACCTGCAGGTACACGGTGAGCGGCAGCGACTCGTTGAGCCAGACCAGCGGGGCGACCCGGGCATCGGTGTCGCCCGCCTCGATGCGCGGATGCATGCCGTCCCAGTGCCGCTCGATCAGGCCGATCAGCAGCGCGATGCCGGCCTGCAGGCCGTCGAGATCGTGCAGGTGGATCCAGGCCTCGGTGACCCAGGCGGCCACCTGCAGGTCCTTGCTGCGCTCGGCCAGCAGCCGGGTGCCCAGCAGCACGACGGCCGGCCAGTCGGCCTTCTTCAGCGGGCGCTCCCATTCGCCCATCGGCAGGCTGGGGTCGTCGGCCTCGCGGGCGCGGCGCATCTCGGCCATCGTGCGGTCGTAGCGCATCGAGGGCCCGGCCGGATCGGCACCGGGGATCGGGGCCAGCAGCTCGTCCAGGTCGAACAGCAGCGGGGGCAGGGGGTGGAGCAGCGGGGCGTTCATGGCGGTTCCGTCTCGGAGGGGCTTCAGCGCGCGCCGGGCTCGGGCGCCCGGGTCGGGAACGGGCCGGGCCAGGCCAGCGGCGCACGTTTGCCCGCCGGGCTGAGCGTCAGGCGCAGGTAGACGCGGGCGCGGGTCTCGGCTGGTGCGGCCGGGGACGTCTCGCTGCCGGCCACGCTCGTGGCGAGCAGCGGGAACTCGATGCGCAGCAGCTGCGAGCGGCCGTCGGCCTTGCCGGCGGCCTCGTTCTCCCGATGGCGCTGCAGCAGGTTCAGCAGGGCCCAGGGGTCGGCGTAGCGCAGGGTCACGCTGCGTCCGTCGACCGCCAGCGCCGGCTGGCGCTCGTCGCTGCGCGGCACGACCGGGCCGTCCTTGGCCAGGCGCAGGTGCAGGGCCACCGCCATGCCGGGCTCCCAGCGCAGCGGCCGGGGCGGCTCGCGCCAGCCCAGGCGCTGCGGGCCGACCTCGAGCACCCAGTCGATGATCTTGTTGCCCTCGACCTCTGCCTGCGGCCGGGCGCGGAACTCCACGCCCAGGTCGTAGCCCGTCGCGGCCTCGCCCGCCGGCAGCAGCGGCTGCAGGAAGGTGCGCATCCGGTCGAACTGGTCGACGAAACGCCGCGCCGCGCCGGCGCCGGGGGCACCGCCCTCGGTGCCGATCTGGCGCAGGCTGCGCTGGGCCCGCTCGAACGCGGGCAGCAGGGCGGCGATCTCGTCGAGGTCCAGCGCCGGAGCATCGGCCGTCCAGCCGCCGACGACGAAGGGCGGCCTTCCGGCCGCACCCTGGTTGAACTGGCGCGCGAACTGGCCCCAGTGCTCCTGCTGGTCCTTGCCCTGCAGCTCGGCGCAGCGCTGCTGCAGGCTGCTGGCGAGCTGCTGCTGGCGCATCGCGAAGAAGTCGCCGCCGCGGGCCGAACCCGTGGCCGGCGCGGGGCGGGTGCCCAGCCGCTCGCCGCAGTTGTTCACGTCGACGTCGCCGCCCATCGTCAGCAGGAAGTTCTCCAGCGCGAGCAGGCTGCTGTTGGGGTTCTTGAGGCGGTAGCGCTCCAGGTCGCGCGCGATGTTCTCCCAGCGCTCGGCCAGCAGGCTCTGGCCGCTGCGCCCGCCCAGCTGAGCGATCACCATCTCGGCCTCGCGCCCCAGCGTCTCGATGCGGGCGCGCTGCTGGCCGAGGTAGGCCGCCAGCGCGGCGCCGTCCCCCAGCCCGAAGCCGGCCAGCGCCGGGCCGCGTTCACCGCGCCACTGGCTGAAGTTGCCCCGCTGCGGCGCGTAGAGCTCCGAGCGGTCCAGCGCCTCGTCGAGCTGGCGCAGCCGGGCCGACGCGTCGCGCAGCTGCAGGTTGCGCAGCGCCTCGAGCACCGGCTGCGCACCGAGTTCGACCAGCAGCCCCTGGATGCGGGCGAGCCGGCTGCGTTCGGCATCGGCCGTGCCGGCGTCCGGCGGCGCCAGTCGGGCCCCCGGCACCAGCGCCGAGCTGAGGTGGTCGCTGATCAGCCGGGCGAACTGGCCGTCGACCAGCTGGGCCACCGCGCCCTGCATGTCGGGCGGAAAGCGCCCCAGCAGCTCGGCCTGGAAACGCTTGCGCTGCTCGCCCACCGCGAGCGCCTGGTCCAGTCGTGCCAGGTCCCAGCTGATCATCGGCTCGACGCTGCCGGGCAGCGGTCGCTCGCTGGTGCCGTTCATGTAGGGCTGGTTGAACAGGGCGGTCAGCGCGCCGTGCAGCGCCGTCAGGCCCGGTGCCATGTCCCAGCGCTGGGTCTTGTCGTTCCACACCGCGCCGGTCTCGCCTTCGGCGCCGGTCTGTTCGGCCAGCGCGACGGAAAAGCGCTGGAAGGCGGCCTCGCTGTCGGCCTGCAGCGCGCGGGCGGTGTCCGGGCCCAGCAGCCGGTTGGCGGCGATGCGGCCCAGCGTCCGGTCCCAGGCGGCGCCCGGCTGGAAGCTGGTCTGGTGCATCCAGGTGCCGTTGCCACGCGCCAGCAGCGCCTGCTGGCTGCGGATCGTGTCGTGCAGCGCGTGCCAGGAGGCCAGCGTCTGCGCCGCGGTCTCGTCGCCTTCCCCGCCGGCGGCGGCCTCGAGCTGCTCGACCACCGCACGCTGGGCTTCCAGCAGATCGTTGCCTTCGAAGGCATCGGCCAGCAGCGCCGTGGCGACCCGGCGCAGGCTGCATTGCAGGGCCTGCTGCATCGCCGTCGTGGCCACGCCCGAGCCTTGCGCGGCCCGCGAGCGGAACAGCGCCGCGGCATGGTCGGGCCGGCCCGGCAGCTCCGCGCCCAGCGTGACCCGCACCAGCAGGCTGAGGTCGGCACCGTCGGCCGGACGGGCCGGATCGAGCAGGCGCTGCAGCGCGGCCGTGGCCTGGTCGAGCTGCTCGGCCGCGGCGGTGTAGGCCAGCAGGCGCTGGAAGCTGCCCAGGTCCTCGAAGCCCAGCGTCATGTGGGGGGCGGCGCCGGCGGCCGGGCCCGGCAGGCCGGCCGGGTCGCTGCAGGGCGCGCCGCTGACCAGCGCCCCGGTGCTCGGGTCCTGCGCCACGCCGGTCAGCCGGGCGGTGCGCTCGTACAGCGCGTTGCGCAGCGTGCTGACGGCGATGTCGCCGAACGCCTGCTCGAGCCGGTCGCGCACCCGGTGCGGCAGCGAGTCGATCACCGGCCAGGAGCCGGGCATGAACAGCGACCAGAGGCGCTGGCGGTCCATCTGCTCCATCAGCTGCAGCAGGCCCAGCGCCCGCTGGCGATGCCACTCCGCGGGCATCGTCTCGCCACGCAGGCCGGCGCGCAGCTGGGTGTCGGTGTCGCTCTGCAGTCGGCCCAGCACCTGCGTCAGCACGGTGCTCTGGCGGTGCAGGATCAGCGACCCCACGCCCAGGCCCACGCACCAGGCCCCGACCAGGCCGATGGCGGCCCAGCGCAGGCCCCGCCCGAGCAGCGGGCGCTGCAGCTGCTGCGTGCCCGACGGCCGGGTCAGGCCGTATTCGCGGAACACCTTCTGCTCGAACAGGTCGCGCAGGAAGACCGGCTGGCGGGCCTCGGCGGGCAGTACCGGGGTGCCGAGGTCGACCTCGGCCGGCATGAGGCCGTCGGCCAGCGCGACCGGCCGGGTGGCGGGGAAGCCGTCGAACGTGTCGGCCGCGCCCGGTGCCGGGTGGCCGGCGCTGCGGGCCAGGCGTTCGGCCACCTCGCTGGCATCGCCGGTGAAGTACAGGCCGCGCAGGATGAAGGGCTCGTGGTAGGAGCTCGGCCGCATCAGCTCGTCGACGAAGAGCTGCAGCTGCGGGCGCAGCGCGTCGATGCGGGCCGGCAGCAGGAAACAGGCGGTGGCGTCGGTGTCCGGCGCGCCCAGGGCCAGCAGTTCGGCCGTCGAGTCGGCCAGCGTGCGGCGGGTCTGCCGCAGCGCTTCCTCGACCCAGTCGGCGCGGTAGGTCAGCGTCAGGTCGTGCGGCGAGGACCAGCCCAGCATGGACTTGCGCAGCAGGTCGGGCAGCGCGCGGGCGTAGGCCGAGAAGCCCGGCAGGTGTTCGCAGCCCGACACGACGACGTAGAGCGCGAAGCGCATCGCGAAGCGGTTCTGCGCCAGCCAGACACGCCGGTTGGCGCGCTGGGCCAGCCGGGCGAGCTCGAGCCGGGCGTCGGCGTGGTGATCCAGCAGCAGCGCGGCCGGCACGGTGACGACCATCGCGTCGAAGGGCCGTGCCGGGCGGTATTCGCGGCACAGCCCGAGGAACTGGTCCCAGGGCTGCTCGCCGGTCTGCTCCCCTTCGTCGGCACCGCCGAGGTAGGCGCCCTGCACGTCGATGACCACCCCCTGGTCGAAGAAGTGCCAGGTCAGGCCCTGGGCGGCGGCGGCGCCGGCGGCATCGGTGCCCAGCGCGCTGGCGATGCCCGATTGCGCCAGCGGCAGCACGCTGCTGCCGTCGCCTTCGTCGAGCACCAGCACCCAGGGCAGCTGGTAACGCTTGGCGCGGCTGGCCATGCTCGACTCGATCAGCTCGACCGCCTGGCGGAACGAGGCCCGCAGCGTGTCCGAGCGCAGGCGCACCGGCGCGCGCGGGCCGGCGGCGGCCGGCTCGGACCGGGCCGCGGCGCGGATCACGAGGGCGAGCACGCCCAGCACCAGCAGGATCAGTGCGCCGAGACTGGCGAGGACAAGGTGGTCCTTCAGGAACATGACGGCTCCGTGGGCAGGCGGTTCGGGGACATCAGCGTGACACCTCGGTGGCGACGGGGCGCGGGCCGTCCAGCGCCTGGCGCAGCGGCCAGGTCGGCCACAGCCACAGCAGCTCCGACAGCACCAGCAGGCCGGCCAGCACGATCGCGCCGATCAGCGCCCAGCGGCTGACCCCGCGGCGGTGCAGCGGCGCCAGGTGCGACAGCGTGCTGGCGTAGGGCTGCTCGGACAGCACGCGGTCGCGCGCGCCGGACTCGGGCGTGCGCTGGTAGACGAACTGGAACAGCTCGGTGCGCAGGCCGGCCAGCCGCCCGATCTCGGGCTGGCCGCGCAGGCGGCCCTGGAAACCCAGCGCCAGGGCGAACAGGTAGAGCCGCGCCAGCGTGCGCTGCGACGGCTCCCGGTCGGCCAGCAGGCGTTCGATGTCGGCCAGCACCCGGTCCCCGGCCACGCTGGTGCGGAACATCTCGGCCTCCAGCAGGCGCTGCGGCCACACGCGGCGTCCGGCCCACGGCCGGCTCAGCAGGATCTCGTCGGCCAGCGCGGCCTTCAGGTAGCGCACCGGCGCGGCCAGCGCGGCCGTGCCGCCGCCGCCGCCGCGGCGTTCGTTGACCGTCTGCAGCTCGATCAGGTTGTGCAGGTCACGCAGCACCTGGCGGGCCGCCGGCTCGCCCGCCTCGGCCTCGCCGGTGTCGGGGAACTGCACGAGCACCTGCTCGAGCGCCTCGTGGAACTGGCGCAGGCCGGCGTCCAGCGGATCGTCGGCTTCGGTCGGGTTGACGGCGTCGGACATGCTCATCCCTTCACGAACAGCATCGCCTCATGCGGGCGCTGGGCGGCATGGGACTCGTTGGCGTTCGCGATCAGCAGCGGCTCGCCGGGCTGCACCAGCGGGGCGCTCGCCTCGATGGCGAACAGCGTGTAGCCGTTGCTGGCCTGCAGGCCGAGCTCGGGCGCGGCCTCGATGCGCGAACGGGCGGCGCCCAGCACCCGGCGCTCGCGCAGCGAGGTCCAGGCCGAGGCCGAGCCGATCACCGCACCGTCCATCCAGGCGGTCAGCTCGCGCTCGCTCTGGCCACGCAGGCCGACCACCAGCCGGGCGCCGATCCATTCGGGCTGCAGGGCCAGCACGAAGAGGCCCTCGCGGAAGTCGAAGGGCTGCAGGCGGTGCTCCTGGCTGACGGCCTGCAGCGCGTCCTCGAGGGCGGCGAACACCGCCTCGAAGGCCGCCCGCGGGCGGGCATGCTCGTAGGCCGGCGGCAGCAGCGGCATCGCGCCGGCCCGCAGCGTGGCCAGCGGGCCGAGGGCCGCGCACAGCGCCAGGTAGAGCGTCAGCGGCGCGGGTGCCTGGGCCTGCAGCAGCGCCTCCAGCGGCGCCAGCGGCGCGAGCAGCGCGCCCAGCCGTTCCCGCTGCTCGAGCAGCGCGAGGCGGTCTTCCAGCCGCGACGAGGGCAGCTGGGTCTGGCGCGCCAGGTAGGCGGCCTTGCCCCGCAGCTGGCCGCACAGCGCCCAGGCCCGGCGCCACAGCGGGTGCTCACGGTCGAGCGCCTGCAGCGCCGGCAGCTCGTCGCCCAGGCGGATCAGCTCGTTGTCCTTGACCACGGTGCACAGCCGCATCGACTGCCACAGCGAGGGGGGCAGCCCGCCCGCGGCCAGGCCCAGCTGCGGGCGCAGGCGCGGCAGATCGGCCGGCTCGCCGTCGGACACCTCGTCCTCGACCGGCAGCTCGGCGATCGCCCGGAAGCGCGAGGGCACGCTCGGGTTGCGCATCGAGCGGGCCCACGGCAGCGTCAGGTGGATGTCGAGCGCCCCCGCCTCGAGCGCGTCGCGCTGCGGGCCGAGGTCGATCTCCAGGCTGCCGTGGGCGGCCTCGCGGGCGTCGTGCCAGACGGCGCTGCCATCGGGCATCACCGCCTCGAGCCGCAGCACCCGCAGCACGCCGGTGGCCAGCAGGCCGGTGTCGATCTCGAGGTGGCGCAGGCCCCAGGCCAGCGGCGCGGCGGCCAGCAGATGCCAGCTCGCCAGGCCGTCGATCCGGGCCTGCAGCTGCTGGAAGTGTTGCGGACCCAGCAGCATGCCTTCATGCCACTGGATGCGTTCGGGAGGAGTCGGGGTGCGGGAGTTCATCGCGGCAGTCGGTTTCAGAGCGCGTGGGCGCTCAGCGTGAAGGTGCGTGCGCCCAGGCGCACCAGGGTGCCGTCGGGCAGCTTGGGCAGGCGGGCACGATGCTCGCCCGGGGTCATGTAATCGGCGAACAGCAGCACGCCGGCCACGCGCGGCGAGCCGAGCTCCTTCTCCGGCAGGCGCAGCACCTGCCGGGGCACGAGCTCGACGCTGCGCACGGTCAGCCCGTCCGGGTCGGTGCTCAGCTGTTCGGTGCGGGTGGCGAACCAGCGGGCGGCGCTCAGGCCGCCGAGCCGCTCGAGCGTGGCCATGTCGCGCACGAAGACGATGTCCAGCGCGACCGGACTGTTCTGGTTGGCATCGGCATCGGCCACCACCAGCAGCCCCTTCCAGTCGAGGTAGGCCGGACCGGGCGGGGCGCTGAAGGCGTTGGCGGTCGAGGAGGCCAGCACGCTGGCGACCCCGCCGACCGTGCCGCAGCCGGCCAGCGCCAGGGCGGCCAGGCCGCAGGCCAGGCGCAGCAGCCGGCCCGCGGCGGGCGCACGCGAGAAGAAGGGCAGGTGGCTCATCGAGGGAGCTCCGTGTTCTGGGCCGCGGCCGGCGAGCCGCCGCGTGCCTGGCGCAGGCCGACGCCCACGCCGATCAGCATCGACAGCGCACCGGCCAGCAGCACGCAGGCCAGCGCCGCGGCGGCGGCCGGACGGCCGATCACCAGCCGCACCGGTCCGGCCGCGGTCGGCAGGGGGGATTCACGCGATTCGGACGGCAGCCCGCCGCTGACCACCGCGGTGACGGCGGCGATGCACAGCAGCGAGGTCAGGTTGCGGGCGCCGTCGCACAGCCGGTCGACCACCAGCAGCACCGGCAGCACCGCCTCGGGGGGCAGGCGCAGCCAGGCCAGCACCACCGCCGCGGCCGACAGCGTGCCGTACGGCCCGGTGCCGGTCACCGTCAGCGCCGCCGCCGCGGCCATCGACCCCAGCAGCAGCAGCTCGAGCGGGCCGAGGCTGCGGCCGTAGAGCTGGGCCACGAAGACCACGACCACGGCGATGTGGATCGCGCCCCCCGCGCGCAGGAACACCGCGCCGGTGGGCACCAGCAGCTCCACCACGCCGCGGGCGAAACCCAGCTTGGCGCTCAGCGCATCGATGGTCAGCGGGATGGCCGAGACCGGGCTGGGCGAGACCAGGCTGATCAGCAGCGGCACCTTCAGCGCCGCGAGCGCCTGCCCGGTCGAGCAGCGCGCCTGGCGGCAGACGAGCGCCAGCGCGAGGCCGCCGACGAACAGCGAGGCCAGCAGCAGCGCGCCGAACAGCCCGCCCAGCAGGATCAGCGTGCCGGTGTCGGTGCGGGCCGCGAGGTGGGCGGCCATGCCGAAGACCAGCAGCGGCAGCAGGTGGTTGGCCTGCTGGATCAGCCGCTCGAGGGCGCGGTAGATCGTCTCCAGCTGCACCGAGAAGGCCTGGGTGCGGCCGCGATCGAGCATCGCGAAGGCGAGGCCGAAGGCCAGCGCGCAGAACATGACCGCGGGCAGCTCACCACGGGCCAGCGTCGCGTAGACGTTGTCGGGCAGGCGGACCGTGGAGCGCTGCGCGGCGGTCGGATCCTCGGGCGGGTCGTCCTGCACGCCCGCGTGACGATCCTCATGCCGCGCGGGCCGCAGCGTCACGCCAGTCTGTTCCGCCTGGCCACCCACCTGCTGCACCAGCTGGCCCAGCCGCTCCAGCTCGTGCGGCGCCAGGTGGCGGCCCAGGCCCGCCGCCTGGCCTGCCAGCGCACCGACCAGGCCGCACAACCACAGCGTCAGCGCGGCGGTGGCCAGCACCAGGCCGGCGCGGCGGCCGCGCTGCGGCAGCGCCATCAGCTTGCGCAGCCCGAAGGCGGTGGCCACGCCCAGCAGCGGCAGCGCGGCCATGTCCAGCAGGTTGACGGCCAGGCGACCGATCGCCCCCGCGGCCACGCTCCAGGCCGGGCTGAGCATGCCCAGCAGCGCCCCGGCCACGGCACAGGCCATGAGCAGCAGGGGGTGCGAGGTCTGGCGCAGGAAGGCGGGCATGGTGGCAGGGGCGCGGCCGCTCAGCAGTGGTTCCAGCCCGCGTGCAGCGCGTAGTCGACGGTGCTGCGGGCGAGCTCGAGCGTGCTGTCGATCAGCAGCAGGCCGTGGGTGTCGGCGTGGCTGGCCGCCAGCGGCAGCTCGGTGCAGGCCATGATGACCACCTCGACGCCGCGGCCGTGGGCATGGGCCAGCATCTGCTGCAACCGCCGGCCGGCCTGTTCGGGCTGGCCGGCCTTGACCAGGCGGATGGTCTCGTCGACCAGCGGCTGTTCCCGCTCGCCGTCGGGGATCTCCCAGTCGATGCCGCGCGCGGCCAGCTCGCGCTGGTAGAAGCCCGAGGCCAGCGCGCCGCGGGTGGCCAGCACGCAGGTGCGCCCGCCGTCGGGCACCTTGCGCACGCAGGCCTGCGCGATGTGCAGGATGGGCGCCTGGCTCGAGGCGCTGAGCTGCGCGTACCAGTGGTGCGAGGAGTTGCACGGGATCACGACCACGCCGACGTCGGAGTGGTTCAGCAGATCGATGCCCCGCTGCAGGCTGGGCAGCGGATCGGGGCCGCGGCCGAGGATGGCGGCGCTGCGGTCCGGCACCTGCGGCAGGTTGGCCACGACCATCGGCAGGTGGTCCTGGTCCCTCCGGGCCGGAGTCAACGCGACCAGCTTGGCCATGAAGTCCACCGTCGCGGCGGGCCCCATGCCTCCAAGAACTCCGATGCAGGGCATGGTGATCTCCTAGATCTTCAAGGGACGGGGACAGATCAGCGACACCGCGGCGGTGTTGCCGATGACGATGACGAGGGTGCGCAGCATGTCGCACAGCGGATCGACCGCGACGAACAGGATGAAGGCCGCCTCGAAGGGCAGGCCCAGGTAGCCGCAGGCCATGCCGGTCAGCGAGATCGTCACCAGCCCGCTCATGCCGGCCGAGGCGAAGCCGGCCAGCACCGAGGCGGCCATCACCAGCACGACCTCGCCGACCCCGAGCGAGCGGCCGTAGAGCTGGGCGATGAACAGCGTGGCGCAGACGTAGTAGAGCATCGGCCCGATGCGCAGCAGCGACACGCTCAGCGGCACCAGCAGCTCGACGCGCGAGCGGGCGAAGCCCAGCCGGTCGGCCAGCGACTCGATCATCACCGGCATGCAGGTGGCGCTGCTGCGTGTGGCCAGCGCCAGGGCGAAGGGGCCGCGCAGCGCCTGCAGCGTGGTCGGGAAGTCGTCGGCACTGCGCCGCCACAGCACCAGCAGCGCGACCCCCAGCGCGATCAGCGACGCGACGACGAAGGCCAGCACGAACTGCGTCATCGCCACCAGCGGCTCCACGCCGGTCTTGGCCAGCTGCGCCGCGCTCATGCACAGCAGCACCAGCGGCAGCGGGAAGTTCAGCCAGCGCGTCAGCGTCTGGCAGCTCTGGTAGATGGTGTCGAGCGAGCGGGTCAGCCCTTCGGACACCCGCGCAGGCACCTGGCCGACCGCGAAGCCGAACAGCATCGCGAAGACCAGCGACTTGAGCGTGTCGCCGCTGGCCAGCGCCGCGAAGATGTTGGCCGGCACCAGGTTGACCAGCACGTCGACCACGCCGATGCCCTTGTGCACCGGGTCGACGCCGTTGAGCTCCATCGCCGTGTCGTTGGAGCCGACGTCACCGCCGACGATGTGACCGAAGGTGGCCAGCGTCTCCTGCGACAGGTCCGCGCCGGGGCGCATCGTCAGCAGCGTCAGCGCCCCCACGACGGTGGCCACGGCCGCGAAGGCGATGAACACCACCGCGACCCGGCCGAGGATGCGGGCCGTGCCGCCTTCCTGGAACAGGCGCTGCAGGCTGAAGATCACCGCCGACACCATGAAGGGCAGCACGATCATCTTCATCAGGTCGACGTAGATGTCGCCGACGAAGCCGAGTTTCAGGGCCACCTCGGGCGCCTGGGCGCCCAGCAGGAATCCGGCGGCGAGGCTGCCCAGCACGACCCAGGGGTTCAGCACCAGGGCTTGCAGGGTCTTGGCATCGATGCGCATCTTCAGGCTCCGGGGTTCAATGATCGAGAGCCTTCAGGACCCGCTCGATGTCGAGCTTGTCGCTGCGCTGCGCGAGGTACTGGTTGACGAAGGCCAGCAGCACCGGGTCGGACACGCCCACGGCGATCGCCAGCGAGTCCTCCAGGTCCTTCAGCGTGACCGTGCGCAGCGTCAGCGCCGCGGTCGGGTTGCCCTTGAGCATGCGCTTGATCTCCAGCTCGTCGCGGTAGGCGCCGACCACCTCGCCCCGGTGCACCGCGTCGATCACCTCCGGCCAGCCGGGGTAGGTGCGGATCGTGGCGAGCGGGAAGTTGCGGGTCGCGTAGTCGGCGAACGAGGACTTGGCGATCACGCCGATGCTGCCGCGGAAGTTGCGCACCACCGCCTGCACCGGCCGGTCGAGCGCGAGCTTGGCAAACGCCACCCGGTTGAGCACCAGCGCATGGTTGAGCCGCAGGTAAGGGTCGGAGAAACGGATCAGCTGCGCCCGTGCCAGCGTGCGCGACAGCTTGCTGATGCCCAGGTCGGCCTCCTTGCGCGCGATCACGTCGACCACCTCGTTGAAGCTGCGCGCCTCGCGGTTGAAGCGCACCTTGACCTTCAGCTCATGGGCGATCGCGCGCGCCATGTCGACATCGAGTCCGACCAGCTGCTCGTCGACCCTCTGGAAGAAGGGCGGCGTGTCCACGCCCAGCATCGCCACCACCAGCTCGCCGCGCGCGACGATGCGGGCGATGTCGGGCGCCAGCAGCCGGCCGTCCGCGCTGCGCACCAGGTCCGGCGGCGTGCTCGCCGAGGCCGGTGCGACCGGGGCGGTGGTCGGTGCCAGCGGGGCCGACGCCGGTGCGGCAGCGGCCGCGCGCGTGGCCAGCAGTGGCAGGGCCGTGCACAGCGCGCTGCCGGCGAGCCGGACCAGCAGGCGGCGGCGGTGCAGCGGCGTGGCGACAGGCGTCACGGGCCGGGAGTCGTGGGGGGAGTTCATGCGGGCGTCGTGAGGAGAAGGGCGGGCGAGCGGCGCATGGATCAGCGCTCGGTGAAGGAGGCCGTGACCGGCTCGACCGCACCCGGTGCCGGACGGGCCGACTGCCAGGCCTCGACGGCGCGGCGCGATGCAGTGTCGGCGGCCCGGTCGGCGGTCTTGCCGGCGGCGTCGCCGACGAAGGAGAGGTCCGCCAGGGCGGTGCGCTGGTCCGGGGCGGCCGCCCCGGGCGGGGCCGGCACGGCGAGCGGCTCCGGCACGACCGGCGCGAACGTGGCCAGGCCCGGTGCGGCCGGCGGGCCGCCGGGCTCGGCCATCAGCCGGCCGATCTGCACGCCCAGCAGGAAGAGCAGGGTCAGCAGCAGCAGCAGGCTGATGGTGCCCACGGCCAGCAGCCGGCGGGTCAGGGTGTAGCGGTATTGCATCGTGGGCTCCGTCGTGGCTTCAGGGCACCATCACGGTGAACTGGCCGGGCACGTTGATCGAGATGACGCCGCCCCACATGCACATCAGCTTGGAGCTGTTGTTCAGTGCCGGCATGTTGCCCAGCAGCACGGTGGGTGCGCCCGGCACCCAGGGGGCGGTGGTCATCGGCAGGCAGGGCATGGGCACCAGCGCGCCCATCGCGGCGGCCGACGCGGCCGCCACCATCGGGTTGGCCATGGACTGGCACATGCCGAAGGGCAGCACGTTGACCAGCGGCTTGTTGTCCATGATGTTGGCCGCCGGGGCGCCGGTCATCACCAGGCTCACCGGCAGCACCATCAGCGAACCCGGCGCGACCCCGAAGGTGCATTGCGTCATCGCGCCGGTGCAGACCTGTTGTCCCATGGTTCAGCCCCGGATGAGTTTCTCGAGACGGGCCAGCACGCCCGGCGTGGCCTCGTCGGCGGCGAGCGGGCGACCCTTCTGGTCGAAGCGGGCGGGCGGGGCCACGGGCTTGCCCATGCGGTAGACCACCTCGTCCATCAGGCCGCCGTCGGGCCAGTAGCGCCGGGTCGGGCCGTGCAGCACGTTGGCCACGTGGTGGGCGATCTGGATCACCGTGCCCTCCGCGTCGAGGTCGGTCGACTCGCCGTCGAGCAGGCCGTTGCGGTAGTTCGCCTTGCGCACCACCCGGCCCTGCTGCAGGAAGACGGCCTGGCCTTCGAGGCGGCCCTCGACGTAGCGCAGCCGCGCCGACGGCTGGCCGGCGTCGTCGAACATCACGCTCTCGCCGTGCAGCTGGCCGGCGACGTAGCGCTGCTCGGCGATGCAGCGCTGCATCGCGTAGATGCGGGTCAGCCCGTGCTGCAGGCCCTGCCGGTACTGGGCCTTCTGCACGATCTCGCCCTGCTCGCCATGCAGGCACAGCAGGCCGTCGAGGCGGCCCTGCACATAACAGGCCTCCATCTGCAGCCGGCCTTCGGGGCCGTAGCGCTGCATGCGGCCGTGCGGCAGGCCGTCGACGAGCTCGGTGCTCGACAGCAGCCGGCCGCCGTCGTCGTGCTCCTCGAGCACGACGGGCCGTGCGTCGGTCGGGCCGGCGTCGATCGTGGGGTGGGTGGCAGCGTGCATCGAGCCGGCCTCAGTTGATCTTCACCAGCCCGCCCTTGAGGGTGAGCATGCCGCCGCCGTCGACGGTCTGCATCGCCGAGGCCTTGTTGTTGATCATGGCGCCCTTGTTGTCCAGCGTCGTGCCGGCCTGGTTGACCAGGCCGAGGCTGGCCTTGTTGGTCAGCGACGTGCCGGCCTGGTTGGTCAGCGACGTGCCGGCCTTGTTGGTGAGCGCGGTGCCGGCTTCGTTGCTCAGGGCGGTGGCCGCCTCGTTGCTCAGCGAGCTGCCGGCCTTGTGGGTGAGCGTCGTGCCCGACTGCACCGTGATGCTCTTGGCCGACTTGATGAGGATGGTGCCGCCGATGTCGAGCACCAGGTCACCATCGACGGTGAGCGTGTAGTCGCCCGAGACGGTGTGCTTGAAACCGGCCTCGTTGGCACGGGTCTCGTCACCGGTGACGGTCAGCTCGCGCGTGCCCTTGACGCTGTGGACCTCCTTGCCGGTCCTGACCTCGATGGTGCGGTCGCCCTTCTCCAGCGTGCGGGTCTCGCTGCCTTCGGTCAGGGTCACGCTCAGGTCGTTCTCGATCTCGACCTTCATGTCCTTCTGGGCATGCAGGTAGAACTCCTCGCTGTCCTTCTTGTCCTCCAGGCGGATCTCGTTGCCGGCCGTGCCCTGCTTGGACGAGCGGGTCCGCAGCACCGTCTGGGTCTGGTGGGCTGGCAGCGTGACCGGCGTGGCGTGCGTGCCGTTGTAGACGCAGCCGGTCACCAGCGGGCGGTCCGGATCGCCGTCGACATGGGTGATCACCACCTCCTGGCCGATGCGAGGCAGGTTCAGCGTGCCGAAGCCCGCGCCGGCCGAGGCCTGCATCACGCGCACCCAGCAGGAGCTGTTCTCGTCGTTGCGGCCCAGCCGGTCCCAGTGGAACTGGACCTTGATGCGGCCATGCTGGTCGCACCAGATCTCCTCGCCGGACGGGCCGACCACGGTGGCCGTCTGGCTGCCCAGCACCCGCGGGCGCGGCGTGTCCAGCGGTGCGCGGAAGGGCAGGCTCGCGGCAAAGGCCTCGAAGTGGTTGCGGTAGCCTCCGTCACGCACGGTGTGGCGCACGCGGCGCAGCACATGGGTGGTGTTGAGCGTGCTGCGGAAATGCCCGGACAGCGTGAAGCGCGTGCCGGCCGCGAAGGGGTAGACATGGCCGTCGCCGCGCAGCACCTGGCTGTCGACCTGGCTGGCCTGCACCCGCAGCTTCGCCAGCGCGGTGCCGGCGCTGACCGTCAGGTGCCCGGCCGGCCATTCGAAGACCTCTCCCTTGCCCAGCGTGCCGCTGGCTTCGGTCTTCAGCGCCGTGCCGGGCTGCAGCGGGTCGAAGTCGCTCAGCGTGTGCTTCTGCAGCACCAGCCGGTGCTCGAGCTCGAAGCTGGTGATGGTGTCGGTGGGCTGGCGCGGCCCGGTCGCGGGCAGGAAGCGCACGGCGGCGCCATCGGGGCAGTCGACGTGCGCGCCGGCCGCGTCCGCCAGCACCATCTGGTGGTCGCCGTCGGAGCTGCTGAAGAAGTAGAAGATGCCCACGGCCTCCATCAGGCGAGAGATGAAGTCGAACGCGGTCTCGTCGTGCTGCACGCAGTACTCGATGGCGCCGTAGCTGCCGCTGAGCCGGTCGTCGAAGCCGACCCCGAAGCGGCCCAGCACCGCCTTGACGATCTCGGCGGCGCTCTGGTTCTGCCAGATCGCCCGGTCGCGGCTGAGCGTCAGCAGCCACAGCCGGGGCGCGACCTCGGCGCGGTAGTGCGAGAACTCGCGGTCGCCACCGGTGTGGACAAAACGCACCACGATGCCGTTGAAGTGGCGCTTCGGGCCCTCGCCGACCTGCAGCGTGACGGTGACCGGCTGGCCGATGATGCGGCTGGCGTCCAGCGCGGTGTCGGCCGAGCGCATGTCCAGCGTCAGGCTGGACAGCTCCGACAGGCCTTCGCTGGCCTCCATCGCGTCGAGCAGCAGCACGTCGGCCCCGAAGGGCGTGCTGACCTGCATGAACGCGCCGTCCTGCCTGAAGTCGGTGCGCATCAGGCGGCCCCGGCCGGTGCGGCGTCGAAGCCGAAGGTGAAGCGGCCGCCGGCGTCGAGCGCCATGTGGATGGCCGAGAACGGCTCGGCCATCGACAGGTGCTCGAGCACCAGGGTCGACACTTCGGGCAGCACCGACTGCGTCAGGATGTCGTCGACGTTGCGCGCGCCGCTGTCCACCTCGGTGCAGCGTGCGGTGATGTGGGCTAGCACCGCCTCGTCCCAGCTGAAGCGGGCGTGGTGGTGGCTGGCGAAGCGCTGGGCCAGGCGCTCCAGCTTGAGTTCGACGATGCGGCGGATCTGCACATCACCCAGAGGGTAGTAGGGCACCAGCACCAGGCGGCCGAGAAAAGCGGGGCTGAAACGGCGTTGCAACTCGGGTCGAAGCCGCTCGACCAGTGCCGCCGGCGCCGGCCGGCGTCCCGGGCCGCAGGCGTCGGTGATGAGGTCCTGGGCGGCGTTGGAGGTCAGCAGGATGACCGTGTTGCGGAAGTCGACCTGCACCCCTTCGCCGTCGTCCATCACGCCCTTGTCGAAGACCTGGAAGAACAGCTCCAGCACGTCGGGGTGGGCCTTCTCCATCTCGTCGAGCAGCACCACCGAATAGGGCCGGCGACGCACCGCCTCGGTCAGCACCCCGCCGCGGCCGTAGCCGACGTAGCCCGGGGGCGCCCCCTTCAGGCTGGAGACCGAATGGGCCTCCTGGAACTCCGACATGTTGACCGTGACCAGGTGGCGCTCGCCGCCGTAGAGCAGGTCGGCCAGCGCGCAGGCGGTCTCGGTCTTGCCCACGCCGCTGGGGCCCACCAGCATGAACACGCCCACCGGCTTGCCGGGGTCGTCGAGGTGGGCGCGGAAGGTGCGCACGCGCCGCGCGATCGTGTCCAGCGCATCGTCCTGGCCGACCACCCGCTCGGCCATGCGCTCCTTCAGGTTCAGGATGCCGTGCAGCTCGTCGGCCAGCATGCGGCCCACCGGGATGCCGGTCCAGCCCGAGATCACGCCGGCCACCGTGCCGGCGTCGACGCAGACCGGCACCAGCGGATCCTCCTCCTGCAAGGCCTCGAGCCCCTTGTTCAGGCGCTGCAGCTGCACGGCCGGGTCGACCGCGCCGTCATCGCCCTCGGGGTCCTCGCCGACCACCGGGGGCTCGTCCAGCGCGCGGGTGATGGCGCGGCGCAGCGCGATGATCTCGGCCACCGTGCGGCGCTCCTCGTCGAGCCGCGCCTGCAGCGTGTCGCGGCGGCGGCCCAGCGCCTGCACCTCGGCCTGCAGCGCGGTGATCTGGTCCTGGCGTGGCGTGCCGGTGGCCTGCTCGCGGCGCAGCACGGCGATGCGTGCGCCCAGCGTGTCGATCGTGCGGGTCAGCGTCTCCAGCGCCTCGGGCGTGCCGCTCTGGCCCACCGCCACGCGCGCGCAGGCGGTGTCGAGCACGCTGATGGCCTTGTCGGGCAGCTGCCGGCCGGTGATGTAGCGGTGCGACAGCCGCACCGCCTCGCGCACCGCCTCGTCGAGGATCTCGACGCCGTGGTGGGCCTGCAGCGTCTGCACCATGCCCCTCAGCATCTCGATGGCCAGCTCGGGCTCGGGCTCCTCGACCTTGACGACCTGGAAGCGCCGCGCCAGCGCGGGGTCCCGCTCGACGTAGCGCTTGTACTCGGCCCAGGTGGTCGCGGCGATGGTGCGCAGCTCGCCGCGCGCCAGCGCCGGCTTGAGCAGGTTGGCCGCGTCGCCCTGGCCCTCGGCCCCCCCGGCGCCGATGAGCTGGTGGGCCTCGTCGATGAACAGGATCACCGGCGTGGCCGAGGCCCTGACCTCGGCGATGACCGACTTGAGCCGGTTCTCGAACTCGCCCTTCACGCCCGCGCCCGCCTGCAGCAGTGCCAGGTCGAGCGTGCGCACCGACACCTGGGCCAGTGCCGGGGGCACGTCGCCCGCGACCACGCGCTGCGCAAAGCCCTCGACCACCGCGGTCTTGCCGACCCCGGCCTCGCCGGTGAGGATGGGGTTGTTCTGGCGCCGGCGCAGCAGGATGTCGATGATCTGGCGGATCTCGGCGTCACGCCCGCGCACCGGGTCGATGCGGCCTTCGCGGGCCTGCGCGGTCAGGTCGACGGTGTACTGGTCCAGCGACGGGCTGGTCGAGCGGCCCGGCTCGCCGAGGCCGGGCATGCGGGCGCCGGGCTCCTCCGCCGCGGCCGCATCGGTCGTGCCGGCACCACCGGGTGCCGGTGCCCGGGTCGCCCCGCCGGCGTCCTCGGCCGAGCGGGCCAGCAGCGGCGCGAGCTGCTCGCGCAGCGCGGCACGCGGGATGTCGAGCAGGCCGGGGGCGGCGTCGACCAGCAGGCCGCGCAGGCTGTCGACCTCCAGCAGCGCGAGCAGCAGCGTGCCCGAGCGCACCTGCTGCTCGCCCAGCAGCATCGAGCTGAGCAGCCAGGCCTCCTGGAACCAGGGCGCGAAATGCGGCGACAGCGCCGGCGTGCGGCCGTTGCCTCGCTTGAACTGGTCGAGGCTGCGCTGCAGCTGCGCCTGCAGCGCCTCGGGCCGGATCTGGAAGGCCTGCAGCACCCGGGCGACATCGGGCGCCGGCGGCTCGAGCAGGCAGCTCAGCAGGTGTTCGAGGTCGACATGGAAATGGGTCTGCCGCACGCACAGCTCGGCGGCCTGGGTCATCGCGTGGCGGCACTCGGGGTTGAGGCGGCCCAGCAGGGTGCGGATGTCGATGTCCATGCTGCGTCCTTCAGAGGCCAGCCCGGGCGCGGTCCGCACCCAGGCGCAGGCGCACCGGTGCGGGGGGGGCCGGGCACGGCGTGGCCGATGGGGCGGCCGACGGGTTGGCCGAGGCCGGCGCCGGGGCGCTGCGCGCCAGCCAGCTGGTCCAGCCCAGCCGGGCCTGGCCCAGCCTTGCGGGGGGCGCGGCGGCGTCCGCCTCGGCGTGCAGCAGGACCTGCACCTGCAGGTCCTGCTGGGCATGGCGGCCGACCAGCCACTGCACCAGCCCCAGGTCGGCGCCACCGGGCAGCAGCGCCGTCCAGCGCGCGCCGGGCACCGGGCCGATCTCCAGCGAGATGCCGGCCCCGGCATCCCAGGCCCGCCGGCCCAGCACGGTGCGGCCCAGCGTGCTGCCGCGTCCGAGCCGAGGGGTCTCGTCGGCCTCCAGCGCCTGCCAGCCGCCGACGAACTGCCGCCCGCGCACGCGCAGGCCCAGCCGGTCCTGCAGCAGCGCCTCGAGCTGGGCCATCGAACGCGGCGCGGGTCCCAGCAGGGCGGCGTGGCGCAGCCAGGCCCGCTCGCCGCCCGGGCCCCGCGCGCCTTCGGCCAGGCCGAGGGCGCTGAGGGCGTCGAGCGTGCGCGCCACCGGACCTTCGGTCGGTGCGTTCCACTGCAGGCCGAGGTGGTTCTTCTTGCGGCTGCGGTAGAGCAGGCTCAGCCAGCGGTGATGCCAGATGTCGAGGAAGTCCAGCGGCGCGCGGTCCCGCGAGGCCCGGCGCTGCGTCAGCAGCTCGGTGTCGGACAGCGGCAGCGGGCCGTCGGCGCCGGCCAGCGACAGCAGCGGCGTGCCCAGCCGCCAGCCCGCGGGCACGCCGCTGCCGGTCGGGCCCGCCTCGGCCGGATCCCCGGGCCACACGGCCTCGACCGAGGTGACGTCGCCGGGCGCGAAGCCGAGGGCCACCTGCGCGCTCAGCCGCACGGTCTCGCCCCGTCCGCTGCCATGGCCCAGCGCGGCCCCCCGCGGCTGCGCGCGCTCGAGCAGGCTGATCGCCTGGAACAGCTCGCAGGCCTGCGGCCGGCTCGGCAGCGGGGAGGTCAGAGCAGGGTCTGATGGCCGCTGATCGGTGCCCATTGTTTCCAGGTCTCGTCGCGGCGCCGCACGGTCAGGCGCACGAAGGAATTGAGGGTGGTGTAGAGCGCGAAGAAGCGCGCCAGCACCGCGGCCAGCAGCAGCGGCGAGCCGCCGACGTAAGCGTCCTCGTCGAATTCGAGCTGCACGTCGGTGCCGCGGCAGTGGCCCCGCCAGGCGTCCTGGCCGATGCGCGCGGTGCAGGGGCGGGCGTGCAGCGAGCGCAGGCCGCGGATCTGCGCCAGGTCCCTGGCGCTGTCGTCGGCGAACAGGCGCAGCATGCTGCGCAGCGCCTCGGCACCCTGGGCCGGGCCCGCGCCGGTCGTGCCGACCAGCGAGCCGTGGTTGAGCCGCAGCAGTGCGACCAGACGCCACATCGCCTCGCCCGCCAGCGGGGCGTCGCGCTGCGGCGTCGGCGGGTAGAGGCACTGCACCTGCAGCGCGCTCGACAGCCCTTCGGCCCGCAGCCGGGTGCCCGCGGCGATCTGTTCGGCCAGCCGGCGATTGGTGCACAGCAGCCGCGCCCAGGCCACCGGCGCGTCCGGGCGCGCCGGGGCCAGGCCCGGGTCGACCAGCGACAGCCAGACGTCGCTGCCCGGCAGGTCGGCCCGCACGCTGGCCTCCCGGCGGGCGGCCCAGAAGACACCCGCCGCATGGACCGGATCCTGCGGATCGAGCGCGGCATAAGGGGGAACCTGCTGCGGCCGCTCGGCCGCGGGGTCGCTGACCTGCACGGACAGCACCGAATGCACCTCGGTGATGCCCTCGCGGTGCCGGTCGGCGACCAGCCGGTATTCATGCCGCTGCCCGTCGAGCCGCACGGGTTCGCTGGTGCGTGGAAACAGGTTGACGATGGGCACGCAGCCGGTGCGCAGCACCCGGGCATCGAGGCGGGCGAGCCGCTCGGTCGCGCCCTGGATCGTCAGGCACAGCTCACATTCGCGGCCGCGGCCCAGCCGTCCGCGCAGCCCGCCGATCTCGAAGAACTGGAACTTGCGCGGGAAGGCGAAATACTCCTGCAGCAGCGCGTAGGCCGGCGGGGCATGCGGCGGGCGCGGCAGCACGTCCTCGTCGTCGGCAAAACCGACCTCGCGCCAGTGGCGGGCGTCGAGCACGTGGCGCTGGCCGTCGCCGGTCTGCACCGCCAGGGCGCTGACGCCGCTGACCAGCAGCTCGTACAGCGGCATGGTGCTGCCGGCGTCGCCATGCAGGTGCAGGCGCAGGCGGTCGAGCTCCAGTTCGCCCAGGTCGGTGCCCTCGTCGCAGCGCAGCCGGATGCGCAGCAGCCGGCCTTCGCTGACACGGACCTCGACCACCTGCAGCGGCCACAGCACGGTCTCCCAGGCGGTGCGCAGGTGGCAGGTCTGGCCGTCGCCGGCCCGCGTCGACAGCAGCGTGTGGCGCGGCACCTTCAGGCCGGCGGTGACCTTGCCCTGGGTCGGGTCGAGCCGGATCTCGGCCACCGACATCGACGGCACCGGCTGGCCCAGCGACGGGCAGAGGTTGTCGAGCAGCGACGCGGCCAGCTGCGGCAGGTCGCGGTCGAGGTCGCGGTGCACCCGCGCGGCCAGGAAGGCGGTGGCCTCGATCAGGCGTTCGGTGTGCGGATCGCTCGACTCGCCCCCGACCAGGCCGAGCCGGCCGGCCACCTTGGGGTACTTGCGGGCGAACTCGGCACCCTGGTCGTGCAGATAGGCCAGCTCGCGCTGGTAGCAGTCCAGGAGGTCGTCGCCCAGACGCATCAGCTCACCTCTTCAGCGGGAAGGACATGCGGATCGGCGGCGATCTCGAACTGCACCGGTCGCAGCGTCAGGCCCAGCGAGATGGCCGCCTCGATGCGGATGCGGGCCCGGGCGGTGCCCGCCGCGGGCTCGATCCGGATGCGGGGGTGCTGCAGGCGCGGCTCGTAGCGGGCGATGGCGCGCTGCACGGCCCGTCGCAGGCGCTCGAGGTCTTCGCCCGAGCGGGTGCTCAGGGCGCTGAAGTCGGGCAGGCCGTAGTCGAGCACGGTGAGCTCGCGGCGCTCGAAGGCCTCGAAGTCCAGCCGCGAGCGGCTGTTGAGCAGGCGGGCCAGCTCCCGGCCGATCGACGCCTGCAGGCCCCGTTCGTCGAGCGCGGCGCTGTCCACCGGCGCATCGGCGTCGGCACACAGGCGCTCGAACAGCGGCGCGATGGCGTGGGGCAGCAAGGTGGCCATGGAGCGCGGTCGGAGTGGGGAATCGGGTCAGGACACCGGCAGGGGATCGCCGGTGTCCCCGCGGCCTCAGGCGGCCTTGTTGGTTTCCAGGTCCCAGCCGAAGTTGGCCGTGCCCTTCTTGGTGGAATCCGACTTCTGCTGCGTGAAGTCCATCGTGATCTTCGTGAAGTTCAGCGAGAAGCTGTCGCCCGGAATGCCGCCACCGCCCGAGGTGCTGATGTTCGACACCATGGCGTTGGTCAGCACGTACTCGATGACCGACATGAACACGCCGTTCTCGTTGCGGCCGATGTGGATCTTGGCGTCGCCGAGCTTGCGGCCTTCCACGCACGCGGCGTAGAGCACCGGCGTGGACATGTCGGCCATCTTCGAGAAGCTCATCTCCTGGAAGATCGGTCGACCGGCGGTGCGCTCGGTGTTCGAGGTGTCCATCTGCAGCGGCAGGCTGACGCCGTGGCTGAACGACTGGATGATGATCTGCCCTTGGTACTTGTCGATCTGGCAGTTGCCCTTGACGTCCTTGATTTCCAGAATGATCACGTCCATGTGAGGATCTCCGTCTGCGCTGTGGGGGAGCGGGCCGCCGTCCGGCGGCCCGCGGGTGTTGCCGTGGATTCAGTCTCAGGCGGCCGGGGCCGGCAGCGAGGCCACCAGGCGGATCGAGGCGCTCAGCTCTTCCATCTGGAAGTGCGGCTTCAGGAAGACCGTGGCCTGGTAGGCGCCGGGGCGGCCCGCCACCTCGGTCACGTCGACCCGGGCCTCGCCCAGCGGGAAGCGGGCCTTGGTGGCCAGCGACGCGTTCTCGTTGATCAGCACGTAGTCGGCGATCCAGTTGTTCAGGTAGGCCTCGACCTCCCCGCGCGTCTGGAAGCTGCCGACCTTGTCGCGCATGATCACCTTCAGGTAGTGGGCGAAGCGCGAGGCGGCCAGCACGTAGGGCAGGCGAGCGGACAGCGAGGCGTTGGCGTTGGCGCTGTCCTTGCTGTAGACCTTGGGCTTGTTGGCCGTCTGGCTGCCGAAGAAGGCGGCGTGGTCCGAGCCCTTGGAGTTGACGATGCCGATGAAGCCCAGGTCGTTGAGCTCCTTCTCGCGCCGGTCGGTGATGCTCACCTCGGTCGGGCACTTGAGCACCACGTCGCCTTCGGCCGTCTTGAAGGTGTGGGCCGTCAGGCCCTCGACCTTGCCGCCGCCCTCGACGCCACGGATCGCCGTCGTCCAGCCGTAGGTGGCGTAGGCCGAGGTGATGCGCAGGCCGAGCTGGTAGGCCGAGTTCGCCCACAGGTACTTCGAGTGGTCGGTGCCGTCGACGTCTTCCTCGAAGCCGAACGAGCTGACCGGATCGGTCTGCGCGCCGTAGGGCAGGCGGGCCGCGTAGCGCGGCAGCACCAGCGCGACGTAGCGCGAATCCTCGCTCTCGCGGAAGCTGCGCCAGGTGGCGAGCTCGGCGCTCTCGAAGATCTTGGCCAGGTCACGCGGGACCCCCAGCTCGGTGAACGACGCCATGTCGAACATCGACGGGGCGGCCGCGGCGATGAAGGGCGCGTGGGCGGCGGCGGCCACCTTGGACAGGCGCTCGAGCAGGGCCAGGTCCTGCGGCTGGCGGCCGAAGTCGTAGTCACCGATCAGCAGCGAGTAGGGGCTGCCACCGAAGGTGCCGTACTCGGACTCGTAGACCTGCTTGAACAGCGCGCTCATGTCGTGGTCGACGGCGGACTCGAGGTCCTTGAGCAGCTCCTTCTTCGAGACGTTCAGCAGCCGCAGCTTCAGCGTCGAGCTGGTCTCGGTGCCGTGGACCATGTCGTGCAGGCCGCGCCACGAGCCTTCCAGCGCCTGGAAGGCCGGGTCGTGCATGATGGCGTTGAGCTGGTCCGACAGGATGCGGTCGATCTCGGCCACCCGTTCGTTGATGGCCGTGACCACGCCCTTGTCGGGGCTGGTCTTCATGCCCTCGTCGAGGATCTGCGTGGCCAGCTGGCCCAGCAGCTTCTTCGCGTAGCTGCCCTGGGACGGGTCGATGGCCATCTTGCCTTCCTGGACGATGCGGTCCAGCAGGCTGGCCCCGGCGCTCGGCGCCGGGCGGGTGGCGACGGCAGCGCCGCCTTCAGCTTCAAGTTCGGTCGACATGGGAGTTCACCCTTCTGGTCAGGTTCTTGGACGGCAGGACGATGGCGTGCGGGCCGCCTCAGGCGGCGGGCGTGCCGGCGTCGGCCTGGCGGCGCAGCGTCTTGAGCTCTTCGGTGTTGCTGACGATGTCGTCGAGCAGCGCGTCGAGCTCGTCGTTGCCGTCGAGCTTGGCGAGCAGGTCGCGCAGCTGCTGGCGGGCCTCGAGCAGGCGGGCCAGGCGCGGCACCTGGGTGACGATCGCCTCGGGGTGGAAGTCCTCGAACGAGCTGAAGTTCAGCTCGACCTTCAGCTGGCCTTCGCCCTTGAGCGTGTCGGGCACCGACAGGTCCAGGCGCGGTGCGATGCGGGCCATGATCTCGTTGAAGTTCTCGCCGTCGATCTCGACGAAGCGGCGGTCCTTGAGCTTGGCCGGCGGCGTCAGGGGCTGCCCGCTGAGGTCGGCCATCAGACCCACGACCAGCGGCAATTCCTTCTTCTCCACCGCGTCGCCGAGTTCGACGTCATAGGTGATCTGGACACGTGGCGGGCGGTTGCGACCGACCCACTTCTGCAGACTGTCTGCCATGGGAACTCCTATTTCTCACACACACGAGGTTGACGAGCGCAGGGGGCTGGTCACGTGCGTCGATCGGGAGCGCAGAGGTCCGGGGCAGGCCGGGAGGCCAGGTCAGCGGCTCGGGTGCCGGAGGACTCGGGCGGTGTGGGCGGGGCGCACGACCGGGATCGATCTTCCAGTGGCAACCCCGCTGTCATGGCCTCTTCAGGCGGTAGACCGGTGGCTTTGCGACCCCGGCTTTCGCACGGGTGGGCCCTGATCACCGGAGAGGCCCGCAGCGGCTCGTGGCACGCACCGGTCCCGTCCAGCCGGCGGGAACTGATCCGCCGGGAACATGGCCTGTCCGCACACCGGTTGCGGCAGGACACGTTCATCACATGAGGGTCGAATGTGCCCGGTAAACCGCCGCCGCGACATCACGCGAAACACGGGATGCCGCAGGAAGGACGCGGAACAGGAATTAGTGCTCAGCCCAGCAGCCGGCGCAGCTCGACCCGCGAGTTGATGCTCAGCTTGCGGTAGATCTTGCGCACGTGGGTGTCGACCGTGGTGGGGGCGATCTCGAGCTGCGCGGCCACTTCCTTGTCGGTGTAGCCCCGCGCGAGCAGGCGCAGCACCTCGACCTCGCGCTGAGAGAGCTTCTCCATCATCGCGCCGGGCACGGCGCTGGCGCTCGGCGCCACGGCCTGGCCATGGCCGCGGAACTCGGTCAGCAGCTGGCGGGCGATGCTCGGCGTGATGGGGGAGCCGCCGGCCATCACCTGGCGCACCACGTTGAGCAGCTCGTGGTCGATGGTCGACTTCAGGATGTAACCCTGTGCACCCGCGCGGATCGCCTCGAGCGCTTCGGCCGGGGACTCGACCGAGGTGATCACCAGGATCGGCAGGTCGGCGCGGTCCTGGGCGATCTGCTGGATCAGGTCGACGCCCCGCAGCGTGCCCAGGTGCAGGTCGACCACGGCCAGCTGCCAGTCGGCGCGGTGCAGCTGCCACGCCTGCAGGCCTTCATTCAGTCCGTGCGTGACATGTACCCGCAAATCGCCGGCGCTGCGCAGCACGCCGCTGGCCCACTGCGCAAAATGGAGATCGTCCTCCACCAGCAGGACGTTCGGGCGCAATGCTGCACGTGGCACAGGTCTGGTTCATCCGTCGAGAAGTATGAAGATGATTATGCCGTCCCGCCCCGCGGCCCTCGATTCCGGTCCGGCTCCCGAGGCCGGGCGCAGCGGCCGCCGGGGGCGGTGGCGCACCCGGCTGCGACAGGCGCTGGCGGGCCTGCTCGGGCATCCGATGGTGCCGCGTGGCCTGGCGGCGCTGCTGATCAGCCTGGTCCTGCTGGCCCTGTTCGTGCGGCCCCCGGTGGGCAGCAGCCAGGGCGAGCAGGCGCTGCGCTGTCCCGAGGGGGATCCGGACTGCCGGCCGATCGTGTCGGCGCAGGTCGACGGCGTGTCCCGTGCGCTGCCCCACGTGGTGCCGGTGGACGCCGGCGGACCGGCCGACGTGACCTACCGCGTGCGCTTGGACCTGCCCTCGGCGATCGAGGGCTCGGGCCGCCTGGGCGTCTGCATGCCGCGCAGCCCGCTGCTGAGCGAGGTGAGCCTGGATGGCCGCTCCGTGCTGCGTGACACGCCCGACGCCGTGGCGGCGCTCAGTTTCGCGCGACCGCTGCACGTGCTGCTGGGCGGCGATCTGGCGGCCGGCCCCCACGAGCTGCTGCTGCGCGTGCGGGCCCCGCCTGGGCTGGCGCCCGGACTGGGGGCCTTCCTGCTCGGCGACAGCGACGTGATGCGCGAGTCCTGCACCGTGATGGCCCGGCAGGCGCACGACCGCAGCCACAGCATCGCCTGGGTGATGGCCACCCTCGGCGTGGCCGGCCTGATGCTGTGGTGGACGCTGGGTGAGCGGGCCGCGCTCTGGCTGGCCCTGACGGCCCTGGCCTGGGTGAGTCACCTGCTGCACATCTCCACGGCCTGGATCGACATGAGCCTGGACGACTGGAGCCTGATCTTCTTCGCCTCGCGGGTGGCCTTCATCGCCCCGATGCTGCTGTTCGCGCTCTGTTTCGCGTCCTTCCCGGACGGTCGCCTGCGCTACTGGATCGGCGGGCTCTACACCGGCGGCCTGCTGGTGCTGTGCGGCCTGCCGGTCGTGCACCGAGAGGACTGGCTGATCGCGATGGCGCTGGTTTCGCTGCCGCTGGCCCTGATGGCCCAGGCCGCGCTGCTGCACCGCGTCTGGCGCGAGTTCTCGGTCTCGCGCCTGCTGATGACGCTGTCGTTCGCGCTGATGCTGCTGGCCCACGTGCTCGACCTCGGCAGCTGGTGGTCGGTGTCGA
The DNA here is from genome assembly GCF_003201595.1 of Sphaerotilus hippei. Lineage (GTDB taxonomy): Bacteria > Pseudomonadota > Gammaproteobacteria > Burkholderiales > Burkholderiaceae_C > Sphaerotilus > Sphaerotilus hippei. The sequence continues at coordinate 71,190 of NZ_QJJS01000004.1, read as the reverse complement.
GCTACGGCTCCCGGGCCTGGTCCTACGTCGCCGTGCCGCTGCTGTGCATCGCCTTCGGCATGCACCTGATCGAGCGCCTGGTCGGCGTCGCCCGGCTCGAGGCCCGCACCGCGGTCAAGCTCCAGCGTGAGGTCGACGCCCAGCGGGTGCGCATCGCCGCCGACTACGAGCGGCTGCAGCAGCAGCGCGAGCAGCTCGTCGTGCTGGAGGAGCGCCGGCGCATCATGCGCGACATGCACGACGGCCTGGGTGCCCACCTGCTGTCGGCCAGCGCGATGCTGCGCACCCGCGAGTCGCTCGAGGTGGCCCAGGTGGCCGAGCTCTTCGACGATGCGCTCAAGGAGCTGCGCAGCGTGCTCGACGTGCTGTCGGTCGATCCGTCCAGCGATCCGGAGGACGATCCGATCTCGGCCCTGCTCGGCACGCTGCGCTGGCGCATGGCGCCGGCCCTGCAGACCCGGGGCACGGCGCTGCACTGGCACTGCGACGCGCTGCCCGCCCGTTTCCTGCGCCAGGACGCCGAGCGCATGCACCTGCTGCGGCTGCTGCAGGAGGCGTTCTCGAACGTGCTCAAGCATGCGCAGGCCGGGTCGGTCCGCTTCGCCGCCCACTGCCGGCCCGACGGCGCGATCACCATCGAGGTGCACGACGACGGCTGCGGTTTTGCCGTGGTGGCCACACGCGGCATCGGCCTGGACTCGATGCGCGCCCGGGCGGCGGCCATCGGCGCGCGCCTCACGGTGCGCAGCGATGCCGGCCGGGGCACGGTCGTCGCTCTCGACTGGCCGCCGGCCTGAGGCGGGCGGCGCCGGCCCTCACGCGCCGGCGATCGGCGGCGCCAGCTCCGTGCGGTTGCGTCCCATCGTCTTGGCCCGGTACATGGCCTGGTCGGCCCGCTCGATCGCCGCGTCGATGTCGTGCATGCCCCGGCAGGGCGACAGGCCGGCCGAGAAGGTGATCACCAGCGACGGGTGCACGTCGGTCAGCGGCTGCCGCAGCGCAGCCTGGCGCAGCCGCTCGGTGCGCTCGATCCCGGCCTCGACCGAGGTCTCGGGCAGCATCAGCAGGAACTCCTCGCCGCCCCAGCGACCGATCACGTCCCGCTCGTCCAGCGTCCGGGTGGCCAGGTTGGCGAAGGCCTGCAGGGCCAGGTCGCCGGCCTTGTGACCGAAGGTGTCGTTGATGCGCTTGAAGTGGTCCAGGTCCACGACCAGCAGGCACATCGGGCGCGCGCCACGCTGCATGTGCGAGCTCTGCGCCGTCAGCTGCTCGATCATCGCGCGGCGGTTCAGGATGCCGGTCAGCTCGTCGCGGGAGGCGAGCCGGTGGATGCGCTCGAGCGCCTCGGTCAGGTCGGCGCGCTGCTGCAGCAGCCGGGTGCGCAGCCGGCCGAAGCGCGAGGACAGCGTGACCACGCCCGCGGCGATGATGGCCGCGGAGCCGAAGTGGATCAGCTCCACCTGGGGGGGGTAACGCTGCGGGTCCGTCCGTGTCTTGTAGGCCATCACGCCGCTCAGCAGCATGAAGCCCAGCCAGCCCAGCGTCCGCGACTCCCGGGGGCTCAGCGCGAACATGCCGAACACCAGGATCAGCAGCATGATCGAGATCACCGCCCCGCGTGCGGGCCCGTGGATGCCGTAGGACCAGGCGATGGCGACCAGCGCGAAGGTGATCTGCAGCACCGTCATGCTGGGGTCCCGGATGCCCGGCAGCCGCAGGTCGGCCCGCATCATCGCCACGAACAGCACCGCGCCGGTGAGGCCGAAGACGGTCAGCGCATGGGAGGCCTGCCGGTCGATCAGCCCCATTTGCACCTCGACATGCTGGGCCACCGCGAACATCAGGAAGACCAGCAGCGACATCAGGCTCATCACCGTGCGCGTGCGCACCCCGCCGGCGGGTCCCAGCAGGAAGGTCGTCAGGCTGAACGGGGCATCGGCGGTCGCATCCATGTCCGGTTTTCGGCCGGCGGACCGCAACATTGAGCCCGCGCCGGGGTTCCGGTGGACTTGTCCCCCGTTGGTGTGGGCAAGTCTGTGGGCAAGATGTGGGTGGCCGTGATCGGGGCTTGCCAGTGCTGGATCTTTCCTGGATTGCCTCACGAAGAGGCAGCCGCGGGCGTCGACCTGCCGCCGCCCGGCGCGTGGACGGCGCCAGGGCCCCGCTCAGGCCCGCGGCCCGACCAGCGCGAACATCGCGCCCTGCGGGTCCAGCCCCTGCACGATCCAGCTGCCGCCCGGCACCTCGTGCGGGCCGTGCAGGATCTGCCCGCCGTGCGTGCGGACCCGCTCCACCGCGGCGTCGATCGACTCGACGTTCACGTAGAACAGCCAGCACGGGCGTGGCATGCCCTCGCTCTTCGTCATCACGCCGCCCACCGCCTCGCCGCCCGTGGTGAACAGCTGGTAGACCCCCATCGGGCCCATGTCCATCGCCTCGTCGGCGGTCCAGCCGAACTGGTCCTGGTAGAAGCGCAAGGCCTCGGGCCCGTCGCCGGCGTGCAGCTCGTGCCAGCCCACATGACCGGGCGTGCCGGGCTCGGCCTGGGCCGGGGCCTGCGGCGTCGCGCCGCGGAACAGCACGAAGGGTGCACGCTGCGGATCGGCCACGACCGAGAAGCGGCCCACGCCCGGGATGTCGTCGGGCGGGACATGGATCGAGCCCCCGGCGGCCACGACCCGCCGTGCCGCCGCGTCCACGTCGTCCACGCCGAGGTAGCCGATCCAGCCGGGCAGGGCGCCGGCGGCGCGGGCCGCTTCGTCCAGCGCCATCAGCCCGCCGATCGGGGTCGATCCCGCCGACAGGATGGTGTAGCGCATGCCGGGCATGCCGGCGTCCTGCATCTGCCAGCCCAGCACCGCCTGGTAGAAGTTCTCGGCGGCCGCGGCGTCGGCGGTCATCAGCTCGTACCAGACGAAGGGACAGGGTGAACGGGGCATCTTGGCGTCTCCGGGAGGGCAGCGACGAGGCCGGCCGACGGGCTGTGACCGGTGCGGGCCTGCATCGTAAGCCGGGCGGCAGGCGCGCGGCGCATCCCGGATGCGGTCGAGGGGTCTCGTCGACGCTGCCGTTCGGGCGTATGGTGCGTGGCTTGCGACCTGACTTCGAGACCGACCGTGACCGATACCCGAACTGCCATCACGATCTACCACAACCCCGCCTGCGGCACCTCGCGCAACACCCTCGAGATGATCCGCAACAGCGGGGTCGAACCGGTGATCATCGAATACCTGAAGACCCCTCCCGGCCGCGACGAGCTGGTGGCGCTGATCGCCGCGATCGGCCTGTCGCCGCGCGAGCTGCTGCGCAGCAAGGGCACGCTGCATGACGAGCTGCAGCTCGATCGCCCCGAATGGAGCGACGATCAGCTGATCGACTTCATGGTGGCCCACCCGATCCTGATGAACCGCCCGATCGTCGTCACCCCGCTGGGCGCGCGGCTGTGCCGGCCGTCCGAGCGGGTGCTCGACCTGCTGCCCTCGGCCCAGCAGCGCGCCTTCACGAAGGAGGATGGCGAGGCCGTGGTCGACGAGCGGGGGCAGCGCATCGTGCGCTGACGCCGGGGGCCTGTCCCCCGGGCGCGCCCGTCACGGGCGCCAGCCCAGCCCCGCCGTCGTCGCGCCGGGCTGCGGGCCGAGCCGGGGCCGGTACTCGCAGCCCACCCAGCCCTGCCAGCCGCAGGCCGCCGCCACCTCGTCGATCACCTCGAACAGGTAAGGGTGGTTCAGCTCGCCCAGGTCGGGCTCGTGGCGCATGGGCACGCCGGCGATCTGGAAGTGCCCCACCCGGCCGGTGGGCAGGTACTGGCGTATCTTCATCGCCACGTCGCCTTCGACGATCTGGCAGTGGTAGAGGTCGAACTGCACCTTCAGGTTGGCGGCACCGATGGCCTGCACGATGCGGTGGGCCTCGTCCTGGCGGTTCAGAAAGAAGCCGGGGATGTCGCGGGGGTTGATCGGCTCGATCAGCACGTCGCGGCCGTCGCGGGCGGCCCGCCCGGCGGCCCAGGCCAGGTTGGCCTCGTAGGTGGCCTGCAGCGCCGCGCGTTCGACGCCGGCCGGGGCCAGGCCCGCCATCACGTGCACGCGCGGGCAGTCCAGCGCCTGGGCGTATTCGAGCGCCTGCTCGAAGCCGGCGCGGAACTCGGCCTCGCGCCCGGGCAGGCAGGCCAGGCCACGTTCACCCGCCTCCCAGTCGCCCGGCGGCGCGTTGAACAGCACCTGCTGCAGGCCGTGGTCGGCCAGTCGGGCGGCGAGCTCGCCCGCGGCGAAGGCGTAGGGGAACAGGTACTCGACGCCCTGGAAACCATCGGCGGCAGCCGCGCCGAAGCGGTCGAGGAAGGCATGCTCGTTGTAGAGCATGGTCAGGTTGGCGGCAAAACGGGGCATGGTCAGGATCCTCCGGAGGGGGTCACGGTCACCAGCTGGCGCCGAAGACCTGGCGCAGCTCGTCGATCTGGGGCGCGCCCAGCGGGGGGATGCGGGTGAGCAGGCACAGCCGGGCGGTCTCCTCCAGCTCCTCCAGCGTGGCCATGGCCGCCGCGGGGTGGTCGTGCCAGACGTTCGGGCCCAGCCGGGCCAGCATCACCGCCCGGATCGGGTGGCCGGCGGCGGCATGGCGTTCGATCGCCCGGGCCACGCACTCGGCCGCTTCCGGGGCGCCGGGCCGATGGTAGGGGATGTGCGGCACATGGCCGACCTTCATCACGAAGTAGGGCGTGACCGCGGGCAGCAGCTCGGCGTCGTCGGCCAGCCGGCCCCCCGCCGCGCCGTCGGCCTGCAGCGAGCAGGCCACCAGGTGGGTGCTGTGGGTGTGGATGACGCAGCGTGCGGCCTGGCCGGTGGCGGCGCTGGCCGCATAGATGCGCCGGTGCAGCACGATGGTCTTGCTGCCCCGGTCGCCCGAGACCTGGCGGCCCTCGGCGTCCAGCCGGGCCAGGCGGTCCGGCTCCAGCGTGCCCAGGCAGGCGTCGGTGGGCGTGATGAGGTAGCCGTCGGCCAGGCGCACGCTGATGTTGCCGGCGGTGGCGTGCACGTAGCCCCGCTCGAACAGCGAGCGGCCGACCCGGCAGATCTCGTCGCGGGCCGTGCGTTCGTCCAGGAAGGCGGGGCCGTTCATGCCGCGTCCTCCGCCAGCAGGCCGAAGGCCTTGGTGAAGAAGTCGGGCGTGCCGAAGTTGCCGGACTTCAGCGTGAGGTGCAGGCCCTGCGCCGCGACGGGCGAGACCGCATGGCACCAGGGCACGCCGGGGTCGATCTGCGCGCCGATGTGCAGCTGGGCGATGCCCAGGGCCTGCACGCAGGCGCCCGAGGTCTCGCCGCCGGCCACCAGCAACTGGCCCACGCCCTGCTCGACCAGGCCCTTGGCGATGGCCGCGATGCCGCGCTCGACCATCGCGCCGGCTTCTTCCACGCCCAGCCGGCCCTGGATGGCGCGCACGGCCTCGGGCTCGGCGGTGGAGTAGATCAGCACGGGCGCCGCCGGCGCGCCGGCCAGCTGGCCCGCGGCCCAGGCCAGGGCCTCGGCGGCCACGGGCTCGCCGGCGGCCATGCGCAGCGGGTTCAGCGCCAGGGCCTGGCCGCCCCGCGCGATGAAGTCGGCCACCTGGCCGTTGGTGGCCACCGAGCAGCTGCCCGAGACGATGGCCCGGCGGCCGCGCGCCGGCGGCAGCTCGGCCGTCTGCGGTGATGGCGTCAAGCCGAAGTTGCCCGGCAGGCCGATGGCCACGCCCGAGCCGGCGGTCAGCAGCGGCAGGTCCTTCAGCGCGGGAGCCAGGCGCAGCAGGTCGGCGTTGCTCACCGCATCGACGATGGCCATGGCCACGCCCTGCGACTTCAGCTCGGCGATCCGGGCCCGGATGGCCGCCTCGCCCTGCGCCACCACCGTGTGGTCGATCAGGCCGACCCGGCGCCGCGTCTGCGCCTGCAGCACCCGCACCAGGTTGGCGTCCGTCATCGGCGTGAGCGGGTGGTTCTGCATGCCGCTTTCGTTCAGCAGCCCCTCACCGGCGAACAGGTAGCCCTTGAAGACCGTGCGCTTGTTGTCCGGAAAGGCCGGCGTGGCGATGGTGAAGTCCGTGCCCAGCGCGTCCATCAGGGCTTCGGTGACGGGGCCGATGTTGCCCGCCGGCGTGCTGTCGAAGGTGGAGCAGTACTTGAAGTAGATCTGCTGCACGCCCTGGGCCTGCAGCCAGCGCAGCGCGGCCAGCGACTGCTCGACGGCCTCGGCCGCGGGCACGGTGCGCGACTTGAGCGCCACCACCACGGCGTCGGCCGTGGCGTCCAGCGGACCGTCGGGCACGCCGATGGTCTGCACGGTGCGCATGCCGTTGCGCACCAGGTTGTTGGCCAGGTCGGTGGCGCCTGTGAAATCGTCGGCGATGCAGCCGAGCAGCGGTCGGGTCATGGTCAGGATTCCGATGGGGTCAAAGAGGTGTCAAACCGGCATCAAAGGCAGGCGCACGGCTTCGGGGTGGTCGCTGACATAGGACTGCAGCAGTGCGTCGACGGTCGGGTCGGGCAAGAGGCCCAGGCCACGCGCGCGGGCCGCATCAAAACGGCTGGGCCAGCCGCCGACGATGGCGGCGATGCGGGCGTCGGGCTGCCAGTCCAGCAGGGCGGTGGCCGCCGGGCCGGCCAGGCGCTCCAGCGCGGCGGCGATCTCGCCCACCGTGGTGGACAGCGCCGGCAGGTTGAGCGCGGTGCGCGGACCCCAGTCGGCCTCGCCGGTCTCGAGCGCCGTCAGCAGGCCGGCCACGGTGCGCCCGGGCGAGGCCAGCGCGACCGGCGTGCCGGCGGCCACCGGCACCACGGCCCGTCGGCCGGCCAGCGGTTCACGCACCATGCCGCTGAGGAAGCTGGAGGCCGCGCCATTGGGCCGTCCGGGCCGCACGGCCACCGTCATCAGGCGCACGCAGCGGCCCTGCACCAGGCGGCGGCGGCTGAAGTCGGCCACCAGCTGCTCGACCATGAACTTCTGGATGCCGTAGCTGCCCTGCGGCGTGGGCAGGCTGTCGTCGCCCACCGGCTCGGGCAGCGGCAGGCCGGGCATGCCGCCGAACACCGCCACCGAGCTGGCCGCGACGAACACCGGAGCCTGGCCGGCATGGCGCGCGGCCTGCAGCAGCGCACGGCTGGCGTCGAGGTTGCTGCGCAGGCCCAGGTCGAGGTCGGCCTCGCAGTCGCCGCTGACGGCCGCGGCCAGGTGCACGACGGCGTCCACCCCGTCCAGACCGAGCTCGCCGCTGGCCAGCAGCGCGTTGAGCTCACCCGTCACGAACCGGACCCGAGCCTGGGCCTGCAGGTCGGCCGGCGGGGGCACCAGGTCGGTCAGCAGCAGGCGGGTCAGGGGCTGCGTGCGCCCGCCCGCCAGGGCCAGGCCGTCCCGGGCCAGCAGCGTGCGGGCCAGGCGGGCGCCCAGGAAGCCGCTGCCACCGGTGATGAGGATCTGCATCGTGGCCTCCTCAGGCGGGCGAGCCCGGCAGGGTGATGCCGGGAAAGATCTTGATCACGGCCGAATCGTCCTCGCGGCCGTAGCCGGCGGTGCTGGCCTGCATGAACATCTGGTGCGCGGTGGCCGACAGCGGCAGCGGGAATTTGCTCGCGCGCGCCGTGTCGAGCACCAGGCCGAGGTCCTTGACGAAGATGTCCACGGCCGACAGCGGCGTGTAGTCGGCCGCCAGCACATGGGCCATGCGGTTCTCGAACATCCAGCTGTTGCCGGCGCTGTGGGTGATGACCTCGTAGATGTCCTCGGCCTTCACGCCTTCGCGCAGGCCCAGCGCCATGGCCTCGGCCGCGGCGGCGATGTGCACGCCGGCCAGCAGCTGGTTGATGATCTTGACCTTGCTGCCGTTGCCGGCACGGTCGCCCAGGCGGTAGACCTTGGCGGCCATGGCCTCCAGCGCGTCGCCGGCCTTGGCATAGGCGGCGGGCGTGCCGGCGGTCATCATCGTCATCTCGCCGGAGGCCGCCTTGGCGGCACCGCCCGAGATGGGCGCATCCAGGTAGAGCAGGCCCAGGTCCGCCAGGCGTGCCTCCAGCGCCACCGACCAGTTCGGGTCCACGGTGGAGCACATGATGAACAGGCTGCCCGGCCGCATCGCGGCGGCCGCGCCACCGTCACCGAACAGCACGGCCTCGGTCTGCGCGGCGTTGACGACCACGCTGACCAGCACCTCGCAGTGCGCGGCCACCTCGGCCGGGCTGGCGCAGGCCACGCCCCCTTCGGCGGCAAAGGCCTGTGCGGCTTCGGGCCGCACGTCGCAGACGTGCACGAGGTGGCCGGCGCGGCGCAGCGAGGCGGCCATGCCGCGGCCCATGGCGCCCAGGCCGATGACGCCGATGTGGAGGGAAGCTGGAGTCGTCATTTCGGTTCTCGATGCAAGGGGGTCCATGGGGGTCATTGCGGGCCGATGGCGGGCGCGATGGCGGCTGCGGGTGCGGCGAACACGAGGTCACGCAGCGCCAGGCTGATGGAGGGAACGTAGGTGACCAGCATCAGGCAGCCGATGATCACCAGCACGAAGGGAATCAGGTGCCTGACGATCTGGTCGAGCGAGATCCTGGCGACCGTGCAGGCCGCGAAGAGGTTGACGCCGAAGGGCGGCGTGATCATGCCCAGCGCCAGGTTGACGACCATGATGGTGCCGAAGTGCACCGGATCCACGCCGAAGTGCACGGCCACCGGCACCAGGATCGGAGCCAGCACGATGATGGCCGCCGAGGTCTCGATGAACATGCCGATGACGAACAGCGCGGCGTTCACGCCCAGCAGGAACCACATCGGCGACTTCAGCACCTCGCTGAGCCACTCGCCGATGGCCTCGGGCACGCCGGCCCGGGTGATGATGAAGGCGAACAGGCCGGCGTTGGCGATGATGAACATGATCACCGCGCTGGAGATCACCGACTTGCGCAGCACCGGCAGCAGGTCGCGCCACGACAGCTCACGGTGGATCAGCATGCCCACGATCAGCGCGTAGAACACCGCCACGACCGACGCCTCGGTGGGCGTGAAGACCCCGCCGTAGATGCCGCCGAGGATGATCACCGGCATCAGCAGCGCCCAGGCCGCGTCCAGGCTGGCCCGGCCCACGCCGAGGCGGCCGTCGCCGTCGTTCTTGCCCCAGCCCTTGTAGCGGCAGTACAGGTGCACGAACAGCATCAGCGCGCCGCCGATCAGCAGGCCCGGACCGAAACCGGCGATGAACAGCTCGCCGATCGAGACCTCGGCGGACACGCCGTACAGGATCATCGGGATCGACGGCGGGATGATCACGCCCAGCTCGGCCGAGGTGGCCTGCAGCGCGGCGGCGTAGGCCGTCGGGTAGCCGTGCTTGATCAGCGCCGGGATGAGCACCGCGCCGATGGCGAAGGTGGTCGCCACCGACGAACCCGAGACGGCCGCGAAGATCATGCAGGTGAGCACGCAGGTCATCGGCAGACCGCCCTGCACGCCGCCCACCAGGCTCTTGGCGAACTCCACCAGCCTGCGGCTGATGCCGCCGGTCTCCATGAGGTTGCCGGCGAAGATGAAGAACGGGATCGCGGCCAGCGGGAACTTGTCGATGGCCGTGAACATTTCCTTGGGGGCGAGCACCAGGCGTTCGGGGTCGAACACGGCGATGCCCAGCATGCCGGCGCCGCCGATGGACACGGCGATCGAGATGCTGAAGGCAAAGCCCAGCATCATGGTGACGAGCAGGGTCAGAGACATGGGGGAATCCTGAGGGCGACGGAGGAAGGGCGGGCGGCGGCAGCGTGGCTCACTGGGCGTTCTCCAGCTCCTCGTACACCGGGTCGAGGTGGTTGGCGATCACCGCCACCATGCAGAAGAATGCCCCCACCGGCAGGGCGGCATAGGCCCAGGCCATGGACAGGTCCATCGCCGCGAAGCTCTGGAAACGCACGCGCGAGGTCAGATCGATGCCTTGCCAGAGCAGCACGGACAGGTAGGCCAGTGCGGTGCTGGTGATGATCCAGCGCACCGCGTCGCGCCAGCGGCCCTTGGCCGTGCGCAGCATCAGGTCCACCGACACCAGCGCACCGCGGCGGAAGGCCACCGCGATGCCCAGCATCACGCACCAGACCAGCAGCCGGCGCATCAGCTCCTCGGTCCAGGTCGAGGGTTCGGACAGGACGAAGCGGGCCAGCACCTGCCACATGCCCAGCATGCTGATGATCGCCAGCAGCGCGCAGGCGAGCCACATCGCCAGGCCGGTCAGCCAGCGGTCCAGGGTCAGAAACAGGGAGCGCATCGGGGGATCCAGAGTGAAGTCGGCGTCGTGGCACCGTTGACAGGGCGTGGGGGACCGCGCCCCGGCATCGGGGCGGTCGAGCATGGAGCGGAGCCGGCCGGGGTGTCGAGCCGGCTCCGGGTGAGGTCAGCGCACCGCCTGGATGGCCGCGATGTTGGCGGCGCCGAACTCCTTGGCGAACTCGGCATAGGCCGGCGCCACGGCCTTGCGGAAGCTGTCGCCATCGACCTTCTCGTCGATCTGCATGCCGTCCTTCTTGAGCTGCGCCAGGCCGTTGGCCTCGTCGTCGTTGACCTTCTTGCGGGACGCGGCGGCGCTCTTGCCGGCGGCCGCGGCAAAGACCTTGCGATCAGCCTCGTTGAGCCGCGACCAGACGCCCGGCGACGCCAGGATCAGCGCGGGCGAATAGACGTGGCCGGTCAGCGACAGGTACTTCTGCACCTGCGAGAACTTGGAGGCGAGGATCACGCCCACCGGATTCTCCTGCCCGTCCACGGTGCCCTGTTGCAGCGCGGTGAACAGCTCGGTCATGGCCATCGGCGTGGGCAGGATGCCGAAGGTCTTGTAGCCAGCCATGTGCACCTTGTTTTCCATGGTGCGCAGCTTCAGGCCGCCCGCGTCGGTCACGCTGTGGATGGGTCGCTTGTTGTTGGTCATGTGGCGGAAGCCGTTTTCGCTCCAGGCCAGCGCCACCAGGCCCTTGGCCGGGAACTTGGCCAGCAGGTCCTGGCCGATCTTGCCGTCCAGCGTCTTGCGGGCGTGGGTGTAGTCGCGGAACAGGAAAGGGATGTCGAGCACCTTGATGTCGGGCACGAAGTTGCCCACCGGGCCGGTCGAGGTGATCACCAGGTCCTGGGTGCCCAGCTGCACCGCCTCGACCTGCTCACGCTCGCCACCCAGGGAGCCGGCGGGGAACATCTGGCACTTGTAGCGACCCTGCGTGCCCTTGTCGATCTCGTCGCAGAACACGGTCGCCCCCACGTCGTAATGCGAGCCCTTGGCCAGCACGTGACCGATCTTCAGGACGGTCTGGGCCTGGAGCGGCGCGCACATCGTGGCGGCGGTCAGCGCGGCGGCGAACAGGACGGAGGTTCGGGTGGACATGGGGTCTCCTTCGGCGTTGGAATTCGGACCATGGCCACGCGGACTTGTTGTCACGTGGTCATGTTGTCGTACAAATTATCGCGTCGAGGTCGATCCGCTGAAATCCGGGTTTCTACGTGGTTACATCAGCGTCGGCGGGGGCGGCTGGGGGCCGCCTGGGGCGCGCCCAGTTCGGCCCGCAGCAGGTCGGCCAGCTTCAGGCCTTCGCGGGCCCAGAACGCCGGATCGGCCCGGCCGATGCGCTCGGCGGCATTGACCATGTGGGTCGTGCCGGCCCGCCGTGCAGCGACGCTGTCGCCGGCCTCGATGGCCGCGACGATGGCCGCGTGCTCCTGGCGCACCTCCTGCTCGAGGTCGCTGCGGGTGGCTTCGTTGGCGCGCGTGACACGGGTCGCGTCCAGCAGGAAATGGTTCAGGTAGGCCAGCGTCGACAGCAGGAAAGGATTGCGCGTGGCCGCGGCGATGGCGGCATGGAAGGCGACGTCCTCGGCCACGCCGTCACCGCCGGCGGCGACGGCCCGGTCCAGCTGGGCCAGCGTGGTCTTGATGCGCTGCAGGTCCTGGCCCGAGCGGCGCACGGCCGCCAGCGCGGCGGACTCCGCCTCGAGCGCCCGGCGCACCTCGACCATCTGGATCACCGCATCCATCGAGCCGTCCGGCTCCAGCGTCAGCTGCTCGAGCGCGGGCGCCGGGCTGTGCCGGACGAAGGCGCCCGAGCCCTGGCGCGACTCGATCAGCCCCAGCGTCTTGAGGCTGGACAGCGCCTCGCGCACCACGGTCCGGCTGACGCCGAAGCGGGTGGCCAGCGCACTCTCGGTGGGCAGGCGCTGGCCGGGGGGCAGCTGGCCGTCCCGGATGCTGACCACCAGCGCCTCGGCGAGTTGTTCGGAGAGGCGGGCGCCCACCCGCAGGGACGGGAGCTGGTCGAGGGGAAACGGGGTGTCCATGGGGGCGCGGGCGTGAGGTGGGTGTACAGGAATCTGTATGACAACCATATCACCGAGCCCGCATGATGCCTATGCTCCCCGGCCCCGGGGCATGGCCCCGGTCCACCCGCGGCGGGCAGCGGGTGGCGCTCAGCGGGGCACGACCAGCGTCGAGTCCGCGAGGGCCGTGTCGGTGCCGGTGGCCAGGTCCTGCAGCTCGAAGCGGATCGGCACGATCTGCCCGGCCAGCGCCTGGGCGGGACCGGCCTCGAGCTGCACGGTGACGCTCACGGTCCGTGCCTCGGCCGGGGCCAGCTGCAGGCGCGTGTCCGAGGCCAGCGCCAGTCCGTCCGGGCCGCGGACCTGCAGCTGCAGTTCACGCGGGGTGGCGCTGGCGTTCATCGCCTGCAGCCGGTAGACGTTCTCGATGCGGCCGTCCTCGACCTGGCGGGCCATCACGCCGCGGTCGCGCATCGCGTTCAGGCGCAGCGTCGGGCGCTGCAGCAGGCCGACGACCAGCGCGAGGCTGACCAGCCCGAGCAGGCCGCCGTAGATCAGCACGCGCGGGCGGGCCAGCTGCTGCCGCAGCGATCGCCGCGCCTGCGGCTCGCCGGCCATCTCGCGCTGCGTGGCCCAGCGGATCAGGCCGCGGGGCGCGCCGAGCTTGTCCATCACCGGATCGCAGGCGTCGATGCAGACGCCGCAGCTGATGCAGGCGGCCTGCAGGCCCTGGCGGATGTCGATGCCCACCGGGCAGACCTGCACGCACAGCGTGCAGTCCACGCAGGCGCCCAGGCCCCGGGCGGCCGCATCGCTGCCGCGGGCGCGGGCCCCGCGGGGCTCGCCGCGCAGGTGGTCGTAGGCCACGATCAGGGTGTCGCGGTCCAGCATCGAGCCCTGGAAGCGGCCGTAGGGGCACATGTGCTGGCAGACCTTCTCGCGCAGGAAACCGGCGTTGCCATAGGTGGCCAGGCCGTAGAACAGCGTCCAGAACCCTTCCCAGGGGCCCAGCGTGGCCGCCGGCACCGCCAGCGCCAGGCTGTGGATCGGCGTGAAGTAGCCCACCAGCGTGAAGCCGGTCCACAGGCTGAGCGTGCCCCAGGCCAGGTGCTTGCCTCCGCGGCGCAGCAGCTTGTCGGCGTTCCAGGGGCTCTGGTCGAGCCGCTGCCGGGCCCTGCGGTCGCCCTCGCAGCGGTGCTCGATCCACATGAACAGCTCGGTGTAGACCGTCTGCGGGCAGCTGAAGCCGCACCACACCCGTCCGGCCACCGTGGTCGCGAAGAACAGCAGCAGCGCGCTGATGACCAGCAGCCCGGTCAGGTAGATCAGGTCCTGCGGGTAGAGCACCGCGCCGAAGAGGTGGAAACGTTCGTGCTCCAGGTCGAAGAGCACGGCCTGGTGGCCGTCCAGCGTCAGCCAAGGCAGGCCGTAGAACACCAGCTGGGTGATCCAGACCATCGCCCACCGCCAGCGGGTGTGCAGGCCGGTGACCGCCCGCGCGTGGATCTTGCCGTCGGTTGCGGAGCGGTCGGGAACGAGGGGAATGACGCGATGGGGCTGGGACATGGCAGGGCCGTTCGTGGGGGGGCGGCGCAACAGGCGCCGCGGCAGCAGGCTGGGGTGTGTCAGGTGCGGCAGGTGCCTCGTGGCGGGGCGTGCGGGCCGCGGGTTCGGCGAGGCACCCGAAGGGCCGAACCCGCCAGGCCGGAGATCTCAGGGTGAGGCGGTCGTGCGGCCGCGCCGGGCGTCGTGGCGCAGGCCGCCGGACAGCGCGTCGGCCACGGCCTGCAGCTGCTGCGGCAGGTCCGGGCCGGCCAGCCATTCGTCCTCGCGCCAGTGCACCCGGTCGACGTGCAGCGCCGCGGTGCGGCTGTCCGGCGGCGCGCTGCGGTCGGGCTCCAGGCGCAGGCCGCTGTCCTCGCTGCCCAGCAGCACCCAGACCGGCGGCTCATCGCCCAGCCGCACCGGCGTGACCACCGACCAGCCGATCCACTGCAGGTTGGCGACCCCGGCCAGCGTGCCGTGCAGCAGCCAGCCGCGGCCGGTGTCGGTGCCCTGCAGCGCCGGCCCGCTCAGCGAGGCCGGCAGCGTGCCGGCGTGTTCGCCGCTGAGCAGGTCGCCCAGCCGGTGCTCCCGCAGGCCGATGTTGGGCGAGCGCACCAGCGCCTCGATCGCCAGGCGCTGCGCGCGCAGCACCCGGGCCGCGGCCGGCGAGCGCCGACCCAGGGCGGCGGCGCCCTCGGCCAGGTCCTGCAGCGTGCCCGCACCGCCCAGCGCCGCCGGCACGGCGCAGCGCAGCAGCCCCGAGTCGACGACCCGGCGCAGGGTGTCGAGCCCGGCGGTGGCCGGGGAGCGGGCGGTCGATGAGGCGGCGGGCGTGGACATGCGCTGATGGTGCCCAGCGGGCATCTGATCTGTAAGATGCAGATACATTGAAAATCGACCGGATCAGATGAGCGATGAGCGCCGCGGCCCCGACCCTCTACGAACAGCTGGCCGAGGAGCTGGCCGACGGCATCCGTGACGGCGTGCTGCGGGCGGGCGAGCGCCTGCCGTCGGTGCGCCAGACCTGCCGCCAGCGGGGCATCAGCCCGTCGACGGTGTTCCAGGCCTACGGCCAGCTGGAGTCCGACGGGCTGATCGAGGCCCGTGCCCGCTCGGGGTTTTTCGTGCGCGCCGACCGGCCTGCCGCACGCGCGGCACCACGGGCGGCCGAGCCTCGCCACGACGCCACGCCGGTGGCCGTCAGCGAGCTGGTGTTCGAGCTGCTGGGCTCGACCCGCGACGCCGACGTCGTGCCGCTGGGCTCGGCCTTCCCGGCGCCGCACCTGTTCCCCTTCGAGGCGCTGGCGCGGTCGGGCGCGCGGGCGATGCGCCGGCTCAAGCCGGCCCAGATCACCGGCGCGCTGACCGTGGGCGAGAGCCAGCTGCGCCAGGCGCTGCGCCACCGCTGCACGCTGCAGGGCGTGCCGCTGGCCGACGACGAGCTGGTCATCACCAACGGCGCGATGGAGGCGCTGAACCTGTGCCTGCAGGCCGTGACCCGGCCGGGCGACGTGGTGGTGGTCGAGTCCCCCACCTTCTACGCCGCGCTGCAGGCGCTCGAGCGGCTGGACCTGCGGGCGGTCGAGGTGCAGACCGATCCGCGCGACGGGGTCGATCTGGAAGCGCTGGAGGCCCTGCTCGACCGCCAGCCGGTGGCCGCCTGCTGGTTCATGCCCAGCTTCCAGAATCCGCTGGGGGCGCTGATGCCGGTCGCCCGCAAGCAGGCGCTGGTCGAGCGGCTGGCCCGGCGCGCCATCCCGCTGATCGAGGACGACGTCTACGGCGAGCTCTACAGCGGCACCCGCCGCCCGCCGCCGGCCAAGGCCTTCGACCGGGCCGGCCTGGTGCTGCACTGCGCGTCGTTCTCGAAGAGTCTGGCCCCGGGCTACCGGGTCGGCTGGGCCGCCGCCGGGCGTTTCGCGCCGGTCGTGCAGCGGCTGAAGACGATGACCTCGCTGGCCACCTCGCTGCCCCCGCAGCTGGCCATCGCCGACTACCTCGCCCAGGGCGGCTACGACCGCCACCTGCGCCGCCTGCGCGAGGCCCTGGCGGTGCAGCAGCAGCGTGCGCTGCGCCTGATCGAGCGGCATTTCCCGGCCGGCACCCGCGTGACCCGGCCGGCCGGCGGCTATTTCCTGTGGCTGGAGCTGCCCGCCGGCGTCGACGCGCTGCAGCTGCACCGCCAGGCCATGGCGCGTTCCATCAGCACCGCCCCGGGCGTGCTGTTTTCCGCCGACCGGCGCTTCACCCACCACCTGCGCCTGAACGTCGGCCACCCCGACGATCCCCGCTTCGAGTCGGCGCTGCGCCAGCTGGGCGAGCTGGCGCACGAGGCGATGGCCGCGGCGCCTTGACCGAGGCGGGTCGGCAGGCTTGTTCCAGATCAAGAATACGATCGGAACCCGCTGCGCGGTGCTCGAAGGGGCTCAAGGCCCGGACGGCGGTGTCGAAGTCCCGGGGCATGAGTCTTTTCCTCCCCGCACGACAGGAGCGCCGTGTCATGAAGTTCGCAGATACCCGCATCGGCACCCGCCTGGGCGTCGGATTCGCCCTGGTCCTGGCCATGATGGTGCTGGCCGTGGGCATCGCCATCGTGCGTTTCTCCAGCCTGCAGCAGGCCAACCAGAGCCTGATCGACAAGGAATGGGTCAAGGCCGAGGCCGCCCATGTGGTCGACACCACCGCCCGCGCCAACGCGCGGCGCACGATGGAGCTGCTGATCGCGGCCGATCCGCAGCAGCAGGCCCGCATCCGCGACCACATCGCCGAGAACCGGCGCACGGTCGACCAGGCCCTCCAGACGCTGGACCGGCTGGTCTACCTGCCGCAGGGGCGCACGCTGCTGGTGGCCCTGCAGCAGGCCCGCGCGCGTTACGTCGAGTCCTTCTCGCGGGTGGCGGCGCTGGTGGGCGAAGGCCGCCGCGACGAGGCCATCGAGCTGATGAACCGCCAGACGCTGCCGGCCATCGATGCGCTGCAGGCCACCATCAGCGCGCTGAGCGACTTCCAGAAGCAGATCGTGATGCAGCGCTCGGCGCAGATCCAGGACGAGATCACCTCGGCCCACCGGCTGATGGTCGTGCTGGCGGTCGTGGCGACCCTGTGCGGAGCGGGCATGGCGATCTGGATCACGCGTTCGGTGACCCGGCCGATGCAGCGCGCGGTGTCGGTGGCGCGCACGGTGGCCTCGGGCGACCTGAGCAGCCGCATCGAGGTGCACACGGACAACGAGACCGGCCAGCTGCTCACCGCGCTGCGCGACATGAACGGCAGCCTGGTGAAGATCGTCGGCGAGGTGCAGAACGGCTCGATGGCCATCTCCACGGCCACCGGCCAGATCGCCGCGGGCAACCAGGACCTGTCGCAGCGCACCGAGGAGCAGGCCGCGGCGCTGGAGCAGACCGCCGCCTCGCTGCACGAGCTGGCCGACACGGTCAAGGCCAACTTCGAGAGCGGCCGCCACGCCAACGCGCTGGCCGAGGCCGCCGCCGAGGTGGCCGTCCAGGGCGGGGCCGTGGTGGCGAAGGTGGTGGACACGATGGAGGCGATCGACCTGTCGTCCCGGCGCATCGCCGACATCATCGGGGTCATCGACGGCATCGCCTTCCAGACCAATCTGCTGGCCCTGAACGCGGCGGTGGAAGCCGCCCGTGCCGGCGAGCAGGGCCGCGGCTTCGCGGTGGTGGCCGGCGAGGTGCGCACGCTGGCGGGCCGCTCGGCCGATGCGTCGCGGCAGATCAAGGCGCTGATCGGCGAGTCGGTGGCCAACGTCAGCCAGGGCTGCAAGCTGGTGGAGCAGGCCGGCAGCACGATGGACCAGATCGTGGTGAGCGTGCGCCGGGTGGCCGACATCATGGGCGAGATGAGCCAGGCCAGCGAGGAGCAGTCGGCCGGGCTCGACCAGATCAACCAGGCCATGGGCCAGATGGACCAGGTCACGCAGGGCAATGCGGCGCTGGTCGAGGAGTCGGCCGCGGCGGCCGAGTCGCTGGCCGGCCAGGCCCGCCTGCTGGTGCAGGTGGTCAGCGCCTTCCGGCTGGAGTCGGGCCGCGGCCTGGCGCTGGCCCCGGCCTGAGCCACCGCCCTCGTTTCAGGAGCGTGTGAACCCCATGGCTTATTTCCTCTGGGCCGACGACATGGCCATCGACCACGGCGTGATCGACGCCGACCACCAGCGCCTGATCGAGCAGCTCAACACGCTGCACGGCGCCACCAGCCAGGGCGAGGGCCAGTCGGTCGTGGCCGGGCTGCTGGAGGCGCTCGTCGCGAGCACGCGCGAGCACCTCCAGCGCGAGGAGCAGATCATGCAGGCGCTGGGCTTTCCCGACCTCGAACGCCACCTGCGTGGCCATGCGGCGTTCGTCGCCCGCCTGCTCGAGCTGCAGGCGCAGTACGCCGCCGGGCGCATCACCACCGCGTCCCGGCTGTCGACGCTGCTGCGCGACTGGCTGTCGCTGCACATCCGGCGGGCCGACAAGTCGCTGCAGCGCCTGATCGCCGAGCGGGCCGCCCAGGCCTCAGCCCGCCGCTGACGACGGGCCGGTCCGGCAGCGCTCGATCGCGTCCTCGACCGCCTGCAGCGCCCGGCCGCAGTCGTTGCGGGTGAGCGCGCCGCCCAGGCACAGGCGCAGCCCCTCCGGCGGCTGTCGATCGGTCGAGAAGGCGCTGCCCGCCACCGCCGCGACCCCCAGCGTGCGCAGCGCCCCGGCCATGTCGCTGGCCACGCAGCGGCCGTCGTCGGGCACGGCCAGCGGCAGCCAGGCGTGGAAGCCGTTGGGCTGGGTGCGCACGCCATGCCGCCCCAGCCGCTCGCGCATCAGCGTGCTGCGCCAGCCGCATTCCGCCCGCACGGCCGCCAGCACCTCGCCGGCCTGGCCCTGCTCGAGCCATTCGGCCACCACCGCGTTGATGAAGGGCGAGGCCATCACCGTGGTCGCCCGCAGCGCCCCGGCCAGGCGCTGGTGGGCCGCCGTGCTGGGCGCCAGCACCTGGGCGGTGCGCACCCCCGCGCCCAGCCATTTCGACAGGCCGCTGATGTAGTAGGTCAGTCCGGGCGCGTAGTCGGCCAGCGTCGGCGGGATGGCCGCGGGCAGCATGCCGTAGGCGTCGTCCTCGATCAGCGGGATGCTGTAGCGCAGCGCGATGTCGGCGATCTGCTCGCGGCGGCGCATCGGCAGCGTGGCGGTGGTCGGGTTGTGCAGGTTGGGGCACAGGTAGAGGGCGGCGACCGGCGTGCTGCGGCAGGCGGCCTCGAACTCGTCGGGCAGCAGACCCTGCTCGTCCATGGCCAGCGGGTGCAGCTGCACGCCCAGCTGGGCGGCGATCGCCTTCATGCCGGGGTAGACCATCGACTCGACGCACAGGCTCTGGCCGGGGCGCACCAGCAGCGAGGTCAGGGCCAGCAGCACGCCGTGGATGCCGGGGGCGACCAGCACCCGCTCCGGCGTGGCCTCGGGCACCCATTGCGCCAGCCACTGCGCCGCCAGGCTGCGGTCGCGGGCCGTGCCGCCGAAGTCCTGGTAGCGCATCAGGTCGTGCAGCGGCGTGCCGGAGATGACCGCCGCGGCCCGCTCCTGCAGCCGCTGCATCGCCGGGTGGTCCTCGATCTCCGGCGGCAGGTTCATCGTCATCTCGGCGCCGGTGCCCGCCCGCAGCGGCAGGCCGATGAAGGAGCCGCGCACATAGGAGCCCATCCCCGGGCGCGAGGCGATCAGGCCCCGCTCGCGCGCCTGAGCAAAACCTCGCACGACGGTGGTGTAGTTCAGCTGCAGCGTGGTGGCGAGCTGGCGCAGCGGCGGCAGGCGCTCGCGCGGCGCCAGCCGGCCCTGCTGCAGATCCTCGGCGATCAGCTCCGGGATGAGCTGGTAGGCGGGCAGCTGGCTGCTCCTGAGGCGGTGGATCCAGTGGCTGAAGGGCATGGGTGAACGGAAGGGGTGCCACGCCGGACGGCATCGGCAGACCGCTTCGAGTGTGCCTGTCGCAAGGGCTGATCGCATCGGTTTCCCCACGCAGGACAGGGTGCAGCACGGTGCACGGACCCCATTGATCGGGTGCATTGATTGCATCGCCGCCCGATCGGCTTTGGTGCATGGCCGCGGCGCGGCGCGGCCGCCGCGCCGGCCCGCCGCGGGCCTGACGCCCTTTTGATCGGGTCTTGATCGGCTGCCCGGCCGAGGCCGTGGCATGTCCGTCGCAATGAGGCAGGTGTCCGGCTCCCGCTGGCCACCCCGGGCTCCCGACGAGCCCGTTCCATCACCTGACGCTGTACGAGGAAGCTCATGCCCAAAGTCACCCACCCCGCTGCCCAGAAGGGCGATTTCCTGGTCGACTACGAAGAGAAGGTGTTTGAAGACGTGAAGGCCGAGCCGGGCGAAAAAGCCCTGGTCACCTTCCACACCGTCGCCTTCGAAGGCTCGATCGGTTTCGTCAACCTGCTGCAAGCCACCCGCCTGCAACGCAAGGGCTTCGAGACCTCGATCCTGCTCTACGGCCCGGGCGTGACGCTGGGCGTGAAGCGCGGCTTCCCCAAGCTCGGCGACGAGGCCTTTCCTGGCCACCAGAACTTCAACAACCAGATCACCAAGTTCATCGCCGAAGGCGGCAAGGTCTACGCCTGCCGCTTTGCGCTGCAGGCGCTCTATGGTCACGGCGAAGGCGCGCTGATCGAAGGCATCCGCCCGATCAACCCGCTGGACGTGCTGGACATCGTGCTGCTGCACCGCAAGCAGGGCGCGTTCATCCTCGACACCTGGACGCTCTGACGCGCAGCCCCCGGAGCATTCGACATGGCTGAGATGAAACGTTTCGTGCGGGCCGCAGCGGCCCAGATCGCCCCCGACCTGGACAGCGCCGACGGCACCCTGGCCCGCGTGCTGGAGGCGATCCGCGACGCCGCCCGCCAGGGCGTGCAGCTGATCGTCTTCCCCGAGACCTTCGTGCCTTACTACCCGTACTTTTCCTTCATCCAGCCCCCGGTGCTCCAGGGCCCGGCCCACCTGCTGCTGATGGAGCGCGCGCCCACCGTGCCCGGCCCGCTCACCGATGCGGTGGCCGCTGCCGCCCGCGAGGCCGGCATGGTGGTGGTGCTGGGCCTCAACGAGCGCGACCACGGCAGCCTCTACAACACACAGCTGATCTTTGATGCCGATGGGCAGCTGCTGCTCAAGCGCCGCAAGATCACGCCCACCTACCACGAGCGCATGGTGTGGGGGCAGGGCGATGGTTCGGGCCTCACCGCGGTGGACACGCGCGTCGGCCGCGTCGGCGCGCTGGCCTGCTGGGAGCACTACAACCCGCTGGCCCGCTACGCGCTGATGGCCGAGCACGAGGAGATCCACTGCGCGCAGTTTCCCGGCTCGCTGGTGGGGCCGATCTTTGCCGAGCAGATGGGCGTGACCATCCGCCATCACGCGCTCGAATCGGGCTGCTTCGTGGTCAACGCCACCGGCTGGCTGCACGAGGCGCAGATCCGCGCCATCACGCCCGACGAGAAGCTGCAAGGCGCGCTGCGCGGCGGTTGCCACACGGCCATCGTGTCGCCCGAAGGCAAGTACCTGGCCGAGCCGCTGACCGAGGGCGAAGGCCTGGTCATCGCCGACCTCGACATGGCGCTGATCAGCAAGCGCAAACGCATGATGGATTCGGTCGGCCACTACGCCCGGCCCGAGCTGCTGAGCCTGGCCATCCGCCGCGAGGCCACGGCCACCACACGCGCTTGGGGCGACGCCGCACCCGCCAGCCCTGCCGCCGCCTCATCGCCGGCCACCGAGCCGTCCGTTGACCCGCTGCGCCGGGCCGCTTGAGCCCGCCCGCGCTGCTCTCCCCCTTTGATCTGGAGTCGCCATGAACGCCGTTGTCACCCCTGAGCTGTTGTCCACCCCCACGGCCGCCGACACCCGCCAGCTGATGACCGAGCTGCAGTCGCAGGGGCTGCGCTTGGCCGACCCGACGGCCGGTGCGGCCAGCCGGCGTGGTGGCGCCGGGCCGTCCGACCACAAGGCCGTGACCGTGGACGGCGTGACGCTGATGGTGCCGGTGCACACGGCCAGCGCCTTCAGCTCGCCCTTCGTGGCCGACGCGCCGGGGGCCGATGGCCGCAGCGTGCTGCGCCGCGGCAGCATCCCGATCGCCAGCATCCAGTTCCCCACGCAACCGCGCTTCTATGGCCTGAGCACCGCCGAGGGTGTGCCCTACTCGCACATCGCCACGCTGCACGGGGCCGACGTGCTGGCCACCACCGTGCTGCAAACCTGCATCCGCTACGAGAGCCGCCGCAAGGCGTGCAAGTTCTGCGCGATCGGCCAGTCGCTGGCCGCGGGCCGCACCATCGCGCACAAGACGCCGGCGCAACTGGCCGAGGTGGCGAAGGCCGCTGTGGAGCTGGACGGCGTGAAGCACATGGTGATGACCACCGGCACGCCGCCCACGCCCGACCGCGGTGCGCGCGTGCTGTGCGAGAGCGCGCAGGCCATCCGCGCGGCGGTGGACCTGCCGCTGCAGGCGCAATGCGAGCCGCCCGACACCGACGCCTGGTTCCGGCGCCTCAAGGACGCGGGCGTCGACACGCTGGGCATGCACCTCGAAGTGGTGGGCGAGGCGCTGCGCCAGCGCATCCTGCCCGGCAAGGCCGAGGTGCCGATGTCGCGCTACTGGGACGCGTTCGGCGCGGCGGTCGACGTGTTCGGCCGAGGCCAGGTCAGCACCTATCTGCTCGCGGGTTTGGGCGACAGCGCGGAGACCCTGCTGGCCACCAGCCGCCGCCTGCTCGACCTCGGCGTCTATCCCTTCGTCGTGCCCTTCGTGCCCATCAGCGGCACGCCACTCGAAGACCTGCCCGCCCCACCGGCCGCGTTCATGCGCAGCGTGCTCGCGCCCCTGGGCGAGATGGTGGCCGCGGCCGGCCTGCGCGCGGGCGACATCAAGGCCGGTTGTGGCCGCTGCGCGGCGTGCTCCACCCTGTCGCGCTACGAAACGCCGCTGGCGGCTTGATCGACGTTGGTTCGCCGCTGGTTCACATCCCCCAGGAGCCCCTCACCATGTTGTCCGCGTCCGCTTCAACCCGCACCGACGACCCGCTGGCCGCACCCTGGTGCGAACTCGACACCGACTACCGCCCCCAGGCCTTCCGCGTGCAATGGGCGAGCAGCCCGTGGATGAACGCGCAGGCCCACGCGCTGCGGCGCACGGTGTTCTGCCGTGAGCAAGGCCTGTTCGATGGCGA
The DNA here is from genome assembly GCF_003201595.1 of Sphaerotilus hippei. GTDB lineage: Bacteria > Pseudomonadota > Gammaproteobacteria > Burkholderiales > Burkholderiaceae_C > Sphaerotilus > Sphaerotilus hippei. The sequence continues at coordinate 48,138 of NZ_QJJS01000004.1, read as the reverse complement.
TGACGTGGACGACATCGATGCCCAGGCGCCCAGCGTGCGCTCGCTGGTGGCGCTGTCGTGCCTGGCGGGGGAGGGCGACGAGGTGGTGGGCACGGTGCGCATCCACGAAGCGTTGCCCGGCACCTGGTGGGGCTCGCGCCTGGCCGTGGCGCGCGACTGGCGCCACCACGGCCGGCTCGGCAGCACGCTGATCCGCCTGGCGGTGAGCAGCGCCCATGCGCTGGGCTGCCAGGAGTTTCTGGCCCATGTGCAGGCGCAGAACGTGCCGCTGTTCCGCCGCCTGCACTGGCAGGTGATGGACGAGATGGTGCTGCATGGCCGGGTGCACGCGCTGATGCGCGCCGACCTGGCGCACTACCCGCCTTGCCACACGCCCTACGCCGGTTATGTGCTGGCCACCGGGAGCGCGACGTGAGCGACCTGCACACCCTGGTGGCGCAGCTGCGCGCCAGCCGCGGCTATACGCACAAGCGCGACATCGCCCGCGTGTTGCAACAGCTGGCGCCCTCCGTCGGCGTGACGGCCGTGCCCAATGGCGACGATTGCGCGGTGCTGCCCGAGGCCAGTGGTGGCGGCCACCTGCTGTTCGCCATCGAGGGGCTGGTGCAAGACTTCGTGGAGACCCTGCCCTGGTTCGCCGGCTACAGCGGCGTGCTCGTCAACCTCAGTGATGTGGCGGCGATGGGCGGGCGTGCGGTGGCCGTGGTGGATGCCCTGTGGGCCAGCGGAGACGCGCAAGCCGAGGCCGTGCTGGCCGGCATGCGCGCCGCCAGCGAGCGCTACGGCGTGCCGCTGGTCGGCGGCCACAGCAACCTGCAGGCCCCGAGCGGCCAGCTCGCGATGGCCGTGTTGGGCCGCGCTGGCGCGCAGCTCATCAGCAGTTTTGCCGCCCATCCGGGCGACCGCCTGCTGGTGGCCGTGGACCTGCGCGGCCAGTGGCAGGACCCGTATCCCTTTTGGAACGCCTCCACCGAGGCCCCGACCGAACGCTTGCGCGCTGACCTCGACCTGCTGCCGCAGCTGGCCGAAGCGGGCCTGGTGGATGCCGGCAAGGACATCAGCATGGCCGGTGTGCTGGGCAGCGCGCTGATGCTGCTGGAGAGTTCGGGCGTGGGCGCCACCATCGACCTGGCGGCGTTGCCGCGGCCAACTCAGCTGCACGGCGCCCACGCGGCCAGCGATGCCACCACGCAAGCCGCGTGGCTGCGCTGGTTGTGCGCGTTCCCGAGTTTCGGCTTTGTGCTGAGCGTGCGCCCGCAGCAGGTGGCCGCGGTGCAAGCGCGGTTCGCGCAGCGCGACATCGTGTGTGCCGATGTGGGCGAGGTGCAGGCCGGCAGCGCGCTGGTGCTGCGCCAGGCGGGCGAGCGCGCCACGCTGTGGGACCACGCCGAAGCGCCGTTCATCGGCAGCGCGCGGAGGCCCGCATGAGCCGGCCCTTGCGCATCGCCTTGCTCACCCACTCGGTGCGTCCCCGCGGCGGCGTGGTGCACACGCTGGAGCTGGCGGACGCGCTGCAGGCGCGCGGCCACACGGTGACGGTGATCGCCTCGGCCGAGCCGGGCGAGCAGTTGTTTCGCGCGGTGGACCTTGCGTTTCACACCCTGGCTTTGCCCGCCTTGAGCGGCGATCTGCTGACGCAAGTGGGCCAGCGCATCCACACCCTGGTGCAGGGTCTGCCGGCGTTGCTGGCCGGCGGTGACTTTGACGTGCTGCACGCGCAAGACAGCCTCAGCGGCAACGCGCTCGCGCTGCTGCAGGCCGAGGGCGTGGTGCTGGCGCCCTGGGTGCGCACCGTGCATCACCTGGATGTGTTCGACGACCCGACCCTGATGGCCTGGCAAACACGCGCCTGGCGCGCGGCAGATGACGTGGCCTGCGTCAGCGACAGCTGGGCCGCGCACTTCCACACCGTCTTGGGTGTGCGTGCGCAGCGCATGTTCAATGGCGTGAACCTGCAGCGCTACCGCCGCGAGACGCAGCCCGGTGATGCCGCGCTGCTGGGGTCGCTGGGTGTACCCGCACAGACCGGCCCGCTGTGCCTGCTGGTGGGTGGCGTGGAGCAGCGCAAAAACACCACGCGCTTGTTGCATGCTTTCGCGCACTTGCGTCAGCACGACCCGGCCTGGGCTGAGGCGCGCCTGGTGGTGGCGGGCGGCGCCAGCATGCTGGACCACAGCGGCGCGCACCGCACCTGGGCCGCGGCGCTGGCCGAACACGCGCTGCGCGAAGGCCCGGGCCAAGCGGTGCTGCGCACCGGCCCGCTGCCCGACGCGGCGCTGCCCGCGCTGATGCGCCGCGCCGACGTGCTGGCCATGCCTTCGCTGATGGAGGGCTTCGGCCTCGCAGCGCTCGAAGCCCTGGCCTGCGGCACGCCGGTGCTGGTGTCGGCGCGCCCACCCTTCACCGAGCACCTGAGCGGTGAGCCCGGCGTCAGCTGGTGCGAGCCGGAAGACATCGCCTCCATCGCCACCGGCCTGCGGCAGGCCGCCGTTGCCCCGCGCCTGCAGCACACGCCCGGCGTCTGCCTGCAACACAGCTGGTCGCGCAGCGCCGCGCTGCACGAGGCCTGGTACGCGCAGCGCTTGGCGCGGCGTGCGCACGCCGCCGCTACTGCTCTTGAATCCACACCTGTCTGAACGGAGACCCCCATGCCCGCCATGCACTACACCATCCGCTGGCCTGATGCCACGCAGAGCGTTGCCTACTCGCCCTCGCTGGTGATCCAGGACTTCTTCCAGCCCGATGTGGACTACCCGCTGAGCGACTTCATGCGCCGCATCCGCGAGGCCACGGCCATCGCCAACCAGCGTGTGGCCGCCAAGTTCGGCTTCGTCTGTTCGCGGGCGGGTGACCAACTTGACGACACCGAACGCCGTGCCGCCGCCTTCGCGCTGCAGCCCGATGCCCCGGTGCGCATCGTCGCCTTCGGCCCGGCCGATTGAGCCGCCGCCCATCCTTCTCATCGCATCACATCGCATCGCATCCTCAGGAGACCCGCCATGTCCGCATCCACCACCAGCTCCCCATTGCCCCGTCACAGCGTCGTCATCGTCGGTGGCGGCCAGGCCGGTTTGTCCGTCAGCCACGGCCTGCAGGCCTTGAACATCGACCACCAGGTGCTGGAAAAACACCAGGCCCTGCACGCCTGGCGCACCCAGCGCTGGGACAACTTTTGCCTGGTCACGCCCAACTGGCAATGCGCCTTGCCGGGCCATCCGTATGCCGGTGACGAGCCGCACGGGTTCATGAAGAAGGACCAGATCAACCAGTACCTGGCCGGCTTCAAGGCCGCGGTGAACGCGCCGCTGCGCGAGGGCGTGACGGTGGAGCTGGTGCAGCCGGTGGCCGGCGGCTTCCTGGTGCGCACCAACGAGGGTGAGTGCCTGGCCGAGCAGGTGGTGGTGGCCTCGGGCGGTTACCACGCGCCCATCGTGCCGCGCCTGGCCGAGCGCCTGCCCGCGCACATCCAGCAGATCCACTCGGCCGACTACCGCAACGCCGATCAGCTGCCGCCGGGCAAGGTGCTGGTCGTGGGCTCGGGCCAGAGTGGCGCGCAGATTGCCGAAGACCTGCACCTGGCCGGGCGCCAGGTGGTGCTGGCCGTGGGTGATGCACCGCGCTGCGCCCGCTTCTACCGCGGGCGCGACGTGGTGGACTGGCTGGCCGACATGGGCTACTACGACATGCCCGTGAGCCAGCACCCGCTGCGCGAGGGCGTGCGCGACAACACCAACCACTACGTCACCGGCCGCGACGGCGGGCGCGACATCGACCTGCGCCGCTTCGCGCTCGAGGGCATGGAACTCTACGGCGTGCTCGAGGCGCTGGACGGCGACACGCTGCGTTTTGCACCGAAGCTCGGCGAGGCGCTGGACCAGGCCGACCGCATCTACAACGGCATCAACGCCGCCATCGACAAGCACATTGCCGCGAAGGGGCTGGAGGCGCCGGCCGGTGGTGTGTATGAAGCGCTGTGGGCGCCAGCAGAGGAGCGCGAAACCCTGTCGCTGGCCGACGCGGGCATCACCTCGGTGATCTGGTGCATCGGGTTTGCACCGGACTTCCGCTGGCTCAATGCCCCCGTGTTCACTGGCCGCGGCCACCCCGTGCACGAGCGCGGTGTCACCAGCGTGCCCGGCCTGTACTTCATCGGCCTGCCATGGCTGCACACCTGGGGCTCGGGCCGCTTCTCGGGCGTGGCCCGCGACGCGCAGTTCGTGGCCGAGCGCATCGCGCACCACCGTGCGCATCAGGCGGAGACGGTGAGCGCGGCCAGCGCGGGCCGGGCGGAAACGTCGCTGGCGTGACACCATGAGCCTGGTCCCGGCTCCCTTGAACCGGTGTCACGAGGCCCGGCCGCAGGCGTGGCTGGCCGAGGCGCGCACGGCGTGCCCGCCCCGCCAGCAGCACACCACGCAGGTGCTGGGCATGCCGATGCTCAACGCCGACGGACTGTCCGAGTCGTGGCTGCAGAAGACCTGCGGCGAACTGCACTGGCAGGCGCTCAGCCGGGCGCTGGGCGTGCCGCCCGAGCAGTGGCAGGACCGCAGCGGCCGGCGCGTCTACGCCGCCTTCTGCGGCCTGGAGCTGCGGGACGCGCAGCTGGAGCGGGCGACGGAAGGCCAGCGGCTCCAGATCGACAGTGACCTGCGCTGGCTCGGCGCCTCGCAGGCCTGGAGCCAGCACCGCCTGCACATCGGGACGCACACGCTCGGTGTGCTGGACATGGTGTCGGCGTTCGTCAGCCGCCACGAGCCCGGCCGCAACGCCTCGGTGCGCCGTGCCGAGATGCCGGGTGGCGAGGGTGACGCACCGTTGGCCGAGGCGGCGGCCCGTTGTGCCCTCCTGAGGGCGCAGCGGCAGGACCTGCTGGCCCGTCATGCCCGCGGTGATCCAGCCTGCCCGGCCGGCCTGTCGCACTGGACGGTCACCCCGTGCCCGCGCCATGACTTCAACGGCGCCGGCCTGCTCTACTTCCCCAGCTTCAGCGCCCTGGCCGATCGGGCCTTGTGGCAGTGGGGGCGGTGGGGGCGTGACGAGCTGCTGCGCCATCGCGAGTGCGTCTACACCGGCAATGTGGAAGTGGGCGAGCCGCTGCGCCTGAGCCTGTTGGCCGATGAACCCTCGGAGCGAGGGGCTCGCCGCCTGAGCCTCGTGCTGTGCAGCGCACGCGATGAGCGGCCGCTGGCTCAGGTGAGCGTTCAGCTCGACGTGCGCCACCCGCCGCCGTGAGCGGGTGACCCGGGCCTGCGGCGTGTTCACCTTCGGCGCCCGCCCGGCCCGCCCATCCTGGCCCTGCGCGGGCGGGTGCGGCGCTCACGCAGGAATGCGATGGACAATGGCCGCGCCCGACCCGCGGGCGTGACCGCACAAGGATTTCGATGAAACTGGCCGTTGCCGTCCACCACGATGGTGCAGGGGCGCTGGTCGCCGCCGTGGCTTTTGATGCCTGGGACGCGAACGAAGCGTCGCAGACCTGGACCACCCGCATTGCCGAGGTCGAGCAGGTCAAGCCGGTGCGCGGCCAGCCCGATCTGCGCGACCTGCCGTGCCTGCTGCAGCTGCTGCGCGAACACGCGCTGCAGCCCGAGCTGATCGTGATCGACGGCTGCGTCCACCTCGACCCGACGGGCACGCCCGGACTGGGGCATCACCTGCATCAGGCCCTGGGCGGCAGCGTCGCGGTGATCGGCGCGTCGAAGGCGTCCATGCCGCAGATGCCGGCGCAGTTCGAGGTGCACAGGGAAGAGGAGGGCCGGCCGCTGATCGTCACCTGCGTCGGCATCGATCTCGGCGCGGCCAAGGCCCGGCTGCGCATGATGCACGGCAAGCGCCGTGTGCCCACGCTGCTGAAGCTGGTCGGGCGGATGGCGAAGGGTTGAGCAGTTTTCCACGAAAGTGGCGAACGTCGGCAGGGGGCCGGCCGCACCGGCCTGCCGCACCGTCGCCCGGTGACGATGATGCGAGCGCCCCGTCATCGGCGTGCCCCCGGGCCGCGGGTGACGCCTCTCCTGCCGTGACGGCCCAGGCCGCGCTCCCGCATGTCGATCCTCCCCTCGAACCATCGTCCGCAGGACGAATCCGCCCCGCGCTCCGGCTGGAAGACGGCGGGCTTCGTCGCACTGGTCTTCGTGCTGACCTGGCTGCTGGCCGCCCCGGCGCTGCTGGGGCTGATCGAGTGGCTCGAGGCCTGGATCGCCTGAGGCCCGCGCGGCGGCCGCTCAGTTGGGCATCAGCGCGCTGATGCGCTCGGCCACCGCGATCAGCGGCGGCAGGAAGTTCTTCTGCATCACGCTGGCCGACTGGCGCTGCGGACGGCTGCTGACGTTGATGGCCGCGACCACCCGGCCCGAGCGGTCGCGGATCGGGGCGGCCAGCGACATCAGACCGGGCTCCAGCTCCTCGTTGACCAGGGCCCAGCCCTGCTGGCGCACCTTGGACAGCGTCTGCAGCAGCTTGTCGGGGTCGGTGACGGTCCGGGGGGTTCTGGCGTCGAGTCTCATGGCCAGCACCCGGCGCGTCCGCTCGTCCTGCGGCAGATCGGCCAGCAGCACCCGGCCCATCGAGGTGCACCAGGCCGGCAGGCGCGAGCCCACCCCGAGGTGGATCGACATGATCTTGTGCACGGGCGTGCGCAGCAGGTAGACGATCTCGTCGTCGTCGAGCACGGCCGCCGAGGTCGACTCGCCCAGCTGGTGCGTGAGCTCCTCCATCAGCGGCTGGGCCTGGCTCCACCACGGCTGGGCGCTGAGGTAGGCGAACCCCAGCTCCATGACCTTGGGCGTCAGGCGGAACTGCCGGCCGTCCTGCACCACGTAGCCCAGCGCATGCAGCGTCAGCAGGATGCGGCGTGCGCCGGCCCGGCTCATGCCGACCCGCTCGGCGGTCTCCGACAGGGTCTGGGCCGGTGCGGCCGCACCGAAGCTGCGCAGCACCTCCAGCCCGCGGGCGAACGACTGCACATAACCATCACCGGGGCGCGTCTCGTCGCCGTCCTCGGCCTGGCCGAGGGTCCTGGAAGCCTTGATCGACATGGATGGATCTCCGTCAGGCGCGCCCGTGCTCGCGTCGACCCGGCTTGACAGCGGGTGTCGACGTCATTAGGCTGGCGCCAAGATGTTCGTATATAGAATTATTGTTCTACATACGAACATTGTCAAGCGCCATCCGACGCCCGAGCGAGGGCGTGCCCACCCCTGGAGACCTTTTCATGATCAACAAGATCGTGGCCTCGGCCACCGCCGCCCTGGCCGACGTGCGCGACGGCGCGACCGTGATGATCGGCGGCTTCGGCACCGCCGGCCAGCCCAACGAACTGATCGATGCCCTGATCGGGACCGGCGCCAGGGAGCTGGTCATCGTCAACAACAACGCCGGCAACGGCGACACCGGGCTGGCGGCCCTGCTGGCCGCGGGCCGGGTGCGCAAGATCATCTGCTCCTTCCCCCGGCAGGCCGACAGCCATCACTTCGACGCGCTCTACCGCGCCGGCCGGATCGAGCTCGAGCTGGTGCCGCAGGGCAATCTGGCCGAGCGCATCCGGGCGGCCGGGGCTGGCATCGGCGGCTTCTTCACGCCCACCGGCTACGGCACCCCGCTGGCCGAGGGCAAGGAGACCCGCGAGATCGACGGCCGCATGCAGGTGCTGGAGCTGCCGCTCCATGCCGACTTCGCGCTGATCAAGGCGGAGCAGGGCGACCGCTGGGGCAACCTGAACTACCGCATGACCGCCCGCAACTTCGGTCCGATCATGGCGATGGCCGCCAGGACCACCGTCGCCACCGTGCACGATCTGGTCGAGCTCGGCCAGATCGACCCCGAGGCCGTCGTCACGCCGGGCCTGTTCGTGCAGCGCGTGGTCCGTGTCGACCGCGTGGCCACCTCCGCGGGCGGCTTCAAGCACGCGGCCTGAGTCCCACTCCTTCCACTCCCCCACGCCATGACCCAAGCCCTTGCTCCGTCCGTCGCCCCGGCCGTCGTCCGCTGGACCCGTGACCAGATCGCTGCCCGTGTCGCCCGCGACATCCCCGACGGCGCGGTCGTCAATCTGGGCATCGGTCTGCCCACCGCCGTCGCCAACCACCTCTCGTCGGACAAGGAGATCGTGCTGCACTCCGAGAACGGCGTCATCGGCATGGGCCCGGCGCCCGAGGCCGGGGCCGAGGACTTCGACCTGATCAACGCCGGCAAGCAGCCCGTCACCCTGCTGCCCGGCGGCTGCTTCTTCCACCACGCCGACAGCTTCTCGATGATGCGTGGCGGCCACCTCGACGTGTGCGTGCTGGGCGCCTTCCAGGTCTCGGCCGGCGGTGACCTGGCCAACTGGCACACCGGGGCGGCCGACGCCATCCCGGCCGTCGGCGGCGCGATGGACCTGGCCATCGGCGCGAAGAAGACCTTCGTGATGATGGACTACCTCACCAAGGGCGGCCAGGCCAAGCTGGTGCCGGCGTGCAGCTATCCCCTCACGGGGGTCGGCTGCGTCAGCCGGCTCTACACCGATCTGGCCGTGATCGACCTGGCCGACGGCGCGGGCCGGGTCATCGACCTGGCGCCGGGCCTGAGCCTCGAGGCGCTCCGGGCGCTGACCCCCGGCGTCACCCTCCACCTGTCCTGATCCCCCCGTTCCCGGCACCCACCATGACCCGACACGCCTACATCTGCGACGCCCTTCGCACCCCCTTCGGCCGCTACGGCGGCAGCCTGTCCTCGGTGCGCGCCGATGACCTGGGCGCCGTGCCGCTGAGGGCGCTGGCCCGGCGCCACCCCCGGCTCGACTGGGAGGCCTTCGGCGACGTGCTCTATGGCTGCGCCAACCAGGCGGGCGAGGACAACCGCAACGTCGCCCGCATGTCGCTGCTGCTGGCGGGCCTGCCCGTCGGCCTGCCCGGCTCCACCATCAACCGCCTGTGCGGCTCCGGCATGGACGCCGTGGGCACCGCGGCCCGGGCCATCCGCAGCGGCGAGGCCGAGCTGATGCTGGCCGGTGGCGTCGAGAGCATGAGCCGCGCCCCGTTCGTGCTGCCCAAGGCCGAGGCGGCCTTCAGCCGCGCCAGCGCCATCCAGGACACCACCATCGGCTGGCGCTTCGTCAACCCGCTGATGCAGGCGCAGTACGGCGTCGACGCGATGCCGGAGACGGCCGAGAACGTCGCCACCGACTTCGGCATCAGCCGCGAGGACCAGGACCTGATGGCGCTGGCGAGCCAGCGCAAGACCCTGGCGGCCCAGGAAGCCGGCTTCTTCGACGCCGAGATCACCCCGGTGACGCTGCCACAGAAGAAGGGCGAGCCCGTTGTCGTCACCCGGGACGAGCATCCCCGCGCCACCACGCTGGAGGCGCTGGCGCGCCTCAAGGGCGTGGTCCGCCCGGACGGCACGGTGACCGCCGGCAACGCGTCGGGGGTCAATGACGGGGCGTGCGCGCTGATCCTCGCCAGCGAGGCGGCCGCGGCCCGCCACGGGCTGACGCCCCGGGCCCGGGTGGTCGGCATGGCCACGGCGGGCGTGGCGCCGCGCATCATGGGCATCGGCCCGGCGCCGGCCACGCTCAAGCTGCTGCAGCAGACCGGCCTGAGCCTCGAGCAGATGGATGTCATCGAGCTCAACGAGGCGTTTGCCGCCCAGGGCCTGGCCGTGCTGCGCCAGCTGGGCCTGCGCGATGACGACGCCCGGGTCAATCCGAACGGCGGGGCGATCGCGCTGGGCCATCCGCTGGGCGCCAGCGGCGCCCGGCTGGTCACCACGGCGATCAACCAGCTGCACCGCACGGGGGGCCGGTACGCCCTGTGCACCATGTGCATCGGCGTGGGTCAGGGCATCGCCCTGATCATCGAACGTGTCTGAGGAGCCACGCATGAACCCATTTCCGCTGACGGCCGGTCATCCCCGCCTGCGCCACCATGTGCTGGAACCTCGCCATGGCCGGGCGCCACGGCGCACCTTCGTGCTCGCCCACGCGCTGGGCTGCGACCTGACGATGTGGGACGAGCTGGCCACGCACCTGTCGGCCGACAGCCGCGTCGTCGTCTACGACCAGCGTGGCCACGGCGGCAGCGAGGTGCCTGCCGGGCCGTACACGATGGCCGCGCTGGCCGACGATGCCTCCCGCCTGATCGACGAGCTGCAGCTCGGGCCCGTCACCTGGATCGGCCTGTCGATGGGGGGCATGGTCGGCCAGGAGCTGGCCCTGTCCCGTCCGGGCCAGGTCCGGGCCCTGGTGCTGGCCAACACCACGTCGGCCTATGCCGCCGAGGCGCGCACCGGCTGGGCGCAGCGCATCGCGGCCATCGAGCAGGGCGGACTGGCCGCCATCGTCGACGGCGCGATGCTGCGCTGGTTCCACGACGGTTTCCGGGCCGCTCAGGCCGCCACGGTGGCCCGCTGGCGCGACCGGGTGCTGAGCTGCGACACGGCCGGCTACCTCGCCAGCTGCCATGCCGTGGCCGGCGTGGACACCACGGCCCGCCTGCCGCGCATCGACGTGCCCACGCTGGTCATCGCCGGCGAGCTGGACCTGGGCACCCCGCCCGACATGGCCCGTGTCATCGCCAGGGCCATCCCGCAGGCCCGCCTGGTGATCCTGCCCCAGGCCTCGCACCTGAGCGTGCTGGAGCAGCCCCTGGCCTTCCGTCAGGCGGTGGAGGACTGGCTGCAGGGCTTGCCGGACTGAGCGGCAGGGCGTCTCGCACCGGCGCCCCATGCGGTGAATGCAGGCCCTGTTCGCCGCATTCAATGCGGTGAATGTGCGTCACAATCTCCGCATGAGCCGTGGTGATGACCTCTACATCTGGCAGGACGGCGACTGGCCTGCCTGGCAATTCGACCTCGCTGCCTTGGCGCAGCCCCTGGCCGAAGTCAGCCGTGCCCAGGGGCTGTTGATGGGGCGACTGGCCGACGTCGGCATGGCCCTGCGCGACCAGGCGAGCCTGACGGCGTTGACCGCGGATGTCATCAAGACCAGCGAGATCGAGGGTGAGCAGCTCGACGTCGCGTCCGTGCGGTCCTCCATCGCGCGCCGGCTGGGCGTCGACATCGGTGCGCTGGCGCCGGTGGACCGCCACGTCGAGGGTGTGGTCGAGATGGTGCTCGACGCCACCGCCCGGTGCCACGCCCCGGTGACCCGGGAGCGCTTGTTCGGCTGGCATGCCGCCCTGTTCCCCACGGGCCATTCGGGCCTCACCCGGATCCAGGTGGGTGGCTGGCGCGACGACGCCAACGGGCCGATGCAGGTGGTTTCCGGGCCGCTGGGGCGCCAGCGCGTGCATTTCGAGGCGCCGCCGGCCGACCGACTCGCGGTTGAAACCGACCGTTTCCTGGCCTGGGCCAACAGTGCGTCGAACGAGCCGCCACTGATCAAGGCCGGGCTGGCGCACCTGTGGTTCGTCACCTTGCACCCCTTCGATGATGGCAACGGCCGCATCGCGCGTGCCGTGGGCGACCTGTTCCTGGCCCGTGCGGAGGGTCGCCCCCAGCGCTTCTACAGCCTGTCGGCGCAGATCCAGCGCGAGCGCAAGGCCTACTACGACCTCCTCGAGCACACCCAGAAGCAGTCGCTGGACGTCACCGAGTGGCTCGCCTGGTTCCTCGCCACCCTGCACCGCGCCGTCGACCAGGCACAGCACACGCTCGACGCCGTGCTGCTCAAGACGCGGTGCTGGCATCGCTGGACGGCACCCGGTTCGGCACCGCTGAACGAGCGCCAGGTGAAGCTGCTCAACCGCCTGCTCGACGGTTTCGAGGGCAAGCTCACCAGCAGCAAGTGGGCCGCGATCGCCAAGTGTTCGCCGGACACGGCCCTGCGCGACCTCACCGATCTGCTGGCCCGCGGCGTCCTGCGGAAATCCGGCGCGGGCGGCCGCAGCACCCACTACGAGCTCGACGACGCCTCGACATAGGCTGCGGCGGCTGCCGTCCGTGAGGTGTCAGGAGAGGCTTTCCGCGCGGTCGCCGCCCGGGGCCGTGCTGCCGCGGCTGCGGGCCTGCGCCTGCTCCCGGTAGATGTCGTCGATCAGCTGCCGCAGCAGCACGATGTCCGTCGAGTCGTCGTGCACCCGCGTGCTCATGATGATCGGCGAGACGGCCTGCGGCTCCAGCACCGCCCGGTAGACCACCTCGTCCGGCCGCAGGCGATGCACGCTGGCGGGCACCAGGCACAGCCCCATGCCCGAGGCGACCAGCCCGAGGGCGGTCTGCAGTTCCTGCACCTCGTGCACCGCCACCGGCTCCAGCCCCTTGTCCCGGAAGATCGACAGCACCTGGTCGGCGTAGCTCGGACGGGGTTTCCTAGGGTAAACAAGGTTGGGGTGACGGGCGACCTCTGACAGACTCATGGGACCGGTGTCGTTTGCGATTTCATACTCACAAGGTATCGCCACGACCAGCGCTTCCTCGCGCAGCACCTCGCGTTTCACCGCCGGGTCATCCAGCCGCAGTCGCCCGAAACCCACGTCGATGCGTCCGGCCTTCAGGGCCTCCATCTGCTCGACGGTCGACATCTCCAGCAGCGCCAGTTCCGTGTTCGGCCGGGCGGCCCGGAACAGGCGGACCAGCCGGGGCAGGGCGCCGTACATCGTCGACGACACGAAGCCGATCACCATGCGCCGCTCCATCTGCGCCACGCGACGCGTGGTGTGGATGGCTTCCGTCGCCTGTTCCAGCAGGCGCGTGGCGTGGGTGTGGAAGAAGCGGCCCGCCTCGGTCAGCTTCAGCGGGCGCGAGCCGCGTTCGAACAGCTGCAGGCCGAGCTCCTCCTCCAGATCCTGGATCTGGCGGCTCAGCGGTGGCTGCGAGATGTGCAGCCGCTCGGCCGCGCGGGTGAAGTTCTGCTCGTCGGCGACGGTCACGAAATACCTCAGATGTCGCAGTTCCATTCGATACCTTTTATGTATCAAACCAGTCTAAAAGCGTCTTGGACACAACACAAGCCGCCTTCCTAAGATGACTGCACTTCCTCATCAGACGGCGCAGCGAAATGACCTCCCAAGTGAAGATCCAGACGGTGGACACCCTGCTGGTGGATGTGCCCACCATCCGACCGCACCGCCTGTCGGTGGCCACCATGAACCACCAGACCCTGGTGCTGGTCCGCATCCGCTGCACCGACGACATCACCGGCTGGGGGGAAGGCACGACCATCGGCGGCCTCGCCTACGGCGAGGAGAGCCCCGAGAGCATCAAGGTCAACATCGACACCTACATCGCGCCGATGCTGGTGGGACAGGACCCTTCCCGGGTGGCTCACCTGATGAGTCAGGTGCAGGAGCGCATCCAGGGCAACCGATTCGCCAGGTGCGCGATCGAGACGGCCCTCTACGACGCGCAGGCCCGGCGCCTGGGCGTGCCGCTGAGCGAGCTGTTCGGTGGCCGCGTGCGGGACCGCATCCCGGTGGCCTGGACGCTGGCCAGCGGCGACACCGCGCGCGACATCGCCGAGGCCGAGCGCATGCTCGACCTGCGCCGCCATGACATCTTCAAGCTCAAGATCGGCCTGCGCACCGTGCGCGACGACGTGGCCCACGTGGCGGCGATCAAGCGGGCCCTGGGCGACCGGGCCAGCGTGCGCATCGACGCCAACCAGGCCTGGTCGGTGACCCAGGCCCTGACCGGCATGGCGATGCTGGCCGACGCGGGCGTCGACATGGTCGAGCAGCCCATCGTCGCGCACGACCGGATCGGCCTGAAGCGCCTGACCGACGCCAACATCATCCCCGTCATGGCCGACGAGTCGCTGCACGGACCGCGTGACGCCTTCCTGGTGGCCAGCCAGCAGGCGGCCGACATCTTCGCCGTCAAGATCAACCAGTCCGGCGGCCTGCGCGGCGCCGCCCAGGTGGCCGCCATCGCCCAGGCCGCCAACATCGAGCTCTACGGCGGCACGATGCTCGAAGGGGCGGTCGGCACGATGGCGTCGGCCCAGCTGTTCAGCACCTTCCACGAACTGGCCTGGGGCACCGAGCTGTTCGGCCCGCTGCTGCTGACCCAGGAGATCCTGCGTGAACCGCTGCACTACAGCGACTTCAGCCTGGTGCTCCCCCGCAGTCCCGGCCTGGGCCTCGAGATCGACGAGGACCGGCTGATGCATCTGCAGCGCGCGCGCTGATCCGACCCTACCCGCCCCGTCGGTCCCCCGCCTCTCCCTGAAAGAAGACCATGCTTTTCCACGTCGAGATGGAAGTCCGCCTGCCCGTCGACATGCCGGCCAGCCAGGCCGATGCGCTCAAGCAGGCCGAGCGTGAGCTCGCCCAGGCACTGCAGCGCAGCGGCCAGTGGCGCCACCTCTGGCGCATCGCCGGGCGCTACGCCAACGTCAGCGTCTTCGACGTCGAGAGCATCGACGAGCTGCACCGGCTGCTGACCAGCCTGCCCCTGTTTCCCTTCATGAAGATCGGCGTCACGCCGCTGTGCCGCCATCCCTCGTCCATCCACGACGACGACCGCTGAGCTCCCTTCCCCTTTCATCCACCCTTGCAGGAGACATCCCATGGACAAGAACAGCATCGACGCCCTGATCGCCCGTTTCGAGGGCACCGGCGTCACCGGACCGGGCAATCCCCGCATCAAGACCATCGTCAACCGCCTGCTGCGCGACTTCATGTGCACGATGGAAGACCTCGACATCCAGCCCGAGGAATTCTGGGCCGGGCTGAACTACCTGGCCGAAGCCGGTCGTTCGGGCGAGCTGGGCCTGATCGTGCCGGGCATCGGCCTGGAGCATTTCATGGACCTGCGCATGGACGAGGCCGAAGCCCGCGCCGGCCTGGCCGGCGGCACGCCGCGCACCATCGAGGGTCCGCTGTACGTGGCCGGCGCCCCCGAGGTCCGTGGCAGCGCGCGCCTGGACGACGGCACCCAGCCGGGCGAGGTCGTGGTGATGCACGGGGTGGTCCGCGACGACCAGGGTCTCCCGCTGGCTGGCGCGAAGGTCGAGGTCTGGCATGCCAACCACCTGGGCAACTACTCCCATTTCGACAAGACCCAGAGCGACTTCAACCTGCGCCGCACCCTGATCACCGACGCCGAAGGCCGCTACCGCTTCCGCAGCATCATGCCGCTGGGCTACAGCGTGCCCCCGGGCGGCGCGACCGATCGCCTGCTGACGCAGCTCGGCCGCCACGGCCACCGCCCGGCGCACATCCACTTCTTCGTCTGCGCGACCGGCTGCCGCAAGCTGACGACGCAGATCAACATCGAGAGCGATCCGCACCTGTGGGACGACTTCGCCTTCGGCACCCGGGACGGCCTGGTGCCGCCGATCCGGCTCAACGCCGATCCGGCCGCGATGCGGGCACTGGAAGTCGATCGCCCCTTCCACGAGATCGAGTTCGACTTCACCCTGCACGCCGACCAGGCCCACGCGCCGGCCACCGACTTCGACCGCCCCCGCGCCGCGGCCTGATGAGCGGGCCTGCCACCCCACAGCGGAGACACGCATGAGCCACACTGCAGCCCTGGAAGGCGTCCGGCAACGCCTGGCCGGCATGCTGGTCGAGGACAAGGACCAGCACATCTATCGCCTCAACCGCGCCGCGTTCACCGACGAGGCCCTGTTCGAGCTGGAGATGAAGCACATCTTCGAGGGCAACTGGATCTACCTGGCCCACGAGAGCCAGATCCCCGAGCCCAACGACTACCTGACCACCACCATGGGTCGGCAGCCGATCGTCATCACCCGCAACCGCCACGGCGAGCTGAACGCGATCATCAACGCCTGTTCGCACCGCGGGGCGACCCTGTGCCGCCACAAGAAGGGCAACAAGGCCAACTTCACCTGCACCTTTCACGGCTGGACCTTCAACAACAGCGGCAAGCTGCTGAAGGTCAAGGACGCCAGCGAGGCCGGTTACCCGGAGAGCTTCAACAAGGACGGCTGCCACGACCTGAAGAAGGTGGCTCGCTTCGAGAGCTACCGGGGCTTCCTGTTCGGCAGCCTGAACGCCGACGTGCCGCCGCTGACCGAGTTCCTGGGCGAATCGACCAAGATCATCGACATGATCGTGGACCAGTCGCCCGACGGCCTGGAGGTGCTGCGCGGCTCGTCCACCTACACCTTCGACGCCAACTGGAAGCTGCAGGCCGAGAACGGTGCCGACGGCTACCACGTCAGCTCGGTGCACTGGAACTACGCCGCGACCACCCACCACCGCAAGCAGGCCGCCGCCGGTGACAACGTCAAGGCGATGGACGCCGGCAGCTGGGCCAAGCAGGGCGGCGGCTTCTACTCCTTCGACCACGGCCACATGCTGCTGTGGACCCGCTGGGCCAATCCCGAGGACCGGCCGGCCTACCAGATCCGTGACGAGCTGGTCGGGCGCTTCGGCCAGGCCCGCGCCGACTGGATGATCAACCACTCGCGCAACCTCTGCCTCTACCCGAACGTCTACCTGATGGACCAGTTCGGCTCGCAGATCCGGGTGCTGCGCCCGCTCGCGGTGGACAAGACCGAGGTCACCATCTACTGCATCGCGCCCCGGGGCGAGTCGGACCAGGCGCGTGCGCGCCGCATCCGCCAGTACGAGGATTTTTTCAACGCCACCGGCATGGCCACGCCCGACGACCTGGAGGAGTTCCGCGCCTGCCAGCAGGGTTATGCCGCCACCGCACTGCCGTGGAACGACATGTGCCGCGGGGCCACGCACTGGGTGGAAGGGGCCGATGCCGCGGCCCGGGAGATCGACCTGCATCCCCGGCTCAGCGGGGTCCGGACCGAGGACGAGGGCCTCTACACCGAGCAGCACCGCTACTGGCTCGAGGCGATGCAGCTCGCCATCGAGCGCGAGGCCGAGAAGGCGTGAGGACGGGCATGACCATGATGACCATCGACCAGGTGCAGGCCTTCCTGTACCGCGAGGCCCGGCTGCTCGATGACCGGCAGTGGGATGAATGGCTCGGCTGCTACACCGCCGATGCCGAATTCTGGATGCCGGCGTGGGACGACGACGACCGGCTCACCGTCGATCCGCAGCGCGAGATCTCGCTGATCTACTACCCCAACCGGGGCGGCCTGGAGGACCGGGTCTTCCGCATCAAGACGGAGCGCTCGGCGGCGACCACGCCCGACACGCGCACCAGCCACAACCTGTCGAACGTGGAGATCGTCGCGCAGCAGGGCGACGAGGTCCGGGTGCGCTTCAACTGGCACACGCTCAGCCACCGCTACCAGACGACCGACAGCCACTTCGGCTGCACCCACTGCGTGCTGAAGGTGGTCGACGGACAGCTGTTCATCCAGCGCAAGCAGATCGTGCTGAAGAACGACTACATCCACCACGTGCTCGACATCTACCACGTCTGAGCGCCGTGCCGTCCGGGCCCCGCCCGGCGGAAAGGAACACCATGAGCCACCACATCGCCCTGCGATTCGAAGACGGCGTGACCCGTTTCATCGAGGCCCGGCCCACCGAGACGGTGGCCGACGCGGCCTACCGGCAAGGCATCAACGTGCCGCTGGACTGCCGCGACGGCGCCTGCGGCACCTGCAAGTGCCAGGTCGAGTCGGGCACCTACACCCTGGGCGAGTACATCGACGACGCGCTGAGCGAAGAAGAGGCCCGGCAGGGCCACGTGCTGACCTGCCAGATGCGCGCCACCAGCGACGGCGTGATCCGCGTGCCGGCCTCCTCGCTGGCCTGCCGGACCCGTCCGGCCAGCTTCCAGGCGACGCTGCGCGAGGTGCGCCAGCTCTCGCCCAGCACGATCGCCCTGTCCCTCGAGGGCGAGGCGCTGAAGCAGCTCGCCTTCCTGCCCGGCCAGTACGTCAACCTCGGCGTGCCGGGCAGCGAGCAGACCCGCGCCTATTCCTTCAGCTCGATGCCCCGCGACGGCGTGGTCTCGTTCCTGATCCGCAACGTGCCCGGCGGCCTGATGAGCGGTTTCCTGACCGGCGCCGCCCGTCCGGGCGACCGCCTCTCGCTGGCCGGCCCGCTCGGCAGCTTCTACCTGCGCGAGCTGCGGCGCCCGCTGCTGATGCTCGCCGGGGGCACGGGCCTGGCGCCTTTCCTGGCGATGCTCGACCGGCTGGTCGAGCAGGGCGGCGGGCAGCCGGTGCACCTGATCTACGGCGTGACGCACGACGTCGACCTGGTCGGGCTGGAGCAGCTCGAGGCCTTCGCGGCGCACCTGCCGGACTTCACGTTCAGCACCTGCGTGGCCAGCGCGGACAGCACCCACCCCCGCAAGGGTTATGTCACCGAGCACATCGAGCTGGCACACCTGCACGACGGTGACGTCGACATCTACCTCTGCGGACCGCCGCCGATGGTCGAGGCCGTCAGCCGCTTCATCCGTGACCGCGGGCTGCAGCCGGCGAGCTTCCACCACGAGAAGTTCACGGCCAGCGCCTGACCTTCCTTGCTCCTGACCATGGGATCTTCGACATGACTCCACGTTTTCAAGACCGGGTGGCGGTGGTCACCGGATCGGCCCAGGGCATCGGGCGGCGGGTGGCCGAGCGGCTGCTCGCCGAAGGCGCCCGGGTGGTGGCGGTGGACCGCTCCGAACTGGTGCACGAGTTGCGCGACGCCGCCGGGCCGGGCGAACGCCTGCTGACGCTGACCGCCGACCTCGAGCGCCACGCGGACTGCCGGCGCGTGATGGCCGAGGCGGTGCAGCGCTTGGGCCGGATCGACATCCTGGTGAACAACGTCGGCGGCACGATCTGGGCCAAGCCCTTCGAGCATTACCAGGAGGACGAGATCGAGGCGGAGGTGCGGCGCTCGCTGTTCCCCACGCTGTGGTGCTGCCATGCGGCCCTGCCGCCCATGCTCGAGCAGGGCCGGGGCGCGATCGTCAACGTCTCGTCCATCGCCACGCGTGGTGTCAACCGCGTGCCCTACGGCGCGGCCAAGGGAGGCGTGAACGCGCTGACCGCCTGCCTGGCGCTGGAGACGGCCGAGCGTGGCGTGCGCGTGAACGCGACCGCCCCGGGCGGCACCGAGGCGCCCCCGCGGCGCATCCCGCGCAACACGGCGCTGCCCAGCGAGCAGGAGAAGGCCTGGTATCAGCAGATCGTCGACCAGACGGTCTGCTCCAGCCTGATGAAGCGCTACGGCACGATCGACGAGCAGGTCGGCGCCATCCTGTTCCTGGCCTCCGACGAGGCGTCCTACATCACCGGCGTGACGCTGCCCGTCGGTGGCGGCGACCTGGGCTGAGACCCGGGCGCCCGCCGACCCACACCCACACAACCCGACCCTGAAGAGGTGGAGACAAGATGCAATCAATCGACGTATCCAGGCTGATCGATCACGCCCGGTTCAACCGCTTTCACTGGACGGTGCTGTTCTGGTGCGCCCTCATCATCGTCTTCGACGGCTACGACCTGGTGATCTACGGGGTCGTGCTGCCGGTGCTGATGAAGGAGTGGGCGCTCTCGCCGCTGCAGGCCGGGGCGCTGGGCAGTTACGCGCTGTTCGGCATGATGGCCGGGGCGATGGTCTTCGGCCCGCTGTCGGACCGGATCGGCCGCAAGAAGGCGATCACGATGTGCGTGATCCTGTTCAGCGGCTTCACCGTGCTCAACGGCTTCGCCCGCAACCCGACCGAGTTCGGCCTGTGCCGCTTCCTGGCCGGACTCGGCATCGGCGGGGTCATGCCCAACGTGGTCGCGCTGATGAGCGAATACGCCCCCAGGAAGATCCGCAGCACGCTGGTGGCCATCATGTTTAGCGGCTACTCGGTGGGCGGCATGCTGTCGGCCGGCCTGGGCATCGTGATGCTGCCCACGCTGGGCTGGCAGTCGGTGTTCTTCGTCGCCGGCATCCCGCTGCTGCTGCTGCCGGTCATCATGAAGTTCCTGCCCGAATCGGTCGGCTTCATGATCCGGCAGGGCCGCGACGACGAGGCCCGTGCCATCCTCGAGCGCATCGAGCCGGGCTTCAAGGCGGGGGCCGACCAGAGCCTGAGCATGCCGGCGATCCAGTCCAGGGGCACGCCACTGCTCGACCTGTTCCGCGACGGCCGGGCCTTCCAGACGCTGATGCTGTGGGTCGCCTTCTTCTGCTGCCTGCTGATGGTCTATGCACTGAACTCCTGGCTGCCCAAGCTGATGAGCAAGGCCGGCTACGGACTGGGCTCGAGCCTGGGCTTCCTGCTGGTGCTCAATTTCGGCGCCATCTTCGGTGCCGTGGGCGGCGGCTGGCTGGGGGATCGGCTCAACCTGCCCCGGGTCCTGGCCGCGTTCTTCGCCGTGGCGGCGCTGTCGATCAGCCTGCTGGGCTTCAACAGCCCGAGCGTGGTGCTCCACGGCCTGATCGCCGTGGCCGGGGCCACGACGATCGGCTCGCAGATCCTGCTGTATGCCTGCGGGGCGCAGTTCTACAGCATGGCGATGCGATCGACCGGCCTGGGCTGGGCCTCGGGCATCGGCCGCAACGGGGCGATCATCGGGCCGATCATGGGTGGGGCACTGATGGCCATGGAGATGCCGCTGCAGGGCAACTTCATGGCGTTCGCGGCCCCCGGGGCGATCGCCTGCCTGGCGATGGGGCTGTTCGCCCTGCGCCAGGAGCGGCTACTGCCGGTGGAGGCCCCGGCCCCTGCGCGGGCCGCCGGCGCGGCCTGAGCCGGGCGGCGCGCGGCCGTCAGCCGACGGTCCGTGGCGCCGGCTGCGGCAGCCTGAAGCGCGCCACCTCGTCGGCCAGGTGGCGTGCCTGATCGTTCATCGACGCCGATTCGGTGGCGGTCTGCTGGACCAGCGCCGCGTTCTGCTGCGTGGCCCGGTCCAGCTCCTGCACCGCCTGGCCGATCTGGCCGATGCCCGCGCTCTGCTCGCGCGAGCCCGTGGCGATGGTGTCCAGCAGGCCGTGCACGCGCTGCGAGGCGGTGACGATGTCGTCGATCGTCGCGCCGGCCCTGCGCACGACGGCGGTGCCGGCCTCGACCTGGTCGACGCTGCTGCCGATCAGGGTCTTGATCTCGCGCGCGGCCTGGGCGCTGCGCTGGGCCAGCGTGCGCACCTCGCTGGCCACCACCGCGAAGCCGCGGCCCTGCTCGCCGGCGCGGGCGGCCTCGACGGCCGCGTTCAGCGCCAGGATGTTGGTCTGGAAGGCGATGCCGTCGATGGAGCCGATGATCTCGCCGATGCGGGTCGACGAGGCCTGGATGGCCTCCATCGTGGCCACGACCTCGCCCATCACCTGGCCGCCCTGCGTGGCGATGCGTGCGTTGTCGCGGGCCACCTCGGCGGCTTCCTGCGTGTGGGCCGAGGAGCTGCGCAGCGTGGCCGACATCTGCTCCATCGAGGTGGCCGACTGCTCCAGGTTGGCGGCGGCCTGCTCGCTGCGGGCCGACAGGTCGCCCATGCCGGTGGCGATGCTGCCGCTGGAGCGCATGATCGCGTCGCTGGACAGCCGCATCCGGGCGACCATCTGCCGCAGCGCCTCCTGCATGCGACACAGGTCGTGCATCAGCTGGGCCGGCTCGTCCCGGCCCCAGGGAGCGGGGGAGGTGGTCAGGTCGCCCGCGGTCATCGCCATCAGGTGGCGGCGCGTCTCCTTCAGGCCGCCGTTCATCACGCGGTAGAAGCTGAGGAAGAAGTAGACCGACACCAGCACGGACAGCAGCAGGATGACGCCGCTGCGGGTCAGCTGACGCTGCACGGCCGCCTGCACGTCGTCGACGTAGACCCCCGAGCCGACGACCCAGCCCCAGGGCTCGAAGCCCTTGACGTAGGACACCTTGTCGACCGGACGGTCCAGGCCGGGCTTGGGCCACTGGTAGTGCACAAAACCCTGGCCGTGGTCGCGCACGGTCGACACGAAGGCCTGGAACAGCGGCACGCCGTTGGGATCCTTGCGGTCGCCCAGCTGCTGGCCGTCCAGCGCCGGCTGGGTCGGGTGCATCACCATGCGGTGCTGCATGTCGTTGATCCAGAAATACTCCGAACGGTCGTAGCGCAGCCCGGAGACGACCCGTCGGGCCAGCGCCTGGGCCTGCTCGCGCGACAGCCCGGCCTCGGTCTCCTGGCGGTGGGCCCAGCCGATCACCCCGTGCACCACCTCGACATGCTGGCGCGTCGCGTCCAGCCGCTGCTGCATGGTGGCTGCGGACTGCTCGTGCAGCTGCCAGCCCAGCAGCGCGAGCATCGGCACGAAGAAGGTCAGCGAGATGATCAGCGCCTTGGCGGTGAAGTCCAGCTGGCGGAACAGCCGCACGCCCGGCGCCCAGAGCCCGTGGTGGGTGAAGAATCCGCCCCGGCGTCGATGAGGTGTCGCCGATGGGCGTGACACCGGGCCGGGCTGAAGAGTGGCGGACATCGGATCGGGCTCCTGCAGGGGGTGGAAATCGTGTGGAAATGAACGCCGGGATGGCGAAATAACCCTGAGGCAATCATTGCTTATGCACCGAAACCGTGCCTTCTGAAATGGCCGGTAAAAGTCATGGCTGTTGCTGCATGTAAGTTGGATGACAGGTTCCAGCAGGGTTCCCCGATCCGCGGCCAGCGGAAATCCACCCCTTTCCCGGGCGCATCTCCAGTCATCCCGATGGGGCCGCCGGCATAGGCTGGCAGGTGACGCGGGCGATCAGGCTCGCCGGACCACCTGAAGGACATTTCCATGCACGCTGGATGGCGCGGAGCGGGCGGGCGCCTGCGACTGGCTCACAAGCTGAGTCTGTGTTTCGGCCTGTTCCTGCTCATCCTGCTGGGCTTGACGGGACTGGCGCTGATGCGCATCGAATCGCTCAACGGCACGCTGCTCGCGGTGACCGGCAACGGCGCGCAGCGCAGCCAGACCGTGCGCGACATGGAGCGCTGCGCCAACGAGTACGGCAGCACGCTGCGCTCCTTCTCCGCGGCCGACCCGTCGACGCTCGAGGCGCTGCACCGCCAGCTGCAGGACACGGTGCAGACCTGCGGCAAGCTGTCCGCCGCGGCCCGCCAGATGATCACGGCCGACGACGGCCTGCAGCGGCTCCAGCAGGTCGACCAGGCCTTCGACGGCGCGCAGGGCGTGCTGCGCCAGGCCCGCCAGGAATACGGCGGCAGGGGCGAGGGCGCGGTGGCCTTTGGCGTGCGCCTGCGCATGGCGACCGAACAGGCCCAGGAGGAGGCGCACCTGAACGCCTGGATCCGGACCGTGCGGGCGCTCGGTGCCTGGGACGACGCCTGGAACGAGGCCACGGCCCGATCGGCCTCGGGCCTGGCGGTGCACGCCCGCAACGTGCTGCTCGGCGGGGCGCTGGTGGCGCTGCTGCTGGCCGGCCTCGCGGGATTCTGGCTGGTGCGCGACGTCTCGCGCGGCCTGGGTGCCGCGCTGGCGGCGACACGGCAGATGGCCGCCCATGACCTGTCCCGGCCCGTGCCGGTCGAGCGCGGCGACGAGATCGGCGAGGTGCTGCAGGCGCTGGAGGAGATGCGCGAGCGCCTGCACCACCTGGCGGCCAGCGTCCGTGATGCCTCGTCGTCGATCCATCAGGCCAGTGCCGAGATCGCCGCCGGCAGCCAGAACCTGAGCGACCGCACGGAGCAGGCCGCCGCGACGCTGCAGCAGACGCTGGGCACGATCGAGACGCTCGGCCAGTCGGTGCAGCAGACCAGCGGCTCGGCCGACTCGGCCCACCACCTGGCCCGTGTCGCCAACGAGGTCGCGCAGCAGGGCGGCCAGACCGTCTCCCAGGCGGTGGCGACGATGGCCGAGGTGAACACCGCGTCCCACAAGATCGCCGACATCATCGCGATCATCGACGGCATCGCCTTCCAGACCAACATCCTGGCGCTGAACGCGGCGGTGGAAGCCGCCCGCGCGGGCGAGCAGGGCCGCGGCTTCGCGGTCGTGGCCGGCGAGGTGCGGGCGCTGGCCCAGCGCAGCGCCAGGGCGGCCCAGGAGATCAAGGGCCTGATCCACGACTCGATGAGCCGGGTCGAGGCCGGCTCCGTGCAGATCCACCAGGCCGGCAGCACCACGCAGGACATCATGCGCTCGGTCGAGCGGGTCTCCGGCATCATCGCGACGATCTCTCAGGAAGCCCAGCAGCAGCTCGGTGGCATCGGCCAGACCCGCGAGGCGGTGCGCCAGCTCGACTCGGTCGCGCAGCACAACGCCGCGATGGCCGAGCAGGCCGCCGCCGCGGCCGGTGCGCTGACCGATCAGGCCGGCCGGCTGTCCCGGCTGGTGAGCAGCTTCCAGCTCGGCGACACGCCACGGTCCGCGGCCTGACGCGGCGCGGGGCCGGAGCCCCGGCCGTGATCTCCCCACGAAACCCGGGCCAGCCGGTGCGGTGCGCTCGCCGGTAGGTGAAAATCGCTGGAGCGGCGCCTCCCCTGCGTGGGGTGCCGCGACCGAATTCCACCGACCGGATCGACCCAGAGAGTTATTCCATGCCCGCCTACCGTTCCAAGACCTCCACCGCCGGCCGCAACATGGCGGGCGCCCGCTCGCTGTGGCGTGCCACCGGCATGAAGGATGGCGACTTCGAGAAGCCCATCATCGCCATCGCCAACAGCTTCACCCAGTTCGTGCCCGGTCACGTGCACCTGAAGGACCTGGGCCAGCTGGTGGCGCGCGAGATCGAGGCCGCGGGCGGCGTGGCCAAGGAGTTCAACACCATCGCGGTGGACGACGGCATCGCCATGGGCCACGACGGCATGCTGTATTCGCTGCCCAGCCGCGACCTGATCGCCGACTCGGTCGAGTACATGGTCAACGCCCACTGCGCCGATGCGCTGGTGTGCATCTCCAACTGCGACAAGATCACCCCCGGCATGCTGATGGCCGCGATGCGCCTGAACATCCCCGTGGTGTTTGTGTCCGGTGGCCCGATGGAGGCCGGCAAGGTGCGCCTGGCCAACCCGCAGACCCAGGTGATGGAGTTCAAGAAGCTCGACCTGGTCGACGCGATGGTGATGGCCGTGGACAGCAAGGTGAGTGATGCCGACCTGGCCGAGGTCGAGCGCTCGGCCTGCCCGACGTGCGGCAGCTGCTCGGGCATGTTCACCGCCAACTCGATGAACTGCCTGACCGAAGCGCTGGGCCTGAGCCTGCCCGGCAACGGCACCGTGGTGGCCACGCACGCCGACCGCGAACAGCTCTTCAAGCGCGCCGGCCGCCTGGCCGTCGAGCTGTGCCAGCGTTACTACGAGCAGGAAGACGAGTCGGTGCTGCCGCGCTCGATGGGCTTCAAGGCCTTCGAGAACGCGATCACGCTCGACATCGCCATGGGCGGCTCGACCAACACCATCCTGCACCTGCTGGCCATCGCCCAGGAAGCCGGCATCGACTTCACGATGGCCGACATCGACCGCCTGTCGCGCGTCGTGCCGCAGCTGTGCAAGGTGGCGCCCAATACCAACAAGTACCACATCGAGGACGTGCACCGCGCCGGCGGCATCATGGCCATCCTGGGTGAGCTCGACCGTGCCGGCAAGCTGCACACCGACGTGCCCACCATCCACAGCAAGACGATGAAGGACGCGCTGGACGCCTGGGACATCGCGCGCAATCCGTCTGACGCCGTGAAGACCTTCTACCTGGCGGGCCCGGCCGGCATCCCGACCCAGGTCGCGTTCAGCCAGGCCACGCGCTGGCCGAGCCTGGATGTGGACCGCGCCGAAGGCTGCATCCGCTCCGGCGAACACGCGTTCTCGCAAGAAGGTGGCCTGGCCGTGCTGCGCGGCAACATCGCCGTGGACGGCTGCGTGGTGAAGACCGCGGGCGTGGACGAGTCCATCCTGGTGTTCGAAGGCTCGGCCTACGTGACCGAGTCGCAGGACGAGGCCGTGGCCGACATCCTGGCCGACAAGGTCCAGGCCGGCGACGTCGTGATCGTGCGCTACGAAGGGCCGAAGGGCGGCCCCGGCATGCAGGAGATGCTCTACCCGACCAGCTACATCAAGAGCAAGGGCCTGGGCAAGGCCTGCGCGCTGCTGACCGACGGCCGCTTCTCGGGCGGCACCTCGGGCCTGTCGATCGGCCACTGCTCGCCCGAAGCGGCCGCCGGTGGCGCGATCGGCCTGGTGCGCCAGGGCGACCGGATCCGCATCGACATCCCCCAGCGCAGCATCAACCTGCTGGTCAGCGACGAGGAGCTGGCCCGCCGCCGCGCCGAGCAGGATGCCAAGGGCTGGAAGCCCGTGCTGCCGCGCCCGCGCAAGGTGACCGCCGCCCTCAAGGCCTACGCCATGCTGGCCACCTCGGCCGACAAGGGCGCGGTGCGGGATTTGTCGCTGCTGGGTGACTGAGGTCCCGTCCGTCGTGTTGGCCGCCCGCCACCGCGGCGAGCCGGCCCGACGGAGGGTTCACGACGGGTCGCCGCCTGCCGCTGCCTGTCGTGCGTCCGGCAGGACCTCCTCCGGTCCGGCGGCCGGTGGGGCGCCGGCGACCCCCGGCGGCTCGCCGGCTTCACGGGCCAGCAGTTCCCGCTTGCGCTTCACGCCCCAGCGGTAACCGGACAGCCCGCCGTCGCGGCGCACCACCCGGTGGCAAGGAATCGCCACGGCCAGCGCATTGGCCGCGCAGGCCTGGGCGACCGCCCGCGCCGAGCCGGGCGCGCCGATGCGCTGCGCGAGTTCGGCATAGGACACCGTCGTGCCTGCAGGCACCTGCCGCAGCGCCCGCCAGACCCGCTCCTGGAAGGCCGTGCCCCGCACGTCCAGCGGCAGGTCCAGGCCCAGCGCGGGCGCCTCGACCAGCGCGACCACCTGCGCGACCCACTGCTCGAAGCCGGCGTCCGCGCCGATCAGCCGGGCGTTCGAGAAGCGGTCCTGCAACTGCCGCACCAGCGCCTCGGGATCGTCGCCGAGCAGGATGGCACACACGCCCCGCTCGCTGCGGGCGACCAGGATCGCGCCCAGGCTGCATTCACCGACGGCGAAGCGGATGTCGGCCCGGCTGCCCCCGGCGCGGTAGTCGCTGGGGCGCATGCCCAGCATGCGGTCGGCGGCCTCGTGCAGCCGGCTGCTCGAGCCGAAGCCCGCCTCGTTCATCGCGGTGGTGACCGAGGCCTGCCCGTCGAGCTGCTGCCGCAGCCGGCGGGCCTGCCAGGCCGAGGCGTAGGCCTTGGGCGTCAGCCCGGTGACGGCCTTGAAGACGCGGTGGAAATGGAAGGCGCTCATGCCGGCCAGATCGGCCAGCCGGGCCAGGGGCAGCGCCTGCTGCGCCGCCTCGATGCGGCGGCAGGCGGCCGCGACCAGCACCGCGTGCCGCGCGGCCAGGGCCGCGGGGTCGGCGGCGTGGCGCTGGCTGGCCCGATAGCCCGCGGCTTCGGCGGCCTGGGCCGTGTCGAAGAACTCGACGTTCTCCGGCCGGGGCAGGCGTGCGGCGCTGCCGGGCCGGGCGTAGACGCCGGTGGTGCGGACGGCGTAGACGAAGCGCCCGTCGGCCGAGGCGTCACGGGCCTGCACGGCCAGCCAGCGGGGATCGTCGCCGGCGCCGTCCGGTGGCGCGGGAGAGGGGGCGGAGGAAGGAGGGGTCGATCGCATCGGAACGCCTTCAGCCCGCCCGGCGCAAGGTGAGGTTGATGCGGCAGGCCCCGAGCCGGGCGTGGCAGGCCTGCTTCAGCGGGGCGATGCCGTGGTGGCGCAGCCGGTCGGGCCCGCCCCAGACGAGCACGTCCCCGTCGCCCAGCACGAGGCGCGTGACCGGATCGCTGCGCTGCAGGCCGCCGAAGAGGAAGACCGCCGGCACGCCCAGCGAGACCGACACGATGGGCGCGTCCAGGTCGCGCTCGTCGCGGTCCTGGTGCAGGCCCAGGCGGGTGCCGGGCGTGTAGAGGTTGATCAGGCAGGCGTCGGGCTCGAAATCCGCATGGCCGGCCTGCCGCGCCGCGGTGCGGGCGAGGCTCAGGAAGATCGCCGGCATCGCGGGCCACGGCCGGCCGGTCTGCGGGTCCTGCCGGGTGTAGCGGTAGCCGTGCCGGTCCGAGGTCCAGCCCAGCGTGCCGCAGTTGCTCATCGCCACCGACAGGCGCCGCCCGCCCGGGGTGCACATGTGGCGCCACGGCGCGGCCGTGCTCACGGTGTCGACGGCCTCGAGCAGGGCCGCGGCCTGCGCCCGCGCGGCGGCCCGCAGCAGCAGCGTGCCCGGGCCGAGCCGTTCAGGCGCGGCGGCTTCGACCGGTTCGTCGTCGAACAGGTCCGGGGTCATCGGTCCGGGCGTTGGCAGGCTGGGCATGGGTGGAAGTCTAGGCAGCCCGGGCCGGGCATGCACTCCGGGTCTTGCGCTGCAATCCTGCCCGAGCCGTTTCCGCTACGCTGCGGGCTGGCTCCATCGAGGTGCGCATCCATGACCGCAAGCCCGCCCGGCCTTCCCCGGCCCGTGGCCGATCCGATGACCGCGGGCCCGCCGGGTGCCGCGGACCCGGCCGCGTCGCGCCGCTCGGGTCGCCTGCCCTCGATCGATCCGGACCGCTGCACCGGCTGCGGCTGGTGCGTCGCGTCCTGCGAGCCGCACCTGCTCAGCCTCGAGACCGTGCGCTGGAAGAAGTCGGCGGTGCTCGACGAGCCGCAGCGCTGCACCGGCTGCAGCGACTGCGCGGTGAAATGCCCGTTCCGGGCCATCACGATGCGCCGGCCGGCCACCGCCGGGCCGCCCGGCTGAGCCCGGTCGCCGGCGGGGCCTCAGACGCGTGCCATCAGCCGGTCGATGCGCGGCTTGATCACGAAGCCCATCAGCAGGCCGATGCCCAGGCCCACGGGCAGCGACTTCAGGAAGGCGGCCAGCCAGGCGCTGGCGTAACCGTCGTTCCAGCCGACGTTGCTCAGCGTGACCACGGTGGCCAGCAGGAACTCCATCGTGCAGGCCATCGACAGGGCCAGCATCACCTTCTTCAGCACGTCGGGCAGGTGCCCGAAATGGCGCTGCAGCAGGCTGCCGAGCACGCCCATGATGGCAAAGCCCAGCGCCATCACCGGCAGCGCCGAGACGAAGCCGCGCAGCCAGCGGCTCACGAAGTCGTCGGCGAATCCGACGTTGACCCAGGTGATGAAGCCGGTGAGGACCAGCCCGATCAACGGAGGAATGCACAGCACCGGCGCCAGGCGGCGCAGGCGGGAGAGTCGGGATGCGGGCCTCGGGGCCGAGCCTGTGTTCATGGGTGGAAGAGATCGTTGATGTTGTCAACAATGTGCCTGATATAGTTGCGAATGTCAACCAAATCCGGCCGCCCATCACCGACCACGCGGCAGGAAGCCGCGATGGCCGCCTTCCTGCACACCTTCGAGGCCCTGAAGGGCCGGATGCGCCAGTGCCTGCTCGACGCCGGCGAGACGCTGGCGCCGATGCACCTGCGCATCCTCGGCCAGTGCCTGCACCAGCCCGGCGTCAGCCAGCAGGTCCTGGCGCAGGCCACCGGCCGCGACAAGGGCCAGATCGCGCGGCTCACCCGTGAACTGGTGGATCAGGGCCTGCTCACCCGCGAGGTCGATCCGCACGACCGGCGCAGCCTGCAGCTGCGGGTCACCGACGCCGGCCGGGCCGCCTGCGGGCGTTTTGCCCACCACGAGCAGGCCATGGCCGCCCGCATGTTCGGCACGATGCCGGTGCAGGATCTGGAGCGTTTCATCGCCCAGCTGACCGAGGTCCGTTCGCGGCT
The DNA here is from genome assembly GCF_003201595.1 of Sphaerotilus hippei. Classification (GTDB taxonomy): domain Bacteria; phylum Pseudomonadota; class Gammaproteobacteria; order Burkholderiales; family Burkholderiaceae_C; genus Sphaerotilus; species Sphaerotilus hippei. The sequence continues at coordinate 18,612 of NZ_QJJS01000004.1, read as the reverse complement.
GGACGCCGAGGCCGGCCGGCGCTGACGGCCATGCGGCGATGCGCCGCAGGCCGGACCGCGGCATCGATCCCACCGGGCCGGAGGACGACGGGCATGGTGTTTCCTTCCAGGAAGGTCTGGGGAGGGGATCGGAGTGAGGGTCTGCCCCGTGGTCCGGCGTCAGGTGGCGGCCGTGAGCCACTGGAATCCCAGGTGATGCATGAGTTCACGCAGCATCAGCAGCGCCGCCGCGTGAACCCCTTGGTGAGTGGCCTCGACGGGCTCGCCCGGGCCGCGGTGGGCGGCTGAGACCAGCTTCGAGAACTCGCTCTCGATCTCGTCGCGGCGTATGTCGCCGTCGTGTCTCAGGCGCTGCGGCATCAGCTCCGACCAGGGGCCGGCCAGCCGCAGCCGGTCACGGGGCGCGTGCACCAGCCCGGACTGTTCGATGGCCGTCTCGACCTCGTCGATGGCGCGCTCCAGCTGGAGCGGGCTCGGGGGGCGTTGCGGCCAGTGGCGATCGGCGAGCACCTCCGGCCCGAGGGGCAGGATCGTGGTCCTGCCGTCGCCTTCCGACAGCGTCAGCCGACCAGCCCGCCACGTCAGCACCGCGGCGGTGGTGCTCATGTCATGCCCCGTTCCGGTCCGGGGCCAGCCGGTGGTGCAGCCGCTCCATCATGCGGGCGTCGATGCCGTGGCCCAGTCCCGGGATGAGGTCCAGGCTGACGTTCGCGCCCAGCGCCAGGAGCTGCGCATGCGCGTCGATCGACGACGAGGTCGGCACGATGGAGTCCGCCTCACCATGCAGCAGGTGGATCGGGGTCGTGCCCGGGGCCTGGCGGGGCGCAAGGGCGAAGCGGCCGGCCAGGGCCGCCACACGACCGGCGATCGGCCGCGCCAGCTGGGTGGACTCCAGCGACATGATCGCGCCCTGGGAGAAGCCGATGAGCGTGGTCCTCGTGGCGTCCAGGCCCGTCTCCTTCTGCCAGGCCAGGACGGACTGGACGAAGCCGGGCATGGCCTCGGCCACCCGGCCCGCGCGGTTCTCCGGGGTCACCCCGCGCACCGAGAACCACTGCCAGCCCTGCGCCAGATCGCTGGGCCGGGGGGCCTGCACACTCACGACCCAGGCCTGTGCGTGCCTGCCGGCCAGGCTGGCGCCGACGCCGCCCAGGTCGGCCGCACGGGCCCCCACGCCGTGGAACAGCAGGAAGAGCTCGGCCGATTGCCCGGGGCCGAGGGCGGGTTTCTGGAGGATCAGATCGTTCATGGCGTGCCTGCCGGGCAGGGGTGATCGAGCATGGGAGACGCTCCTGGTGGAGGGACGGACGCAGCGACGAGGGCCGTGATGGCTGCCACTGTAGAAGTTTCGCTGTCCTGGATAAACCGTCTCTGGCGGGACTGACTGATCAGGAAATCGGGACAATCCGGCGTGCACCGATTCCTGGCAATGCAGGCCCTCCAGGGGTCCAGCTCCGCCGTGTCGCGCCTCTGTGGTCGGTCATCTATTCACAAACAAGGGAAATCACCAGGTAAACAATCAACTCATATGCCCTGCTGAATCTTGTTATTCACCAATTGGTGAATTAATATGAGATCACGTTCCTGCCATCGAGCACGGGAACGAGACCATCCATCCAGACAGGAGACTCCCCATGTTCCATCGACTCAAGTCCACCGTGGCCGCCGTTCTGGCCTGCGGTCTGCTGGCGGCCGGCGCGACGGGCGCCATGGCGGCCGACATCAAGGAACGCACGCTGAAGTTCGCGATGCAGACCAGCGCCGGCAGCGCGCAGTACGACGCGGCGCTGCGCTTCGCGGAGCTCGTCAAGGCCCGCAGCGGCGGCAAGCTGACCGTCAAGGTCTTCGGCGGTGGCGTGCTGGGCAAGGACGTGGCGGTGGTCTCGGGCATGCAGGGCGGCACGATCGAGATGTGCGTGATGAACTCCAGCCTGCTGGCCGGTGTCGTCAAGGAGATGAGCGTGCTGGACTTCCCCTTCGTGTTCGCCAGCGAGAAGGAGGCCTATTCGGTGGTCGACGGCCCCTTCGGCAGCAAGCTGCATGCGCTGCTCGAGCCCAAGGGCCTGGTGGGCCTGTCGTACTGGGAGCTGGGCTTCCGCCACTTCCACAACAGCAAGCGCCCGATCGCGAAGCTGGACGACCTGCAGGGCCTGAAGATCCGCGTGATCGAGACGCCGATCTACGTCGACTTCATGAACGCGATGGGCGCCAACGCGATCCCGCTGCCTTACCCGGAGCTCTACACCGCGCTGGAGCAGAAGGCGCTGGACGGCGGCACCCAGCCGGTGATCAACATGGTCAACAACAAGCTCTACGAGGTGCAGAAGTACTTCTCGATGACCGGTCACATGTACAACCCGCAGTCGGTGATCTTCAGCAAGAAGGTCTGGGATGGCTACTCGGCCGATGAACGCAAGATCCTGCAGGACGCGGCCGACGAGGCGCGGGAATACCAGCGCCAGATCTCGCGCGAGCGCAACGCCCGCGGCCTGGAGGAGCTCAAGGCCAGGGGCATGGTGGTCAACGAGCTGCCCGCGGCCGACCTGGCCCGCATGAAGGAGAAGGCCCGCCCGGTGGTGGAGAAGTACACCCGCATCGTCGGCGAGCCGCTGGTCAAGGACATGTTCGCGGCCATCGACAAGGCCCGCGCGGCCCGGAACTAGTCCCATGCTGCTCGACCTGAACACGCTGCCGTCCGAGGGCGGCGCCTCCTTGGACGTGCTGGTGATCGGCGCGGGCGCGGCCGGCCTGGCCGCCGCCCTGGGGGCGGCGCTGGACGGCGCCCGGGTGCTGCTGGTCGAGCGCACCGCCTGGGTCGGCGGCACCTCGGCCTGGTCGGGCGGCACCACCTGGGTGCCGGGCACCCACCACGCGGCGGCGGTCAACCCCGCCGACACGCTCGACGCCGCACGCCTGTACCTCGACCACGCGGTGGGCGAGCGCGCCCCGCGCGAGCTGCGCGAGGCCTTCCTGCAGCAGGGCGCGGCCGTGGTGGCGCACCTGGAGGCACGCAGCGAGCTCAAGCTGCGGCCGTATGCCCGCCACCCTGACTACCTCAGCGACCTGCCGGGGGCCACGGTCAACGGACGGGCCCTCGAGCCGCTGCCCTTCGACGGTCGGCGCCTGGGGCCGCTGTTCGCGCTGCTGCGCCCGCCGATCCCGGAGTTCACCGTGCTGGGCGGCATGATGGTCGACCGCACCGACATCAACCACCTGCTGGGCATGACCCGCTCCTTCGCTTCGCTGCGGCATGCGCTGCGCCTGCTGGGGCGCCATGCGCTGGACCGGCTCGGCCACCCGCGCGGCACCCGGCTGGTGATGGGCAATGCCCTGGTGGCCCGGCTGCTCGCCTCGCTGGCGCAGCATGCCGGCGTCTCGCTGCTGATGCAGTCCGAGGTCGGCGAGGTGCAGCCGCAGGCGGACGGCTCGTCGACCGTCATGCTGCAGTCGGGCGCGGTGCGACGCCAGGTGCGCGTGGCCGGTGGCGTGATCTGGGCCAGCGGCGGTTTCAACCGGCATCCCCGCCGGCGGGCCGAGCTGCTGCCCGGGGCCGACGAGGCCTGGTGCCCGGCCGCACCGGGCCACACCGGGGCGGCGCAGGAGGTCGCGCTGCGGCGCGGGGCGCAGTTCGACGCCAGCGGCCTGTCGCCGGCCTTCTGGGCGCCGGTGTCGCGCCGCCGGCGCGCGGACGGCAGCCAGGCGGTGTTCCCGCACTTCCTGATGGACCGCGCCAAGCCCGGTTTCATCACCGTGAACCAGGCGGGGCGGCGTTTCCTGAACGAGAGCACCTCCTACCACCTGTTCGCCCTGGCGATGCAGGCCGAGCACGCCCGCACGCCGGCGATCCCGGCCTGCCTGATCTGCGATGCCGAGGCGCTGCGGCGCTACGGCATGGGCATGGTGCGCCCCGGTGGCCAGGGGCTCGAACCGTTCCTGGCCGATGGTTACCTGACGCAGGGCGCCACGCTCGACGAACTGGCGCAGCGGCTGGGCATCGATGCGGCCGGGCTGCGCGACAGCGTGGCCCGTTTCAACCACCTGGCCGCCACGGGCGTCGACAGCGACTTCCACCGCGGCGAGACCGACTACCAGCGCCACCTGGGCGATGCCAGCCGGGCCGGGCCCAACCCCTGCCTGGGGGCGCTGACGCAGGCGCCGTTCTACGCCGTGCGCCTCTACCCGGGTGACATCGGCGCCTGCGCCGGCCTGGTCACCGACGCGGGTGCCCGCCTGCTCGACGGGCAGGGCCGGCCGCTGCCCGGCCTGTACGCGGTGGGCAACGACATGCGCTCGGTGATGGGCGGGGTCTACACCGGCCCGGGCATCACGCTGGGCCCGGGCCTGGTGTTCGGCTGCCTGGCCGGGCGCGATGCCGCCCGCCGCGCCGGCCTGGGCCAGGGCCCCGCCACCTTCTGACGCCTCTCGACGAAAGACCTCGACATGAACATCTCCGACACCCTCAGCGGCGCGACCCGTGTCATCGGCATCATCGGTGACCCGATCGCCCAGGTGAAGTCGCCCTCGGGCGTGACGCAGCGCCTGATCGACCGCGGCTGCAATGCCGTCGTCGTGCCGCTGCACGTGGCCAGCGCCGACCTGGCCACCGTGGTCGCCGCGCTGGGCCGCACGAAGAACTTCGACGGACTCATCATCACCGTGCCGCACAAGCTCGACGCCTACGCGCTGTGCGCCACCACGACCGAGCGGGCGCATTTCCTCGGCGGCGTGAACGTGCTGCGCCGCCGTCCGGACGGCCGCTGGCACGGCGACCATGCCGACGGCCTCGGTTTCATCGAGGCCCAGCGCTCGGCCGGCTGCGAGCTCGAGGGCCGGCGGGTGCTGCTGGCCGGGGCGGGGGGCGCGGGCTCGGCCATCGCCCAGGCGGCGCTGGAGGCCGGGGCCTCGCTGCTGGCCATCCACGACGGCGACCTGCCCAAGCGGGACGGCCTGATCCGCCGCCTCGCCCAGCGCCACGGCGAGCGGGTGCAGGCCGGCTCGGCCGATCCGCGCGGCTTCGACGTGGTGTTCAACGCCACCCCGGCCGGCATGCGAGCCGGCGATGCGCTGCCGGTGATGGCCGAGCACCTTGACGGCGCGATGTTCGTCGGCGACGTGATCACGATGCCCGCGGTGACCCCGCTGCTCGAGATCGCGCGCAGCAAGGGCTGCCGCACGCAGGTCGGGGCGGGCATGTTCGCCGCGGTGTGCGAGCGCATGGTCGATTTCCTGCTCGAGACCGGCCCGCTCACCGAAGCCCGGCTGCCGACCGCGGCCCCCACCGCCCGCTGAGTCCCGCCATGAGCCTGTCCGCCTCCACCGCCGATCACGCCCCCACCCACCGCCGCGCGCCGGACGAGCCGGCGGCGCGGCCCCCGACGCGGGCCGACGCCGAGGGCCCGCGGTCCCGCGGCGCCGGGGCGCAGACGGTCGATCTGCTGGTCGTCGGCTCCGGCGCGGGCGGGCTGTCGGCGGCGGTCACGGCCGCGGCGCTGGGCCTGTCGGTGCGGGTGGTGGAGAAGGAGGCCGTGCTGGGGGGTACCACCGCCTGGTCCGGCGGCTGGATGTGGCTGCCCGGCCACCCGCTGGCCCGCGAGGCCGGCTTCGTCGAGGACCCCGAGGCGCCCCGCCGCTACCTGCGCCACGAGCTGGGCGAGCACCACGACGCCGCGCGCGTGGACGCCTTCCTCGACCATGCGCCGCTGATGGTGGAGTTCTTCCGCCGCCACACGGCGATGGCCTTCATCGACGGCCAGGCCATCCCGGACTTCCACGGCCGCTCGCCCGGGGCGGTCGAGGGCGGTCGCCAGCTCGGCACCGCTGCGTTCGACGCCCGCCGGCTCGGCGCCGACCTGCACCGCCTGCGCCCGCCGCTGGACCTGATCTCGCTCTGGGGCATGGGCATCGCCAGCGGACCCGATCTGCGCCACTTCATGAACTCGACCCGTTCGCTGCGCTCGCTGGGGCATGTGCTGCAGCGTGTCGGGCGCCACCTGCTCGACATCGTGCTGCACGGCCGTGGCATGCACCTGGTCAACGGCAATGCGCTGGCCGCGCGGCTGATGCGCTCGGCGCTGGACCGCGGCGTGGACCTGCGCACGGGCTCGCCGGTGCTGCGCCTGCTGAGCGAGCAGGGCCGGGTCTGCGGCGCGGTGGTCGGGGCGCCCGACGGCAGCCAGACGACGGTGCACGCCCGCTGCGGCGTGGTGCTGGCCTGCGGCGGTTTCCCCCACGACGCCCGGCGCATGGCCGGGCTGGACGCCCGCGGGCTCGACGAGGGCCGCCACCCGTCGGCCGCGCCCCCGAGCAACACCGGTGACGGCCTGCGCCTGGGCGAGGCCGTCGGGGGCCGCGTGGCCGACGACCTGGCCAGCGTGGCGGCCTGGGCGCCGGTGTCGCTGGTGCCGCAGTCCGGTGGTCGAGTGGGCCGCTTCCCGCACCTGATCGAACGCGCCAAGCCCGGGCTGATCGCCGTGACCCGGCAGGGCCGGCGCTTCGTCAACGAGGCCGACTCCTACCACGACTTCATGAGCGGCCTGTTCGCCGCCGTGCCGCCCGGCGAGCCGGTGCAGGCCTGGCTGATCTGCGACCACCGCTTCATCCGCCGCTGGGGCCTGGGCCACGCCCGGCCGGCTCCGGTGCCGCTGGCGCCGTCGCTGCGTTCGGGCTACCTGCAGCGCGGTGACGATCTGGCCGATCTGGCCCGCCGCTGCGGCATCGACGCGGCCGCGCTGGTCGAGACCGTGCAGGCCCACAACCGCCATGCCCGCGACGGCCGCGACCCCGAGTTCGGCCGCGGCGAGACGCCCTACAACCGCGCCAACGGCGACGCCGGCCTGCGGCCCAACCCCTGCGTGGCGCCGATCGAGCACGGGCCCTTCTACGCCGTGCGCGTGCTGCCCGGCAGCCTGGGCACCTTCGCCGGCCTGCGCACCGATGCCCGCGGCCGCGTGCTGGACGAGGCGGGCCGACCCATCGCCGGCCTGTGGGCCGGCGGCAACGACATGGCCAGCATCATGGGCGGGCGCTACCCGAGCGGGGGCATCACGCTCGGCCCGGCGATGACCTTCGGCTACCTGATCGCCCACGACGCCGCCGGCGTGGCCCCCGGCACGCCGCTGCAGGACGCGGCACCGCGCAGCGCCTCCCGGTCCGTCATGCCCTGAATTTCCGACCTTCTCCACCCTTCGACCCCAGGACTCCCCATGCTCTACGAACTTGCCACCCTGACCCTGCGACTGGGCACCACGGCCGCCGCGGCCACCGCCATCGAGGCCTACAGCCGCGAGGCCGAGGCCCGGGGCCGGCTGCTGGGCTGCTGGTACGCCGACATCGGCACGCTCAACGAGGTCGTGGTGCTGCGCGGCTTCGAGACCGAGGCCGACCTGGGCGCCGAGCGCCGCCGCACGCTGCTGGCCGCCAACCCCTTCGGCTGCGCCGACTTCCTGACCCACCTGGAACTGCACAGCTACGCCCCGTTCCCGTGGCTGCCCGACGTGACGCCCGGCACCTTCGGTCCGGTCTACGAACTGCGCTCCTACGAGCTCAGGACCGGCGGCCTGCAGCCCACGCTGGACGCCTGGCAGAAGGCGCTGCCCGCCCGCTGCGAGATCTCGCCCTGCACGGTGGCGATGTATGCGCTCGACGGCATGCCGCGCATCACCCACCTGTGGCCCTCGGCCAGCCTCGACGAGCGTTCGAAGGCGCGCGCCGACGCGGTCCGGCAAGGCGTCTGGCCGCCGGTCGGCGGCCCGGCCTGGCTGATGCCCGACATGAAGTCGGGCATCTACCTGCCCACCGCGGTCTCGCCGCTGAAGTGAGCGGGTGCCGCCGGTCCGCCCCCCGAGCCCCATGAAAGAGCGACTCTTCTCCCTGGCCCAGCTGGTGGCCCTGACCCGGACCCCGCCGCAGCTGCTCGCGCTGGCGGCCCGGACCGGTTGTGACGGGGCGGGCCTGCGCCTGCTGCCCTCCGCCCCGGGCGGCGTGCACCACCCGCTGATGGACGACGCGCCCCTGCTGCGCGAGACGCTGGCCGTGCTGCGCGACACCGGCATGCGGGTGTTCGACCTCGAGGTGGTGCGCATCGGCGCGGACTTCCGGCTGGCGCACTGGCAGCGTTTCCTGGCCGTCGGTGCCCAGCTGCAGGCGCGCCACGTGCTGGTGGCCGGCGACGATCCCGACGAGGCCCGGCTGATCGAGCACTTCGGTGCGCTGTGCGACGCGGCCCGCCCCTTCGGGCTGACCGCCGACCTGGAGTTCATGCCCTGGACGGCGGTCAGCGACCTGAAGACGGCGGCCCGCATCGTCGGTGCGGTCGGCCGGGACAACGCCGGCCTGCTGATCGACGCGCTGCATTTCTCGCGCTCGAGCAGCACGCTCGACGAGGTGGCGGCGCTGCCGCCGGCCTGGCTGCACTACGTCCAGGTCTGCGACGGGGCCGTGCCGGGGCCGGCGACGGTCGAGGGCATGATCTTCGACGCCCGCTGCGAGCGCCTGCTGCCGGGCGAGGGCGCGATTGCCCTGCAGGCGCTGCTGGCGCGGCTGCCGGCCGGGCTGCCCGTCAGCATCGAGATCCCCAACGAGGCCCGCGCCCGGGCGATGGGGCACGAGGCCTGGGCCGCGTCGTGCGTGCAGGCGGCCCGCCGGGTCGCATAATTCACGCCTTCGTGAAGATCGAGGGCGGGCATCCGCCCGCAGCCATGGCCCGTCCCCCCGCCACCGAGAGTCGCACCCGCGACGCCGAACGTTCCCGCCAGGCCCTGCTGGCCGCTGCCCGGACGGCCTTTGCCGAGCAGGGGCTGGGCGGCACCCGGCTGGACGACGTGGCCGCGCGCGCCGGGCTGGACAAGCGGCTGATCTACTACTACTTCAAGAACAAGGACCAGCTCTTCACCGCGGTGCTCGAGGAGGTCTATGCCGGCATCCGCAGCGCCGAGGCCGAGCTGCACCTGGGCGAGCTGCCTCCGGTCGAGGCCATCACCCGGCTGGTCGATTTCACCTGGCAGTACTACCTCGACCACCCCGAGTTCATCGCGCTGATCAACGACGAGAACCTGCACCGGGCGCAGCACCTGGCCCGGTCCGGGCGCATCCCGGAGCTGCACTCGCCGCTGGTGGTAACGCTGGGCGCGGTGCTCGAGCGCGGCCGCACCGACGGCGTGTTCCGCGGCGGCGTCGACCCGCAGCAGCTCTACATCTCGATCGCGGGCATGTGCTATTTCTACCTGTCCAACCGCCACACGCTGTCGGTGATCTTCGGGCGGGCGGTGGACCAGCCCAAGGCGCTGGCCGAGCGCATCTCCCACGTGCGCGAGGTGGTGATGGGCTATCTTCTGCGCTGAGCACCGGGCGCAGGGGTCCGGTCCTGCCGCCGGCGATGCCGGCCCGTCCTGATGCCCGCTGCACGAGGAGCCGCGATGTCCGAGCCCCGCCGATCCGGTCTGCCGCTGCCCGCGGGCATGGCGCTGGCCATGGTCGCCTTCGCCGGCAATTCGCTGCTGTGTCGCCTGGCGCTGCGCCAGACGGGCATCGACCCGTTCAGCTTCACCACGATCCGTCTGGTGTCCGGGGCGCTGCTGCTGGCCTGGCTGATGCGGCGCCGGGCGGCCGTGCCCGTGCCCGTGCCGCTGCGCGGCCACTGGCCGTCGGCCCTGGCGCTGTGGCTGTATGCCGGTGCCTTCTCGCTGGCCTATCAGGGGCTGACCGCCGCCACCGGGGCGCTGCTGCTGTTCGGCGCGGTGCAGGTGACCATGGTGGGCATCGGGCTGGTCCGTGGTGAACGCGCCGGCCCCCGGCCGCTCGCCGGCATGGCGCTGGCGCTGGCGCTCGGCGGGCTGCTGTGGCTGCTGCTGCCAGGGGTGGCCGCGCCGCCACCGGGCTCGGCCGCGCTGATGGCGGTGGCCGGCGTGGCCTGGGGCGTGTACTCCCTGCGCGGTCGTGGCTCGACCGATGCCCTGGCCAGCACGGCGGTCAATTTCCGCCTCGCGTGCGTGCCGGCCCTGGCCTGCAGCGTGCTGACCTGGCCGCTGCGGTCGCTGGACCTGCCGGGCACGCTGTACGCGCTGGCTTCGGGCGCGCTGGCCTCGGCCGCCGGTTATGCGCTGTGGTATTCGATCCTGCCGCGGCTGGCCGCGACCCAGGCGGCCACGCTGCAGCTGAGCGTGCCGGTGCTGGCCGCCGCCGGCGGGGTGCTGCTGCTGGGCGAGGCCTTGACGGCCCGGCTGCTGCTGGCCGGGGCGCTGGTGCTGACCGGCGTGGCCGTGGTGACCCGGCCGGCGGCCACGCCCGGCCCGCGATGAGCGCGCCGCCGCTTCAGGGCACTCAGGTGCCGCCCAGCACCTTGAACAGCGTCAGCCGGTTGGCCTGCTCGGTCAGGCGCAGCGTGATCAGCGCCTGCTGCGCGCTGTAGAGCGAGCGCTGCGCGTCCAGCACCGCCAGCGTGCTCTCGGCGCCGGCCTGCTGGCGCCGCGTGACCAGCTCGAGGCTGCGGGCGTAGGCGTCGACCAGGCGCTGCTGCGCGTCCAGGCGCTCGGCCAGGCTGGCCCGCACCGCCAGTGCATCGGCCACTTCCCTGAAGGCGGTCTGGATGGCCTTGTCGTAGGTGGCCCGCTGCTGCTGCTCGCCGATGCGGGCGATCTCCAGCGCCGAGCGGCTCGCGCCGCCGTCGAGGATCGGCAGCTTCAGCGTCGGCGCCAGGCTCCAGATGCCGTTGCCGGCGGCGAACAGGCCGGTCAGCGCGTTGCTGGCCGTGCCGGCGGAGGCCGTCAGCGTCAGCGTCGGGAACAGCGCCGCGCGGGCGGCCTCGACGTCGGCCCGTGCGGCCTGCAGGGTCAGCTCGGCCGAGCGCACGTCCGGGCGGCGCAGCAGCACGCTCGAGGGCAGATCGGCCGGCACCGTCAGCAAGGTGGCGGCCTGATCGGCCTCGCGGCCGTCGGCGCCCGGCAGCAGCGCCGCGTCGGGCTCGGCCCCGAGCAGCAGGCGCAGCGCGTTGTGGTCCTGCACGACCTGGGCGGCCGCGCTGGCGAGGTCGCCGCGGGCGGTCTCGGCGCTGGCCTGGGCGCTGGCCAGGTCGAGCGCGGTGGCCACGCCCAGCGCCTGGCGCCGCTGCGTCAGCTCGAGGCTGCGCTGGCGGGTCTCGAGCGTCTGGCGCGCGAGCAGCTCCCGCTGGCGGTCGGCGGCCAGCGTCAGCCAGGCCTGGGCCACCTCGGTCACCAGGCTGGCCTGCACGCTGGCGCGTGTCTGCCCGGTGGCCAGGTAGGTGGACAGCGCCGAGTCCTTCAGGCTGGCCAGGCGGCCCCACAGGTCCAGCTCCCAGGCGGCCATGCCCAGCGAGACGCTGACCTGGCGCGAGGTGCTGGCCGTGCCGCCGGACAGGTCGGCCGCGCTGCGGCTGGCACTGCCGGCCACGCTGGCGTTGACGGTGGGCAGCCGGTTGGCGTCGGTGATGCGGTACTGGGCCCGGGCCGCGTCGATGGCCAGCGTGGCCAGGCGCAGGTCCCGGTTGTTCACCAGGGCCTGGTCGATCAGCCGCACCAGGCGGTCGTCGCGGACCAGCGGACGCCAGTCCAGCGCGGCGCCGTCGCCCGGCAGGGCCGCCCCGCCGCTGACGGCCGGGGCGGCCAGCGTGGCGGGCACGACCGCAGTGGCCGCCGGCGTGCCGTCGCCGGCGGCCGGGCCGCCCAGGCTGGCACAGCCGCCGAGCAGGGCCAGGGCCAGCAGCGTGGCCACGGTCATCGGGGAGAGATTCAGTCGCATCTTGTTCACTCCGCGGTGGAGGAAGGGGAGGTGCCGCGGCCGAAGCGGCCGCGCACCAGCACGTAGAACACCGGCACGAACAGCAGGCCGAGCACGGTGGCGGTGAACATGCCGCCCAGCACGCCGGTGCCGATCGCGCGCCGGCTGCCCGAGCCGGCCCCGCTCGACAGCGCGAGCGGCAGCACGCCGAACATGAAGGCCAGCGAGGTCATCAGGATCGGGCGCAGCCGCAGCTTGACCGCCTGCAGCGTCGCGTCGACCAGGCTGCGGCCCTGCTGCTGGAGCTGCTGCGCGAACTCGACGATCAGGATCGCGTTCTTGGCCGACAGGCCGACGGTGGTGAGCAGGCCGATCTGGAAGTAGACGTCGTTGGACAGCCCGGTCATCCAGGTGGCGAGCACCGCGCCGATGATGCCCAGCGGCACCACCAGCATCACCGAGAACGGCACCGACCAGCTCTCGTAGAGGGCCGCCAGGCACAGGAAGACGAACAGCACCGACAGGGCGTAGAGCGCCGGCGCCTGCGATCCCGACAGCCGCTCCTGGTAGGACTGGCCCGACCACTCGTAGCCGATGCCCTTGGGCAGGCGCGTGATGATCTGCTCGACCGCGCTCATCGCGTCACCCGAGCTGATGCCCTCGGCCGGCGAGCCGACGATCTCGAACGAGGACATGCCGTTGTAGCGCTCCAGCTTGGCCGGCCCGCTCGCCCAGGAGACCGTGGCGAAGGCGCTGAACGGCACCATCTCGCCGCTGGCGTTGCGCACATGCCAGGCCAGGATGTCCTGGGGCTGCATGCGGTAGTCGGCGTCGCCCTGCACGTAGACCTTCTTGACGCGCGACTTGTTGATGAAGTCGTTGACGTAGCTGCCGCCCAGCGCCGTCGACAGCGTGCTGTTGATGTCGCTGGTGGCCAGGCCGAGCGCCGAGGCCTTGCGGTCGTCGATCGTGACCTGCAGCTGGGCGGTGTCGGCCAGGCCGCTGGCCCGGGTGCCGGTCAGGCGCGTGTCCTTGCTGGCCTCGGCGATGAACTGGTCCCGCGCGGCGGCCAGCGCCTCGTGGCCCAGGCCGGCCAGGTCCTGCAGCTGCAGCGTGTAGCCGGCGTTGCTGCCCAGGCCGCGCACGGCCGGGGGCAGCATCACGAACACGCGGGCATCCCGCACGCCCGACAGCTCGCGGGTGAAACGCCCGGCCAGCGCGGCGGCGCCCTGGCCGTCGCCGGTGCGCACGCTCCAGTCCTTCAGCCGGATGAACAGGTTGCCCGAGGCCTGGTCGCCGCTCATGCCCCGCAGCGAGATGTAGCCCGCCACCTCGGGCTGCCGCGCCAGGTAGGCCCCGACCTGCTGCAGCGCCGCGCTCGTGCGGGTGTCGGTGGCGCCGGCGGGCAGCTGCACCATCGCCATCAGCAGGCCCTGGTCCTCGTCGGGCAGGAAGGCGGTGGGCAGGCGCGTGAAGCCGTAGGCCAGGCCGCCCAGCAGCACGGCGTAGATCAGCACCATGCGTCCGCCGCGCTGCAGCGTGCGCCCCACCAGGCCCTGGTAGCCGCCGCTGCTGCGCTCGAAGCCGCGGTTGAAGGCGGCGAAGAAGCGACCGGCCAGCCCGCGCGGGGCGCCCTCGCCCGGGTGGCCGCCGGCCTCACCGGCCCGCAGCAGCGAGGCGCACAGCGCCGGGGTCAGCGTCAGCGCCACCAGCACGCTCAGGGCCATGGCCGAGACGATGGTGATCGAGAACTGGCGGTAGATCACGCCGGTGGAGCCGCCGAAGAAGGCCATCGGGATGAACACCGCCGACAGCACCAGCGAGATGCCCACCAGCGCGCCGGTGATCTCGCCCATGCTGCGGCGCGTGGCCTCGCGTGGCGACAGGCCTTCTTCGGTCATCAGGCGCTCGACGTTCTCCACCACCACGATGGCGTCGTCCACCAGCAGGCCGATGGCCAGCACCATGCCGAACAGCGTCAGCGTGTTGATCGAGTAGCCGAAGGCCGCCAGCACGCCGAAGGTGCCCAGCAGCACCACCGGCACCGCGATGGCCGGGATCAGCGTGGCCCGCAGGTTCTGCATGAACACGCCCATGATCAGCACCACCAGCACCATGGCCTCGGCCAGCGTGATCACCACCTCCTTGACCGAGATGCGCACGAAGGGCGTGGTGTCGTAGCCGATCTCGGCCTTCATCTGGCTGGGGAAGAAGGGCGCGAGCTGCTCGAGCTTGGCCTTGACCGCCGCCGACACCGCCAGCGCGTTGGCGCCCGAGGCCAGCTTGACGCCCATGCCCGCCGAGGGCCGGCCGTTGTAGCGCGACTGGAAGGTGTAGCTCTCGCTGCCCAGCTCGATGCGGGCCACGTCGGCCAGGCGCACGATGGCGCCGTCGGTCGCCGACTTGACCACGACGGCACGGAACTCCTCGACCGTGCGCAGCTTGCTGCGGGCGGTGATGGTGGCGTTGAGCTGCTGGTCGCTGGTCGCGGGCAGCGCGCCGAGCTGGCCGGCCGAGACCTGGGTGTTCTGCGCGGTCAGCGCGCTGCTGATGTCCGAGGGCATCAGCGCGTACTTGCGCAGCTGCTTCGGGTCGAGCCAGATGCGCATCGCGTAGCTCGAGCCGAGCGTGGTCACGTCGCCCACGCCGTCGATGCGGCTGATCTGGTCGACCAGGCTGGTGCTGATGTAGTCGCCGATGTCGGCGGCCGTCACGCTGGCATCGTCGGAGGTCAGGTTGGCGATCAGCAGGAAGTCGGTGCCCGACTTGTTGACCGTCACGCCCTGGTTCTGCACCGCCTGCGGCAGCTGGGTCAGCGCCTGCTGCACCTTGTTCTGCACCTGCATCTGCGCCACGTCGGCATTGGTGCCGGCGACGAAGCTCAGCGAGACGCTGGCCGAGCCCGACGAGCTCGACGAACTCGACATGCTCAGCAGCCCGTCCAGCCCCTTCATCTTCTGCTCGATCACCTGGGTGACCGAGTCCTCCACCGTCTGCGCCGAGGCGCCGGTGTAGGTGGCGCTGACGCTGATGCGGGTCGGGGCGATGTCGGGGTACTGCTCCAGCGGCAGCTGCAGGATAGACAGCGCGCCGGCGAGCATGATCACGATGGCGATGACCCACGCGAAGATGGGTCGGTCGATGAACCACTTGGCCATGTCGTGCTCCCGGTTCAGCGGCTGGCCACCGTGGCCGAGGCCGCGGCGGCCGGGGCGCTGGCCGACAGGGCCACCGCATGCACGATCTGGCCCGGGCGCACCTTGCCCGAGCCTTCGACGATCAGCCGTTCACCGGCCTGCAGGCCCTGCGTGACGCGCCACTGGCCGGCGACGGATTCGGCCACGGTGACGGCCCGCTGCTCGACCTTGCTGTCCTGGCCGACCACCAGCGCGGTGGCCTCGCCGCGGGTGTTGCGGCGGATGCCGGCCTGCGGCACGAGCAGCGCGGCCCGGTCCTGGCCCTGGTCCAGCACCGCCCGCACATACATGCCCGGCAGCAGCAGGCCCTCGGGGTTGGGCACCCGGGCGCGCAGGTTGACCGCCCCGGTGGTGGTGTTGACGCTCACGCCGCTGACCTCGAGCCGGCCGGGGTGCGGGTAGTCCGAGCCGTCCTCGAGCACCAGGCGCATGGTCAGCGTGCCGTTGTCGAGCGTGCCGCTGGCGAGCTGGCGGCGCAGCTTGAGCATCTCGACGCTGCTCTGCGGCACGTCGACCCAGATCGGGTCGAGCTGCTGCACGGTCGTCAGCGCGGTGGTCTGGCTGGCCGTGACCAGCGCGCCGGTGCTGACGCCGGAGGTGTCGATGCGCCCGCTGATCGGGGCGATGATGCGGGTGCGCTGCAGGTTCAGGCTGGCGGTGGCCAGCGTGGCCTGCGCGGTCTTCAGGTCGGCCTGGGCCTGGGCCAGGCTGGCGCGGGCGTCCTCGGCGTCCTGGCGGGTGCCGGCGTCGGCGGCCAGCAGCTCGTCCTGGCGACGCGCCTTGAGCTGGGCGGCCTGCAGCGTGGCCTCGGCGCGGGCCACGCCCGCCTGGGCGCTGGCCAGCTCGGTGCGGTAGCTGGCGTCGTCGATCTGGTAGAGCGCCTGGCCGGCCTTGACCATCGAGCCTTCGGTGTAGAGGCGCTGGCGCAGGATGCCGCTGACCTGCGGCCGGATCTCGGCCGACTGCATCGCCACCGTGCGGCCGGCCAGCTCGGTGCGCAGCGTCAGCGGCTGGGTCGCCAGCGTGACCACGCCGACCTCGACCGCCGCCGGCGGGGCGCCGGCGTTCTTGCCGGCCTGGGCTTGTGCCTGGCCCTCGCTGCAGGCGCCCAGGCCCAGGGCCAGACCGGCGCCCAGCGTCAGCAGGGCCAGCGTATGCAGCCGGGGCCGCTGCACGGGGGGGATTCGGGGGGTGTTCATCTCGGGCATCGCGGCAAGCTCCATCTGGAATGAGCGGATGCTGGGGGCCAAATGTGCAGGGAAATTGAAGACCCGCCGGCGCCTGGCGAGGGCTTGCCGGGCGCCGGCTTTGCTGACCCAATGCGCTTCCATGAAGATCGGCATCTCCACCCGCCTGTTCGCCGCCGTGCTGACCACCGCCGTCCTGGTGGTCGGCGTGGTGGGCGGCCTGACCCACCGCAGCTTCACGCGCGGCTTCCTCGGCTACCTCAACGACGTGGCGGCCGAGCGGCTGGAGTTCGTCGGCCCGCGGCTGGCCCGGGCCTATGTGCGCCACGGCAGCTGGGAATTCCTGCGCAACGAGCCGCGCGCCTGGTTCGGCCTGCTGCGCCCGGTGGTCGGCGACGAGCTGCCGGCCAACGCGCCGGTGCGCCCGGGCATGCCGCTGACCTCCGACCTGACCGGTGCGGTGCAGCGCCTGGGCCTGCTCGACACCCAGCAGCAGTGGGTGGCCGGCTACCGCGACCTGGACGCGAGCATGCTGCGCCAGCCCATCCAGGTCGACGGCCGCACGGTGGGCTGGCTGGTGCTGGCGCCGTTCCAGAGCGTGGCCGACGGCGGCGCGCGGCGCTTCCAGGAGGGCCAGCGCGAGGCCTCGATCGCCACGGCCGCGCTGGCCCTGGCGCTGGCCGCGCTGATCGCCTGGTGGGCCTCGCGCCGGCTGGCCGCGCCGGTGCGGCAGGTCGCCGCGGCCACCCACCGCCTGGCCGCCGGCCACCACGACACCCGGGTCGACGTCGACAGCCCCGACGAGGTCGGCCAGCTGGCGCATGACTTCAACCACCTGGCCCGCACGCTCGAGCGCAACGAGGCGCTGCGGCGCGAGTTCATGGCCGACGTGTCGCACGAGCTGCGCACGCCGCTGGCGGTGCTGCGTGGCGAGCTGGAGGCGCTGGAGGATGGCATCCGCCCCTTCGACCGTGCGGCGGTCGGCTCGCTGCAGGCCGAGGTGCGCCAGCTGGGCCAGCTGGTCGATGACCTCTACGAGCTGGCCCTGTCGGACGCCGGGGCGCTGAGCTACCGGTTCGGGGCGCTGGACCTGGGCGTGCTGCTGCGGCGGGTGGTCGAGGCCCACCGCCATCGCACCGAGCAGCGCGGCCTGGAGCTGACGCTGCAGTGCCCCGAGGGGCCGCTGACCGTGCCGGCCGACGAGGGGCGCCTGCAGCAGCTCTTCGACAACCTGCTGGAGAACAGCCGCCGCTACACCGACGCCCCCGGGCGGATCCGCATCGAGGTGCAGCCCGACGGGGCCTGCTGGCAGGTCGATCTGCACGACACCGCGCCGGGCGTGCCGGCCGACACGCTGCCGCAGCTCTTCGAGCGCTTCTTCCGGGTCGACGGTTCGCGCAGCCGCAGCACCGGGGGCGCCGGCCTGGGCCTGGCGATCTGCCGCAACATCGTGCTGGCCCACGGCGGCGAGATCGTCGCCCGGGCCTCGCCGCTGGGCGGCGTGTGGATCTCGATCCGGCTGCCCGCGGCCTGAGTGAGCGAGCCGCGGCCCGCCCGCCGGGCTCAGCCCGCGGGCCACTCCCAGGCGTAGCCGACGCCGTAGACCGAGCGGATCGGATCGCTGCCGCCGGTGGCGGCCTCGAGCTTGCGGCGCAGGTTGCGGATGTGGCTGTCCACGGCCCGGTCGGTCACCGCGCGGCCGTCGTCGTGCAGCTGGTCGAGCAGCTGGTCGCGCGCGAACACCCGCCCCGGCTGGGCGGCCAGCGCCTTCAGCAGGCGGAACTCGGCCGGCGTCAGGTCCAGCGGCTGGCGCGCCAGGCTGGCCCGCAGCGTGCTGTCGTCGATCGTCAGGCCGCCGGGGTCGGCGGCGGTGCCGGGCCCGGCCGCGGCGGGCGGGGCCCAGCTCAGCCGGCGCAGCTGGGCCTTGACCCGTGCCACCACCTCACGCGGGCTGTAGGGCTTGCAGAGGTAGTCGTCCGCGCCCAGCTCCAGGCCCAGCAGCCGGTCGACCTCGTCGACCCGTGCGGTCAGCATGATGATCGGCACCCGGCTGAAGCCGCGCAGCTCGCGGCACACCGCCATGCCGTCCTGGCCGGGCAGCATCAGGTCCAGCAGCACCAGGGCGGGGTCGTGCCGGCGCACGGCCGGTCCCACGGCCAGGCCGTCATCGACGGTCACGCTCGCATGCCCGGCCGCCCGCAGGTAGTCGGCCAGCAGCGCGGCGAGCTTGGGTTCGTCCTCGACGATCAGGATGGGTCGGTCCATGGGGGCGGGGCGGCTGGAGGCGCCGTGCGGTGCGTGGTGCCCGCATTCTGCCGTGCTGCCCCGGCGCCCTGTCAGAGCCGGTCGACCAGTTCCGGCACGGCGGAGAACAGATCGGCCTCCAGGCCGTAGTCGGCCACGGAGAAGATCGGGGCCTCGGGGTCCTTGTTGATCGCCACGATCACCTTGGAGTCCTTCATGCCCGCCAGGTGCTGGATCGCCCCGCTGATGCCCGC